>JBKBMG010000003.1:98423-177310 GCA_046295975.1 Rhodocyclaceae bacterium
AACACCCCCCCCCGGGGGCGCCCCCCGCGCCGGGGCGGGCCCCGCCCCGGTGCAACGTCCGGCCGACAGTTTCAGGCACGACGCCAGATCGTGCCCTGCGCGGTATCCTCCAGCACCACCCCCTCGGCCAGCAATTCGGTGCGAATCCGGTCGGCGGTAGCGAAATCGCGTGCCTTCTTGGCCTCGGTACGCTGGGCGATGCGCGCTTCGATGTCGGCGGTGGCACCGTCCGCCTCCGCCCCGCCCTGCAGGAATGCAGCCGGATCGCGGCCGAGCAGACCGAGCACCCCAGCCAGGGCACGCAACTGCGTAGCCTGCTCGGTCGAAGCGTTCCGGTTGGTCTCGTTCGCCAGGTCGAACAACACCGCCACCGCCTCGGCAGTGTTGAAGTCGTCGTCCATTGCCGCCTTGAAACGACTGCCATGCGCCGACGTCCAGTCCGGCACCGCCTCGCCACCGGCCGGCGGCACGTTGCGCAACGCGGTGTACAAGCGCGTCAGCGCATGGCGGGCGTCTTCCAGATGGGCATCCGAGTAGTTCAGCGGGCTGCGGTAGTGGGCGCGCAGAATGAAGAAACGCACCACTTCCGGATCGAAGCGCGCGAGCACATCACGAATGGTAAAGAAGTTGCCAAGCGACTTCGACATCTTCTCGTCGTCCACGCGCACGAAACCGTTGTGCATCCAGTAGTTCACGAACTGGTGGCCGTGCGCGCCCTCGGACTGGGCGATTTCGTTCTCGTGGTGCGGAAACTGCAAGTCCTGCCCGCCGCCATGGATGTCGAAGTGATCGCCCAGAAGGTCCGAACTCATCGCCGAGCACTCGATGTGCCAGCCCGGACGCCCGGCTCCCCACGGCGACTGCCACTTCACCTCATCCGGCTCATCGGTACGCGCGTGCTTCCACAGCACGAAATCGAGCGGGTCGCGCTTGTCGCCCGCCACCTCCACCCGCTCGCCTGCGCGCAATTCGTCCAACGACTTGCCCGACAACTTTCCGTACCCCTCGAATTTTCGTACGGCATAGCATACGTCACGGTTGTCGGCGACGTAGGCGAGCCCCTTCTCGGTCAAGCGCGTGATGATGGACTGCATGCTGGCCACGTATTCGGTGGCACGCGGCTCATGGTCGGGGCGCAGCACCCCCAGCGCGTCGGCGTCCTCGTGCATGGCCGCGATGAAACGATCGGTGAGCGCACGGATGGACTCGCCGTTCTCCCCCGCGCGCTTGATGATCTTGTCGTCGATGTCAGTGATGTTGCGCACATAGGTCACGTCCAGCCCGCTCGCGCGCAACCATCGCGCCACCATGTCGAACACCACCATCACCCGCGCATGGCCAAGGTGGCAATAGTCGTACACGGTCATGCCGCAAACGTACATCCTGACCTTGCCGGGATCGATGGGAACGAATTCGTCCTTTTTTCGGGAAAGCGTGTTGTAGATCGTGAGCATGATGTTCGCGTGGTATTGGATGACGTTCGGATTCGGCCGGATGGATGCACCCGCCGTCGGCACGCATGAACCGCAGACCGAGTCCGTGATTGTGCCGGCCCCGCCGTATTGATAGACTGCCGGCTTCCAGCCGAACCGGGCCGGCGCGCGGACAGGCCGTCGATCATAGCACAAGCGCCGGGAGGCACTGCTCCGCCAGGAAACGCCAGCGCAGCTGCGCAGTCGAACGTTCCGGCCCACCACACAAGGATTCCCGATGAAGCATCTGATCGCCAGCCTGCTGCTCGCAGGCACCGCCGCTACCGCCTTCGCCGACAACCCCGTTGTGGAGTTGCGCACTTCGGAAGGCCCGATCGTCATCGAGTTGTACGAAGACAAGGCACCCAAGACCGTAAGCAACTTCGTCAGCTACGTTGAACAGGGATTCTATGACGGAACAATCTTCCACCGCGTCATCGACAACTTCATGATCCAGGGCGGCGGCTTCGACACCCGCATGCAGCAGAAGAAAGCCGGCGCGCCGATCGAAAACGAAGCCAACAACGGGCTGCGCAACGAGGTCGGCACGATTGCAATGGCGCGCACGCCCAACCCCCACTCGGCCACCGCCCAATTCTTCATCAACGTCGCCGACAACGAGTTCCTGAACTACCGCTCGCCCGACATGCAGGGCTGGGGTTATGCGGTGTTCGGGAGGGTGATCGAGGGCATGGACGTGGTCGGCAAAATCGCCAAGACGGCCACCGGCAATGCCAGCGGCCATCAGAACGTGCCCTTGCAGCCGATCGTGATCGAGGCCGCCACCCTGCGCGCCGCAACCCCGGCCGGCACCACCCCCCAATCCAACTGAAGCAGACAGGAGAGCCTCCATGGCCGTCAGAATGCATACCAACCACGGTGCGATCGTTATCGAACTCGACGCCGACAAGGCCCCGGAAACCGTCCGCAACTTTCTCGCCTACGTCGAGGCCGGGCACTACGACAACACCATCTTCCACCGCGTGATCGACGGCTTCATGATCCAGGGCGGCGGTTTCGAGCCCGGCATGAAGCAGAAGCCCACCGGGGAGCCGATCAAGAACGAGGCCGACAACGGGCTCAAGAACCTTGCCGGCACCATCGCCATGGCCCGCACCCAGGCACCGAATTCGGCCACCGCGCAGTTCTTCATCAACGTCGCCGACAATGATTTCCTGAACTTCCGCTCGCCCGACATGCAGGGCTGGGGTTACTGCGTGTTCGGTCAGGTCACCGAAGGCATGGACGTGGTGAACAAGATCCGCAGCGTGAAAACCGGTTCGCAGGGTTTCCACCAGGACGTACCGGTCGAGGACGTGATCATCGAACGGGTTGAAGTCATCTGAAACAGCGAAGAAGGTGCCCCGGCGGAGCTTGGCGCAACAATCGCCCACCGCCGGGATACCGCCCGACCATGACCCGCACGCTGTTCATTTCCGACCTTCACCTCGGTGAAGACCAACCCGACACGCTCGCCGCTTTCGAGGCATTCATCGCCGGACCGGCGCGCGGTGCCGCGGCCCTCTACGTGCTTGGCGACCTGTTCGAATACTGGGCCGGCGACGACGACCTCGACAGCGCCTTTCCTGCGCGCGTGTGCGAGCAGTTGCACACGCTCTCGGCCCATGGCACACGCATCTTCTTCATCGCAGGCAACCGCGACTTCCTCGCCGGCGAGGCCTTCGCCGCGCGCGCCGGACTCACCCTGTTGGCCGACCCGTTCCTGATCGAGCTCGACGGGTGCCGCGTGCTGCTCAGCCATGGCGACGCGTTGTGCACCGATGACACCGCCTACCAGGCGTTTCGCGCCCAGGTGCGGGAGCCCGCATGGCAAATGGCCTTTCTCGCCCGGCCACTGGCCGAGCGCAAGGCGATCATTGCCGGCATCCGCAAGCAAAGCGTGGAGGCGAAGCGCGAAAAGGCGGAGGACATCATGGACGTGAATCCGTCCGCGGTGGAAGCACTACTGCGTGCACACGGTCGCCCGTTGTTCATCCACGGCCATACTCACCGCCCGGCACGCCACCTCCACATCGTCGACGGTGAACCCTGCGAACGCTGGGTACTGGCCGACTGGGACGACAGCGCCCGCTATCTCGAATGGGACGGCAAGGGGCTGCATGCACGCCGCGATCGGCCTTCCCCGGATCACAGCACCCCGCAGCAGGCCGCCCCCGGCGCGGCCTGATCCGCAATCGGCCTGCGGCCGGCCGGTTGCCTGCGCTAGGGAAGCTCAGAGTTATTCAGCGCCGTTCGGGCTGAGCCTGTCGAAGCCCTTGATTTTCTGAGGAATGCCCTTCGACAAGCTCAGGGCGAACGGGTTTAATCAGCGTTTCCCTAGCGCTTCAGGCCAGTCCGCGGGCGAGATCGGCCTGGATGTCCTCGACCGCTTCCAGCCCCACCGCGATACGGAGCACCCCTTCGGTAATCCCTGCTGCCGCCCGAGCCTCGGGCGATACCCGGCCGTGGGTGGTCGTCGCGGGATGGGTGATGGTCGTGCGGGTATCGCCCAGATTGGCGGTAATCGACAGCAGGCGGGTGCTGTCCACCACCTGCCAGGCGCGCTCGCGACCGCCCTCGACTTCGAAGCTCACGATCGCCCCGCCCGAACGCTGCTGGCGCATCGCCAAAGCGTGCTGGGGATGGGAGTCCAGACCGGGATAGAACACGCGCTTCACCCCGGGCTGTTCCTCCAGCCAGCGGGCGAGCGCCAGGGCCCGCGCCGACTGAGCCTCCATGCGGATGCCGAGTGTCTCCAGGCCCTTGAGGATCACCCAGGCATTGAATGGCGAAATGCACGGACCGGCGGTGCGCAGAAACTTCAACACCTCGTCCATGACGGTCTTGCCGCCCACCACCGCACCGCCCAACACGCGCCCCTGGCCGTCCAGGTACTTGGTCGCGGAATGAATCACCACGTCCGCGCCCAACGCCAGAGGCCGTTGCAAGGCGGGTGTGCAAAAGCAGTTGTCGACCGCGAACAGGGCGCCATGGCGCCGGGCAATCTCGGCCACGGCAGCGATATCGACGATCTCGGTGAGCGGATTGGACGGCGTCTCGACGAACACCATGCGCGTTTGCGGGCGTAGCGCCGCAGCGTAGGCCTCGGGCTGGGTGGCGGGGACGAAGGTCGTCTCGATGCCGAAACGCGGCAACCAGGTTCCGAGCAGTTGTTGCGTGGCCCCGAACACCCCTTGCGACGCAACGATGTGCTCGCCCGCCTTCATCGTGCCCATCACCAGGGACAGAATCGCGGCCATGCCCGACGCGGTGGCGATGCATGCCTCGCCCCCCTCCATCGCCGCCAGCCGCGTCTGCATCATCGACACGGTGGGATTGGAGAAACGCGCATAGACGTTGCCTTCCTCCTCGCCCGCGAAGCGCGCCGCGGCCTGTGCGGCATTGTCGAAGACAAAACTGGAGGTGAGGAACAAGGCCTCGCTGTGCTCATTGAAGGCACTGCGCTGTGTGCCGCCGCGCACGGCCAGCGTATCCAGGTGAAGCTCGGTGCCGGACTCCGGATCGGACGGCGAATCGTCGTGAGGCGTCATGGTAGTCGCTGAATTGAAAAAGGCGGCCGCATCCGACCGCCCGAAAGTCCATCTGAGTCGCTCAGTTCTCGTTGCTGCCGATCAGGTTGAGATCCAGCTGCCCGTCCTCGCCGTCATCGTTTCCGGACTGCTTGGCCGCACCACGCTGGTTCTCGACACCATACAGGTATTCGTCGGTGATGTCGCCGGTCACGTAACAGCCGTCGAAGCACGACGTTTCGAATGCATTGATCGACGGATTCACTGCCCGCACCGCCGCCTTGAGATCGTCCAGGTCCTGGTAGATCAGGCCGTCTGCGCCGATCTCGCGACAGATGTCGTCCTCTTCGCGATCGGCCGCGATCAGCTCGCCACGCGTTGGCATGTCGATACCATACACGTTGGCGTAGCGCACCGGCGGGGCCGCCGACGCAAGATATACCCGGGTTGCCCCGGCGTCACGCGCCATCATCACGATCTCGCGGCTGGTCGTGCCGCGTACGATGGAATCATCCACCAGCAACACGCTCTTGCCCTTGAACTCCTGCGGGATGGTATTGAGCTTCTGCCGCACCGACTTACGTCGCACGGACTGCCCCGGCATGATGAAGGTGCGTCCGATGTAGCGATTCTTGACGAAACCCTCGCGATACGGGAGACCGAGCCGGTGGGCCATCTCCATCGCGGACGGACGGCTGGAGTCGGGAATGGGGATCACCACATCGATGGTAATGTGAGGTTGCAGGCGCTTGAGCCGCTCGGCAAGAAACTCTCCCATCTTCACCCGCGACTCGTAGACCGAGATGCCGTCAATGATGGAATCCGGCCTCGCGAGATAGACGAACTCGAACATGCATGGCGCCTGCACCGTCTGGGTAGCGCACTGGCGGCTACGGAAATGGCCCTCGGTGTCGATGAGTATCGCCTCGCCTGGTGCAACGTCGCGCACCATGCGATAGCCGATCACATCGAGTGCCACAGACTCGGACGCCACCATCCATTCCGTTCCGGCCTCGGTGTCGTTGCGTCCGATCACCAGCGGGCGAATGCCGTAGGGGTCGCGGAAGGCAAGCAGGCCGAAGCCTGCGATCATCACCACCACCGCATAGGCGCCGCGGCAACGCCGATGGACGTTGGCGACGGCGCGGAACACCGCTTCCTCGTCGAGCTTGAGGCCACTGGAGGCGGCCTGCAACTCGTGGGCCAGCACGTTGAGCAGTACTTCGGAGTCCGAGTTGGTGTTGATGTGGCGCAGATCCGACATGAAGATCTCGCGCTTCAACTCTTCCGCATTGGTCAGGTTGCCGTTGTGTGCGAGCAGTAGTCCGAACGGCGAATTTACGTAGAGCGGCTGCGACTCGGCCGGGTTGCAAGCCGTTCCGGCGGTCGGATAGCGGACGTGGCCGATACCCCAGTTGCCGACCAGATTGCGCATGTTGCGGGTACGAAAAGCGTCACGCACCAGCCCTGGCCCCTTGTGCATGAAGAAGCGCCCGCCGTCGGAGGTCGCGATGCCCGCTGCGTCCTGGCCGCGGTGCTGTAGCACCAGCAAACCGTCGTACAGCAGTTGATTGACCGGCGAAGTCGCCATCACCCCAATGATTCCACACATGGAAAATGCACCTATCTGAAACGAACTCTCTCGGCCACCGCATCCGGTAGCCAGGGCTTGGCGGCGATGACCGCCGTCTCGAGCGGTGGCGCGAGCAAGGCATCGCGCCACCAGGGCTCGCCGGCCAGTCCGGCCAGTCCGCCAACCAACACCAGCACCCACGCAATCGCAATGCCGCGTGCGACGCCGAAAAACGTACCGAACAGCCGGTCCGCCGGCCCCAGTCCGACCATGCGCAACAACTCGCGCAACAGGAATCGAAGCGCAGCGGCCAGCAGCAATACGCCCACGAAGATGATCGCGAACGCCGCAATCTGCCGCCAGAACGGGTCGTCTATCAGCGTTTCCAGCAGACCGGCCGCCGCGGCCGAGTACATCCACGCTGCGAACAAGGCCACCACCCAGGCCAGCAGCGCGATTACCTCGCTCACCAGACCACGCCACGCGCCCACTGCCGCGGACACCACCAGCAGCCCCAGGACGATGTAATCGAAAACCGTCATCCGCGTCGCGTCAGCGCGCCGTAACCACCGCACTCATGTTCAGCGCCCGCAAGCGTTCGGCGGCGCGTTCGGCCTCGTCACGGCTGCCAAAGGGCCCGACGCGCACACGCGTCACCGGCCCGGCACTCTCGGTATAGGACGAAAACCCACGCTTGTTGAGATCGCTGCTCAAAGCACTGGCCTTGGCCGCTTCACCGAATGCCCCCACCTGCACCACGAAACTGCCGCTGGCAGACGACCGTGGTGTCGCAGCGGACGGTGCGGACCCGGGGGCGCTGGCCAACTGCCCCTCCAGGATTGCGCGCACACGTGCCGCCTCGTCGTCGGCCGGAGCACTAGGCGGTGTGCTTGGCGGAGCAGGACGATCGACGGCAGCTGCAGGCGGCGCCTGAGTCACGGCACTGCTTGGCGGGGGTTCGACACGTGCCGGAGGCGTTGGTTGAGTACTCGGGGGCACAACGGCCACGGGCGCCGGGTCATCGAGCGGGATCGCATCGTCGTCAATGATCTCGTCGATGGGCGGCAACTGCTCCAGCGGCACCGCGGCCAGGGCGGGCTCGTCGCTGTGCGGGCGGCCCGCAATCGGGCGGGCGAAGGCGCTATCGGCCTCGCGATCGGGAATCGTGACCTGGATGTCGTGGACCGGAACACCCGGCTCGTCATCCATCACCATCGGCAACACGATGGCGGCCAGCAGCGCGAGGGCAGCCGCGCCCACCAGGCGCCGGCGCGAGCGTTTCTGCAGGTCGATGTTGTCGCTGTCGCTCACGTGAAGAACCTTATTTCCGGCTGGAACCGAGTTCCTCAAGCACGCCGGATACGGACAGGAAAGAGCCGAAAACGATGATTCTATCACTCTCTCCGAGCGCTTCTTGTGCAGCGCGGAAGGCCTCTGCCGGCGAATCGAAACAACGGATTTCGGCCTCGACCCCGCAGGCACGCAAGCGTGCCGCCAGCGCCTCGGCGCTCAACCCGCGTGGGCCGGGCAGGCTCGCCACATGCCAACGGTCGATGCGCGGCGCGACGCGTTCCACCACACCCGCCACGTCCTTGTCGGCCAACATGCCGAACACCGCCGTCGTCTCGGGATGGAAGCCCATGTTGGACAGGTTCTCGGCGAGCACCCCGGCTGCCTGGGGATTGTGCGCAACATCGAGGACCACCGCCGGCCGGCCGGGCAATACCTGGAAGCGCCCCGGTACCTCAGCCAGCATCAACCCCTGCCGCACGGCCTGCATCGACACCGGCAGGCGCGCGCGCAGCAGCTCTAGCGCTGTCAACACCGCCGACGCATTGAGCAACTGGTTGGCGCCACGCAGCGCCGGATACGCCAGCCCACCGCGTCGGTTGAGCCGCCCCTGGGGACCTGGCGCGTCAAACCGCCAGTACCCCCACTGCTGGCGGTCGCCGCCAAAGCCGAAATCTCGACCGCTGACCCACAACGGCGCCCCCAGGGCCTCGGCATGCGCCACCAGGGTCGCCGGCGGTTGAGGGTCGCCGCATACCGCAGGACGCCCCGCACGGAAGATGCCCGCCTTCTCGAAACCGATCTGATCGCGCGTGTCGCCCAGATAATCCATGTGATCCATCGCCACGCTGGTGACGATGGCACAATCCGGATCGATGGCGTTCACCGCATCCAGGCGCCCTCCGAGGCCGACTTCCAGGATCGCGACATCCAGTGCCGCGTCGCAGAACACCGCCCAGGCCGCCAGCGTGCCATGCTCGAAGTAGGTCAACGGGATGTCGCCGCGCGCTTGCTCAACCCGCGCAAAGGCGTCGACCAGGCACTCGTCCGATACCTCGACGCCGGCGATGCGCACACGCTCGTTGTAGTGCAGCAAATGAGGCGACGTGTAGCAACCGACACGATATCCGGCCGCGCCGAGTATCGCTTCGAGCATCGCACAGGTGGACCCCTTGCCGTTCGTCCCCCCGACCGTGATGACCACCGCGCCGCTCGATACCTGCATGGCCTCCAGCACACGCACTACCCTGTCCAGCCCAAGCTGGATGGGCACGCCGTGCCGATGGTCAAGCAGCTTCAGCCACTCCGGCAAAGTCGCCGGCAAGCAATTGACCACTTCGACCTCGTCAGTTTTCCAGCACCGGCTGGCGAGTCAGCAATGACAGCAGGTCGGCAAGCTTGTCGCGCAGTTCGCGACGGTCGACGATCATGTCGATCGCGCCCTTCTCCAGCAGAAACTCCGCGCGCTGGAAACCCTCCGGCAGCGTCTCTCGAACGGTCTGCTCGATCACCCGCGGGCCGGCAAAACCAATCAGTGCACCCGGCTCCGCGATCACCACGTCGCCGACGAAGGCGAAGCTGGCCGAGACGCCCCCCATCGTGGGGTCGGTGAGCACACTGATGAAAGGCAGTTTGCGGCGCGACAACTGGGTCAGCGCCGCGGTGGTCTTGGCCATCTGCATCAAGGACAGCAGCCCCTCCTGCATGCGCGCACCACCGGTGGCCGTGAAACACACGAAGGGCACACGCTCACGTTCGGCCGCCTGCACGCCGCGCACGAAGCGCTCGCCCACTACCGAACCCATTGACCCCCCCAGAAAATCGAACTCGAAGCACGCCACCACCACCGGCTGGCCGCGGATCTTGCCGCTCATGACGACGAGCGCGTCCTCCTCGCCGGTGTCGTCCTTGGCAGTGGTCAGGCGCTCGGTGTACTTGCGCGAGTCCTTGAACTTGAGCGGATCGAGCGGCACGACTTCGGCGCCAACCTCGACGCGGCCATCGGCATCGAGCAGCATGTCCAGCCGCTGGCGCGCACGAATGCGCTGGTGATGACCACACTTGGGACACACCAACTGGTTGTTCTCGAGGTCTGCCCGGTACAGCACCGCCTCGCAGGCAGAGCACTTGCTCCACAAACCCTCGGGGATCGATTTCTTGGCCGGCGCGTCATCCTTGTTGATGCGCGGCGGCAGCAGCTTCTTGAGCCAGCTCATCGTCCTCCCTCCGGAATCTCGTCCAGCGCGGCACGGACGCCGGCGACAAAGGTCCGCACATTGCCAAGCACCGCGTCCGGTTCGCTGGCGGTGATCTCCTCGATGATCCGGCTACCAATGACCACCGCATCCGCCACCTCGCCGATGCGACGCGCCGACGCCGCATCGCGAATGCCGAAGCCGACTCCTACCGGCATGCCCACGCGGGCACGGATCTGCGGAATGCGCCGGGCCACCTCGTCGAAGTTCAGGGTGGCCGCCCCGGTCACCCCTTTCAACGAGACGTAGTAGATGTAGCCGCTGCCGACCTCGGCGACATCGGTAAAGCGCTGCTCGGTCGAGGTGGGCGCGAGCAGGAAGATCGGATCGAGGCCGCCGGCGCGCATCTTGCTGGCGAAATCGCGGCACTCTTCCGGCGGATAGTCGACCACCAGCACCCCGTCCACCCCCGCGTCACGGGCGTCGGCGACAAAGCGCTCGACCCCCATCGCCTCGATCGGATTGGCATAACCCATCAGGACCACCGGCGTCACGCCGTCATGGGTTCGGAATTGACTCACGATCTGCAACACCTTGCGCAAGGACGTACCCTTGGCAAGCGCCCTTTCGGACGCGCGCTGGATCGTTGGCCCGTCTGCCATGGGGTCGGAAAAGGGTACGCCGAGCTCGATGATATCGGCCCCGCCCTCGACCAGCGCCATCATCAAGGGCACGGTCATCGCGGGGTCGGGATCGCCGGCCGTGATGAACGGAATCAGCGCGCGTCGGCCGTCAGCCTGCAACCGCTGGAAAGTGGTCTGGATTCTGGACATATTCGATTGGGAAATGAGTCGGGCCGCCAACGGCGGCCCGAGATCGGATCAAAACTGGAGGCCCGAACGCTCGGCGACGGTATGCATGTCCTTGTCGCCACGGCCGGAAAGATTGACGAGCAGAATCTGGTCGCGCCCGAGTTGCGGCGCGAGCTTGGCGGCATAGGCGAGCGCATGGGCGCTTTCGAGCGCCGGGATGATCCCCTCGAGACGACACAGGGTGTGGAACGCCGCCAGCGCCTCCCCGTCGGTCACGCCGACATACTCGGCCCGCGCGATGTCCTTGAGCCAGGCGTGCTCCGGCCCCACGCCGGGATAGTCGAGTCCGGCCGAGATCGAATGGGTCTCGATGATCTGACCATCCTCGTCCTGCAGCAGGTAGGTGCGGTTGCCGTGCAACACGCCCGGGCGGCCAGCGGTCAGCGTCGCCGAGTGGCGCCCGCTGTCCAGCCCCTCCCCGGCCGCCTCGACGCCGATGAGCCTGACCCCGGGCACGTCGATGTACGGGTGGAAGATGCCTATTGCGTTTGAACCACCGCCCACGCACGCAATCACGTAATCAGGCTGGCGACCGGCCATTTCGGGCATCTGGGCGATGCATTCGCGACCGATCACGGTCTGGAAGTCGCGCACCATCATCGGGTAGGGATGCGGCCCCGCCACCGTACCGATAATATAGAAGGTGTCGTGGATATTCGTCACCCAGTCGCGCATCGCCTCATTCAGCGCGTCCTTGAGGGTTCGCGACCCGGACTCGACCGGCACGACCGTCGCGCCCAGCAGCTTCATGCGATAAACGTTGGCAGCCTGACGCTTGACGTCCTCCGAGCCCATGTACACCACGCATTCCATGCCGTAGCGGGCCGCCACCGTCGCACTTGCCACACCATGCTGGCCAGCCCCGGTTTCCGCGATCACACGCGGCTTGCCCATGCGCCGCGCCAGCATCGCCTGGCCGATGCAGTTGTTCACCTTGTGAGCGCCGGTGTGGTTCAGGTCTTCGCGCTTGAGATAGATCTGTGCCCCCCCAAGCGTCTCCGACCAGCGCTTGGCATGGTAGATCGGGCTGGGGCGCCCGACATAGTGCTTGAGCTCGTACTCGTACTCGGCAATGAACTCGGGGTCCGTGCGGCAGGCCTGGTAGGCCGCGCGCAGTTCCTCCAGCGCCGGGATCAGGGTTTCGGCGACAAACGTGCCGCCGTAAGGCCCGAAATGGCCGCTCGGATCGGGGAAGATGTACGGTGCGTCAGCCATCTGCATTTCGAACTCCGCTAATGAAGGCAGCGATTCTGCCGGCGTCCTTGATTCCCTTGGCCTGCTCGACACCGCTCGAGACGTCCACCGCCCACGGCCGCAGGTTGCGCACCGCCTCACCGACATTGTCCGGGTCCAAGCCACCGGAGAGGATCAGGCGTGTGTCCAGCCCGCTGGGAATCAGCGACCAGTCGAAGACTTTGCCGCCCCCGCCATAGCCCTCGACGAAGGCGTCGAGCAGGATGCCGGAAGCGGAAGGGTAGGAAGACACGAATTCTACCAGATCGAGTCCGGGCCGCACCCGCGCCGCCTTGACCCATGGCAACCCATGGCCCGCACAGTCCTGCTCGCGCTCGTCGCCGTGAAACTGCAGCAACTGCAGCGGCACCCTGTCCAGCACGCGCGCCACCTCGCTTCGGGCAGGATTCACGAACAATCCGACCAGCGTCACGAATGGCGGTACCAGACGGGCCAACTCTTCGGCGCGCTCGAGGGCGACGTTGCGCGGACTGGGCGGATAGAACACCAGGCCGATCGCGTCGGCACCGGCGTCAACCGCCGCGCAGACGTCTTCCGGCCGGGTCAGACCACAAATCTTGATACGCGTACGAGGCATGCGAACGAAGCGGCTCAGACCGAGAACAGATGGGGAAGCGCGATGATACGCCCATCCCCCGGCAACGGCCATCCGCCGGGGTAGTCGACCCCGCACAAGTACAGGCCGTCCGGCGAGAAGGTGGGCGCAGCACAGCGCCGGTCCCGGTTCGCGAGCGCATCTGCCAACCATTCCGGCGGATAGCGCCCCTTGCCCACGTACAACAAGGCCCCAACCAGGTTGCGCACCATGTGGTGGAGAAAGGCACTGGCGTGAAAGTCGAAGGCGAAGACCCGCCCCTCGCGATTCACCTGCACCGAATGCATCACCTTGACGGGCGAACGCGCCTGACAGCCTGCCGCACGAAAGGCCGAAAAGTCGTGCCTGCCCACGAGAGCCGCAGCGGCCGTCTGCATGGCCTCGAGGTCTAGGGGCGGATGGAACCACCCCATCCGCCCGCCGAGCAACGCCGGCCGCACCGGATCGTTGTACAGCAGATAGCGATAGCGCCGCCCGCAGGCGCTGAACCGGGCGTGAAACCCATCGTCGACAGTAACAGCCCAGCGCACCACCACCGCAGCGGGCAGATACGAATTGACGCCTCTTACCCAACTGGACAACTCACGCGACGCGGAGGTGTCGAAATGCGCCACCTGGGCACTGGCATGCACACCCGCGTCAGTGCGTCCCGCACAGTGCAGCCGCACCGCATGGCCAGCGATTCTTCCGATCGCCTGCTCCAGTACATCCTGCACTGTCCGTCCATGCGCCTGGCTCTGCCATCCCTCGAAGGCATCCCCCGCATACTCGACACCAATCGCAACCCTCACTGCCACCACCCCATTCCTGCCAGTCCAGCCACGCCCAATACCAGTCCCAGCGCCACCGCGTCCCGCACGCGCAAACGCTCGTGCAGGATCACCACCGCTGCGGGATGCTCGTCGTCCCGATCCTGAAGCCAGTCGCGCCAGTTGCGCGGAGCCGCTGCCTCGACATAGCCGAGCACCAGCATCGCCCGGACCGCCACACGATCACGTTGCAATCCGAACACGGAAAACGGGCGCAACAGCGAGTGCACCCCGCCCACCAGGCGCGGCGGGGGAAGTTGTTGCAACAACAGGGCCACCAGGAACACGGCGGCAACGAGTCGGCCGGCGTGCTCGAATGCAAGCAATAGGCCCTCGCGCGACGGCCCGAACGGCGCAAGCTCAGGCAACACCGCCTCGCCCGGCGTAAATCCGGCGAACATCACGAGGATCGCGAGCAGCAGAATGCGCACGCGCCTCAGCAAGCGTCGCATGCGCTCATGCGCGCGCAGCCGCGCCGCAACACCGATTGCGAGCACCGCACCGAACAGCAGCACCCCGTCGAGCATCTGCAGGCTCGCGACGACGATCAACCAGATCAGAATCAGTACCGCAGCGTGCATGGCACCCCATGAGAGCTTAGCGGGGCGACTTGATGGCCCCGGCGAAGGACGGGAGCGTAAAGGGCACGCCGCACCGGATGCAAGACTTAACGTAGAAACCGGCGCGTCAGAGCACAACATGAAACGACGCGATGCCAGGTCGACAGCCAATAACGACCACCTTGAACGATTACGCGCTGCATGGGGTTTCCCCATGCAGCGCGTAATCGTTCAAGGCAAGGCTTCGAGGTCTGCGCTTCGCGAAGCACAGCCCCCTGCCCGGGGGTCTCCCACCGGGCAGGTCGAGATCACAGCTGGGAAAGCATCGCCTTTGCCCTTGCCACCTGCTCGGGCGCACCCTCGCGAATCACCTCTTCGATCAACTCCCGAGCACCTTCCTTGTCGCCCATCTCTTCGTAGGCGCGCGCCAGATCAAGCTTGGTGTCGGCTTCCTGCCCGGCATCCGGACCGGCATCCGCTGCAGGCGGTTCGGTCTCTGGCAGATCCAGTGTGGCTGCGGGTGCCTCGCCGGGCTCCGGAAGTTCGAGATCGAGGTCGATGTTCGACAGATCCAGGGCCGGCACCTCCTCGGCAGCAGGCTTGGCGGAATCGAGGTCGAAATCGAAATCGAGCAGACTGTTGTCAAAACCGGTCTTCTCGAGATCCATCTCCGCATCGCCGTCATCGTCCCGCAGCATGTCGCCCTGGATGATGGTGGCACTCATGCTTGCGTCGCTGCTATGGGTCACGACGCCGCCCTCGCCCGCACTGGCCGAGTCGATCTGCGGCGCCGGCTGGTCGGGCAGCACCAGATCCGGAGCCTGCGCTTCGGCCATTTCGAGGTCGAGCTCAGACCCCACCACCGTCCGCTCCATGCTGCTGTCGCGAGCCGGCGCCGTATCGGCACCGACGTCCAGGTCGAAGGTGAGTCCGGCACTGGCTTCGAACGCCTTGTCCTTGGGGGTCTCGGCAGACGCGGCATCGCCACCGTCCAGATCGAAGTCGAGCACCGACAGATCGCCCGGCAGACCGGGCTCCTCCTGGGCCGGCGGCGTCGCAGCACTTTCCAGAGCAGCATCCAGATCGGCCGCCGAACCCGACTCGACCGCATCAGCCAACTGGCGCATGTCACCCGGAACCGTCCAGGTTGCCTTCATTTGCGAGGCACTGGGCTCGACCGGCACGGAGGCGGTGAAATCGAGGTCGGAAAGCGACACTTCGCCGGACTTGTCCTGCTCGGATTCCCGGAATGCCTGTTGTCCCTGTGCCAGCGCCGACAGGCCCGCCGCTCCGGCTGCGGCGGCCACCGCAGCGGCCGGGGTCGGCTCGCGACTGGTCTCGGTCGCAGGCGGCTCTTCCACGCGAACGCGGGCCTTCTCGGCATACAAGGGATTGTCGGGGTCGATCTTGCGACCCATCTCCGCCGCCTTCTTCCAGTCGCTGCCTTCGCCGCCGGTGCGCGAATAGAAGTCAGTCGCCACCGCTTCGAACTGTTTCACGCTCGGGCGCTGTGCGTACACTTCGAGCAGCTTCAGGTAGATCGCCGGACGGCTGGAATCCGCCTTGAGTGCATCGAGCAGGATTTCTTCAGCCTGCGCATCGCGCCCGTAAGCCATATAGACGTCCGCCTCGGCCACGGGGTCCACCCCTTCGTCGGCATCGATGGCGGACAGTCCCGACTGACTGAAATCGGTGTGCAGAACACTACTGCTACCGGTGTCAACCGCCTGCCCCCCCTTTACGCCAAACACCGAGTGAGCGCCGGACTGATCTTCGCTCAGCATCGACAGCGAAGCGTCGTCCAACTCCTTGTCCTTGCGACTACGACGCACGCGGTAGCCGCCATAGCCGATCAGCAGCGCGGCGATACCACCCGCTCCCGCCAGCAGCATGGGATCACCCAGCAAGGTATCAAGCAGCCCGGGCTCCGGGGCAGGAGGCTGCGGCGCCGGGCGTGCAGCTGGCGCCTGGGCCGGGGGGGGCGTCTGAACCTGGGCTTGAGGAGCCGGTGCAGGTGTCGGAGCCGGCGGCTGAGGCGCTGGCGCGACCTGCTGCGCAACCGGAGGGGGCTCGACCGGTGCTTCCACCGCCGGTGCGGGGCGCTCTTCCATCGCCTCCTCGGCTTCCGCGGGCGCTGGCGAGGATTCTTCGGTCACTGCATCTGCCGGCGCAGCCGGCTCGGTTGCCGCAGAGGTCTCGGCAGCGGGGCCCTCGGCAGCGAGTTCCTGCTGCGCCGGCGCGGCTGCAGACGGCGCACCGGCCAATTGCTGCTGCAACTCGGCAAGATTCTGATTGCGCACTTCGACCAGACGCTGCAGGTCACGGATCACGCTTTCGAGTTCGGCGAGGCGGGAATTGGCTTCTTCCAGCGCCTTCTCGCGACTGATCAACTCCTCCTCCAGCGCCTGCAGTCGGGCTGCACGCTCACCATCCGCGGCGGAAGGACCTTCAGACGTCGAACCCGAAACCTCCACCCGATCGGCTGGCCTGGCGGCTGCGGGCTCCTCCACGCGAGACACGATGGCGCCACCGCTTTCACGCGCAGCAGCTTGGTCCTGAGCGGGCGCACGGCTTGCTACGGCTGCAGCCACGCGACTCCGATAGGCCTCGAAATCGGCCGCTTGGGCAACGACTTCGCGCCGGGCCGCGGCGGTGTCGACCGACTGTACCGTGCGGGCATCGGGAATATTGAGGATCGCGCCGGCGCGCAAGCGATTGATGTTGCCGCCGTCGAACGCAGCCGGATTCTCGCGCAGCAGCGCAATCAACATTTGATCGAGATTGGTGTCGGCTGGCTGGAAGCGATTGGCGATGGCACGCAGCGTATCGCCCCGAGCCACCCGGTATTCGGCCGGGGCGGCCGGACGGGTGGCCGCCACCGGCGCGGGGCGCGGGCTCACTGGCGTGGCAGTGGGTGCGGGCGCGGCGGGCGGGGTGGTACCCGCGGCGACCTGGGCCGGCGCCATATCCACCGGATCCAGCAGGAAGGTGAATTCGCGCAATGCACGACCCGCAGACCAATTGAGTTCCACCACCAGATCGAGGAAGGGCTCATCCACCGGCCGAGTGGTCGACACCCGCACCACTGAGCGCCCCCCTCGGGTATCGATGGAGAGCTGCACATCGGTCATGACCGGGGAGTAGGTGACGTTCGCCCGCTGGAACGCCTCCACACCGGCCACCCTTGCCGTCAGACTCTGAAGCTCCTGAGGGGTGGCGGTGAGTTCGATTTCAGCGCGCAGGGGCTGTCCGAGCCCGCTGAATACATTGATCGCGCCAAGGCCGGCTGCGCCGGCTCCCAGCGGAAACGAGGCGATCGCGGTGGCAATGATGGAAGCCTTGATTGTCTTTTTCATAGCGGTCTTGAGTGATATCGCCTAACCCTCTGGGCACCCGGCTGCGTGGAACAAGGCATCACGACGGCTGCACCGCCGGCATGATTTAGTAACAATCTAGCATTTTCTTGAGCTTCGTGCAGCAATTCTTTATTTCATAAGGAATAACACGTTGCAGATTTGCATCGATGCTATCACTTTGACAATACGTGATCGCATTTTCTACGCACCAGACGAAAACGCCGAAGCGCCCGGATCAGGCCTTCGGCGTTCCAATTAGCATGGATAAAATCCATATGAATCGGGGCCTTGCAAACATGCCCCGAAGGTAACCAGAGGCGCTCAGCGATCGAGCAGGATGCGCAACATGCGGCGCAGCGGCTCGGCCGCCCCCCACAGCAGTTGGTCGCCCACGGTGAAGGCACCGAGGTACTCCGATCCCATCGCCAGCTTGTGCAGACGACCGACCGGAACGGACAAGGTGCCGGTCACTGCCGCCGGGCTGAGGTCGCGCTCGGTGAGTTCGCGTTCGTTCGGCACCACCTTCACCCAATCGTTGGCAGTGGCGATGATCTCGGACACTTCGTCGAGCGGCACATCCTTCCTGAGCTTGATGGTCAGCCCCTGGGAGTGACAGCGCATCGCGCCAATGCGTACGCACAGCCCGTCGATCGGAATGCTGCCCGGACTACGGAAAGCCGGCTTGCCGAGGATCTTGTTGCACTCGGCGCCGCCCTTCCATTCTTCCTTCGACTGGCCGTGCTCCACCGGCACGTCTATCCACGGGATCAGGCTGCCGGCCAGCGGCGTGTTGCGGAAATTCTTCTTGGGGAAGGTGTCGGAGCGAATGGTGTCGGCCACCTTGCGGTCGATATCGAGGATGGCCGAGGCCGGATCTGCCAGCAAATCGGCCACCGAACCATGGATGGCACCCATCTGCGCAATCAGCTCGCGCATGTTCTGCGCGCCGGCGCCAGAGGCGGCCTGGTAGGTCATGGCCGAAATCCACTCCACCAGATCGTGCTTGAACAGGCCGCCCAGCCCCATCAACATCAGCGATACGGTGCAGTTGCCACCGATCCAGTTGCGCCCGCCCTTGACGAGCGCGTCCTTGATGACGTGCAGGTTCACCGGATCGAGGACGATCACCGCGTCGTCGGCCATGCGCAGCGCGGACGCCGCGTCGATCCAGTGTCCGTCCCAGCCCGCCGCGCGCAGTTTGGGATACACCGCCTTGGTGTAGTCGCCTCCCTGACAGGTAATGACAATGTCGCAGGTCTTGAGCGCCACAATGTCGGTTGCATCCTGAAGCGGCAATGAAGCCTGCTTGCCGCCGAATTCCGGCGCAGCTCCGCCGGCATTCGAGGTGGAGAAATACACCGGCTCGATGTGGGCGAAATCGCCCTCCTCGACCATGCGCTGCATCAGCACGGAACCGACCATGCCTCGCCAACCGACCAGACCAACCTTGTTCATCGCTCTTCCTTCACAGACCTGACACAAAAATACTCACAGCGCCGCCAGCACGGCATCGCCCATTTCCCGGGTGCCAACCCGGGTGGTACCCGGCTCGTGGATGTCACCGGTGCGGTAGCCCTGAGCCAGCACCTTCTTGACCGCAGCTTCCACCCGTTGCGCCGCTTCTTCGAGGGCGAAGGTGTAGCGCACCATCATTGCGGCGGACAGGATGGTGGCGAGCGGGTTGGCCACCCCCTTGCCGGCGATGTCCGGCGCCGAACCGTGCGACGGTTCGTACAAACCCTTGTTGTTCTGGTCCAGCGAGGCCGACGGCAACATGCCGATCGAACCGGTGAGCATGGACGCCTCGTCCGACAGGATATCCCCGAACATGTTGCCGGTGACCATCACGTCGAACTGCTTGGGTGCACGCACCAGTTGCATCGCGGCATTGTCGACCAGCATGTGGGACAGCTCGACATCCGGATACTCGACCGCGAGTTCGGTCATGACGTCGCGCCACAACTGAGTGGTCTCGAGCACATTCATCTTGTCCACCGAGCACAGCCGCTTGTTGCGCTTGCGTGCCGCCTCGAAGGCCACGCGGCCGATGCGGCGGATCTCCGACTCGGTGTAGTGCATGGTATTGAAGCCATAGCGTTCGCGCCCGCCGTTCACCTCCCGCAGCTCGATGCCGCGTGGCTGACCGAAGTAGATGTCACCGGTGAGCTCGCGCACGATCAGGATGTCGAGACCTGCGACGATCTCGGGCTTCAGCGAGGACGCATTGGCCAGTTCGGGGTAAAGAATGGCCGGGCGCAAGTTGGCGAACAAGCCGAGCTCCTTGCGAATCGCCAACAGGCCGCGCTCCGGACGTTGCTCACGCGGCAACGCGTCCCACTTCGGACCGCCAACCGCGCCCAGCAACACCGCGTCGGCCTCGCGTGCAAGCCGCGAAGTGACCTCCGGATAGGGTTGCCCGGTTGCGTCGACCGCGCAGCCGCCCAGCAGGGCCTCTTCCATCTCGAACTTCAGGTCCAGCGCGCGCAGGACGCGCACGGCCTCGGCCATGATCTCGGGACCGATACCGTCACCGGGCAGAACGCAAATCTTCATCCAGGCTCTCCAAAGTGCCTGACCGCGGTCAGGCGAAGTAATATGGGTGTTGGGCGCGGCGCCGTGCCTCGAACTCACGGATCTCGTCCGCGTGGCGCAGCGTCAGGCCGATGTCGTCCCAGCCATTGAGCAGACACTCCTTGCGGAATGGATCGACGTCGAAGGTGATCGACTCGCCGTCCGGGCGCAAGATCAACTGCGCCTTGAGATCGATGCTCAGCCGGTAGCCTTCGGCGGCCTCGCACTCCCTGAACAGCCTGTCCACCTGGTCTGCGGGCAGCACGATGGGCAGCACGCCGTTCTTGAAACAGTTGTTGAAGAAGATGTCGGCAAAGCTCGGACCGATCAGGCAGCGAATACCGAAGTCCTCAAGCGCCCACGGTGCGTGCTCCCGCGAACTGCCGCAACCGAAGTTGTCACGCGTGAGCAGCACCTGGGCGCCACGGAAGCGCGGCTGGTTCAACACGAAATCGGGGTTCAGCGGCCGGTTGGCGCAGTCCTGCCCGGGCTCGCCCTGATCGAGGTAGCGCCATTCGTCGAACAGATTGGGGCCGAAGCCGCTACGCTTGATCGACTTCAGGAACTGCTTGGGAATGATCGCGTCGGTGTCGACGTTTGCACGATCGAGCGGCGCGACCAGACCGTCGAGAACAGTGAATGCCTTCATTTCTTGTCTGCCGCCTTCTGGATGGCCTCGCCACCCCGTTCAATGTCCTTGCCCAATCCCTGGACCGTGTTGCATCCGGAGAGTACCAGCCCGGCTGCCGTCAGCATGGTGAGCAGAATCGTTTTCATGTTGGTCTCCTTCTGGTCAGAGGTTGAAAGATCCACGGCCTGGCGAGCCAGAGCCCGGTGCGCTCCCCCACAACACGCGTGGATGCGAGCGCGGGACGGATTGCGACGAGCATGCCATGCCTTCCACGGCCCTTCAGTTGCGCAACAGCTCCCGCACGTCGGTGAAACGTCCGGTGACCGCCGCAGCCGCCGCCATGGCCGGACTGACGAGATGGGTACGACCGCCCGCCCCTTGGCGCCCTTCGAAATTCCGGTTCGACGTAGACGCGCAATGCTCACCCGGTTCCAGTCGATCGGCGTTCATCGCCAGGCACATCGAGCAGCCCGGCTCGCGCCACTCGAAACCTGCCGCAATGAAGACCTCGTGCAGCCCCTCGGCCTCGGCCTGGCGTTTCACCAGACCCGAGCCCGGCACCACCAGCACCCGCCGGACAGACTCGGCCTTGCGTCGTCCGCGCGCCACCTCCGCTGCTTCGCGCAAGTCCTCGATACGAGAATTGGTACAGGATCCGATGAAGACTTGATCGACGGGGATGTCGCTGACCGGGGTATTGGGCGCAAGCCCCATGTACTTGAGCGCCCGCTCGATCCCCTCGCGCCGGACAGGATCCGTGATCGTCTCCGGATCAGGCACGCGTCCGCCGACCGAGGTCACCATTTCGGGCGAAGTCCCCCAGGTGACCTGAGGCGCAATTTCCTCGGCGGTCAAGGTGACAACCTTGTCGAACGCCGCCCCCTCGTCGGACCGCAGCGTACGCCAGTAGGCCGCCGCACGCTCCCAGTCCTCACCCGCGGGTGCGAAGGGCTTGCCGCGCAGGTACTCGATGGTGGTGTCGTCCACCGCCACCATGCCCGCACGCGCACCGGCTTCGATGGCCATGTTGCACACCGTCATCCGACCTTCCATGGAAAGATCACGAATGGCGCTGCCACCGAACTCGATCGCATAGCCGGTCCCACCGGCGGTGCCGATGCGACCGATGATCGCGAGCACCACGTCCTTGGCGGTGACGCCCGGCTGCAGGCTACCATCCACCTGAATCAGCATGGTCCGGGATTTCTTCTGCAGCAGGCACTGCGTCGCCATCACATGCTCCACCTCCGAGGTGCCGATGCCATGCGCAAGGCAGGCAAAGGCTCCGTGCGTAGAGGTGTGGGAATCGCCGCACACAACCGTCATACCCGGAAGGGTCGCACCGTTCTCGGGCCCGATGACGTGCACAATGCCCTGGCGCTCATCGCGGAAAGGGAAGTAGGCAAGCGCATCGACCGCCTTCATGTTGGCATCCAGCGTCTCGACCTGCTGCCGCGAAACCGGATCCTTGATGCCCTCCTCCCAGTGGTCGGTAGGCGTGTTGTGATCGGCCGTGGCAACGATGGAGCGCGTGCGCCACGGCGCACGCCCGGCCAGTTTCAGGCCTTCGAACGCTTGCGGGCTGGTGACTTCATGGACAAGGTGGCGATCGATGTAGATCAGCGCCGTGCCATCCGCCTCCTCGCGCACGAGGTGGCTGGACCAGAGCTTTTCGTACAGGGTTTTGGCTTCCATCCAGAGCTTCCAGCGATAAAAAGTTCAGGGAAAAGGATTTGATTATTTCACAGGGGACGGCGACTGAATAGCGGGGCGCGTCAGACCCCGCTGCAACACCACAAAGCCCCAGGCCGCGAACACCGACGCCAGAGTGAAAGTCCAGCCCGCCCCCACCGCATCCCAGGTGAAGCCGGACAGCAGTCCGCCGAGCATTCCCCCTGCACCAAACGACAGACTCCCGTACAAGGCCTGTCCGCGTGACTGCAATGGCCCCGAGAACCACTGATTGATCAGCGAAATCGCCGCAGCGTGGTAGGCCCCGAAGGTTGCCCCGTGGAGTAGCTGCGCCACCAACAACAACACAAGACTGTGCGCGCCCCAGCCGATCAGCACGAAACGCAACACTGCAGCGGCAAACGAGAACAGCAGGATCGCCCGCAGCGAGAAGCGACGCATCAGCTTCGGCATGAACAGGAACACGCCGATCTCGGCCACCACCCCCAGCGTCCACATCCAGCCGACCAGGGAGGTATCGTAGCCGTAGGCGACAAGGTGGATGGAGTAGAACACGTAGAGCGCGCCGTGCGCCGCCGCCATCAGGAAGCATGCGCCAAGCAGCGCCCGCACCTCGGGCCGGCGCAGCGTCTCGGCCATGCTCGCTGTGCGCGCCGCGGTCGGAGGATGAACGGCCTCGGGCACGATCAGGCCGCAAGCCACTATGCCCGCCAGAATCGCTGCCATGACCCACAGCACCGCCACCATCGGCAGGCTGTCGAGTGCGTAGCCCAACGCCAGCACCGCCACGATGAAGCCCACCGACCCCCACACCCGGATGCTGCTGTAGCGATGCGCCTGCGCGCCGAGGTGATCGAAAGTGGCGCTTTCGATCAGCGGCAACACTGCACTCCAGAAGAAGGCCATCAAGGCCATGCCCAGGAACAGTCCATCGAAGCGCGTGGTGACGAAGAACACCGAGAAGCCCAGCAGGCTCGCGACCGCCGACAGCCGCACAATGAGCATGCGCCGTCCGTAGCGCTCCACCACCCATCCCCAGAGGTTGGGCGCGAGTACGCGCATCACCTGCATGAGCGACATCAGAATTGCGATGTCGGTGGCAGAAAACTGCAGCGACTGCAGATACAGCGTGAAGTACGGCGAGAACGCGCCGATGAAGCCGAAGTAGAAGAAATAATAGGCCGACAGCCGCCAGTACGGGATCGCCACGTCACCCGCCCCGTCGCCGCAGCGCCTGCGCGGTCAACCGCGTGGCGAAGGCGGCGACTGCACACCACCGGGCGCGAGCCCGGCAATACATGGCGTATCCGTGCGCACGTCGGCGCACTGGGCGCGATGACGCAAGGCATGGTCGATCAGCACCAGCGCCAGCATCGCCTCGGCGATCGGCGTCGCGCGAATCCCCACGCACGGATCATGACGACCGTGCGTATTGACGATGGTCGCCTGCCCCTGCTTGTCAATGGACTGGCGGTCGAGCCGGATGCTTGAGGTGGGCTTGATCGCGATCGCGACCTTGATGTCCTGCCCGGTCGAAATGCCGCCCAGCACGCCGCCGGCGTTGTTCGAGAGGTAGCCCTCCGGCGTCATCTCGTCGGAGTGCTCGGTACCGCGCTGGCTCACGCAACCGAATCCCGCCCCGATTTCAACCCCTTTGACCGCGTTGATACCCATCATCGCATGCGCGATATCGGCATCGAGCCGGTCATACACCGGCTCGCCCCAGCCTACCGGCACACCGCTCGCCACCGCCTCGATGCGCGCACCGACCGAGTCACCGGACTTGCGCAGATCATCCATGAAGGCCTCGAGTTGCGGCACCATCGTGGCGTTCGGGGCGAAGAACGGATTACGGTCAACCTCAGCCCAGTCCTCGAACGGAATGACCAGCGGACCGAGCTGGGCCATGTAGCCCTTCACGACGATGCCATGGCGCTCGCGCAACCACTTGCGAGCAATCGCCCCCGCCGCGACCCGCACCGCCGTCTCGCGAGCGGACGAGCGCCCGCCACCGCGATGATCCCGAATGCCGTACTTCTGCCAGTAGGCGTAGTCGGCGTGGCCGGGCCGGAAGGTCTCGGCGATGTTGCCGTAATCGCGCGAGCGTTGGTCCTGGTTGCGGATCAGCAGCGCAATCGGCGTCCCCGTGGTCACGCCTTCGAATACGCCGGACAGGATCTCCACCTCATCGGGCTCGCGCCGCTGGGTGACATGGCGAGAAGTGCCCGGTTTGCGCCGGTCGAGTTCGGCCTGGATATCGGCCGCACACAGCGCCAGGCCCGGCGGACAGCCGTCGACCACGCACCCTATCGCCGGACCATGGGACTCGCCGAAGGATGTGACCGAGAACAGCTTGCCAGAGGTATTGCCGGACATGGAAAAGCTCGCGCAACAGGAGAAAAAACAGGCGTCGGAGTGTAGCACAGCCGGGCAACCGCCCGGCCGCCGCCGGTACCGTCAGTGAAAGAAGCGCTCCAGCCGTTCGAACACTTCGTGTTCCGCGCCGTGATGACGTACCGAGCGCACATCCACCAGTTTTTCGAGTTGCAGAATCATCTGTTCCAGACGCTGGTCCTCGAACACCAGCAACCAGATGCGGCTGCGACTGGCGTCCGCCATGGGCATGCAGAGAATGCCCTCGACGTTGAAGGCCCGCCGCGCGAAAAGGTTGCAGATGTGGCTCATCACGCCAGCGTGGTTGTTCACTTCCAACTCCAGCACCACCTTGGCGAAGCCGGCCTGCTGCAGGGGTTCAGCGACTTGCTCGATCATCGTCAGCCTCCAATCATCTCGGTGTTGGCACCGCCCGGCGGCACCATGGGATACACGAATTCGTTGCGATCGATACTCGCGTGGATCAGGCACGGCCCCGGCCGCTCCAGCGCCGCGGCCAGCGCGGCGCGCGGATTGGCGGCTGCATCCAGATCCACGGCGGCGATACCGAAGCCCTCGGCGATCGTGAGGAAGTTCGGCGCCCCGGCATACTTGGACGCGAACACCCGTTTGCCGTAGAACAGATTCTGTTGCTGATACACCAGCCCCAGGGAGTTGTTGTTCATCAGCACGATCTTGACGTTCAGGTTTTCCTCGGCCAGGGTCGCGAGATCCTGGATGTTCATCAACAGGCTGCCGTCGCCCGAGAAGCACACCACGGTACGCTCCGGCGCCGCCAGCGCGGCGCCGACCGCAGCCGGCATGCCGAAGCCCATGGAGCCCAACCCCCCGGATGTCAGCCACTGGCGCGGGCGGCGGAACGGGTAGGCCTGCGCCACCCACATCTGATGCTGTCCGACATCCGTGGTAATGATCGCCTGATCGTCCAGTGCCGCGGCCACCGCATGCACCAGTCCGTAGTGGCTGCGCGGATCGTCGCGCCCGGGCATCTGCAGCGGGAAACGCGTCTTGAGGCTGTCGATATGCGACAACCAGCGCTTGCGCAAGGTGGCCTTGACGCGTGGCAGCAAGGCCTCCAGCACCTGTGCCACGTCTCCGTTGATGGCAACGTGCGCGGTCTTGATCTTGTGCAGCTCGGACGGATCCACATCGATGTGGATGATCCGCGCATTGGGACAGAACTGCGCGGCCTTGCCGATCGCCCGATCGTCGAAGCGGGCACCCACGCAGATCAACAGGTCGGCCTCCTCAAGCGCATAGTTGGTGTAGCGCGCCGCGTGCATGCCCAGCATGCCGATCGCCAGCGGATGATCCATGGGCATGGCGCCCAGCGCCATCAAGGTCATCGTGGTGGGCAAGCCTGCCTGCTCCGCCAGCGTCACCGCAAGCTGCGCAGCGCCGGAGTGAATCACACCGCCCCCCAGGTACAGCACCGGCTGCTCCGCTTCGTTGATCATGCGCGCAGCCTCGTCAACCTGCGCAAGATCAATCTCGGGAAGCGGATCCGCAACGGCCGGTTCGGGGTAGGTCGCGAAGGCAAGCATCTGATTCTGAACGTCCTTGGGCACATCGACCAGCACCGGCCCCGGCCGCCCCGACATGGCGATACGGAACGCCTCCGGAATGACCTCGAGCAACTCCTCCGCCGAACGCACCAGGAAGTTGTGCTTGGTGATCGGCACCGTCATCCCGTAGATGTCGACCTCCTGGAAGGCATCGGTGCCGATCATGGACAGCGGCACCTGCCCGGTGATCGCCACCAGCGGAATCGAATCCAGCCTCGCGTCGGCAATGGCCGTGACCAGATTGGTGGCGCCCGGTCCGCTGGACGCGAAGCACACCTCCGGACGCCCCGATACCCGCGCCATACCCTGCGCCATGAAACCCGCCCCCTGCTCGTGACGTGCGAGCACGTGGCGAATGATCTCGCTGCCCGAGAGGGCGTCATACAAGGGCAGGATGGCCCCGCCGGGAATACCAGCGATGGTCCGCACGCCCTGGCGCTCGAGCAGACGCACGATCAGCTCCGCTCCGGTCATTTGCATCATTTTCGTTCTCCTTCGAGTGTTCTGCGGCGAATCGACCGGCGGAAAAACAAAACCCCCGCCGGGCTTGCGCGCCGGCGGGGGTCTGGATTCGTTTTGCTGCTTCTTCTACCTTGCCCTTACGACGCGACGTAGACTACGCCTACTACGCGTACGACTACTACGGAAACGAGGGACAGGTGAATAGCGGGCATTAGTGGTTGCAGATCTGACTATCGGTGCATGAAAGCACAACTGCGCCACGCACGCAAGCACTATGTGTCGTCGCACACGCGTTCATATGACGCAACAGACACGCCCGCCCCACCGGCCGGGCGCCGCCGTCAGGCCTGGCCATCGCGCAGCGCACGGCGCAGGATCTTGCCGACGTTGGTCTTCGGCAACTCGTCACGGAACTCGATCAGATGCGGCACCTTGTAGGCGGTCAGCCCCTGCTTGCAGTGAGCAATGATGGCTTCCTTGGTAAGCGCGGGGTCCTTGCGCACGACGAAGAGCTTGACCGCCTCGCCGGTACGTTCGTCAGCCACGCCAACCGCCGCCACCTCCAGCACGCCGGGGTGCGCAACGGCAACATCCTCCACCTCGTTCGGAAAGACGTTGAAGCCGGACACCAGAATCATGTCCTTCTTGCGATCGACAATGCGCACGTACCCGGTCTCGTCGATCGTCGCGACATCACCCGTGCGCAGGAAGCGATCCGGAGTGAACACCCGCGCCGTCTCGTCGGGACGCCCCCAGTACTCGCGCATGACCTGCGGACCTCGCACGCACAATTCACCGGGCTGCCCCATCGCCACCTCATTGCCATCGTCGTCGCGCAGACTCACCTCGGTCGACGAGATCGGCAGACCGATCGAATGATTGAACGCCTTGATGTCCAGCGGGTTGATCGTGACCGCTGGCGAAGTTTCGGTCAGCCCGTAAGCCTGCGCCAGCGGCTTTCCGGTCACCCTCCCCCACTCCTCGGCCACCGCCTGCTGCACCGCCATGCCGCCGCCGAGCGTCAGCTTGAGTGCAGAAAAGTCCAGCTTGTGGAACGCCGGGTTGTTCAGCAAGGCATTGAACAAGGTATTCACGCCGGTGATCGCGGTGAACCGGTGCTTGCCCAACTCCTTGACGAAGCCTGGGATGTCCCGCGGATTGGTGATCAGCACGTTGGTCGCACCGATCTTGCTGAACGTGAGGCAATTCGCGGTCAGCGAGAAGATGTGGTAGAGCGGCAGCGCGGTGATGATCACCTCCTCGCCATCGCGAACATAGGGCCGTATCCAGGCATGCGCCTGCAGCACGTTGGCCACGATGTTCCCATGCGTGAGCACCGCCCCCTTCGCCACCCCCGTCGTTCCCCCGGTGTACTGCAGATAGGCGATGTCCTCGTGACCGACGTCGACTGCTTTGAGCGTATGCCGCGCCCCGCGCGACAACGCGGTCGAAAAGCGGATGCTGCCGGGCAGGCTCCAGGGCGGAACGAGCTTCTTGATCCGGCGCACGACGAAGTCCACCAGCGTACGCTTGGGGAAACCCAGCATCTCGCCCAGGCTGGTCACGACCACGTGGGGAATCCGCACCGCGCCCATCACCTTATCCAGCGTCGCGGCGAAGTTCTCGACGATGACGATCGCCACCGCCCCGGAATCCTTCAACTGGTGCTCGAGCTCACGCGCGGTATACAGCGGATTGACGTTCACCACGGTATAACCCGCACGCAGCGCACCGAACATCGCCACCGGATACTGCAGCACATTGGGCATCATCAGCGCCACGCGCGCGCCCTTGGGCAGCCCGAGCTCGCCTTGCAGATAGGCACCGAACTGCGCCGACAGGCGATCGAGCTCGCTGAAGCTGATCCCCTTGCCCATGCAGGTAAAGGCCGTGCGCTCGCCGAAACGGCGAACCGAGCGCTCGAACACCTCCCCGACCGACTTGTATTCGTTGACGTCTATCGCCTCGGGCACCCCTGCGGGGTACGACTTCAGCCAAACTTTTTCCATGGTGTCTCCTCCATAGGTTGGAAAAAACTGCCGCCGGCACGCTGTCCGGCGCCGCCCTCCCTGGCGACCATGGCATGCGTCGGAACGCCCCTCCCATGCACGGATCGGGATGTCGGCGCCCGGATTCATGTTGCGCTCGCGGGTCGGCCCGCGATGTCGTTTTAATCCGTCGATGAAACTGAACGGGCCCGCGCAGCGAACCCGGACCTGGTCACGCCTCGCCCTTTTCCTCGGGCCAATTGCGGATGTAGTTCTTGAGCATGCGGTTCTCGAAGCTTTGCTCCTCGAGCACCGCCTTGGCCACGTCATGGAACGACACTACCCCCATCAACACTTTGCCGTCCATCACAGGCAGGTAGCGCTGACGATTCTCCACCATCAGGCGGCGCAATTCGTCCATTTCCATATCGGGTGCCGCCACCCTGGGCGATGCAATCATCACATTGCCCACGGGCATATCCGCCCACGCGGCGCCACCTTCACGCACTGCCTTCAGAACCTCCCTGAAGGTCAGAATGCCCGTCATCTCACCATGTTCGAAGACGACCAGCGAGCCGACGTCGTGGTCGGTCATGGTCGCCACCGCCTCTGCCAGCACGGTGCTGGGTGCAATCGTGAACAACACCTTGCCCTTGATCGCCAGGATCTCGCTAACCAGCATTCCGACTCCTCCGTTTCAAACAGGCGTTCGACGCCGTGCCATCATAGTGCATGGGGATCACGCGGCCAAGCACCGCCCACCTCGCCTCCCCGGCAATTGTGTTGCCCTGCCGCCGGTCAGCGCTCGAGATCGGCGAGCTTGCCGGGACGCCCCAGCCATTCGTCGGCATCCGGCAACGGGTCCTTGCGCTCGACGATGGGTTTCCACTGTTTGGCCAGTTCGGCATTGAGCTCGATGAAGTGCTGCTGATCGGCCGGCACATCATCTTCGGCAAAGATCGCCTCGGCCGGGCACTCGGCCACGCAAAGCGTACAGTCGATGCACTCATCCGGGTCGATCACCAGGAAGTTCGGCCCCTCGCGGAAGCAGTCGACCGGGCAGACGTCCACGCAATCGGTGTACTTGCAGCGAATGCAGTTCTCGGTGACGACGTAAGTCATGATGTACACTCCAGAAATCGTCCGGGCCTGCGCCCGTGAGGCGCGAACTATAGCCGCACAAAGGCATTTTTACCACGGCGCCGGTCGGTGACAAGCAACGACCGTCCGGAAATTCTTGACGCGCCGCCGTCCTTCGCATAAGTTTCCCCAATACACAGAAACATTACGGTTCAACCGTCCCTCCAACGAGGCTCTTTCGAGCACTCTCCGTACCAATCCCGATCGCGATCCCAGATGCGAGGAAACATGAGCGAGCATATCCACCATATTACCGATGACAATTTCGAGGCCGAAGTGCTTCAGGAGCCGACTCCTGTGCTGGTCGATTACTGGGCCGAGTGGTGCGGCCCGTGCAAGATGATCGCTCCCATTCTCGACGACGTCGCCAAGGAGTACGCAGGCAAGCTCAAGGTGGCCAAGCTCAACATCGACGAGAACCAGGAAACGCCGGCCAAATTCGGCATCCGTGGCATCCCGACCTTGATGCTGTTCAAAGGCGGCAACGTGGAAGCGACGAAGGTTGGCGCATTGTCCAAATCTCAACTCACGGCGTTCCTGGACAGCAACCTGTAATACACTTGCGCCGCCTGCCTGCGCGCCGCTGAGCGGCCCCGGCGCAGGCGGCTATGATCAAAGCGCGACCGTCGGCCTGTTCGCACAAAGGACAGGCTTTCCAAAGTCCTACCACGGACAGCGCGACGGTCGCAAACGGCGCACGGAGCAACACCCCGTCCGATCGCCGACATACATCACGACACGCTCTCCTCTCTCACGCAACACTCACTTCCGCGTTCTCGCGTCCAGCTGCCATGCACCTTTCGGAGCTCAAATCCCTCCACGTCAGCCAGTTGCTCGAAATGGCGACCGCCAACGGCATTGACGGCGCCAACCGTCTGAAAAAACAGGAACTCGTATTCGCCCTGCTCAAGAACCGTGCGAAAAAGGGTGAGCCGATCTACGGCGACGGCGCCCTTGAGGTCCTACCCGACGGCTTCGGCTTCCTGCGTTCGTCCGACATCTCCTATCTGGCCGGCACCGACGACATCTACGTCTCGCCGTCGCAGATTCGCCGTTTCAACCTGCACACCGGCGACACCATCGAAGGCGAAATCCGCACGCCCAAGGACGGCGAGCGCTACTTCGCGATGGTCAAGCTCGACAAGATCAACGGCGAGCCGCCCGAGAATTGCAAGCACAAGATCCTGTTCGAGAACCTCACGCCGCTCCACCCCAACGAGTGCCTGCGTCTTGAGCGCGACATGCGCGGCGAGGAGAACATCACCGGACGCGTCATCGACATGATCGCGCCGATCGGCAAGGGCCAGCGCGGCCTGCTGGTCGCGCCGCCGAAGAGCGGCAAGACGGTGATGCTGCAACATATCGCCCACGCCATCATCACCAACCATCCCGACGTGGTCGTCATCGTCCTGCTGATCGACGAGCGCCCGGAGGAAGTGACCGAGATGCAGCGCTCGGTGCGCGGCGAAGTGGTCGCCTCGACCTTCGACGAGCCGGCCTCGCGCCACGTGCAGGTCGCCGAGATGGTGATCGAGAAGGCCAAGCGGCTGACCGAGCACAAGAAGGATGTCGTCATCCTGCTCGACTCGCTGACCCGCCTGGCACGCGCGTACAACACCGTGGTGCCTGCGTCCGGCAAGGTACTCACCGGCGGCGTCGACGCCAATGCCCTGCAAAAGCCCAAGCGCTTCTTCGGTGCGGCGCGCAACATCGAGGAAGGCGGCTCGCTGACCATCATCGCCACCGCACTGATCGACACCGGCAGCCGCATGGACGACGTGATCTACGAGGAATTCAAGGGCACCGGCAACATGGAGCTGCACCTCGACCGCCGCATGGCCGAGAAGCGCGTCTATCCGGCGATCAACGTCAACCGCTCCGGCACCCGGCGCGAAGAACTACTGCTCAAGCCCGACGTGCTGCAAAAAGTCTGGGTCCTGCGCAAGCTGCTTTACGGCATGGACGACATCGATGCGATGGAATTCCTGCTCGACAAGATCAAGGCTACCAAGAGCAACGGCGAGTTCTTCGACTCGATGCGTCGCGGCTGAGCGCGCATTCAGTCGCTCAGGAAAGCAAAACGCCACCGTGAGGTGGCGTTTTTTTGCGTGAAGCAATCAGCCCGGCGCTGCCCCAAGGTCAAGCGTAGTCGTAAAAGCCCTTGCCCGACTTGCGACCGAGATAGCCCGCCTCCACCATCTCCACCAGAAGCGGCGCGGGACGGTATTTGGAGTCCTTGAAGCCCTCGAACAACACCTGCATGACCGCCAACTCGACATCGAGTCCGATCAGGTCGCACAAAGCCAGCGGGCCGATCGGGTGGTTGCAGCCCAGCTTCATCGCCTCGTCGATCTCCGCCGCCGTCGCCAGCCCCTCGCCGAGCGTAAAGATCGCCTCATTGATCATCGGGCACAGCATGCGATTGACCACGAAACCCGGACTGTTCCTGACCTGCACCGGGGTCTTGCCGATCGCGCGTGACACCGCTTCCACCGCGGCATAGGTCTCGTCCGTGGTCTGCAGGCCACGGATCAATTCGACCAGCGCCATCATTGGTACCGGATTGAAGAAGTGCATGCCCACCACCTTGTCGGCGCGCCGTGTGGCGGCCGCCAGGCGGGTAATGGAAATGGACGAGGTATTGCTGGCGATGATGGCATCCGGCTTGAGCGCCGCATCCAGCCGACCAAACAGTTCGAGCTTGAGCTCCAGATTCTCGGTCGCGGCCTCGATCACCAGATCGCAGTCGGCCAGCGCAGCGACGTCGGTCACGGTCGAAATGCGCCCGAGCGCCTCGGCCTTCTGCGCCTCGGTCATCTTGTCCTTCTTGATCAACCGGTCGAGCGAGCCGCTGATGGTGGCCACACCCCTTTGCGCGGCCGTATCCGAAACGTCGCTCATCACCACGGTCAGCCCGGCGACCGAGCACGCCTGCGCAATCCCGTTGCCCATGGTGCCGGCACCGACGACACCCACTTTCTTCACTTCCATCCCTGGCATCTCCCATTCCATATCGTTGGACTTGTGTACGCGCCGGCAACACTATCCATACCGTTGCGTATGGACGAACTCTAGCGCAAACCCGTCCTTACAGGCCAGTGCTTCTGACATCGAGGGAGACAGCAAGGCAAGATCTGAGCGACGCGGATTGCCGCCGCCCACAGGCAGGCGAAGGGCGTTTCCGTTCCGACGGAAGCCTCGGCCCGCAGTTCGAACTCGGCCATGACAACGCAGCCGCAGCTTCGAGACAGCAGTCCAATCGCTTTCGCCAAAACAAAAAAGCCACTCATGGAGTGGCTTTTTTGCGGGAATTTGTGGTCGGGGAAAGAGGATTCGAACCTCCGGCCCCTGCGTCCCGAACGCAGTGCTCTACCAGGCTGAGCTATTCCCCGACGTATTTTTTTGATCACTTTGCTGCGTTATTGCAATTTCAGCTTAGTGATTTCGCTCAACTGCGAAAGACGCTAATTGTAGCAGCGAGTTTTTGAAAATGGAAGAGGGCAATGCATCGAGGGATGCAATGGCCAGGTCGGCTTCGGCACGCGCACTACGGCGGGTGTCATCGAGTGCTCCGGTCGCGTGAATGGCTTCCAGCACCGCCGGGAAATCGGCGCGCCCGCCCGACTCGATGGCCTTGCGAACCAGCGCCGCCTGTTCCGGGGTGCCACGCTGCATTGCGTAGATCAACGGCAACGTCGGCTTGCCTTCGGCAAGGTCATCACCCAGATGCTTGCCCAGCGCGGCCTCGTCGGAGGTGTAGTCGAGCACGTCGTCGATGATCTGGAAAGCCGTGCCCAGATGCATGCCGTAGGCGGCGAGATCGTCCTCCAGGCTGCTGTCGGCGCCCCCCAGGATGCCGCCCAGACGCGTGGCCGCTTCGAAAAGTTTGGCGGTCTTGTAGCGGATGACGCGGAGGTAGTCGTCGATTCCGACATCGGCGTTGTTGCAATTGAGCAGCTGCAGGACTTCACCCTCGGCAATGACATTGGTCGCGTCGGCCAGCACCCGCATCACGCGGATGTCGTCGACGCCCACCATCATCTGGAAGGCCCGCGAATAGAGGAAGTCGCCGACAAGTACCGAGGCGGCGTTACCGAACAAGGCGTTGGCGGTCTTGTTGCCGCGCCGCAGATCGGACTCGTCAACCACGTCGTCGTGCAGCAAGGTGGCGGTATGGATGAACTCGACGACCGCCGCGAGCTCGTGATGATGCTCGCCGCGATACCCCAGGGCGTTCGCACAGAACAGCACCAGGGCCGGGCGCAGGCGCTTGCCGCCGCTGTGAATGATGTACTCGGCAACCTGCCTGATCAGCACGACATCGGAGTGCAGGCGCCTGCGGATGACTCCATCGACGGCCTTCATGTCGGCAGCGATGGGGGCGAAAAGCGGCGGAATCGACAAGGTTGCGGTGCTCACAAAAACCCGGGATGGTATGAGGGGACACCCCCCTCGTCAACAAAATGTATCAAGGACTTGCCGCGCCAACGCGACCGATATCCAGCCTGCAAGCGGCGACTATTCGGCCACCATGTCGGGGCGATCGGTGATGACCGCATCCACGCCCCATGCGCGCAGTTCCCGCGCGCGCGCGGGATCGTTCTCGGTATATACCGCCAGCCACAAGCCGGCTTCGCAGACTGCACGGACCGTCTTCCGATCGAGGTGACGGGTGTTGGCGTGCAGCGCCGACACGCCGAGCCGCCGGCAGCGGGCAAGCCAGTCGTCCGGCACCTCGTCGACCAGCAAGCCACGTGGCAGTTCAGGTGCGGTATCGCGCGCGGCCATCAATGCCTCTTCGGAGAACGAGGAAAGAATCGGCAACAGCGCTGCACCGTCCCAGAAGCGGCGGGTGAGGTCGGCCACGACCTGGCCGGTGCGCGCTTCCATTCCGGGAAAGGGCTTGATCTCGACATTCGCCGCCAGCCCCAGCCTGCGGCACGCGACAGCTGCCTCCTCGAAGGTCGGCAGGCGCTCACCGGCGAATGCCGGGCCGAACCAACTTCCCGCATCGAGTGCCCGCATGCGTGCGTCGTCGAGTTCGGCTACCGGCCCGCGTCCGTTCGTGGTGCGTTCCAGCGTCTCGTCGTGGATGAGAATGGCGCTACCCGAGCCGTTCAACATCACATCGAACTCCACTCCGCCACAGCCATGGCGAACGGCAACATCGAGGCCGGCCAGGGTATTCTCCGGCGCGAGCGTACCGCCACAGCGGTGCGCGAGCACATGTGGGTACGGCCAGGGTGAGCGGATATCGGACATGCCGTTCACCTCGTCTTGGGCACGGGCGTCAGCATCAGCGCGACCGCATCGTCCAGCGCCTGCTTGGTCGGCTTGCGCTCGGCCCAGACCTCCTCCAGCGCGCGGTCGACGAGCTTGATGCTGCGCCCCTGGCCAGTGAGGATGGAGGCCGACGACGCAGCGGTCGGCGGCTTGTTGGTAAGCTGGGAAACCGCGACCTGGACATTCTCCAGATCGGCGCCGAGTACCTCGCTGTAGGCTGCCAGAAAGCCGGAGCGGCTCAGGGGCAGATAGCCGCTCTCGCGCTGCCAGGCCACCTGGTTTTCCGGCTGCAGCCAGAAATCGACGAAGCGCGCGACCGCCTTGTATTCAGCCGCCTGCTTGCCCGCAGCGACCCACAGCATCGGCCCGTCGGCCAGCGTGTTCTGCGGCGCGCCCGGCATGTCGTCATGGTAAGGCAGCGACAGAATGCCGAGATCGAAACGCCCCTTGCTCCGGAACTGGACCCAGCTCGACGAAGGCGCCGCAATCGTCGCGCACTCGCCGCTCGCGAAGCGTGCCTCGGCTTCCGCAGGGCGATCGAAGAGGTGCAGATAGCGCGAGCGATGCCAACTCGCCATCAGCGCAACATGCTTGATCTGTAGCATGCCGTTGAAGCGCGGCAACTCGTTGCGGCCGTCCCTGCGGGTCACCGGCTCGTTGTGCCAGGCGCTGGCGTTCTCGATCATCACCCGCCCCGGCTCGGACACCGTATAGGGACAGGCCGAACCAGCTTCGTACAGTCGCCCCAGCACCTGTTGCAGTGCCGGCCAGGTCTGCATGGGCATGTCCGGGTCGAGCCCGGCCTCGCGCAAGGCATCGCGGTTTACATACAGCACCGGCGTCGACAAGCCCACCGGCAAGGCCATGAGTCGCCCCTGGGCGTCCACCGCGTGACGCGGAATGACCGCGGGCGGCTTGATCGTGCGCAAGGGTACGCCAGCCTCGCGCATGGCCGCGTGCAGCGGCTTGATCCTGGGCTTGTCGCCCAGCAGCGGCTCCACCCCTTCGTCGTCGGTGATGATCATGTGCGGCAGGTTGCCACCCGGCAACTCGCCTTCGCGTACCGTCACGACGAAATCGCTGCGCCCCTGGTTGAAGCGTACAGCCAGTTCCTGGAGGGCCTGATGGCGCTCGGCACCCAGTTGATGGACCACCTGCAGCTCGCGCGCTGCGGCCGGTGCTTTGGCCGACTGGCCATGAGCGACGGCAGCGACGAGCGCCGAGCAGACGAAAGCGCACCCCATGGCGGTGACGCGTGGTATCGAAATTCGGATCACGATGATTGGACTCGCGAAGGAGGGTGACTGGATACGGGCTGGCGATGGGCCGACTGCCGGCATCACACGCCGACAACGCCGGCAGGACCAGTCGGACCAGTTCGGCGCGCAGGCGCCATGATATACCGCCGAATGCGGGTGCAACAGCCAGCGCACGACCGCCGTAGCGGTACCGTTCGGGCAGTGTGCGATACGTCACACCCGGCCGCCCTCGGCCACGCTCACCTGCGGCGAGGGGCAGCCGGATTCGAGGCGGTTCGCACCGCACCTTAGCGTGACTGCGTCGGGCCCGGCGGCGAGACCGCAGCGAACGGGCTCAAGTTTGAAATGCGTGGGCCGTTAGCATTCTTGCAGCCCGGTCGCTCGTCGATCGGGCACAATACTGCCGCCCGCCCTTCACCTGCCGATCCGAACTGCACGGCACCACCCTGGCCGTACCACTCGCCGATGAACGCAAGACGAACGCTGATCCTGCTGCTGTTTCCGCTGCTTGCCGGCTGCGACATGTTCTATGAACTACTCGAGATCCCCAACCCCAAGAAGGAGGCGGAAGCACTCGAGTCCGAGGGCCGCGCCATAGGCGGTGCCTGCCGGCATGCCGGTCGTTCGCTCGAGGACTGCTATCTGCTCAATGCCGAGGCACCGAAATCGGCGATCTTCGCCGGCTGGCGCGACATGAACGACTACATGCTGCAGAACAATCTGGAAGTCGTGCCTTCCGAGTTCACCCCGCAACCGCGCGCCGTGCCCGCCCCCGGCACCACCACGCCCCCAGCGTCATCCACCGATCAGCAGGAGTGAGGTCGGGCAGACACGCGTGCGCGCATGGGCCGGACAGGGCCCCGGCCGTTGCCAGTAGCGGGGTCAGGGAGCGGGGTTGGTATAGCGCAAGTGCACGTCGTCGATCGCCGCCACCATCTCCGCGTCCAGACGCACCGCCCACGCCGCAAGGTTCTCCTCCAACTGCGCCACGCTGGTTGCACCGATGATGGTGCTGGCGACGAACGGCCGGTGATAAACGAATGCCAGCGCCAGCTGCGTGGGCGTCAAACCGAACTGCCGTGCAAGCGCGGCATAGGCTTGCACGGCCGGCAACACATTGGGCCTGGCGTAACGCTGGCCAAAGCTCTCGAACTCGGTCAGCCGTCCGGGCGCGGCCGCATTCTGCAGGTACTTGCCGGTAAGGTGGCCGAAGGCCAGTGGCGAATAAGGCAACAGCCCAACACGCTCGCGCATGCACGTTTCCGCGAGGCCGTATTCAAACACCCGGTTGAGCAGGTTGTAGGCATTCTGGATGGTCACCACCCGCGGCAGTCCAAACTCGTCAGCGAGGCGAATGAACTCCATCACCCCCCACGGATGCTCGTTGGACAGCCCCACATAGCGGATCTTGCCCTCCTCCACCAGTTCGGCCAGGGCCTCCAGTTGGGCTCGGATCGGCGTGCATTCGCGCTCCTTGGAGGGGTCGTACTGCCACTGACCGAACATCGGCTGATTGCGCTCCGGCCAATGCAACTGATACAGGTCAATATAGTCCGTGCGCAAGCGCCGCAGACTCCCCTCCAGCGCCGCCCGGATATTGTCGCGGTCCAGCGCCAGCGGTCCGCCCCGAATCCAGTTCAGGCTGCGCGCCGGACCGGCAACCTTGGTCGCGAGCACGACCGAATCACGCGGTCGCCCGACCAGCCACTCACCGATGATGCGCTCGGTGGCACCGTAGGTTTCGGCGCGTGTCGGCACCGAGTACATTTCGGCGGTATCGATGAAGTTGATCCCGGCGGCCCGCGCCCGATCGAGCTGGGCATGAGCCTCCGCGGTACCGTTCTGCTGACCGAAAGTCATGGTTCCGAGACAGATTGCCGAAACGCGCAGATCGCTGCCGCCGAGTTGCCTGTATTCCATAAATCTCTCCAAAAGTTCGAAACCGTCGGACCATCGCCGGGAGGCCGACAAGCTCGTGCAATCATCGCGCGCCGGGTGGACAAGCGGCCCAGACCTGATTGTCCTGTCAGCGCAGGGGGCGCGGTACGCCCAGGATAGCGTCGGGCATGAATGAACCACCCACCCGCCGGCGCAATCGCTCAACCATCAAGCCGACCACCCGGAGACACCACCCGCCCCGCGTTCGTCAAGCGGGCTTTGCGGCAGCGCCATAGCGCGGGTTTCACGCGCGGCTTGGTCACAAAGAGGGCGGGCCGTATCATCCCGGCTTCAAGCACACACCTAACCACGCCGAGCGTGCCGCCGGCCGGCGCTTCGCCACAATGGGCCGCCGCGTCGCACCGGAACGGAATCATACCAAGCCACCATGACATCTCCCCCGCAAGCGCCCGCATTCGCCGACCTCCCCCCCGAGCCGATCGCTTACGGCTTGCTCGGGCTGTGCCGGCAGGGCTTTGAGAAGGAACTGGCCGGCGAGCTGTCGGCACTCGCCGCTCGTATCGGGCTGAACGGCTACCCGCGCGCCACCGAAGGCAGCGCCTTCGTAAGCTTCATCACCCACGAGGCGGTCAGCTTCGACGAGTTGGCGCCACAATGTGACTGGCAGACACTGGTGTTCGCGCGCCAGGTGCTGCCCTGGTTTGCCCGGGTGGACGCGCTTCCCGAGCGCGATCGCGCCACCCCGCTGGTGGCTGCCGCGCGCACCGCGGGCCAGCGTTTCAGCCACATCGCGCTGGATACACCCGATACCGACAACGCCAAGCAGATGTCTGGCTTCTGTCGCCGCTTCGCCGAACCCTTTGCGGCCGCGCTGGAAAAGGGTGGCGTATTGCGCCCGCGCGGCCGGGCGCGCTGCGGTTTGCATGTGGTGTTCTCCGACCCGACCACCGCCTGGCTGTGCGCCGCCCTGCCGGAAAACGAATCCCCCTGGCCAATGGGCGTACCGCGACTGCGCATGCCGCATGAAGCGGCGAGCCGCTCCACCCTCAAGCTTGCCGAAGCCATCTTCGCCCTGCTCACCGAGGACGAACGCAGCACCCTGTTGCGCGGTGGCATGCGCGCGGTCGACCTGGGGGCGGCGCCCGGCGGATGGACCTGGCAGCTCGCGCACCGCGGGCTGCACGTGACCGCAGTGGACAACGGGCCGATGGCCGCCTCGGTCATGGCCACCGGGATGGTAGAGCACGTGCGTGCCGACGGCTTCACCTGGCGGCCACGCCGCAACGTCGACTGGCTGGTCTGCGACATGGTGGAACAGCCCGCACGCGTGGCAACGCTGATCGCCGACTGGGTGGCCACCGGGCGCTGCCGGCGCGCACTGTTCAACCTGAAGCTGCCCATGAAGAAGCGCCTGGACGCCGTCGAGCAATGCCGCGGCATCATCCACAAGCGGCTAAAAGGTGCAGGCCACTACGACTTGCGGCTCAAGCACCTCTACCACGATCGCGAGGAAATCACCGCTTATCTGGCGCTACGCGCCTGAGGCATTGCCACGCCGCAAGCCGCCTTGTTCACGCGATTGCGCGTGGTATTTGCGCATCGGACGGGAAATCCTTTTCCGTACAAGTGTATAATCCGAACTTTCCACAGTCCGGCCTGCCGGTCGGTGCGAGCCTATTCCGCGAGTCTTGCCGCGCGTCATGCGACCACAGCCCGGCTCCGGTCCGATTTCCCTCCGCCTTCGGGCGCGGCTCGCAGGCCGCACGCCCTATCTGAACAATCACTATGAGTTTTGCCGATCTCGGACTTATTCCCGAGCTACAGCGCGCAGTAGCCGAAGCAGGCTACACCCAGCCCACCCCCATCCAGCTGCAGGCCATCCCGGTCGTGCTCGCCGGCCATGACATGATGGGCGGCGCCCAGACCGGCACCGGCAAGACCGCCGGTTTCACGCTGCCGCTGATCCAGAAGCTCGCGCGCCACGCCAGCACGTCCACCAGCCCCGCCCGCCATCCGGTCCGGGCCCTGGTTCTCGCCCCCACGCGCGAACTTGCGGTGCAGGTGCACGAATCGGTCAAGACCTACAGCAAGTACGTGCCGCTGCGCTCCACCTGCATCTACGGTGGCGTGGACATGCGCGCACAGGTCAACGAACTGCGCAACGGCGTGGAGATCGTGGTCGCGACGCCGGGCCGACTGCTAGACCACGTACAGCAGAAGACCATTCAGTTGGGCCAGGTCGAAATGCTGGTACTCGACGAAGCGGACCGCATGCTCGACATGGGCTTCATCCCCGACATCCGGCGCATCCTCGAGTTGCTGCCGCAGTCGCGGCAAAGCCTGTTGTTTTCCGCCACCTTCTCCGACGAGATCAAGAAGCTCGCCGACCAGATGCTCAAGCAGCCGCAACTGGTCGAGGTCGCTAGACGCAACACCGTATCCGACACCATCACCCACCGCGTACATCCGGTCGCCGCAGGCCTCAAGCGCAACCTGCTCGCACATCTGCTGCGCCATCAGCCCGACACCCAGGCGCTGGTATTCGTGGATACCAAGCTCTTGTGTGGCAGGCTGGCGAGCTTCCTGGAGCGCCACGGCATCGCCGCCGATGCAATCCATGGCGACAAAGGCCAGGCCCAGCGCAGCGATACGCTGGAAGCGTTCAAGTCCGGCAAGCTGCGGGTGCTGGTCGCGACCGACGTGGCAGCGCGCGGCCTGGACATCGACGACTTGCCCTCGGTGATCAACTTCGAACTGCCGCACACCGCCGAAGACTACGTGCACCGCATCGGGCGTACCGGTCGGGCGGGTCGCCAGGGGCATGCGGTCTCGCTGGTGTGCGCCGAAGAAAAGTCGCGCCTCGCGGAGATCGAGAAGCTCATCAAGCTCCAGATCCCGCAGGAGATCGTTCCGGGTTTCGACCCCGAGACCGATTTCCATGTCGAAGGTGCCTCCTCGCGCAGGCGCGCTGCGGCACGTCCGGCCGCCACTGCCGCCGAGCCCTCGGGCTCGGGCAGCACGCGTGCGCCGCGCAAGGCGCCGCCAGCCCGAGGCCGTGCGGCCATGCACATCGCAGCGGACGGTTTCGACTTCAGCAAGCCCTACGAACCCAAGTCTCCGGCGGATCTCGATACCGCCGCGGCCATGACGGTTGCCGACACACAGGCTGCGGCGATCACCGGGAACGCGCCACGACGCACCCAGAAGCCCATCGCGTATCTGCTCGGCGGCTTGGGCCGCAGATAGGGCGCAGGTCCGACCCGGCGGGAAGCCGGCATAGCCCCCGCCGCTCACCGTTCGCGGCCTCACTATGGCCCGACTGATTGGAATTGAGGCCGGCTTGCCCCGCTATTCCGGACAAGCACGGCACAGGCTTCTAGTATTCTGATGGCACACCGGCGCGGGCCGGGACTGCCGGAATGCTGGAATGATCCACTCGACCGATGCCAACGGAAAGCCGGAGGACGACAAGCCGTCGGAGCCCTTCATCCCGGATTTCTCCGAGGGACTGGAGACCGGGCTGTACCTGGCCTTGCTCGAGCTCATAGACGAAGGGCTGATCATCACCGGCGACGAGACCATCATCGAGGTCAACGCCGCCGCCTGCCGCCTGCTCGAACGCGACTACCGGGCGCTGGTCGGCAAGCCGCTGGCCAATCTGTTTCCCTCCGAACGCGCTTTTCTGGATGCCCGTGCACGTCTGCTGATTCAGGGCGAGATGCGCGGCAGCCTCAACGTTGCCCTGCCCGGGGGGCGCCATCGCAACATGCGCTTCATCGCCGCAGCCCGCATCCGGCCCGGTATCCACGCGCTCATCCTGAGCCACGATCTGGTCGCCGAGACCTACGGCGAGGCACCGCGGGCCGACGACCTGTGGCCACGGCTCGCGGCGGCACTGGAACAACCCGTGGTGGTGGTCGACGCCCTGAAGCGCATCGCCGCGATCAACAGTGCGGCGATTCGGCTCTTCGATATCGAACGTGCGGCGCTCGTGGGCAAACCACTCGCCGAGCACATCGATCTCGCCTGGCCGGCTGAGGATGCCGGCTCGCTGACAGAATGCCGACTGCTCACCGAACCAGCCGAACCCCGCCATGCACGCGTCCTCGGCGGACCACGCCCCGGCTGGCACGTGGTCATCCTGCCTGCGCCGCAACGGCTTCCGCCAACGCACGGCCCGTCCGCCCCGCCGCCGCCGGAGACCCGGCCGACGCCCGATCCCGCCGAGGCGGCCAGCACCCGCAGGGCCCTTGCCACCAACCAGTTGTCGGTCAGCTTCCAACCACTGGTCGATAGCCGCGACGGACGCATCGTTGCCGGCGAAGCCTTGCTGCGCTGGCAGCATCCGGAACACGGCCTGGTGCCGTTCGGTGAAATCGGCGGCCTCATCCACGACGACTCGCTGATCGCGCAACTGAGCGACTGGGCACTGCAGCAGGCTTGCCAACTGGCGGCGCGCTGGCCCGACGCCAGTGGTCCGACGCTGCTCACGGTCAACGTCTCCGCCGCCCAGGCCTTGCGCGGCGACTTCGTAGAACGGGTGGGACTCGCGCTGGAGCGCTCCGGCCTTGCCGCCGAGCGACTCGAACTCGATCTGGACGAGCGCCTGATGCTCGCCGATGAAGACGGACTGCTCGCCCTGCTCGCGCCACTAGACGCCCTTGGGGTGAAGCTCGCAATCGACGACTTCGGCCGCGGAGCGGTCGCAATCCCCAGGCTCAAGCGCTTGCCCCTGCGCGCACTCAAGCTCGACCCGGAACTGGTCTCCTGCGTCGGTACGGACGAGGAAAGCGAGTCGGTCGTGGAGGCCATCGCCACCATGGCCAACGTACTGGCCCTCGAGATATGGGCGCGCGGGGTGGACTCCGCCCCGCAACAGGCGTTTCTCGCCGCACTGGGCTACCACATGCAGCAAGGCCCGTTGTACGGCCCGGCCCTGAGCGCCGACGCCTTTCTTGCGCACCTGCGTAAAAACCCCTCGGGTAATCGCGAATTCACTCGAAAACCATAGGTACGGGCTGGCGCTCACAAAGCGCAGTCAGCCGATCGAGTACGTGGCCCGATGAGGGGCTACACCCCACTCAGTAGTCCGCGAGACTGGCACAGTCTTCCTCTCGGCCGGTCATCGTGCTGAAGCGTGCCAGCCGGTCGCGCACGAAGTCGTCGCTGATGCGTCGGTTGGCACAGTACTCCCGCAACTGCATCGCGTAGGCCAGCATCTGAAGGTCGTGCACGGTGCTCGCCGCCGCTTGAAAGCGGTAACGCGACGTGTCGCGAAAATCGCGTGGAGGATCGTCGGCGGCAGGCGGGGTCGGCTCCTCGGCGGCAGCACCCGGTACGGCCTCAGTCTGGCCGAAAACCGGAGCGACGAACACAAGGGCAGCGACCACCCACACCCAAGCGGGAATAAGGAGCGCATGACGCATGCGACGGTCACCAGGTCGATTGACGAATGCACGGTTAACGGCCGCAGCACCACCGACTTGAGCCCCGCCTGAAGCGGCGAACACCACGGCCGCGGCGCGTGCTGTCCGCGCCGCGGCCGTGGTCCGTCATCAAGCTTCCAGCGCCTTCACGTGGGTGATGACCTGGGCAATCGCCTCCTGTGCACTACCGTAGAGCATGCGGCAGTTGTCCTTGTAGAACAGCGCATTCTCGATGCCCGAGTAGCCCGCGCCCTTGCCACGCTTGACCACGATCACGTTCTGCGCGTGGTCGGCATTGAGAATGGGCATGCCGTAGATGGGGCTGGACTTGTCGGTGCGCGCAACCGGGTTCACCACGTCGTTGGCACCAATCACCAAAGCCACGTCGGCCTGGGCGAAGTCGGCGTTGACCTCCTCAAGATCGAAGATCTTGTCGTAGGGCACCCCGGCCTCGGCCAGCAGCACGTTCATATGCCCCGGCATGCGCCCGGCCACCGGATGGATGGCGAACACCACCTCTACCCCGCCCTCCTCCAGCAGCTGCGCCATCTCCCAGACCTTGTGCTGGGCACCCGCCACCGCCATGCCATAGCCCGGCACGATGATGACCTTCTGACCGTAGCGCATCAGCGCCGCCGCATCCAGCGCCGACAACTCACGCATGGACCCTTCCACCGCCTCGCCCCCCTCGGCGGTTGCGCCGGTGATCGGGCTGAAGATGATGTTCCGTATCGGCCGGTTCATCGCCTTGGCCATGAGCTGGGTCAGCAGCATGCCTGAGGCGCCCACCACAATGCCCGCCACGATCAGCGCCGGATTGCCCAGCACGAAGCCCTTGAAGCCGACCGCCAGGCCGGTGAAGGCATTGAGCAGCGAGATCACCACCGGCATGTCTGCCCCACCGATCGGCAGCACCAGCACGGCGCCGAGCGCCAGCGCGAGCAGGAAGAACAGGAAGATCTCGAAACCGCCGGGCTGCTCGGCATAGCCGATGGTGAGGCCGATACCGAAGGTGAACAAGGTCAGGAAGAAATTGACGTTGTTCTGGTACGGCACCTTGATCGCCTTGTTGAGCAGACCCTGCAACTTGGCGTAGGCCACGCACGAACCGGAGAAGGCCACCGAACCGATGATGGCACCAAGCACCAGCAAGGTGGACGTGATCGCCGAATGCGGCACGCCCTTGACCAGTTCGACCGCGGCGATGGCCGCTGCCGCGCCGCCCCCCATGCCATTGTAGATGGCCACCATCTGCGGCATGTCGGTCATCTTGACGATCTTGCCCGAATACCACGCCACCCCGCCACCGAGGACGATGGCCAGCACCATCAGGCCGATGTTGTTGAGGCCGGGCAGGAAGAAGGTCACCACCGTCGCCGCCACCATGGCAAAGCCCGCCCAGACGATGCCGCGGCGTGCGGTCACCGGCGAGCTCATCGCCTTCAGGCCAAGGATGAAGACGACGGCAACCGCGAAGTAGGACGCACTGACAAACCAGTTCGACGTCATTGCGCACCTCCCTTGCCGGCATTGCCCGTCTTGAACATCGCCAGCATGCGCTCGGTGACGACGTAGCCCCCGGCGGCATTGGCCGCGCCAAGAAACACCGCGATGAAGCCGATCAACTGCTGCAGCGGCTCATCCGGGTCGGCCTTGCCCAGCGCCACCATCGCGCCGATCAGCACCACCCCGTGTACGAAGTTGGAGCCGGACATCAGCGGCGTATGCAGAATCACCGGAACCCGCGAGATCACCTCGTAACCGGTGAACGCCGCGAGCATGAAAATATAGAGTGCGGTAAAGCCTTCCATCATTTTCCCCCTTGCAGTCCGAGCGCATCCCTGACGCGCTCGCTCCTGAGTTCGCCGTCGTGCGTCAGGCAAGTGCCGGCCATGACCTCATCCCCCCAGTCGAGCACCAGCGTGCCGTCCTTGATGAAGGGCGAGATGAAGTTGAAAAGGTTCTTCGCATACATCTCCGACGCATGCACCGGCATGCGGCTGGCAATGTGGGTGGGCCCGATCACGAGCACGTCCCCCACCCAGGTCTTCTCGCCGGCCACCGTGCCCTCCACGTTGCCACCCGATTCCGCGGCCATGTCCACCACGACCGACCCCGGCTTCATCCGCGCGATCATGTCGGCGGTGATGATGCGCGGCGCCTGCTTGCCGGGAATGGCCGCAGTGGTGATCAGCGCATCGCACTGCGCCACGGCCTTGGCCAGGCGTTCGGCCTGACGGGACCTTTCCTCGGCGGTGAGTTCGCGCGCATAGCCACCGGCACCCACCGCCGCCACCCCGGTGTCGACGAACTTGGCACCCAGTGATTCGATCTGTTCCTTGGTTTCCGGACGCACGTCGTAGGCTTCCACCATGGCACCGATGCGGCGAGCAGTGGCGATGGCCTGCAGCCCAGCCACGCCGGCGCCAATGACCAGGGCCTTGGCCGGCCGGATGGTGCCGGCCGCATACGTCATCATGGGAAAGAACTTGGGGCTGTGGTCGGCCGCGATCAGCGCGCACTCATAGCCCGCCACCGCCGACTGGCTGGACAGCGCGTCCATGCTCTGGGCACGCGAGATGCGGGGCAGCAACTCCAGCGCGAAGGCGGTGATCTTCCTTTCGCAGAGCAACTCGATGCGCGCCTTGTCGGCCCACGGCTGCAACAGCCCGAGCAGCACGCTGCCCGGCTTCATCGACCCGATTGCCTCGAGCGACGGCGGTTGCACGCACAACAGCACGTCGGCGTCGGCGAAGACCGGGCCGGCTTCGGCTACCACCTCGCTCGCGCCGAAGACATCATCCTTGAAATGCGCGGGCACACCCGCGCCCGCCTGCAATCTGACCTGCGCACCGAGGTCGAGGTATTTCTTGACCACGTCGGGGACCACGGCCAGGCGGCGTTCGCCAGCAACGGTCTCGGCAGGCACTCCGATCAACAGAGGCATCAGCACTCCTCCCTGAGAGATGATTGATCCGGATCGGAAGGCGACCAACTGCGGTGAAGTCCGGCACTACAAGGTCGAACGCCGGACGGTCGTCTCCCGAACCGCCAATTGCGCCGACATCGTTGTTATGAAGATGTCCCTGCCCGCCATGCGTATTCGCTGTCCGGCGCATGACCGATGATACCGATAGTCGCGCATGGCGCAACCTCGAATTGCGGAACGTCGCAGAGGAGGCGGTCGCGATCGATGCGGCAGCCCACCGCGTTTCGTGTGGCGGACCGGGGCCGACGCGCGGCATGGGTCGGCACTGCCCGGAGACCGGCATTGGTGTGGCCGCGAAGCGCGCGAAGAAGCCCGAGACAGGCCGCAGCGCGACCTGCGCCTCAGGGACGCCGGGCGGGTGCTTCGATCAGCTTGATGATCGCCAACGAGATGTTGTCGCCGCCACCCATGGCCCGCTCGCGCGCAAGATTCACCAGCACGCGCGCGGCCTCACGCGCCGACATCGTGGCAATGATGCTGCCCAGCTCCGCGTCGGTGAAGTAGGCCCACAACCCGTCGGAGCACAGCAGAAAGCTGTCCCCTGCGACCAGCGGAGCAAGCTTGCCGTGGTCTATGCGCGGATCCCGTTCCGCGCCAAGGCAGGACAACAACACGTTGCGCTGCGGATGCACGAGCGCGCCGGCCTCATCGAGCTTGCCCTTGCGCTGCAGCTCGCCAACCAGCGAGTGGTCCAGGCTGCGGCTCAGGGTCTGGTCGCCGCGGAAGTGGTAGAGGCGCGAATCGCCACAGTACGCCCAATTCACCCGATCCGGCTGCAGCATCAACACTACGGCGGTGCTGTGGGGATCCTTCTCGCTGGTGAAGCGGGTCAGGCGGATCACCATGTGCGCTTCGTTGACGATGCCTTGGAGCAGATGCTCCGGCGACTCCGAGTTCGGCGCGTAGGTCTCGAAGTTCTGTTTGGCCTTGATGACGACCTGCTCGGCCGCGAGCGCACCGCCGCTGTGCCCGCCCATGCCGTCGGCGAGCACGGCCATCATCATGCCCGGCCGCGTTGGGTGGCCGAACAGGCTGACGCAATCTTGCTGCTCGCGGCGATCACCGGTGTGCCGGGCGACGCAGGTCTCAATCGTGATGGGCATGACAATGGAAGAAACGGCGGTGAGGCATCATATCAATCGCTACCCAATGTGGAGCGTATTGCAACGCGCCGAGCGGTTGATCACCCGTGAAAAACGTCACACTATCGGCAAGCTTGTGCGCGCATGCCGACAGGCGGCATGGAAGACACGACCGGCGCGCATCGTGCGCCACCTCGAATTGTCCGCACAAACGGTCGCGCAAAGTGCTCGAACACACCCAAGGAGATCATAAGGCATGCATCCAGGACGTGGATTCGACGAAGTAACGATCGGGGACTGTTTCGAAACCTCGATGACGATGACCGAAACCCACATCGTGCTCGGCGCGGGTCTGTTCGGCGACTTCAATCCGCTGCACGTCGATCAGAGTTTCGCCGCGAAAAGCCGTTTTGGCGGCCGTATCGCTCACGGCTATCTGACCACTTCGTTCATGGCGGCCCAACTCGGCATGCTGTTCCACGGAACGGCGATCGCCTATGTCGAGCACACCTCGCGCTTCACCGCACCGGTCTGCGCGGGCGACACGCTGACCATCGCCTGGAGCGTGCGTGCGCTCGACGCCAAGCCGCGCTTCGGTGGCGGCATGGTGACGCTGTCCGGCGTGTGCACCAACCACGAGGGCATCAAGGTTGCGGAGGCGGACGCCAAGCTCATCGTCGCCAACAACCGCCGGCAGTAGGTCAGACTGCTGGCCCGGAGTGTGTGAAGAAAGCCCGGGGTTGCTGCCTGGCGGATAGGCGGGGAAACGAGCCCCCATCGCCAGACATCTGGCCGCCATCGGGACGCGCGGCAGATCTGCTCACGAGTTCTCAACGGCCATCTGCGTGCAAGCGCTGGTCGATCAGTTCGATCCAGTGACGCACCGGTGTGCGGGTGTCCGCCTCAAGGTGCGTCATGCAGCCGATGTTGGCCGAGGCAATGAGTGTCGCCCCGCCCTCTTGCAAGGCATCGAGCTTGTTGTCGCGCAGACGGTACGACAGTTCAGGCTGCAGAATCGAGTAAGTACCGGCCGACCCACAGCACAGATGCGCATCGCGCACCGGGGTGGGACGATAGCCCGCCGCGCCGAGCAGGCGCTCGACCACGCCGCGGATGCGCAGTCCGTGCTGCAGCGTACACGGGGCGTGAAACGCCACCGGCTGAGGGTCTCCCGCCATGCCCCGGGCCGCAGCAAGCCGGTCGGTCAGCGCCTCGAATTCGGCGGCGACCACCTCGCTCACGTCGCGCGTCAGATCGGCAATTCGCGCAGCCTTGGCGGCATAGGCTGGATCGGTGGCGAGCAGGTGCCCGTAGTCCTTGACCTGGGTACCGCAGCCCGACGCGGTCATCACGATGGCCTCGAGCTCACCGCTCGCCAGCGACGGCCACCAGGCGTCGATATTGCGCCGTGCATCCTCGCGCGCGCCCGCCTGGTCATCGAGGTGGAAACGCACCGCGCCGCAGCAGCCCGCCCCCGGCATTTCAACCAGCGAGATGCCGACTGCGTCTAGCACTCGGGCAGCCGCGGCGTTCACTGAGGGTGCCATGGCCGGTTGCACGCAGCCGGCCAGCACTGCCATCCGTCGGGCATGCCGCACCGGTGGCCACGCGCCGGCTGGGCGCAGGACCGGCACCTTGTGCTTGAGCGCCGCCGGCAGGATCGGCCGAACCCTGCGGCCGATCTTCATCGCCGCGGAGAACAGTCCCGCACGCGGCACGAACTCACGCAGCGCCCAGCGCACCGCCCGGTCCAGGCCCCGCCGGGGCACGCGCGCCGCCACCACATGCCGTCCGATATCCGCCAGACGGCTGTAGTGCACGCCCGACGGGCAAGTGCTTTCGCAAGCGCGACAGGTCAGGCAGCGATCCAGATGACTGCGCGTCTTTTCGCTGACCGCATGCCCCTCCAGGACTTGCTTGATGAGGTAAATGCGGCCCCGCGGACCATCGAGTTCGTCGCCCAGCAACTGATAGGTCGGACAGGTGGCGGTGCAGAAACCACAGTGCACGCACTTGCGCAGGATCTCGTCGGCCTCGCGGCCCTCGGCGGTGTCGCGGATGAAGTCGGCAAGCTGGGTCTGCATGGTCAGAGTCCGTCGTAAAGGCGGCCGGGATTGAAAATGCCTTGCGGGTCGAAGGCATGCTTGAGGCGGCGGTGAATGGCCATCAGCGCCGGGGCGAGCGGCTGGAACACCGGCCCGCCGCGGGCCGCAGCGCCCGCCCGGAACAAGGTGGCATGCCCACCGAGCTCAGCGGCGCGCGCTCGGATCTGCTCGGCCGGCGCGTCTCCGGTCAGCCAGCGCTGGCCGCCCCCCCATTCGATCAACTGCCGGCCGGGCAAGGCCAGTGGCGGTGCATTCGTGGGCAGGCCCAGCCGCCACAACGTCATCTGATCCGCATCGCCAGCGCCGGCACAGCCGGCAAAGAAGGGATGATCATGCTCGCGCACCGCATCCCAGTAGCGCGACGCCTCGGCCGGCGCCAGGATGTCCCCGCCAACGCGGGCGATCGCCGCTTCGACCGCCGCCTCGGCGCCGGACAGGCGCAGCGTCAACTCGCCTTCGTGCCATGACGACGCCGAAATCGGCAACGGCTGCCCACCCCAGGCGTTGAGCCGGCGCAGCGCCGCCGCCTCGTCCAGCGCCATGCGCACGCTGGCCTCGCGTACCGGCCGAGGAAGTACCTTGAGCGATACGTCAAGGACCAGCCCCAGCGTACCCAGGCTGCCGGCGATGAGACGCGAGACATCGTAACCGGCAACGTTCTTCATCACCTGCCCACCAAAGGACAGCAACTGCCCCCGGCCGTCTATCAGTCGCACGCCCAGCACATAATCGCGTAGCGCCCCGGCAGCCATCCGCCGCGGCCCCGACAGGCCGGCCGCAACACAGCCCCCCACCGTGGCTCCGTCGCCGAACGCAGGCGGTTCGAACGCGAGCATCTGGCCGCGCTCGGCGAGCGCCGCGGCGGCTTCCGCCAGCGTCGTGCCGGCGCGTACGGTCATCACCAATTCGGTGGGTTCGTAGGCAACGACACCGCGATGCGTCCGGGTGTCAAAGTGCTCGCCGGTCGGCGTGCGCCCGTAAAAGGCCTTGGTTCCGCCACCTTGCAGACACAGCGGTGTATCGGCCGCGGCAGCGGCGCGCACGCGCTCGCTCCATTCAAGACTACAGTCGGTCATTCCGGGTCCGTCCAGTTGTTCCGCCCATCCGGATCGCGGCGGTCGGCAAGAGTCTTGAGCGCCAACCAGGAGCCGATCAGCGACAGTACGGGTACCACGACAAGCAGAAATTGAATCCAGGTCATGTCGGTCACGATCAGAACCTTGGCAGATCGGGGTGGGGCAACTTGCCACCACTCACCCGCATCTGACCGTAATCGGCACAGCGGTTGAGGGTGGGTATGGCCTTGCCTGGATTGAGCAAGCCCGGGGGGTCGAAAGCCGCCTTGACGCGGAAGAACATCTCCAGTTCGGCACGCGAGAACTGGCTGCACATCTGGTTGATCTTCTCCACTCCAACCCCGTGTTCGCCGGTCACCGTGCCGCCCAGCGCCACGGACAGCTCCAGGATTTCGGCGCCGAAGGCTTCGGCACGCTCCAGTTCGTCGGGCTGGTTGGCATCAAACAGTATGAGCGGATGGAGATTGCCATCGCCCGCGTGGAATACGTTGATGCAGCGCAGCCCGTAGCGCGCCTCCATCGCCTGGATGGCCTCCAGCATTTCGCCGATGCGCTTGCGCGGAATCGTTCCGTCCATGCAATAGTAGTCTGGCGACAATCGTCCGGCCGCGGGGAAGGCCGCCTTTCGCCCGGCCCAGAATCGCAGCCGTTCGGCTTCGTCACGCGACACCCGCAGTTCGATCGCGCCGGCGGACTGCAGTACCGCGCGCATGCGCTCGACCTCCTCGGCCACCTCTTCCGGCGTGCCATCGGACTCACACAACAGGATGGCCTTCGCGTCGAGCGGGTAGCCGGCGTGCACGAACTCCTCAACGGCAGCGGTCGCAGGCTGGTCCATCATCTCCAGCCCCGCGGGAATGATGCCCGCAGCGATGATGGCGGCAACGGCATCGCCGGCGCGCACCACGTCGTCGAAACTGGCAAGCACGCATTGCGCAAGCTGCGGCTTGGGCGTGAGCTTGACGGTGACCCCGGTGACCACCGCAAGCATGCCCTCCGAGCCGATCATCGCCGCCAGCAAATCGTAACCGGGGGCATCGGGTGCGCGCCCGCCGAATTCGACGATCTCACCCTCAATGGTGACGCCCCGCACGCCCAATACGTTGTGCACGGTCAAACCGTACTTCAGGCAATGCACGCCACCCGAATTCTCGGCCACGTTGCCGCCTATCGTGCAGGCGATCTGCGACGACGGGTCCGGTGCGTAGTACAACCCATGCACTGCGGCGGCCTCGGTGATCGCGAGATTGCGCACCCCCGGCTGCACCACCGCAATGCGCGCCTCCGCATCGAGTTCCAGAATGCGATTGAAGCGGGCCAGCGACAGCAGTACGCCGCGGGCATGCGGCAGCGCGCCACCGGACAAACCGGTACCGGCGCCGCGTGCGACCACCGGCACGCCCTGAGCACGGCACAGCTTCAAGACGTCTACGACCTGCGCTTCGGTGCTGGGCAGGACGACCGCCAGCGGCAACTGCCGGTACATGGTCAGCCCGTCGCACTCGTAAGGCCGCAGGTCCTCTGCGTCGTACAACAGCTCGCCCGGCTGCAGCATGCGGGACAAGGCCTCGATCAGCGCCACCTTGTCCACCGAAGCGAAATCCGCCTCGCGCTCGCCGAGCTGCACGCTGTCTTCGACGCCTGGGTTCGCCGTGTCATTGCCCGCAGCCACCCCCTCGGTCATGTGTGTCATCGCGCCCTCCCCTCCCGGTCCCGACTATCCGCCATTTATCGTAAAGATCGCTCAAGCGCCGCAGCGGCCCACGGCAGGGGCGGTAAACCCAGGCGGCGCACGGCACCGATCAGATGCGCGGCGGCGGCGGCACGCGCCGCGACCGGATCACCCGCGCGTATCGCCTCGAACAACCGCCAGTGCTCGCTTTGCGCCTGCGCGGCCCGACCGGTGGCGTGCCCCTCGCTACTCCAGGTGGGCACCCGGGTCTCCGACAACTGCCGCCCCATGTAAGTCTGGAAGCGTTCCAGCTGTGCGTTGCGCGAAGCCCTCGCGACTGCAACATGGAAGGCATCATCCTCGGCGGCGCCGTCCCTGCCGCTACCCAATGCGTCGTCCATGCATTTGAGCACATCTGCCAGCCGGGCAATGTCTACGGCATCGCGGCGACGGGCCGCAAGCTCGGCCGCGCCCGTCTCGATCATGTAGCGCAGCTCGAACAACTCGCGCATGGCACTCGGCTGAGCCGCATCGACCTCGCGTGAATCGAACCGGAAGCTGGTGTGGCCGGGCAAGGCCGCAACGAACGCCCCGGCACCCTGGCGCGTACTCACGACGCCATCGGCCTTGAGACGCGCAATCACCTCACGGACCACCGCACGGCTGACACCGAAGCGTTCGCACAAGGCCTTCTCGGTGGGCAACCGGTCCCCCTCGACCAGCCCAGACTGGGCGATCCATGCTTCGAAGGCACGCGCCACGGCATCGCTCAGGCGCATCGCCTCCGGCCGTGCCACGGACACCCCTGCCATACCCGACCCGACACTGCTCGTCACAGCCTCCACCACGCCCTCAAAAAGTTGTCAGACAAATTCGGATGCTACGCCAAGCGCCCGGAAATGTCACTCGCGCGTCGCCCACCGCGCACCCGGAAAATCCTGATTTGCTAATATCCGACCTTGGCCGCGGGATCTTGCAACACCCGCCCCTTTCATCCGACCCGACCCCATGGACTCCAAGCCCGCGCGTCGCCTCGAACAGTTTTTCCCGTTTCTCGCGTGGCCTCGGCTATGGCGCAAGGTCGGCCTGCGTGGCGACGTGATCGCCGGCATCACCGTGGCCATGGTGCTGGTCCCGCAAGCGCTCGCCTATGCGCAACTGGCCTCGCTACCACCCCAGGTCGGCCTCTACGCAGCCTTGCTGCCGGCGGTGGTGGCCGCCTTGTTCGGCTCCTGCGGGCAGTTGTCCACCGGCCCGGTGGCACTCACCGCCCTGCTCACCGGCGCAAGCCTGCTACCGCTCGCCCGCCCCGACCATCCCGATTTCCTCGCCTTCGCCATCCTGCTGGCGCTGATGTCCGGGTTGATCCAGCTGGCGCTCGGCGCACTCAAGGCCGGCTGGCTGCTCAACCTGCTCTCGCGCCCGGTGATGACCGGCTTCATCAACGCCGCCGCATTGCTCATCAGCCTGTCCCAGCTCCCGGCGCTGCTCGGCCTGGCACAACCCAATGGCAATCACCTGCTCGCAAACCTGACCGAACTGGTCACCCAATTCGATCGCATCGACCCCCGTACCGCCACCTTCGGCCTCGGCGCACTGTCGGTGCTGGTCGTATTGCGCCGCCTGACGCCCGCACTGCCTGGCGTACTCATCGTCGTGGCCGGGAGCATCGCAGTCTCGGCCGCAACCGGATTCGCGGCGCACGGCGGCTCGGTAATCGGCGCGATCCCGGCCGGACTCCCCGAACTCGCACTCCCCGCGGTCCATCCAGGCGCCATCGCGACACTGCTGCCCGCCGCCTTCGTGATCGCGCTCGTGAGCTTCATGGAAGCCACCTCGAGCGCCACGCTGATCAGCGGCCGGCTGCGCGAGAACTGGAACCGCAACCAGGAGCTGATCGGCCAGGGCCTGGCAAAGCTCGCCGCCGCCTGCTCCGGCGCCATGCCGGTCAGCGCCTCCTTCTCGCGTTCCGCCTTGAACTACGCCAGCGGCGCACGCACCGGACTATCGTCACTGGTTGCCGCGATCGCGGTACTCCTGGCCCTGCTGTACCTCACACCTCTGCTGTGGCACCTGCCAAACGCGGTACTGGCCGCCGTCATCCTGCTGGTGGTCACCGGACTGCTCGATCTGCGGGCCCTGGCGCGCGCCTGGCAGGCAGGCCGGGCCGACGGACTGGCCTCTGCGGTCACCTTTGTCGCCACCCTGGCTTTTGCACCAAACATCCAGAATGGCATTCTCACTGGCCTGCTGCTATCGCTCGCGCTCATGCTCTACCGCGACATGCGACCACGCGTCGCGCTGCTCGGCCTGCATCCGGACGGCACCTACCGCGACCTAGATCGCTTCGGCCTGCAACACCCCGACCCCCAACTGGTCATCATGCGCTTCGACAGCCCCCTCACCTTCGTCACCGCGGAGGCTTTCGAACACGCCGTCGTTGACAGCGCCCACGCGCAACCGGATGTGCGAACCGTCCTGGTGTCGGCCGCGGGGGTCAACGCCATTGACGCAAGCGGCCTGCATGCCATTGCCCAACTGGTCGAGCGCTTTGCCGCAGAGGGCCGCCTGCTGGCGTTCTGTGGCCTCAAGAAGCAGGTCATCGACGCGATGGAGCGCACCGGCCTGTGGTCACGCCTGACACCCCACGCCCACTACCGCACCGAGGCACACGCGCTGGCCACGTTGCTTCCGACAACCGCAGCTCCCGCAATGACCGCGCAGACCGACGGCGGAGTAACACTCCCGGCAGGCCAGCCGCCCGGCAATGCGCTTGATCGCTGATTTTCTTGACTAAAGCAGAAAAACCAGTCATCATCCGCAGTTCTTTGCAAATCCTATCAACTGGAGTTTCCACCATGTACGCGGTGATAAAAACCGGTGGCAAGCAGTATCGCGTGGCCGCTGGCGAAAAGATCAAGGTAGAACAGATACCGGCAGACGTGGGCTCCGAAATCACAATCGACCAGGTTCTCATGGTCGGCGAAGGCGAATCGGTGAAAATCGGTACGCCGGTGGTCTCGGGCGCCGCAGTCAAGGCTACCGTGGTTTCCCACGGTCGGCACGACAAGATCAAGATCTTCAAGATGCGTCGCCGCAAGCACTATCAGAAGCATCAAGGCCACCGTCAGAACTACACCGAGCTTCGCATCGAAGCGATCTCGGCTTGATCCGACCCGTCGTCAGGAGTTAATACGTCATGGCACATAAAAAAGCTGGCGGCAGTTCCCGTAACGGCCGCGACTCTGAATCAAAACGACTCGGCGTGAAGCGCTATGGTGGCCAGTTCGTGGTTGCCGGCAACATCATTGTTCGCCAGCGCGGCACCGAGTACCACCCGGGCGAAAACGTCGGCATCGGCAAGGATCACACGCTGTTCGCCCTCAAGGACGGCACCGTGCAGTTCTCGGTCAAGGGCCCGCTGCGGCGCCGCACCGTGACCATCGTGCCCGAGGCCGCCTGAGTCTCCCGCACGGGTACCGCACTATCGCACCGAAAAGCCCTATCCTTGCGATAGGGCTTTTTTGTTTTGGCCGGACGCAGGATCATCATGAAGTTTTTTGACGAAGCGCGCATCGAAGTCATCGCCGGTGACGGCGGCAGCGGCAGCGCCTCCTTTCGGCGCGAGAAGTTCATTCCCCGTGGCGGACCCGACGGTGGCGACGGCGGTCGCGGCGGCAGCGTGTATGCGGTCGCCGACCGCAATCTGAACACCCTCATCGATTTCCGCTACACCCGTACGTTTCTCGCCGAGCGAGGCGAGAACGGCGGCAACAAGGATTGCTACGGCAAGGGCGGCGACGACATCACCATGCGCATGCCGGTCGGCACCGTGATCACCGATTTCGAAACCGGTGAGCTGATCGCCGATCTCGACGAAGACGGCAAGCGGGTCATGGTGGCACGTGGCGGACGCGGCGGGCTGGGCAACATCCACTTCAAGTCCAGCATCAACCGCGCACCCCGCAAGCGCACCCTGGGCGAAGCAGGTGAACGCCGCACCCTCAAGCTGGAACTCAAGGTACTTGCCGACGTCGGCCTGCTCGGCTTGCCCAACGCAGGCAAGTCCACCTTCATCCGCGCAGTCTCGGCCGCCCGCCCCAAGGTCGGCGACTACCCGTTCACCACACTCGCCCCCAGCCTGGGGGTCGTTCGCACGGATGAGAACCGCAGCTTCGTCATCGCCGACATCCCCGGCCTGATCGAGGGCGCAGCCGAGGGAGCCGGCCTGGGACACCAGTTCCTGCGCCACTTGCAGCGCACCCATGTGCTGCTTCACTTGGTCGATCTTGCCCCCTTCGACCCGGACGCCGACCCAGTGGCGGACGCCCAGTCCATCGTCGAAGAATTGCGCAAATACGACGAATCGCTCCACGCCAAACCTCGCTGGCTCGCCCTGAACAAGATCGACCTGATCCCGGAGGACGAGCGCCAAGCCCGGGTCGACGCCTTTCTCGCAGCCTACGGCCCGGTTGAGCGTCACTTCGAGATCGCCGCGATCAACGGCGACGGTTGCCGCCCACTGATATACGCGCTTCAGGACTTCCTCGACGCGGAGAAGACCCGCATCGCAGAGGAACGCGCCGCGCTCGCAGCACAGGCCAAACTTGCGATGCCGCCCGCCCTTGCCGATGCAGCAGGCGCGGACCACGAGCCGCCCGACACGCCGGCCCTTGCCCCGGACGCCGAGGATCCGGATACCGGGCTCGACGACGCGATCGAGCCACGATAGCCTGCACGACCACCGCCAGTCGACTACCGCAGCGGCCCGGTGCGATCACCTGCATCGCAGGAGCACACGATCGCACCACCTCTGCCCCGATGTTTCATACAATCGTCATTCGAAACATGAGAGAGAAGCTACGCCAAACGCGCCGCATCGTCGTCAAGGTCGGCAGCGCGCTCGTCACGCGCAACGGCACCGGCCTGGACAAAACCGCCATGGCCGACTGGGCGCGCCAGATCGCCGCCCTGCGCGAAGCCGGCAAGCAGGTCACCCTGGTGTCGTCAGGCGCGATCGCGGCCGGCATGCAGCGCCTCGGCTGGCACCAGCGCCCCAACGAAATGCACAACCTGCAGGCAGCCGCCGCAGTTGGGCAAATGGGCTTGGTCGAAGCCTATGAGGAAGCCTTCTCGCGGCACAGCCTGCACACCGCGCAAATCCTCCTCACACACGAGGACCTGGCCGACCGCAAGCGCTACCTCAACGCGCGCTCCACACTGAAGACCTTGCTCGAACTCGGTGTCGTGCCAATCATCAACGAGAACGACACCATCGTCACCGACGAAATCAAATTCGGTGACAACGACACACTGGGCGCCCTCGTCGCCAATCTCATCGAAGCCGACGTACTCATCATCCTTACCGACCAGAAGGGTTTGTACACTGCCGATCCACGTCGCGACCCGGGCGCCACGCTGGTGAGCGAAGGACGGGCCGAAGATCGCAGCTACGAAGCCATGGCCGGCGGCGCCGGTACCGGCATCAGCAAGGGCGGCATGATCACCAAGATACGCGCTGCGCAGCGTGCCGCGCGCAGCGGCGCCCACACTTGCATTGCCAGCGGCAGCGAACCCGACGCGCTGGTACGACTCACCAGCGCCGAGCCGCTCGGCACGCTCCTGTATGCAAGCAGCTCCCGGCTTCAGGCACGCAAACAGTGGCTGGCCGACCATCTGCAGCTGGCCGGCACCCTGGTCATCGACGACGGCGCGATTACCGCACTTCAGGGCGGGCGCAGCCTGCTGCCGGTGGGCGTGATCGAAGTCCGCGGAGAGTTCGAGCGCGGCGCGGTGGTCGCCTGCGCACGCGCGGACGGCACCGAGATTGCCCGCGGACTCGCCAATTACGGCAGCGCCGAATGCCGCCGCATCGCCCGCCGCCCCAGCGGCGAAATCGCGCAGCTGCTCGGTTATGTCGACGCACCTGAGATCATTCATCGCGACAACATGGTCGTGCGCTGAAGGCAACGCGCCACCGGCATAGCCGGTCATGCGCCGTTCTGCCCGGTTTGTTACTCGACCTGTCCGCCCCATGATGGCCAGCCCCGTGCTTGCACTGGCTGGCCATCGTCATTCGGTGCGCCAGCACCCGGCACCACTCCGAACAACCGGTAACACAGTCTCACTCTTTCCGCGTGTTATATTTTTCACGAATGCATCAAGATGCGACGCAAGAATTGCATCGAACAGCATTCGCACACCAGGGAGAAGACACAGCATGCACGCGACGACGGCGCTCGACCATGAACGGCTGAAGCACATCACGCTCCCAGGCGCTCCTGCCCACCTCCCTCAGTCACAGACCGCCGCGCAACACGCAACTCCACACGCAACTCCACACGCTACTCCGCACCCTACCCCCACCCATGCATTTCAGCTTTCGCAGGACGACTGCGACATTGCCGTGCTTGAGGCCCACGACCCTCTGCGCAGCCAGGCGGACAACCTGCTTGCGGCGCTATACGCCGCCAAAGGGCTGACCGTTCCGGTCGCCCCATCGACGCCGGCGCGCCAGGAGCGCACGGTGGTCGCCCGACGAGGCGACCGCATCGTCGGCACGCTGATCATAGGGTTGGATGGCGAAGACGGCCTGCTGGCCGACACCTTGTACGGCGCACAGCTCAACACCGTGCGCCAGCAAGGGGGGCGCATCTGCGAACTCACGCGCTTTGCGATCGACCCCTCGGCCAACTCCAGCGCATTGATGAGCGCAATCTTCAGCCTTGGCTTTCTCGTCGGCAGACTGATGCACGACATGACCGATGCCGTCATCGAGGTCCACCCTCGCCATGCGGCCTACTACGGCAGACGTTTCGGTTATCGCATCGCCGGTCCCGAGCACATCTGCCCACGCGTCGGCGCCCCGGCGGTGCTCATGCACGTCTCCCTGCTGGAGGCAGAAGCCCAGATCCGCCAGGACGGTGGTAGACGCTACGCCTGCAGTCCGGAGTTGCTCGCACGGCTGTTTGCCAACGCCTGACACGCATCTGAACTGCACACCGGCGCCACCCACGACAGGCCGAAGCCCCGGACGCACGAACGCCCCTCACACCTCCGTCACACCGTACCCCAGCGACTGCGCAGGCCGAGTCGGTTCCAGAGCACAATGAGCGCCGGCAACAGCAGCAAATCCATCACCTGTGCAGCCAGCAAGCCGGTCGCCGCGAGCAGACCGAAGCTCGCCGTGGGACGGAAGTCAGACCCAACCAGAACCAGAAACTGCGCAATCAGCAACAACGATGTCGCCACCACCGCTCTGCCGGTGACGCGCGCACTGCGCGCGAGCGAGAACACCACGCTGAATCCCTTGCGCCGCCGCTCCACGTAGTTGTGGAAGATGTGGATCGTGTCATCCACGGTAATCCCCAGCAATACGCTGGCGATCAGCACCGTGGCCATGTCCAGGTAAATGCCCGTACCTCCCATCAGCGCAAACACGAAATACAGGGGTGCGATGTTGGGAATCATGCTGATGACCGCCGTCGGCAGCGAACGCCATAGGATCAGCATGATGATGAACACCTGGCCGAACGCACCGACGAAGCTGCGCATCTGACCGACGACCAGCAAATCCTCCTGGTCCGCGAACAACCGCCCGTAGCCTGCCACCTGCCAGACCAGATCGGGGGGCGAGTGGGTGGCAATGTGCGCTTCAATGCGCTCGATCACCGCCTGGATCGCGTTCGCGCCATGCGCATTGAGGTTGAGCAGGATGCGCGTGCGGTCGTACTCGTTGTTCACCAGTTCGCTCAAGTCGTCGCCGTCGTAAACGAGCAACAACTGGCTGAGCAATTCGGCATCGTCCGGCAACACCCGGAAAGCCTCATCCTCCTCGAAGAAGGCCCAGTGCATCTCCTCGATGATATCGACCATGGACAGACTGCGATCGACTTCGGGCAAGGTATCCACCCACGTCTGCACCGCCTTGATCCGCTCAAGCCGTTGCGGATGCTTGAAGGCATCACGCCCCGGGCCATCCACCACCAGTTCGAGCGCCGTCACGCCGACGAGTGCGCGTTCGAAGCGATCGGTCGATACGGTGATCGGATGGGTGTCACTGAAGAACTTCAGCAAGTCGGACTCGGCCTGCACCTTCAACACCAACGGCACCGTCAGCACCACCAGGGCCAACACCACCCCGGCAACCCAGCCGGCCCGGCGCATGCTGAAAATGCTCAAGCGGTAGGCCAGCACTTTCGCCCAGGTGAAGCCGTTGCGCCCCTTCGGCCACACCCCGCGGTCGAACTTCATCAACAGCCCGGGCATCAGATAGAAGACCGTGAGGTAGATCATCAGCACACCGAAGGCTGCGATGAAACCAAATACCTGTATCGGTGGAATCGGCACCAGCACCAGCGCAAGCATTGCCGCACTGGTCGTCAGGGTGTTCAACATGCCCGGCTTATGTACCGTCTGAAGCGCAAATGGAACCCGCTTCCGGCGCCTGAACCGCGCATCGCGCATGCGCTGTAGCGCAGCATAGAGGTGAAGGACATTTGCTACGGTATAGGCGGCGAGCAACGTCGGAATCATTGCGGTGACAAGCGTGTAAGGTCGCCCAACCGCCGCCATCAGTCCAACAGCGCTTACAACGACTGTACTCATCGCAACCGCACCGATTACGATGGGCCACGGGCGCCCCACAATCCAGTACATCAGGAGCAGCCCCAAACCCATCACGATCGGGGTAAAGCGAACGCTATCCTCAAGCATGGAGCGCAGTTGGGCGACCTCAAGTGCCACCGTGCCAGCGACCGCCACCAACCTCGACCGCATACCCGCATCGTCGACCGCCTGGTAGAACGCATCCTCAAGGGTCCGACGCTGACGACTCTCATGCAACTTGCGCGCACGCACAATCAGTGCAAGTGACTGGCCATCTTCGGTCGCAAGCCACCCCGGAGCAAACCGATCCCGCAAGACTCGATGCAATCGATCGTCCGGAGAGTCATTGCCGAGCCGATCCGGATCAAGCAAGCGCTCGACCACGAATCCATCGGCGGTTCCGGCAATATGATCAACCGTCGTCACGAAGAAGACGCGATCAACCTCCGCAACGGCGCGCAAAGCCGTCGCGGCCGACGTCAGGGCAGTTAGGACGGACTCTGAGTAAAGATCCTCGCCCGAGAACAGCGCAATCAGGAGTTCATCATTGGGAAACTCGGCCCTGATCTCCCTATCCAGTTTCGTGGCAGGGGCAGATTCAGGAAAGTACAGTTCAGGCGCGTTATTGAACTCCAGACGCCAAATACCGGCCAGCGCCAGTACATGAATCGCCATCACAAACGCAGCACACGTCCTCCAGCCCAGTACTCTGGGCTGCATCAACGGACGGATCCAGTCTTGTGCCGTTTCCCTGAAGGACATCGCAAATCCGAGCGATCAACAAACGTCAGAAGCTCGCACGCCACCCCAGCATGACGAAGTCGTTGTCCTTGAAGTACCCCCCAAGGGTCTGAGCCGATCCACTGAAGAAGTGGCCTGATAGGAACAATTCGTGCTGATCGAATCCGACATAGCTGATCTTCGGATTGACGTAAACGTCCCGATCTCCCATGCCGAGCACGAAGCGCAAGCCCGCCTTCCACTGACCCAGCCCGAACGGGTGTTCAACTTCGCCCGTCAGGTTGTAGATTTCCTTGCGGTCGAGAATTGAGGCGCTGGTCATCAGCCGACGGGCGGCCACTTGCAAGGTTACGCGCGTATCGCCGTCTCCCGGAAACCACTCCGCACCAACAACGGTGTCGAACTGTGGCACCGTACGGAACTGCAAGGTACGCGTCGTCACCGGCATATCGCTGGACCACGCCACCTCCATGCGCCATGTCGCCCCCACCAGCAAAGTCTCGGCCTCGCCACCGAGCACCCAACTGTAGGGATGTACGGCGGTCAACACCCCGGGCTCCAGGCGATAGTAAGGCTGAGACTGCCTCACGCGCTGCAGGCTGAACCCGTAGTCCACGTCGCCCCCGCCTTGGGTCACTCGCAAACCGGCCCCGCCACTGCCCCGCTCCTCCTTTCTGAGTTGCGCACCGACAATGATAGGCGCGTCACCGATCCCGAGCAGGCGCCCGCTGCGCGTATCAACCGGGTGCCATACGCTGTCGCGATGGGGCATCACCGCCGCATCGAACACCGGCACCCAGACCAGGTCGAACTTCAGTTCGTCGATAAAGTGCTCGGCACGCAGCGCCGGGGTGGCAAGCCTGCGATCGGAAAGCTCGTCGAGGACCGCGCGGGAAAAATCATTGCGTCCGATCCGGTCGATCGGCGAAATCTCATCTACCCGTCCCCACACGATTCGCTGTGCGCCAACGGTCACACTGCTGGTTTCCCCGTTCCAACGCAGATACGTTTCCCCGTAGTCGAGCCGGGTACGATCGAAATCGCGTGTTCCGCCCTGTGCATGTGCGTCGAGACGCAACCCGAGTGCGTAGGACCAGGCACCACTGTCGCCGCGCGCAGACACCGCCGCATGTGCGAACAGCGCACTCGACGCGCCGGGACTGTCCGTGAAGCCTCCCGCCTCCAGCCTCAAAGTATCAACAGTGACATCTAGCGGGGCAGCGTCATCGGCCCGGACGGATGTCGAACAGACCATCATCGCGCCCGCCAGCCACAACAACCGCAACCCCATACGTCCGCTCTGACCCAGTGCATCACTACGCATTCTTCCCCTCCCCCCGGACCGGACACCCTCCGATCCTGATCGAATAGCCTCCACGCCGCGCTCAGGGCCTGTAACGCCTCTCGGTCCGGTCGTCCTCAAGCGCGCGGGTGCCGAACAATGCATCCGGCAAGCCCTGATCATACAAGACCTGCTCGGTGATCAAGCGGGTTTCATGCGCCTTTTCGAGATCGCGCATGACACTCTCCCTGACCGTCCAGTAACCCTGGATCTGCTCGTAGCGAACTACCTCCAGACGCTTTGAAGGGGTGTTGACATTGTTCTCGAAAAAATCCACTCGCATCGGCAGCAAGGTATCCCGATCTATGCACGACAATCGTTTGCGATAGACCGAGTTGTCGGCGTCTACGGGAATGCTCTCGAGCAGCTCGCACTCAACGCCCGCTGCCGTTCCGCGCCCGACCAGACGATGAGCGTCCATATCAACCTGGCGGGTGCGCAGGTCCTCGAAATAATAATCGGAGTTCACGAAACGCCCACCCTTCCGGTTTGAATCCACCCGCCTGACCCGCTTCATGGCCGGCAGATAGATCCACTGATTGCTGTCGCCAGCGGCGAGATCATGGGTTAACAGGCCGGTGCCAGCGATGTCCGCGGGGTCGGTGAACCGGATCAGTGTATGAATATCTCCCTCAGCCGTCTCGCGCCGGTAGGTCACCATCCCACGGACACGCGGACTGCGACCATCCTCGGCCAGCGTCATTGTGACCTTCATCACCGCATCGCCGCCATCCGGTCGATCGTGAACGGCTTGGGCCAGCGCCCTGGCATCCGGATCCGAGGCCAGCGCCACACCACAGGCCATCACCGCCAAGCAACCGACCAGCGGACGCAGCCAGCCGCGGCCCCAAATACGCGCGCTCATACCCATTGCCCTCTCCTGCCCGCCGCAAACGATAGCGTGGAGAGTACCGCATTTTCGCGCGCGCCCGTATCGCCAGAAGTAGCCCAAGCATACGCAAACCACAGCGTCGAAATTCTTTACATCTGCCCGAAATGAGGTGACCACGACCCACATCGCGATAGAACTAACTATATGTTTACATTAACCTTTAAATCACGTCTTCGAGAACTGGCACAACATATGCGGATACCTTCCCGAGTCGTCATCCCAACATGCGATTCCGCCCACCGAGGAGACTGATCATGAAACGGACATCCCGCTCTCTCACCACAATTGCCGCACTGACGATCGGCCTGTTTGGTGCCGGTTCCGTATACGCCGCGCCGACCATCGTCGAATCCTGGACTTACAACCTGACTGCAGAGTGGACCGCGTTCGCTCCCAATCCGGGCGTATCCAATCCGGACTCACTGACCTTGCAGTGGGGCAACCCCGTCAATGTGAATCAGTCGTCCTTGGTCATCACCAATCCGGCGGCCGACCTTACCGTGAACACGTATCTCGGCGGGGGCATGCCGCCCGCTGCGTTCATCGCCGGCGCCATCTCGCTCACGCACAACAATTTCGTGATCACGGGCAGCAGTCTCTCTGAGGCCACCCTGACCGCGACGCTCAGCCTCGCGGCTTTGCTCCCGGGCGTCGAGCCGAGTTTCGACCTTCCCCCAATTCAGTACGACATCCAGTTCGTCGAGACGCCCAACCAGGCGCCGTGTGCGTCGCCCAGTGTTGTCCCCTGCGACGATATCTTCGTCCAACTGACGGGGTTGCTGAACCAAAGCTTCATGTACGACTTTGACGGCACCGGCCTGCAGGAGTACTTCATCAACATCTTCCCGGTGAGTGGCGGCGTGTTGAGCGTGCTCTCGAACGCCGAATGCGCAGCCGCAGGTGCGGGCCCCGGCTGCATCGGTTTCTCCACGCCGGAGAATGAATCCACCACCCTTGCCTTCGGCTTCACGATCTCAACCCGCCCGCTGGGGCAGGTACCCGAGCCAGGCATCCTTGCCTTGTTGGGTATTGGTCTCGCCGCGGGTGCCTTCGCCGGTCGGCGTCGTGTCGCCTCCGCGTCAGAGCGCAGCGCTACCTGAATCGACGCAGTTTCCGTTGCTCACGAGCGGCCACCCTTGCGGTGGCCGTTCCGCATTCTAGAGAAGCTCTGATTTAATCCACACCGTTCGGGGTGAGTCTGTCGAAGCCCTTGATTTTCTGAGGAATGCCCTTCGACAAGCTTAGGGCGAACGGATTTAATCAGTGTTTCCCTAGCGACGGCCTTCGGCACGACCTGAGCACAGCACAATCAACGGCGAAACAAATCGCATCTAACACCATCCGTCGCAGCCCTCCTTATGCAGATGACGAGTCTGCGCAAGCACATTTGAGAACATCCCCCTCTGGAGGGCTATCGCCGACTACTTACCCGATCACGCCCCTCGATGAGCGTCAGTTTTTTTTACACAACGGTAAATCACCCCGACCCGCACCACATGTTTATTTTTAAAATCAACATATTACGAAGATGGCACGGTACCTGCTTTGCTATCAACAAGAAGCCCTGTCTATCAGAACCGCATACGGAGAGTTGTCATCATGAACAGTTTCAGCAAAATCGCAGCCGGTCTTGCTTTGTCGGTCGGCTTGGCGTTGCCCGCATCGGCGGCCGTCGTCCAAGGCATCTACTTCGACGAGAACAATACGCAAGAAGTCGACTCCGGGTCGTTCCTTCAAAACCTGAACACGACAACTGGTGAACTCACTGGTTGGGGTCTGGTTAACAGCTTCAACAACAACGCGATCCCGATCACTCCCGGGTTCGAACTGACCTACTCGTTCAACAGTTTTGTCCTCGATAACGCGCAAAGTTCGCTTTCTCGACTGGTGTTCACTGGCGGCATTGTGAATATCTACTCCGACAACACACCCAATTTCGACATTGGCAATCAGGCCACAGCGGAAGACTCTTCGTTCGCTACCCCCTTCCTCACGCTTCAGGGCCACCTGTTCCTCGATATCTTCGGAACAGGTGGAACAGGCACGATCGGATCCAACTTGATCAGCGGCATGTTCATGCTTGATGTGGTCGGCGGTGCGGCCGCAGACTATTTCGACACGAACACGATCCCTGACTTCCTGGGTGGCTGGGCGGACTTCCTTGGAAACTCCAGCGTGGTTAGTTACTACCCCACCGGTAATGTGAACGATCCCAGCATCAACGCCGCGACATTTGCGGCCCAAGTGGCAGCGACGGCCGGCTTGGCTGGTATCAGCATCAACGATACCTCCGTAGATGTACTCGCATTCTTCCGGAACAACATGGGGCTGGACAACGTTGTCGCGACCGGGTCAATCGACCTTCGCGGTGAAGCTCAGGCCGTTCCCGAGCCAACGCCCGTCGCCTTGATCTCACTGGGTCTGATCGGGCTGGCATTCGCACGTCGCTTCCGCATGAAGTAAGGTTGATCACGTCACTCCCGTGACTTGACAAGGGCCCGCCATCGCGGGCCCTTGTCATTTTATCCAGTGGTTCGAAGCTAGCTGACGGGCTCTGCTGCGCTTGAGAGTAGGCTCCAATATACTCCCAGGGAGTAAAACGATCGCCTCACCTTCACCATGAAGAGATACCATCTGTTTGAATGGGAGGACCAAGCGTGGCTCCCACGAAGCCTGCGTGACGGAGTTACTGACTTTCTTCGCTGGTCCGTCATCACGTTCAAACTCTATCGACCGGTCGCTCCAGTGTTGTCAGACGCACTCGATAAGAGTAGCGCAAGCAAGGTAGTCGACCTCTGCACGGGAGCTGGCGGACCATGGCAGGATTTGCTTCGCACATCTCCGCTCAGTGCGCGCAATTTATCGGTCACGCTGACCGACTTCTACCCAAATACGGAAGCGCTCAAGGCGCTGGAAAGCACATTCCCGGAAAAGTTGCGTTTTGAGTCAAGCCCGGTGGACGCGAAACGCGTTCCTGGTACTCTGCGGGGATTTCGGACCCTGTTCTCGTCCTTCCATCATTTCCCCCCGCAACACGCACAGATGATTCTTGCCGATGCGATCGACAATCGCTGCGGAATTGCGGTATTCGAGACCACACAACGGCACGTTCTAGTGCTCTTGTACATGATGCTTGTCGTACCGTTTGTGGTCTTCATCACCGCACCGTTTCTAAAACCTTTCCGGTGGTCTCGGCTTTTCTGGACCTACGTGGTACCGATTCTTCCGTTCTTGATAGCGTTCGATGGCTTCGTGTCCGCACTCCGTACCTACACGCCAGACGAAATTCTGGAAATGGCCAAATCGACTCCGCGAGGCGACACCTATGAATGGCAAGCAGGCATTGCCCGTTTCGGACTGCTTCCAGTCGGCATTACCTACCTGATCGGCGTGCCCATAAGTTCATCGAACGCGTCGCTCGCCATCGCTTCAGAGGTTGACGGTACAGCAATCGCGACGCCTGACCTTACGGAGCGTATCGGCCAGGTGACATGAGCCCATCCGGGTCCACGATCATTTTCAGCGACTTCACTAGTTGCCAGTAGGGCACCTCAGTCCCTGGCATGAACTTGCCGACTGTCGAAACGTGTCCGCGGTACGGAACGACGCCACGCTCTACACCATTCCTGAACAGCTCATCCAGGCACGCGTTCGCACGCTCGATGTCATCACCGACACCGCGATCAAAGAGTATCGGCACGGTACTATCGAAACAGCGGTCGGAAACGCTGGTCAGTGTGATCAGTGGCTCGATGCGGTGACTGACGCAAATATCCCTGACCATGGTGGTGTAATCGCGTACGGCGGTGGGTCGCATGGGTACCAAGGGCGAGTACCACAGCAAACCGCAGCCATCGCGCGCGGGATTCATCGGCCGGCCATCGGTAGGTAGCGTCCCCGACATCCAGTAGGCAAGCGGCAGCGCAATCTCGCTCGGCTCGCCTGCCAACAACTTCAAGGTCTTGTCAAGCGTCCCGAACACCTTGCGGGCAGTGCGCCCCGGCGCTGCGGGAATGTAGTTGCTGAGGCGGTTGAGGACCGAGACCTCGCCCGGCGTAAAAAACATCAGCCGCTTCGAAACCCCACGCAGACGCTGCTTGATCACCCCACGTGCCGCAGCGACGACTCTTGCATTGCCGTACAGCGCCCCCGCGCCCATCCACGGCATGACCTGATTCTGACGGGCGAGCTTGAGCAAGTGCCTCTCCTCGATCAAACCATTCGGGCCGAGGTGGTCGCGCGGATAAGGCTCCATCATGGACAGGACACGGTGCCGATTCATGAGGTTGATGGAACCCGTCACCCCCCCAACCTCCCTGAGCACCGACCGAATGGCGAGGACTGCATCTTCGAGCATGGCGTCGTCAGGCAGGCCGAAGAACATGGCCTCCACCCGTTCGGGAATCGGTGCGAGCGCGATCGTCATCCGGGTGACGATGCCGAACGCACCCTGGGTGAACATGCCGTCGAGGAACGGCCCGACCCCCCACTTGAACGCTCGATCAACATCGACACAGCCAAGCTCGGCCAGTGGCGGGCGATAGATGCGCCCATCCGGCAACACCGCCTCGAGCGACATGATCGAGAGAAAATGGTCCGCATGCGGCGTGATACCGTAGCCTCGCTCCAGAGCATTGCCGATCAGGCTGCAATCCGGTCCGGCACCGGTTACCGGACACAAGAAGCGCAATCCGCGCTCGTCCAGGTACGCCCTCAGTCCACGCTGCGTCACACCAGGTTCCAGCGTGACCAGGCCGGTTTCCTCATCGAAGTCGAGAATCCGGTTCATGCCCGAAAGATCGACGACGATGCAACCGTCTCTGACCGGATTGGCGCTGCCATAGCCCCAGTTGTTGCCCGTGCTGATCGGATACAACGGTGTGCCCGTGGCACGCGCGGCAGCAACGATGGCCGCGACATCCTCTTGGTTTCGGGGCGAGACCGCTCCGCCGATCGATCGCCGCACGCCCGTCGTGCAAACGCCATATGCCCGCTCTGCGGCATCGCCCCCACTCACGCGGTCAGCACCTACAACTTTGGCAGCAGCCTCAAGAAAGTCCGCTATCGACATCTTCCCCCCTCGATTTCAGGAACGGTAGCCCTCACGCCCTCTCGCAACCGGACGCTTCACGCCAATGCACCGAGGGCACCTGTCAGTCATTGAAGCATGGGCGCAAACGCAGGATCGCGCTATCATGAATTATTGCATTCAGAGAGTAGCATTTCCGAAGCAGGAACTGGGCCGTTCCGGCGCACAGTTCAGTCTCTTGGAATGAGACGGCGTAGCGCCATCCTACCGGGCTCACAAGGCTCTTGGGCCACGCGCTACGCTCTGCTTTGACGAATTGCTGTGAATCCCTCATCCACACAGCAGATGCGGGCACCTGCAGGCGGAATGAAAGACGATGTGGAGGTACCGGCTACATTCGTAGTTCGGAGCGACTATCAACGATCATCAAGACGGCGCGATGCCAGGAGAGAGGTGAACCATGGGACTCCTCGATCGTTTCAACCTCGGTGTAGGCTTTCAAAATTACTTCCGGATTCAGTCGGCCGTAACGGACACGACGCGCGACAGCGTCTTCAGGATTCGTCACGAAGTCTATTGTGAAGAGCTCAAGTACGAGCCGGAACGCCCCGACCGGCGGGAGTCGGACCAGTACGACCGACACAGCCTGCATTGCCTGCTCGAGACAAGCGCTGATCCATCGCAACTTGTCGGGTGCACTCGGCTGATAATGACCGATCCCGAGGATCGCTACGCACCCTTGCCGTTCGAGAAGACCTGTGCCCATACCATCGATCGCGCACTGATCGATCCAATGAAGCTGCCCCGAGACCGCATTGCCGAGGTCTCGCGTCTGGCGGTTCGCGCACGCTATCGCCGGCGGCGGGGCGAGTCGGCCAATCCCGCACCCATTAACGACGGTGACTTTGGCACGAAGGGGCAGCCACGCTTTCCCTACATCCCCATCAGCCTCTACCTGGGTGCCGTGGCGCTGGCACATCGAAGCGACGTGGACACCATCTTTGTGCTCACCGAACCTCGTCTGGCCGTACATTTTGCCCGGCTCGGCGTGGATATCCGCCAGATCGGCGGTCCGGTCGAACATCGCGGCGCGCGCGTACCGTCGATGATGGATGTGCAGTCCATCATCAAGAACATGCGCTTCCTGGTGCGACCGCTATGGCGAGTGATACTTGAGGAAATCGACCGGTCGCTCGACCCGAGAGCCCTTATCGCAACACCACGGCGGCCTGCAGGCGTACCGCAGGAGAAGGAGCAATCGGATGGACTTGGACTGACGCGCCTCGGCGGCTCGTTCTGAACGGTCAGACTCCGAACTGTGACGGGTTCGCTCCCCGTGCAGGGTCGGAGTTCTTGTGGCTCCCAGCAGCGTGTATGGACGCCGAGGCCTTTGACCAGGCAGCACGCAGCTCATCCGCGCGATGGAACACGACGGCCTTTTGCGACCAGCCGCCTGGTCGAAGTTCGCGCTTGGTGAAGCACGCCCACCTCGGTCCGCACAAGGCATTGCAAAGAGGTGGACATGCTTCGTGCCTCGCTCGTCAGCCAGCCAGCGCCGCCTTGATCTGATCCAGCGTGCTCGGGTCGTCAATGGTGGTCAGATCGCCGGGGTCCCGCCCTTCCGCGAGCGCCTGGATGGAACGCCTGAGCATCTTGCCCGAACGCGTCTTGGGCAGACCCGAGATGAAATGCACCCGACCGGGTCGACCAATGGCTCCGAGAATGCTATCCACCGTTTTCATCACCTCTTTCTCGAGCGCCACGCGTTTTTCGTCCGAATCGATGCTGGCCGCGTTCTTCACCACTGCGAAAGCCATGGGCATTTGCCCCTTCACCTCGTCGGCCACGCCGACGACAGCAACCTCGGCAATCGCGGGGTGGGCCTGGACTGCTTCCTCAATCTCCCGCGTGCCGAGTCGATGACCCGCCACGTTGATGACGTCGTCCATGCGCCCAAGAATCGTGTGATAGCCATCCGCATCCTTGATGCCCCAGTCCGAGGATGAGTAAACCACCGGATCGGTGAACAGGCTGAAATAGGTAGAGACGAAACGCTCGTCCTGCCCCCACACCGTGGTCAGGCAGCCAGGCGGCAGCGGCGGCACGATGCCGACGATACCCTTTTCGTCTGCGCCGCACTCCGTCCCGTCCTCCCGAAAAATACGCAGGTCATAGCCATAGACGGGGAAGCTCGGCGACCCATACTTGATCGGCGTTTTCTCCACACCACGTATCGCAGCAAGAATGGGCCACCCGGTTTCGGTCTGCCAATAGTTGTCGATGACGGGGATGCCCAACTCGCTCATGATCCACTCGTGGGTCGGCTGATCAAGCGGTTCACCGGCGAGGAACAAGTGCTTGAGCGACGAAAGATCGTACTTCTTGAGCCAGGCCGGATCCTGCTTCTTGAGAACCCTCACGGCCGTGGGCGCCGAGAACATCACGTTGACCCGGTACTGTTCGACGATGCGCCACCAGATGCCCGCATCGGGTCGCAGCGGCGTACCCTCGTACATGATCGTTGCCATGCCTGCGATCAGCGGGCCGTAGATGATGTAGCTGTGGCCAACCACCCAGCCGATGTCCGAGGTCGAGAACATGGTCTCGCCCTCGAAGCCGGTGAAGATATGCTTCATTGACGCGGCCAGCGCGACGCAGTAGCCACCGGTGTCACGCTGAACACCCTTGGGTTTGCCGGTAGTGCCAGAGGTATAGAGAATGTAGCTGGGCTCCGACGACTCGAGCCAGCTTACCGGCACCCTTGCATCGATGTGTTTCGCGCGCAGGGTCGCGTAGTCGACGTCGCGCCCATCGACGCGGGAAAACCCCTTGTCTAGCCCCCTGTCGACGATCAGCACCTTGGCTGGTGGATGTTCGGCGATGGAGCAGGCCTCGTCCACAAGATGTTTGTACGGAACCGGCTTGCCATTACGCATGCCCGCATCGGCACTGACCATGAGCACGGGCCTGGCATCGTCGATTCGGGTTGCCAGCGATCCGGCGGCAAAGCCGCCGAACACCACAGAGTGGATTGCGCCGATGCGTGCGCAGGCCAGCATGGCAAAGCAGGCCTCGGCGATCATCGGCATGTAGATCAATACCCGGTCACCGCGCTGGACGCCAAGCTCCAGGAACATCGCAGCCATCCGCTCCACCTCGCGCTGCAGCTCGGCGAAAGAGTATGTCTTTTCCTCGTCGGTCTCGGTGGAGATGTAAATCAGCGCCCGATCGTCCGGCCGTCTGGCCGCGTGGCGATCCACCGCATTGTGGCAGAGGTTGGTTTGCCCCCCCTTGAACCACTTGACGAAGGGCGGGCGCGAAAAATCGCAAATTTGTTCGGGTGGCTGCGCCCAATCGATCAACTGGGCCTGCTCCGCCCAGAACTCGTCACGCTTCTCAATCGAACGACGGTGAAACTCCTTGTAGCTGCTCATCTGCTTCCTCTCCCATCTCTTGCTTGCTATGCCTGGACCTTTCCCCGGTCGCGAACGACGACGCGCCGCACACGCGCTCCGAGTGCTTGCTGGCTCTTCTTCTCTGTTCGGGATGGGAGACTTCTGGCCTCCTCTCTTGTGCGGACCGGCTGCTCGACACAGCGCTGTCCGTCGGTTGCAACCCGGCGTGCAACCCTGTCGCGGACTCATCCCGGCCGCTTCATCATTAATAATTATGGATTGAACTACACGATCCGGCCAAGATCAAGAAAGGTGGAACGGAAAACGATCGACACCACCGGAACACTGCTTGCCAAAAGGCGCACAAGTGTCGACACCAGACGCACCGGGACCATCGGGCCCGCAGGAAGCACCGATCAATGCGGTGTGGTTGCGTCCTTGCGGTTGAGCGCCAAGGCCTGGATCGGCATGCCGCAATGAAGCTCGGACTCGATCAACTCGAGCAGCGGCAGCAAGGTTGCGACGACATCGGCAAGCCGGTCTCGCACCTCCGCATCGTCCCCCATTCTGAGGCGCGACAGTATCTGGTCGATGCTCACAGTCTGGCGCAGGCGCTCCTCGACCCACTCGTCGTTCACTTCGCCTTCGTCGGACACCACGCAGCAGCCGCCGCGCTTCTTGCCCTCATCGACGCGCTGTACCGCGACGCCCACGAGATGGCTGACGCTCTTCATGCCGTCCACCGCCGAACTCGAGACGCCGGCGGTAATCGAGATGCGGATGCGCTCCTCGCGATACGTCATCACCAGCTTGCGAATGGCTTTTTGCAGCCTGAGCGCGAAGGCGCAGCAACTGAGCGCATCGCCATGTGGCGACAACACCGCAAACTGGCCAGGGCCGAGTTGCGCCACTGTGTCTTCCTGCCGCACCTTGGCGGTGAGGATGCGCGACAGCTTGCGCGCCACCAACTCGGCCACCTTGTTGCCATGCCGCTCCGCGATGTTCTGGAAGCGGTCGATTTCGATCACCATGGCGCTGATGCCACCGGTCAATTCCCGCCCAGCGGAAAGCTCCTGCGCACCATGCCAGTTCAGATACGACTCGGTCATGAATCCCGAGACGGTGTCGGCGCTTTGCTGCTTGGCCAGCGCGGCACGGCTTTCTTCCAGTTCGCGGCGGGTACGTGCAAGCTTGGACAGCGAATCCAACCGGGCAAGCAATTCGGTGGAGCTGATGCCCTTGGTGATGAAGTCGTCCGCGCCCAACTGGCGAGCTCGCTCACGCGCCGCATCGTCCTCGTCACCAGATATCACCACCACAGGAAGATGCTGCAAACGAGTCAGCTTGGAGCTGCGAATACGCTCGAGTAGCCCATAACCGTCCAACTTGGGCATGCTGATATCGGTCAGTACCAGTTCGATCGACGGATCGACCACCAGCGCCTGCCAGCCGGCCTCGCCGTCCGCCTCCTCCCGGAATTCGAATCGTCCACGAATGTGCTTGATGATGGATGCGCGCACCATGCGCGAGTCATCCACTATCAAGACCTTGGTTCCTGCCTGGGTCGCCTGTTCGCTCATGCTGGATGGAATCTTGATGTCAGCCGCCGATACGGACCACAGTCCGCCCCTTGACCTCGCCCTTGATGAAGGCCTCGAACGCGCCGGGCAACTCGTCGAACGCGATTGTGCGCGTAATCTCCCTGAGCTTGCGCGGCTTGAGATCCGTGGCGAGACGCTCCCACACCTTCTGACGCGTTGGAAAACCCATGTAGCCGGAGTCGATGCCGAGCAGGCTGACGCCGCGGAGAATGAACGGAAAGACCGTCGTTTCCAGGTTGAAACTCGCCGCGTTGCCGATACTCGCCACCGTTCCGGCCTGCTTCATGGTCGCCAGCACCCAATGCAGGATCGGCCCACCGACGTTGTCTACCGCGCCAGCCCACTGCGCCGCTTCGAGCGGGCGGGTCTTGTCGAAATCGATCTCCGAGCGCAACTTGATCTCTGCCGCCCCCAGCATCTTGAGATACGCCGCCTCACTCGCCTTTCCGGTCAGCGCTACAGTGTGGTAGCCGAGTTGCGACAGCATGTCGATCGCGAGCCCCCCTACGCCGCCGGTGGCTCCCGTGACAATGACGGGCCCCGCCGCGGGCGCGAGCCCGTTGTCTTCCATGCGCACGATACCCAGCGCGGCCGTAAATCCCGCTGTGCCAAGCGCCATTGCCTCGAACAGATCGAGCCCGGCAGGCAGTGGAACCACCCACGCCGAGGGGATGCGCGCATACTCGGCATAGCCGCCATGGTGCGAAACGCCAATATCGAAGCTGGTGGCAATCACGGGGTCGCCCGGTCTGAAACGCGGATCGGCACTGTCCACCACCACCCCGGCCAGATCGATCCCCCCTACGCAAGGGAAGCGGCGGACGATCTTGCCCACCCCGGTGGCAGCCAGCGCGTCCTTGTAGTTGATGCTGGAGTAATGGACCCGGATGCTGACCTCTCCCGCGTCGAGCTGCTCCGGGGCCATCGTGCCCATCGCCGACACTACCTTCCGGCTCTCGTCCTGATCGATCAGAAACGCCTTGAACGGGCCCATCACCATGAACGCTCCTCTATTACTTTCGCACGACGTGACGAAGACGCTTGCATTGTGGCAACGATTATAGCCAAATCCGGGGAGCGGGCCGCCGCTTCATGCAAAGACGGGGGTTTTCACGATGCGTCGGGCTATCATGGAATCATGCGTATCGCAGGCGCGGACGCCGCCGTCTGCATGTTTCACCGTCTCATCAACCTCAACATGGCGACGATGCTGGATCACTCCTTCGACTCGGTCGATGCCTACGTCGAGCACTTTACACGACAGGACATCCCTGTGCTCAAGCGCACGGTACGTGACCTGGCCGTGGCTGCGGACGCGGGGGAAACCTTGAACGCGCGGCAACTGGCCGGCGTAGTGATGGGCGATCCGCTGATGACGATGAAGGTGTTGGTCCATCTGCAGCGACATCGGCGCCGTTCGCAGAACCACGACATCACCACCATCGACCGGGTGGTGATGATGATGGGCATCAATCCGTTTCTCGAGGCGTTCGGCGAGGCCCGCACGCTGGAAGCGCATCTCGCCGACCGGCCTGCTGCGTTGCTCGGGGCGCTGCACGTGGTCGGTCGTGCCCGCCGCGCCGCACATTTCGCCCGCGACTGGGCAATCGCGCGTCACGACGTCGATGTCGACGAAATCACCGTGGCTGCCCTGCTACGCGAAGCCACGGAAATCCTGTGCTGGACCTTCGCCCCCGAGTTGAGTCAGCAGGTCCAGGCCCAGCAGGCTGCGGACCCCACCCTACGCAGCGTGGTCGCGCAACGCAACGTGTTCGGCTTCGCGTTCCGTGACATCCAGTTGGGCATCGCACGCGCCTGGAAGCTGCCCGAACTGCTGCTCACGCTGCTGGATGAGAAGAACGCGCACAATCCGCGAGTGCGCAACGTCTGCCTCGCGAGCGATTTCGCCCGCCATCTCGCACACGGCTGGGATGACGCGGCACTACCGGACGATATCACCGAGATCGAGTCCTTGCTGCACCTGAACCGCGATACCCTGTTGCGCCGCCTGGGCACACCCGCTGAGCACCTGCATCGTTTCCAGCCAGGCGCGCCTACTCCCCCCGCCTCACCTCCGCCCACTACGGACGAGTGACCGGGCAAGGGCGGAGGAACTCACGCCGCCCCGCCCGCACGAGTTTCCAGCGCCTCCCAGCGCTGCATCGCCGCCTCGATCTCGCCCTCGAGCGCCTCCAGCCTGGCACGCACGCGCCCCACCTCGTCGCTGGCCTGCTGGTAGAAGGCGGGGTCGGCCAGCTTTGCGTGCAGTTCGCCCTGTTCGTTCTCAAGCGCCGCGATGCGGTCGGGCAACCCCTCGAGCTCACGCTTCTCGTTGAACGAAAGCTTGGCCGGACGGGCGTGCCCGGTCGACGCACGGGCACCGCCGGCATCGCGCGCGTCGGCCTGCTGGGCAGTGGCGCGGGCCACCGCGACGCGCTCGGCCTCGCGCACGCGCGCCTCTTCCCTCACCCGCTGCCACTCGGCGTAACCGCCCGCGTACTCGCCCCAGTGCCCGTCACCCTCGGCCGCGATCACCTGTGTAACGACGTTGTCGAGAAAAGCACGATCATGGCTCACCAAAAACAGCGTGCCTTCGTATCCAGCGAGCAACTCCTCGAGCAGGTCCAGCGTTTCGATGTCCAGATCGTTGGTCGGTTCGTCCAAGACCATGACATTGGCCGGGCGGGCAAACAGTCGGGCGAGCAGCAAGCGATTGCGCTCACCTCCAGACAAGGACTTCACTGGCGAACGCGCGCGCTGCGGAGCGAACAGAAAGTCGCCGAGATAGCCGATGACGTGCTTGCGCTCGCCGCCGATGTCAATGAAATCCGACCCCGGGCTGATCACCTCGGTCAGCGGCAATTCCGGATCGAGCTGGACACGGAGTTGATCGAAATAGGCCACGGACTGGCGTGTGCCCCTGCGCAACCGCCCGCCGTCCGGCTCGATCTCCCCGAGGATGAGCTTGAGCAGGGTGGTCTTGCCGCAGCCGTTGGGACCGATCAAACCCATCCGGTCACCGCGCATGATGCGGGTGGAAAAGTCCCTGACCACGACACGCTCGCCAAAGCGCTTGGTAACGCCTTCCAGTTCGGCCACCATGCGACCGCTCTGGTCTCCGCGATCGACTGCAAGGCGCACGTCACCGAGCCGGTCGCGACGCGCCGCCCGCTCCAGTCGCAACGCCTCCAGGCGGCGCACCCGTCCTTCGTTGCGCGTGCGTCGCGCCTCAACCCCTTTGCGGATCCACACTTCCTCCTGCGCCAGCATTTTGTCGAAACGGGCGGCCGCCTTGCCTTCGGCTTCGAGTTCATCGGCTTTTCGGCGCAGGTAGTCGGCGTAGCGACCGGGGTAGTTCGACAGGTGACCGCGATCGAGTTCGACGATGCGGGTGGACACGTTGTCAAGGAAGACCCGGTCATGGGTAATGACGACCACCGCACCGGGAAAGTCGCGGATGAGGCCCTCAAGCCACAGAATGCCGTCGATATCGAGGTGATTGGTGGGCTCGTCCAGCAGCAGCAGATCAGGCTCGCCAACCAGCGCACGCGCCAACCCCACTCGCTTGATACCACCGCCCGACAGGCTGGAGACCATCGCATCGCCATCCAGACCGAGACGCGGCAAGACCTCCTCCACCCGCTGGTTCAGGCGCCACGCATCGGCCACCTCAACGTCGTGCTGCAACGCCGCAACCCGGGCCATCGCGGCCTGATCAGGCGTGTCGCCGAGCGCGTGCATCGCCGCGTGGTACTCCACCAGTAGTCGCGCGGCGTCGCCCAGCCCGTCCGCCACCGTTTCGAACACGCTCCGCTCGAGATCGAAGTCGGGCTCTTGTGGCACGTAGGCCACTTTCAGTCCGGGCTGCCGCCACACCAGACCATCGTCCAGCATCGCAACGCCCGCCAGGACCTTTAAAAGACTGGATTTGCCCGTGCCATTTCGACCGATCAAGGCCACGCGCTCGCCCTTGTCGAGCTGAAAATCGGCGTGATCAAGCAAGTCGACGTGACCAAAGGCGAGGCAGGCGTTCTCAACGGAAAGCAGTGGCATAAGTGTGCGTGGCAAGGTTTCGGGAAGAACTCGATTCTACCGGGCTGCTACCATAACGGGCGAAAACGCGTTTTGCGCCGCAACATCCCCGACAGAACAATCAACGAAAATACGCGCATGGAAGCCATCCTGAGCAAATTTGGCGAAGCCGGTGAAGACGACATCCAACTCTGGATCCGTCTGATCGACAAGTTGCGCCCTAGCCGCGCCACGCGCACGGACGAAGCGCGCGACAAGCTGCGAGCCCTGACCACCCTGATAAACCGCCGCGAGGATTTGCGAGAGCGCCTGCGCGACTCGCTGTTCCGGCTGTTCGACTCGCGCAAGGTGGTATCGCTTTACGTGTCCTCCGGCCTGCTGCCCTCCACCCCCGGCGGCCACCCAAAATCCCCCAGTGATGGCCACTTCAAAATCCCCCAGTTGCTGACCGTCGGAGGTCAGGCCCGGTGATGCGCCGGGAGTAACGACAGGACATCATCCGCGCCCT
>JBKBMG010000004.1:0-149986 GCA_046295975.1 Rhodocyclaceae bacterium
GGCCGCCAGCCGGCTTGCGAAAGGTTCAGACAACGAGTAAAAACCACCCGTCCTGTCATCTCCCACTGGGGGAATTTGACCTGGCCACAGATGGAGGAATTTGAAGTGGCCGCCGGGGGGCCGGCGAACTGGTCACGAGTTTCAAGCAGGTCGCGGTCGACCAGACCAGCTTGCAGCGACGGCGCTTCCTCCTCGAGGAGATTGTTTCCGAAACCATGGTGACCTTGCACCCAACGCTAAAGCGCACGCCCTTTGTCGTCGAAATCGAACTCGCCGACGGACTCGTATTCGACAGCTATCCCGGACCATTGGGGCAGGTGCTGACCAACCTGATCAACAACGCCGTAAACCATGCATTCGAGGGGCGTAGCCATGGCCACATCCGCTTGAGTGCCTGGCGAGCAGAGGACGACTGTGCCGTCATACGCGTGGCCGATGACGGTGTTGGCATTGCGCCGGGGATGAGAAAGCGGGTGTTCGACCCCTTCTTCACGACACGTATGGGGCGGGGTGGCACGGGGCTGGGGCTGCATATCGCACACGCCAGCGTTACCCAATTGCTGGGCGGTCGGATCGCCATCGTCGATGTGCCGGGTTGGGAGACCACGTTCGAGGTGGTGCTGCCGCTCCGGGCGCCGTATCGAGGTGCCGCTCAGGTCGACGATGAATCCATGGCACAGTCCGCCCACACCGGTGACTCAAACGAGGCGGCGAGATAGTCGATCAGCGCGCGTACCTTCACCGACAGGTACTTGCGTGACGGATAGACGATGTAGATACCGATGTCGGATGCGCGGCAGTCCGGCAGCACCTCGACCAGGCGGCCGTGGCGCAGGTCTTCGTGGATCAGGAAGTCGGGTTGCAGCACGATGCCCTGATCGGCAAGGGCGATGGCGCGGCAGGTGTCGCCGTTGTTGGTACGCATGCATGGTCGTGTCTGCACGTCGCGCGGGCCCTCGGGTGTTTTGAAGCGCCAGGCATCCCCTTCCGAACGGTAGGAATAGGCGATCACGCGGTGGCTGGCCAGTTCCTCGATCCGGCGTGGCTCGCCGTAGCGGGCAAGATAGGCCGGCGAGGCTGCGAGTATGATGCGTGTTGTTGCCAGGCGACGGAACACCAGGCTGGAGTCGGTCATGCGGCTGATGCGGATCACCGCATCGAAGCCCTCGTCGACCACGTCGACGATGCGGTCCGAGAGGGTGACGTCGAGTTCCACGTCGGGGTAGCGTTCGATGAACGGCCCCCACAACGGTGCCAGATGCAGGATGCCGAAGGAAAACGGGGCGTTGATGCGCAGGCGTCCGATCGGCCGCCCGGTCACCGCGCCGACCGCGCCGTCTGCCTCGTCGAGGTCCGCGAGCAGTTGTTTGCAGCGTGCGTAGTAAGCTTGTCCCGCGTCGGTGAGCGATAGTCGCCGTGTCGTGCGTTGCAGCAGGCGGGCACCGAGACGTGCTTCCAGTTCGATGACACTGCGCGAGATCGCTGCCTTGGAGAGTGATAGTGCTTCCCCGGCACCGACGAAGCTGCCGGCCTCCACGACCGCCACGAAACATTCCAGTTCCCGGAATCTGTCCATTTTTTGTCAAGTACGGATTGACAGTAAGTTGCGAATTGTCGAGTTTATCTCTCATACTGCTGTGAATATCATGCGTCCGTAATTCACGAGCGGCGACGTTGCCGCTCGGGCTCGTTCCATGGGGAAGGAGCCTCGTCTCATTGGAGTGTCCGCCCTATGACTCAACGCTACGGCGGGGTCGCGATTTCGTTGCACTGGCTGGTCGGGGCCGGGCTAGTGGGCTTGTTCTGTTTCGGCCTCTACATGGTTGATCTGCCGCTGTCGCCGACCAAACTCAAGTACTACTCTTGGCACAAATGGGCTGGCGTCACCCTGTTCCTGCTCGTTCTGCTGCGTCTGACATGGCGGCTCACGCACGCTGCGCCACCACTTCCCGCGGGCATGCCGGGCTGGCAAAAGGCGGCTGCGTCGGCTGCGCATTGGGTCTTGTACGCGCTGATGCTCGCCATTCCGCTCAGCGGCTGGTTGATGAGCTCGGCCAAGGGTATCCCGACCGTCTGGTTCGGGGTGCTGCCCTTGCCCGATCTGGTGGCCAAGGACGTCGCGCTGGGCGACGCCCTGCAGCTTGTGCACAAGATATTGAACTATTCGCTCGCCGGCGTGGTCGTGCTCCACGCAGCCGCCGCGCTCAAGCACCATTTCGTCGACAAGGACGATGTGCTGGTCCGCATGCTGCCGGCAGCCGGCGGAAAGCGTGAATGACAGACCATGCGTGCATGACAGAAAATTGGATGAAGCCATGATTAAAAGAGTATTTCGCCCCCTGGCGCTTGCTGCCTCCGCCAGCCTCTTGTTGACGTCCGGCGTATTCGCAGCCGGTTACGGCGAGGTGGATGCCGCGGCCAGCCGTCTCACTTTCGGTTTCACCCAGATGGGCGTGAACATGAACGGCAGCTTCGGAGAGTTCGAGGTACGACTCGACTTCGATCCGGACAAACCGGCTGCGGCCAGTGCCGGACTAACCCTGAACCTCGCCTCCATTGATACCGGTTCGGTGGAAGCGAACGAGGAGGTGCTCGGCAAGGATTGGTTTGATACCGCCAACCATCCGCTGGCACGCTTTGAATCGCGCGAGGTCCGGGTACTCGGCGACAACCGCTTCGAGGCCGTCGGGGATCTCTCCATCAAGGGCAATAGCCGCGAGGTGGCGGCGCCCTTCACCGTCACCCCTCAGGGGGATGCCATGGTGTTCGAGGGCAGTTTCAAGATGAACCGGGCTGACTTTGGCGTGGGCGAGGGCATGTGGGGCGATTTCGGCATCGTTGCCAACGAGGTCGAAGTACGTTTCCACGTGGTCGCGGCGCCATCCAAGAATTGAATCCGGGCGCCACAGTCGCCGATTCGGGGATGAATCTCCCCGAACACCGCTCGTCCGGGGCCGTCAGCACATCAAGTCGTTCCGAAAGCGGGCGCAGCCCGTGCTGACAGACGCAATGCCCTGGCGCGGGCGGTGAGCAAGCATCCCCCCTTCGTTTTTCCCCATAACAGAAAAGGACTCAATGATGAAAAAAACCCTTGTTTCGATGCTGTTCGCCAGCCTGATCGCCGCACCGGCTTTCGCTGCTCCGGAAGTGTACGTCATCGACGACACGCATACCTTCCCGCGCTTCTCGTACAACCATCTGGGGTTCTCGACCCAGGTTTCCCGCTTCAACAGCACCTCGGGCACGATCACCTTCGACCGTGAGGCGCGCACCGGCGAGGTGGACGTCACCATCGACATGACTTCGGTCGACACGGGCTACGACACCTTCAACGAGCACATCCAGGCGGCCGATTTCCTGGATACCGCCAACTTCCCGACGGCGACTTTCAAGTCCACGAGCGTGCGTTTCGAAGGTGATGTGCCGGCCGCCATCGAGGGCGAACTGACGATCAAGGGCGTGACCCGCCCGGTCACCCTCACCGTCACGGGCTTCACCGCCAAACCGCACCCCATGCTGCAAAAGGATGCGATCGGCGCCAACGCCACGGCCGTGATCAAGCGCAGCGAGTTCAATGCCGGCAAGTACGCGCCCAACGTTGGTGACGAAGTGACGCTGGACATCTCGCTGGAAGCGATCAAGCAGTAATCCGGCAGCATTAGGCAAAATGGGGCGGGTTCGCAAGAACCCGCCCCATTTCTTTGCCGTCTGGTGCCGACAGTCTGACTCGAACAGACGACCTACCGCTTACAAGGCGGTTGCTCTACCAACTGAGCTATGCCGGCGAGGGCGCGATTATAGCGCATGTGGTGCCGCCAGTTGGTAGTCTTCCCGCAGCGCAGCGATCGGCATACAGGTGTTTGCCGTCAGGGGCACGTGCGCCGATTTCTCGGGCATGAGTCTGTCGTGCAGTGCGACCACGCTGCCAATCATGATGAGTGCCGGCGGGTGGAGTCCGGCGCGTGTTGCGTCATCCGGCAGAGTGGCGAGGCTGCCGATCAGGGTGCGCTGTTCGGGCGTGGTGCCCTTGTGGATGATCGCGGCGGGTGTCGCGGGCGACAGACCGTGGGCCACGAGGCGTTCGCAGATGATTTCCAGCGCGCCCAGGCCCATGTAGATCACCACAGTCTGGCCGGGGCGGGCGAGGGCGTGCCAGTCGAGGTTCACCGTGCCGTCCTTTAGATGCCCGGTGGCGAACACCAGCGCACGGGCGTGGTCGCGATGGGTCAGCGGCATCCCCGTACAGGCCGATATCCCCGATGCTGCGGTGATGCCCGGGACGACTTCGCAGGCGATTCCGGCGTCGACGAGCGCCTCCATCTCCTCGCCACCACGGCCAAATATGAATGGGTCGCCGCCCTTGAGCCGGACGACGTTGCGGCCCTTGCGTGCCTCGGACACCAGCAGTGCGTTGATGTCGTGCTGTGGTAGTGCATGCCGGCCGGCTTCCTTGCCGGCATAGATGCGGGTCGCAGCGGGGTGTATCAAGTCCATGACACCGTCGCCGACGAGGTGGTCGAAGACCACGACTTCCGCCTGCGCAAGCAGACGGGCGGCCTTGAGGGTGAGCAGTTCGGGGTCGCCCGGCCCGGCGCCGACGAGAAAGACCTTGCCGACCTGGGCGGGGCTGTCGCTGCCGGGGGAATTGGGGCGCACGGTGTTGGAATCGAGACGCTCACTCATCGGTTTTCTCCAGGAATGGATCGCGGCAGCCGCCGGACCGTCATTGCGCGGATGAGCCCCAGACTACGGGCGTGTTCGCAGCGTCGCCACTTTAACCCCACTGCGCGGCGGGGAAATTAACCCAAATCAAGGCTGGCCCGGGCGGCGCGGCTGGATACTGAGTGCCGTCGAATCACTGCCGGCATGGCCGGATTGGGTCGTCGTGATGATGAACGAATGGATTGACGCTTCGATGGATCAGCTGCGCGACGGCATCGCCGCGTTGCGCAGGCTTGGGTTGTCCGCCTGCGCAAGCAACCAGTCCTGTGCACGACACCTCGCGTACCTAGCGTCTGGAATGTTCCGGGCGCGTGTCCGGATTGCCGATGCTACTCGGCGCGCGATCGCGATGGTATTGCCCGTGTGCTTGTCCAGCGGCCTGGCGCTGGTGCCGGTGGGCAGCGTCTGGTCGGCCGATGATGTGGTCGCCGATGGCGCGATCTCGATCGTGCGTGCGGCTGAGTTGGTGCATCTGGTCCGGCAGGACTGCGGGTCGTGCCACGGGCTCACCCTGAAAGGCGGGCTTGGACCGGCGCTCACCGCCGACGCGCTTTACGACAAACCAGCGGAAGGTCTGGTCGCGACCATCGTCGGCGGACGTCCGGGGACGCCGATGCCGCCGTTTCGGGGCTTGATCAGCGAAGCGGAAGCGGAATGGATCGTGGAACAGTTGATGGCGGGTTTTCCCGAGACCGCTCAGGCGACGGAGGCAAGAAAATGAGTTTCGAGTGGCTGGCGCGCCCATGCGCCTCGCGGCTGCGGGCCACGGTGTTCGGCCTGGCACTGGTCGTTGGCAGTGCCCCTGCGATCGGCGACAGCGTTGGCCTGCGCGGCACCGGGGATCTGGGGGTGGTCATCGAACGGGCGACCGGCGAGGTGAGCATCGTCGAGACCACCGGGCGAACGGCGTTGGCACGCGTGCCCGGTCTTGGGGATTTGTCGCATGCGTCGGTGGTGTTCTCGCGCGACGCGCGTCATGCCTACGTGTTTGGCCGGGACGGCGGTCTGACCAAGGTCGACCTGCTGGAGGCGCGTATTGCCGCGCGGGTGATCCAGGCTGGCAACGCGATTGGCGGTGCGATCTCCCAGGACGGGCGGATTCTTGTGGCGCAGAACTATGAGCCGGGCGGCATCAAGGCCTTCGATGCCGACACGCTCGAGACCATCGCCGAGGTGCCGGCCATCTACGGCCCGAATGGCGAGCGGGCGAAGGTGGTGGGGTTGGCGGACCTGCCCGGCAATCGTTTCATCTACTCCTTGTTCGAAGCCGGCGAGATCTGGCTCACCGACCTGTCCGATCCCGCCCACCCGGTCACCGAGCGGTTTCCTGCAGGCAAGCTGCCTTATGACGCATTGGTGACGCCGGACGGGCGTTACTACATTGCAGGCCTGTTCGGCGAGGATGGACTTTCCATGCTGGACTTGTGGCAGCCGGAGTTGGGCGTGCGCACCATCCTGCCCGGTTATGGCCGGGGCGAGGAGGCCTTGCCGGTGTACAAGATGCCGCATCTGCGCGGCTGGGCGGTGGCCGCGGGGCGTGCCTACCTGCCGGCGATCGGCCGCCATGAAGTGCTGGTGGTGGAGCTTGGCAGCTGGCGCGAACTCGAGCGCATTCCGGTGAAGAGCCAGCCGGTGTTCGTGATGGCGCGGCCCGACGGGCGGGAGGTGTGGGTGAATTTTGCCTTCCCTGACAACAGCTGGATGCAGGTCATCGACACCTTTCGCGGCGAGGTCGTGCATACCTTCGAACCGGGCAAGGCGGTGCTGCACATGGAATTCACGCCCAAGGGCGAGGCGATCTGGATTTCCGCGCGCGACGACGACCAGGTGGTGATGTACGACACCCGCAGTCGCGAACGCATCGGCTCGTTGCCAGTGACCAGTCCAAGCGGCATTTTCTTCACCAGCCGTGCCTTCCGCACCGGGTTCTGACATGACACAAGCGCTGCGCTCACTGCCCTTGCCGTGTCTTGAGCGGGGGCAGACCGCTGTGGGCGTAACCCAGCGGGAGGTCTGAGATGGACGCCACCAGCCTGCGTCTGCTCAACGACTATCAGCGACATTTCCCTCGGGTGGACAGACCGTTCGCGGCGATCGGTGCCGAACTCGGCATGGACGAGGCGGCCGTGATCCAAGCTTACGAGGCGCTCTGTGCCTCCGGCCATTTAAGCCGCATCGGGCCGGTGTTCGCCGCGGGCCGCGCGGGTCGCAGCGCGTTGGTGGCCATGGCGGTGCCGGACGACCGACTGGAACAGACTGCCGAGAAGGTGAATGCGCTCCCGGAGGTGAATCACAACTATCAGCGCGAGCACCACTTCAACCTCTGGGCGGTCGTCGCCGCGCCGTCGGCCGAGCGTTTCGATGCGGTGTTGCGTACGCTGGGCACCGCAGCAGAGGCAAGCCCGCTGGTGCTGCCGATGATAGAGGCATACCACATCGATCTCGGTTTTGACCTGTGTGGGGGCGATGCGGCGGGCGGCGACGTTGTCGGGGAGGTGGCGGCGGCCGGGGCGGAAGGGAAACGTCCCGGCGCGACCGTCGTGCCCGACAGGCCTGGATCCAGTCGGCGCGACGCCGACGCGCTATCCGGACCGGTGCCAGGGACCGCTCATGCGTCCGCAGCCTGTGCGCTGCCGGCGCTGGAACAGGCCTTGCTCGCCGAATTGCAGAACGGTCTGCCGCTGTGCCCCCGCCCCTTCGCGAACCTGGGGGAACGGGTGGGGCTCAGCGCCGGCATGACGCTCGAACTTCTGGAACGGGTGCTGGACGACGGCCTGATCCGGCGATTCGGCGTGGTCGTGCGGCACCACGAACTCGGCTATCGCGCCAATGCGATGTGCGTCTGGGACGTCCCCGACAGCGAGGTACGCGCCGTGGGCGCGCGTCTGGCGCGCGAGGCCGGTGTGACGCTGTGCTACCGGCGCGCGCGGGCCTTGCCGCACTGGCGCTACAACCTGTTCTGCATGATCCACGGACGTGCGCGCGACGAGGTCGAGGCGCTGCGCGACACGCTCGCCTCACGTCTGGGGCTGGATGCCTGGCCGCACGCGGTGCTCTTCAGCGTTCGGCGCTTCAAGCAATGCGGTGGGCGCTACTTCTCGTCGGGGACGGCATGAGGGCGGTGCGATGACCAGGGACACAGTGGCCGGCGAGCGCCCAGAATCGCAGCCGGCCGACATCGACGACCAGGATCGCGCGCTGATCAATGCCTTGCAGGGGGGATTTCCGCTCTCCCGGCGGCCGTTTGCGGAGATCGGGGCGCAGCTGGGCATGGACGAGGCGGCCGTGCTTGCGCGCATAGACCGATTGTTGCGCGTTGGCGTACTGACACGATTCGGGCCGATGTTCCAGGTCGAGCGCATGGGCGGCCGATTCTGCCTGGCGGCGATGGCGGTGCCGGAGGCGCGCTTCGAGGCCATCTGCGCGGTGGTGAACGGCTTTCCCGAAGTCGCTCACAACTATCGCCGCGAACACGCCATGAACATGTGGTTCGTGATCGCGACCGAACGGCCAGAGCGGGTGGCGGACGTGGCTGCGGATATCGAGCGCCGCACCGGTCTGGTCGTCAATCTGTTCCCCAAGGAGCGGGAGTACTTCGTCGACATGAGGTTGAAGGTATGAGCACACCTGACATCGCCCTCGGCCCGACGACGACCGCTCCGGCGCCATCGACCGCCAGCGCGGACGACGATGGCCTTGATCGGCGCATCGTGCTTGCCACCCAGCAAGGCCTGCCCCTGGTCGCCGACCCCTGGGGCGAGGTGGCGAGGCGCCTGGACGTTGCGCCCGAACGATTGCTCGAGCGGGTCGGCGCCATGCTCGCGCGCGGCGTGATCCGGCGCATTGGCGTGGTGCCGAATCACTACGCCGTCGGCTACGTCGCCAACGGAATGAGCGTATGGAACATCGACGACACCTGGATCGACGAGGTGGGGGTGTTCATCGGTCAGTTGCCGGCCGTCACCCATTGCTATCGCCGGCCGCGCCAGCTACCCGACTGGCCATACAACCTGTTCGCGATGGTGCATGGGCATAGCCGCGAGGCGGTGCTTGCCGAGATCGGGCGTATCGCGGAGGCGATGGACCTGCGATATCCGGATGCTTGCGCCGGTCGGGACGTCCTGTTTTCGTCCGCCATCCTGAAGAAGACCGGCCTGCGTCTGGGCGGTTGAAGGGCGTGGATGCCGGGTGACCATCTTCTGCGGGTCTCGCGATGATGGCAGCCGGTGGTTGGAACCGTGGTCAGCGCGGCCTTTGACCACCATCATTTTTCCCGCACGAGCGGCGCGGTTTAATCGGTCATCGACCGGAGGCGCAACATGTTTCGAATCTCACAGTTCATCCGCGAGCTACAACACCCCACGCCCGCCGGGCCGCGCCGCAATCCGCCCGGTCCGGTAGTGATCTGGAATCTCATCCGGCGCTGCAACCTCACCTGCAAGCACTGTTACTCGATCTCGGCCGACAGCGACTTCCCCGGCGAACTGAGCACTGACGAGGTGTTCCGCGTCATGGACGATCTCAAGACCTTCCGCGTGCCGGTGTTGATCCTGTCCGGTGGCGAACCGCTGCTGCGGCCCGATATCTTCGAGATCGGGCGACGGGCCAAGGCCCTGGGTTTCTACGTCGGTCTGTCTTCGAATGGCACGCTCATCGACGCCGCCAACATCGATGCGATCGACGCGGTTGGTTTCGACTATGTCGGCGTGAGCCTGGATGGCATTGGCGCCACCCACGACCGATTCCGTCGCAAGATCGGCGCCTTCGCCGCTTCGATGACAGGCATACGCCTGTGTCGCGAGCGCGGCATCAAGGTTGGCGTGCGCTACACCATGACCGAGGACAACGCCCACGATCTGCCGGCCCTGCTCAAGCTGGTTGAAACCGAGCATATCGACAAGTTCTACTTCTCCCACCTCAACTATGCCGGCCGTGGCAACAAATACCGTGCCGACGATGCCCACCATCGCACCACCCGCGAAGCCATGGATCTGCTCTTCGACACCTGTCTGGAGCAACACCTGCGCGGCGTGGAGAAGGACTTCGTCACCGGCAACAATGACGCCGACGGTGTGTATCTGCTGCACTGGGTGAAGCACCGCTTTCCCCAGCATCTTGCCCATGTCAGGGCCAAACTGGAGCAATGGGGCGGTAACGCCAGCGGCGTGAACGTCGCCAACATCGACAATCTCGGCGTCGTGCACCCCGACACGATGTGGTGGCACGTGCCGCTAGGCAATGTGCGCGAACGGCCGTTCTCCGAAATCTGGACGGATCGCAGCGACCCGCTGATGGCCGGACTCGCGACCCATCCGCGGGCGCTCAAGGGGCGCTGCGGTGCCTGTGCCTACAAGTCGATCTGCAACGGCAGTTCGCGGGTAAGGGCGCAGCAGATTACCGGCGATGCGTGGGCCGAAGACCCAGCCTGCTACCTCACCGACGACGAAATCGGCATTACCCCCGACGACTATGGTCACGAGCGCGTCAAGGTGGTGCCCTTCGTATCCCGCCGTCGCGACACCTCGCAACCGGCTTGAGGAAATCCACGATGAGCACTGTTCGAGATTCGATTTCCGAAGGCGCACGCGCATCGCAGACTGGTGCGGCGCTCGGGGCGCTCGGGGTGTTTACCGTCGCGCTGGCGATCTGGGCCGGGAGCGTCCAGGCCACCGAGCCACCCACTGTGGTCACCGACTACGTCCAGCATTGCGCCACCTGCCATGGCATGGACCGACTGGGTGGCATGGGGCCGGCATTGTTGCCCGAGAACCTGTCGCGACTGCGCAAGACCGAGGCGGTAAAGGCGATCCGTGACGGCCTGGTGGCGACGCAGATGCCCGCCTTCGGCGAGGTGCTGGCGGCCGAACGGATCGCCGCCATCGCCGACTACATCTACACCCCGGTCGAACCCCCGCCGGCGTGGTCGGAGGCCGACATCCGCGCTTCGCGCATCCAGCACGTCGATCCGGCGACGTTGTCGGACCGCCCGGTCTTCGACGCCGATCCGCTCAACCTGTTTCTGGTCGTGGAGGCGGGCGACCACCACGTGTCGGTACTCGACGGCGACAGGCTGGAGCCCATCCACCGCTTTCAGAGTCGCTATGCCTTGCACGGCGGACCCAAGTTCGCGGATGGTGGTCGCTACGTGTTCTTTGGCTCGCGTGACGGCTGGGTGACCAAGTTCGATCTCTGGAACCTGGTCGTGGTCGCAGAAGTACGCGCCGGCATCAACACCCGCAACGTCGCGGCGTCTCCCGATGGGAAGTACGTGGCGGTGGCCAACTACCTGCCACATACGCTGGTGTTGCTGGATGGTGAGCTGAACCTGCTGAAGTCCATCCCCGTCACCGACCAGTCGGGGCAGCGCAGTTCGCGCGTGTCGGCGGTCTACGAGGCAACCCCGCGACGATCCTTCGTCGCGGCCCTGAAGGACGTGCCGGAAGTATGGGAGATCAGCTTCGATCCCGAAGCCGAAGACATTCCCCAGGGTTTCATCCACGACCACCAACTGCGGGAAGGCCATTTCACGCCGGGCTATCTCAACCCCAGGCGTACGCTGCTGGATGGCGTGCTGGACGACTTCTTCTTCACCCAGGATTACTCGCTGGTCATGGGCGCGTCACGTGAGGGGCTGGGGCAGGTGGTGAGCCTGGATGCGCGCAAGCGCATTGCCGATCTGCCGCTGGAAGGCATGCCTCACCTGGGTTCCGGTATTACCTGGGAGTGGCAGGGGCGCCGGGTGATGGCGAGCACCAATCTCAAGGCGGCCGAAGTCACCGTCATCGATCTCGACAGCTGGGAGGTGGTACGCCGCATCCCCACCCGCGGTCCGGGCTTCTTCCTGCGCAGCCACGAGAACAGCCGCTACGCCTTCGTCGATTCCATGATGAGCCAGGAGGCCAAGCACATCCTCCAGGTCATCGACAAACAGTCGCTCGAGATCGTGCGCGAGATCGAGGGGCCGCCCGGCGAGACCCTCGCCCATATCGAATTCACCCGCGACGGCCGCTACGCGCTCGCCAGCCTCTGGGAATACGAGGGCGCGATCATTGTCTATGACGCGACCACGCTAGAGGAAGTGAAGCGGCTACCGATGCGCAAACCGGTCGGCAAGTACAACGTATGGAACAAGATCACCCGTGAGGAGGGGACGAGTCACTGACTCCCTCTCACCGGGCATCAAAGCCCGGTGCACAGGCGAAAGGCGGGTCTTGGCCCGCCTTTCGCCATTCCGGAGCCTGCTATCTGACGGCATCGCCAGTCCGGCAATCAAACACGGTTCGGATTGGGTCTGTCGAAGCCTGATCGAAGCAATCGCCCTTCGACAAGCTCAGGGCGATCGGTGTGGTGGAGTCGATCGCCGGCCCCATGAGGCCGGCGGACTTCAAGTCAGGCTCTTGCGCAGGCGCTCGATGTCGACGATGTGGATGGTGCGGCCCTCGACCTCGATCAGGCCGGATTCGATCAGTTCGTGCAATACGCGCGAGAAGTGCTCCTGCGTCAGGTTCAGGCGCGAGGCGATGGTGCCCTTGCTGGTCGGGAGGCGGATGCTGACGCGGCCGCTGGGCGTGGGGGCTCCATCCATCTCTTCCTCGCGCAACAGGTAGCCGATGATGCGGTCACGGCCGGTGCGCAGCGAATAGGCTTCGACATCGGCGATCAGGTGGTGCAGGCGCTGTGACAGGCCGGCGATGATCTTGCGGCAGAAGGTCGGGTCGCGGCCCATCTCCTCGAACACGACGTTCTTGGAGATGTGCAGCAGCCGGCAGTCCATCAGGGCCTGCGCCATGACCACGTAGGGCTTGTCCATGAACATCACCGCCTCGCCAAAACTCTGGCCGGGGCGGATGATCTCGATCACCTTTTCGTGGCCGTCCGACGAGGTGAAGGCAAGCTTGACCTGACCGGCCAGCAGCAGGTGGAAGCCGTGACAGGGGTCGCCGCGGTGGAACAGGACGCTGCCTTTTTCCGCCTTCTGCTCGCGTACGCCGCGCGCGAAGCGGAGTAGTTCGATATTGCTGAGGCCGTTGAGCAGCGGGACATGTACCAGGAGCCGGCACAACCGCTCCAGCTCGCTGTCGCCGGTGAGTCGCGGGTCGGTCGGGGGGGGCGCATCGGTGCGGGTTGCGACCGTGTCTCCGGGCGCGTCGCGCAGTTGCGACAGGCAGTCGAATCGGCTCATCTCCTCACCTCGTCAGTTGAGCGTAGAACAGGGGCAGGCGGGCCGGCAGTTCCTCCGGCTTACGGATCACCGCATAGCCGGCTGGCCCGAACAGGTGGGGCAGGTAGCTGGCCCCTTCGCGGTCGATGGTCACGCAGAACGGCACCAGCCCCAGCCTGCGCGCTTCGGCGATGGCCATCCGGCTGTCCTCGATGCCGTAACGCCCCTCGTAGAGATCGAGATCGTTGGGCTTGCCGTCGGAGAGGATCAACATGACCCGGCGGCTGGCGGCTTCGTCGGCGAGCAGTTGCGACGCGCGCCGGATGGCGGCACCCAGCCGGGTGTAGTAGCCCGGCTTGATCGCGGTGATGTGGCCGCGCACGCGGTCGTCGAAGCGGTCGTCGAAGTCTTTCAGGCGGTGGAAGCGCACCTGGGCGCGTTTGAGCGAGGAGAAACCACAGATGGCGAAGCGGTCACCGGTGGCGCCGAGCGCCTCGCCGAACAGCAGCAAGGCGTCGCGGATCACGTCGACCACGCGCGCATCGGACGATACCCAGGTATCGGTGGACAGCGACAGATCGGCGAGCACCAGGCAGGCCAGATCGCGTTCCCGTTTTTCGAGCGAACGGTACAGCTGATCGGAGGGGTGGCGGCCGATATGGCGGTCGGTCTGGGCGCGTACCGCCGCGTCGAGATCGAGCTCGGTGCCGTCCGGACGCTGCTTCAACCAGCGTCGCCCCGGCTGGAGCGCGGCGAACTGCTGGTGCAGCCGTCTGGCGGTGCGGCGCAGGCGGGACGGCAGGGCGGTCGGTTCGGCATGGCGGGGGTGCATTTCGGTGAGCCGTACGTGGTCGTCGAGCAGGCGGTGCTTGCGGTAGTCCCATTCCGGCAAGGGCAAACCCGGGCCGAGCACGATGTCGTCTTCGGCCGAGGAGGGCAGATCGAGGTCGAAGCGGACCTTGGAAGCGACCGGGTCCTTGTCCTGCGCCAGCGTGAGGCGGTCGAGATCGCGTGCCGCATCCGCCGCGTTCGGGTCGGGGTCGTCGTCCGTCGGGCGGTTGATCTTGAGGAATTCCGCGACCGCGAGCAGGCTTTCGGCGCGGAACATGATCGACAGTCCGTTCTTCTCCTTGGGCATGTCGGCGCGTTCGGCGCGGTAGGCCCGGCGCTCGCGTTCCTCGGAAGGCGGCGCGCCGGCAGTGGATTGTTCGGGATCGGCGTCGCCGTTGCGCGCGGCCAGGCCGGGCGTGGCAAGCGATCCGCTCAGCCATAGCAGTACCGGTTGGGCCGGCGGTGTGCCTTCGGCCAGCGCCGGCCAGGGCGCGATGCTGCCCGGGTGCTCGAGTGCGGCGCGAAGACAGGCTTCCCGCCGCGTCTCCGGTTCGGGCTGTCGTTCGGGCGTCTGCCGTGCCTGGCGGTAGGCTGCCACGAGCCGCCGATAACGGGTGGCGATACCGGGCCAGGTTTCCAGTGCGAGGACGGTGGCGTGCTGATTGCGCAGGAAAGCCAAAACTTCGGCCTGATCCGGACGCGCAACAAGCGCGACGAGGTCGGCCTGGCAACGATCATGGTCTGGCCCATCTCCCAGCCGGTCATGCGCCGCGGCGAGGGCGGCCAGCCACAGGTACAGGTCACGATTGAGCGAGCGCTCGGGAAAGCAGTCGATTTCCGGCGGTAGCCGCAGCGTGGCCGGATCCATGCGCGCCGGGGCGGCCTTGTCGCCCGCACCGGCAATGCGCGCGAGCAGGCTGCGGCGCGCGCCGTGCTCGTCCAGGGTCGCCGCCGCCACGCGCAGGCCGGGGTCGCCGCCTAGTGCGCGGAAGTACACGCCGGCCGTGCGTTCCACCTCTTTCAAACGTACCACCGCTTCCGGGTAATGACGCACCGCGGCGCGAGTGATCCAGCGGTGCCAGAACTTACCGATAACCTCTTCCATGCTTGCTTACTCCGCGCCTGGATGTCGTTGTCGCGGGGCGAGATTGCCCGCGCGGAAGCCGGCTTCGTTCGCACGTGCGGCCTCGTGGCTGACCCATTGCAGCAAGGGCCCGGCGGGCGCGTCGCGCTTGACCTCGGCGCAGGCGCTCAGGCACTGGGCACACTGGGTACAGGTGAACATGTGGCGCTTGATGTTGCGCGGGGTGAGCCGCATCGGACAGGCGGCATCGCAGGCGGACTGCCGGTCCGGCAGGCAGGTGGCGCATTCGCTGGCGCGCGGGCGCTTGAAGCCGACGACCATGGCGTTGCGGTTGCTCATCCATGCAAGGCTCTGGAACAGCCCGACGGCGCAGGCGTAGCGACAGAACAGGTGGCGTGCGAACAGGAATTCGAGGCTCAGCACGGTTGTCGCGGCCATCAGGAAAAGGGCCTGGTTGCGGGTAAGCGCGGCGCTGAACAGATTCCCGTAAACGGTCGCGGGCGGCAGCAGGTAGGAGAGCAACACCACCGCCCAGAGAAACGCGAATGCCACGGCGGCGGGTACGACCACACACCACCAGCGCAGGTCCGATCGACGCGGCGTGCCATCCGGCTGCCAGGGCGGCAAGCTGCGCCGGTCCCACACGCTGTGCTTGCCCGAAGCACGGATCATCAGGCGGTTGATGGTCTCGACCACCGAAAAGTGCGGGCACAGCCAGCCGCAGTAAAGCCGTCCCCAGCGCCAGGCCGCCCACAGAAACAGCCCGGCCGCCACAAGCAGCGGCAGGAACAGGCGTAGCAACACGTTGGCACCGGCTTCGGCGGCGCCGATGCGGCCGGCGCTGAAATCGTCCAGTCCCAGCCGCCACTCCAGGCCAAGCAGCCAGGCGTGCCCGGCGGTGAGGTCGTAGCGCAGCAGATCGAACACCGGTGCCAGCACGAACAGGGCGAAGAAGCCGGCCTGCCAGAGTCTGCGCTTGCGCTGCAGTCGCCGCGGATCGGCCTGCTCCAGAGCGGGCGGGGCAAACGCCATGAGCGTCACCTGCCGGGTGGGCGAGGCGGCAAGTGGCGCGGCAGGGTGGTCCGGCGTGTCCACGTCAGTCGTCCAGTTGCGGTCCGATCAGTGGGTAGCGCCAGCGCTTGGCCAGGATCGCGTAGTTCAGGCCCACCACGCCGAAGATGATCAGCGTGGCGTGGAAACAGACGAAGTACAGCACGCCGACCACCCATGACACGGGATTGTCGAGTCCGCCCAGGAGAAAGATCGCCACGCTCACGCCAACCAGGATGGCGCCACCCCACAGGCTGGAGAAGAAGGTTTGATCCAGGTGGTTGCGCACCACCGGCGAGGGGTGGCCGCGATGTCGCCACCACAGCAGCGCGAGCAGCGCGAAGCCCAGCCCGGGAATGATCATGAGGTTGGCGAGGAACAGCGATTCGGCCACCACCGCGAGTTGGGGGCCGGGCATGTTCTCTCGCAACAGGTCGGGTTCTCGTTCGCTCATCGTCGCCTCCGGGGGGCCTGGTTCGGGTGCGGGGCGTGGTTCATCGACCGAAGGTCGCTTGGACGACTTCCATCAGCGCCTCGGCGACCTCGGGGTCGTCGGTGAGGCTCTCGACGATGGCGGCACGGCACGCGGTGACCGGATCCATACCGTCGCGAACGAGTAGCGCCGCGTATACCAGCAGGCGGGTGCTGGCTGCTTCCTCCAGATCGTGGTCCTTGAGCGTGCGCAGGGCGTGGGCGATCGATACCAGACGGCGGGCCAGGTCAGGCTCGCAGGCGGCTTCGCCCGCGAGGATCGCGATCTCGCGCTCCGAATTCGGAAAGTCGAAGCGCAGGCTGACGAAGCGTTGCCGGGTGGAGGGCTTCATGCCCTTGAGCAGGTTCTGGTAACCGGGGTTGTAGGAAACCACCAGCATGAACGAGGGTGGTGCCTCAAGCAGTTCGCCGGTGCGGTCGATGGGCAGGATGCGTCGGTCATCGGCGAGCGGATGCAGCACGACGGTGGTGTCCTTGCGCGCTTCAACCACTTCATCCAGGTAGCAGATGCCGCCCTCACGAACGGCGCGCGTCAGCGGACCATCGCACCACACGGTCTGGCCGTCGCCGATCAGGTGCCGTCCCACCAGATCGGCAGCGGTCAGGTCGTCGTGGCAAGCCACGGTGTAGAGTGGCAGACCCAGTCGCGCCGCCATGTGCGCGACGAAGCGGGTCTTGCCGCAGCCGGTGGGGCCCTTGATCAAAAGCGGCAGATGGTTTTTCCAGGCGTGTTCGAATACCGCGACTTCGTCGCCGGCAGCCTGATAGAAGGGAACGGCAGGTCCGGGTTGTTCGAGTTTCATGGGGCGAGTCCTTTCCAGTAGGCGAGTCCGATGAGCGCACACACGGCGATGAGCCAGCCGAGCAGCAGTGCGCGCCAGAGCAGGGGGGCGTTGCGTAGCGCCATGTAGTCGAGCACGATCAGCGCGCCCTTGATGCACGCGAGCGACAGCACCAGGGCGACGATCCATGGACCGGCTTCGCCGCGCTCACCAACCATCCAGGTGACGCCGGTGGCGGCAATGAGGATGATCCAGATTGTCAGCGCGCGGATCGCCGAGCCATGGGGCGACGGAGCCCTGAGGTCGATGGCTGCTCCGGGCGCGCGAGGGGGCGAGGGGGGCGTTCCCGCTGCGGCGGATGCGGCGCGGGGGGGAGTGGTGGGTGTGTTCATGTCGTCCGTCCGCCCATTCAGCGCATGACGTAAACCAGTGGGAACAGGATCAGCCAGACCAGATCGACCATGTGCCAGTAGGCCGCGCCCGTCTCGATGCCGTTCATGTCATGCGGGCCGTATCGGCCCCGCCTCGCGTTCAACCACAGGGCCCCGAGGATTACCATGCCGAGGATGACGTGCATGAAGTGGAAGAACGTCAGCGACAGGTAGAACATGTAGAAAGTGCTGGTGGACAGGCTGATGTCCTGCGCGAATTTGTCGGCGTACTCCACCACTTTCACCACCACGAACCCGAGGCCGCAGATCAGGGCGGCCGCGAGCCAGGGACAGGCAGCACGACTGCGCCCTGCCTGCGCCTGCTGCACCGCACGCACCACGAAGAAGCTCGACGTCAGCAGCAACACGGTGTTCAGCGCGCCGGCGTCACGGTCGAGCGTGGCCTGCTCGAGGTTGAAGGCATCCACATCGGCCGCACGTGCGAAGGCGTAGGCGGCGAAGAACACCGCGAAGGCAAGCAGTTCGGCGAGGATGAATATCCACACCGCCAGGTCGCCGGGCAGGTGCGCGGCAGCCACACTGCGGCCAGTGCTGGGGAAAGGGGGGCGCGGGGAGAGCGCGTGCGTGGCCGGTTCCATGCGCGCAGTCTAGGCAGCCGTGGCATGCCGGGCCTTGACCCCGGTTAACTCTCCAGTGCGCGGTCGGAGGCGGCTGTGCTGCGGGATCGCACCGGGCGGCGCGGCGTGTTGCCGGAATTCGTCACGATTCGTGTCGGAATTCACAACACAGGTCATCCCGTTTTGAGGCAGAGTTGCAGCGTGATGACACGCTGGCATCCGGCCCGACGGTGCGTCTTGCCAAACAGGGTTGTGGTTGGGCGCCAGGTGAATCCGATCCACGAAATCCCGTGTCACAGGAGCGATGCAACCGATGATGAACAAACTGCTTGCCCATTTTTTTCGTCTGATGCTTTTAGCGGGTCTGGCGTTGTTCGTCAGCTTTCCCGCAATAGCGGATACGCTGCAGAAACTTCGCGGCGGCGAGCCGCTGGTGATCGGCTGGGTGGACAACAATCTGCCCTTCAGCGCCTCAGCGTCGTCTGAAGCCGAGCCGTTCGGTTTCACGGTCGACCTCTGCAAGCTGATCGCCGCGCGGCTTGCCGAGCGGATAGGCATCGAGGAGGTCAAGGTCGCCTACCAGCAAGTCACTTTCGAGACGCGTTTCTCCGCCCTGGACAACAACGAGATCGATCTGGAGTGCGCGTCCACCACCGTGACCCGGGCGCGTATGGAGAAGTACCAGTTCACCCCGGCTTACTATGTGGCGGGTGTGCGCCTGCTGGTGCAGCGCGGCCAGGGCATTCAGTCGCTGGACGATCTGGCAGGCAAAACGGTTGCGGTCGTACCCAGCACGACGGGCGAGACACTGACCCGTCAGCACAACGAGCTGGCCAGCCTGCGTCTGGACATTCGCAGCTACGACACGCCCGATCTGGCTGCGGAGGCGGTGATGAAGGGCGAGGCGATGGCATTTCCGTTCGACGACATCCTGCTCTACGCGATGATCTCGAATATACCTGGAGGGTACGATGCACTGGACGTGGCGGGGCGCTTCATGTCCATCGAGCCCTACGGGCTGATGATGCGCGGCAGCGACGAAGCCTTCCAGAAGCTGGTGTCCAGCGTGCTGGCCGAAGTGCTGGCTTCGCGCGATGCCGGGCAGGTGTTCGAGCGCTGGTTCGACAACGATGAGTTGCGTGCGCCAATGAACCGGCTGACCAAGGAAGCGTTCTCCAACCCCTCCCGCGAGCCGGCCTTCCCCTGAGCGCCTTTGAAAAATCGTGGCAGGCGACCCGGGGGCATGGCGACAAGCCGGCCCCCGTGGCGTTTACCGGTGACGGGTTAGCGCAGATAACGCTCGAACCACGCGATCGTGCGTTCCCAGGCCAGTTTGGCGGCGGCCTCGTCGTAACGTGGGGTGGAGTCGTTGTGAAAGCCGTGTTGGGTACCGGGATAAAAATACGCCTCGTAGGTCTTGGCCGCGGCTTGCAGCGCAGCTTCGTAGGCGGGCCAACTCTCGTTGATGCGGGGGTCGTTCTCGGCAAAGTGGATGAGTAGCGGTGCCTGGATGCGGGGTACGTCCGCCGGGTCGGCCTGCCGTCCGTAGAAGGGAACGGCCGCAGCCAGTTCCGGATACGCGACAGCGGCCGCATGCGACACGCCGCCGCCGTAGCAGAACCCGGTGATGCCGATCTTGTCGGTGGTCAGCTCGCTCTGCATCAGGAATTCCACTGCGGCGAAGAAGTCGTTCATGAGTTTTTCCGGGTCGACCTGCTGCTGCAGTTCACGACCCTTGTCGTCGTTCCCGGGGTAGCCGCCCACGGAACTCAGCCCGTCGGGTGCGAGTGCCAGAAAGCCGGCTTTCGCGACGCGACGGGCCACGTCCTCGATGTACGGGTTGAGCCCGCGGTTTTCGTGCACCACGACGATGCCGGGCACTGCGCCGGCTGCTGCGGCCGGGCGCACCAGATAGCCGCGCACTGAGCCGTGGCCGTTGGGCGATGGGTAGGTGATGTATTCGGGCACGATGTCCGGGTCGGTGAAATCCACCTGGCGGGCAAGCGCATAGTTCGGACTCAAACTGGCGAGAATCGCTGCCGCGGTCAGGCCGCCGACGGTGTACTTGCCGGCGCGTTCAAGGAAATCGCGTCGCGTGATCCTGCCGTGCACATAGAAATCGTAGAGTTCGAGCAATTCGGGATGAAAATCCCTGGCAGTGGGACGGGTCATGGTGGTGGTTCTCCTGCTCGGGTGTCGGGGGAGCGGATCGGTCTTGCCCGGTTGCAGACCGGTGTGACGGGGGCGGTCCTGAGTCTGCGTGTGCCCGTCGTTCAAGCGAGATCACCGCTCAGGTTCGAAGTTCCGCAACGCAGACGGACGTCCCGCCAGGGGCTGGATCAAGGGGCGCGTTCGTCCGCTGGTGTTCGCGTCACCCGCCACGCGGCGACAAGCATCAGGCTGCCGCCGAACCAGCCCAGCGCGGTCATCGACTCCCCCAGCCAAAGCCCTGCGATCAGCGCCCCAAACAGCGGCTCGCTGCCCATCAACAGGGCGACGCGGCTGGGGCTGGCGCGTGAGGCCGCGTAGTTCTGGACGAAGAACGCGAACAGTGTGCACAGCAGCACCAGGAATGCGGTCGCAGCCCAGAATTCCACGGTGGTGGGAATGGGGTGAAAATGCCAGCCCTGAGCCACGACCAGCACGATTCCTGCGCCTGCGGTCATCACGCCCATTTGAATTGCGGTCAGGCTCAGCGCCGGAATGGTGTGTGACAAGGCGTAGCGCCGGGTCATGCAGACCATGATTCCGCGCAGGATGGCGGCGCCGACCATCAAGGCGTCACCCCAAGCCAGCTGCGTATCGCCACCATGCTGAAAGGCCAGCAATGACGCGCCCGTCAGCGACAGGCCGGCTGCAAGCAAGGTCATTCGGGTAGGGCGGCGGCCGAGCAGCCACCATTCGCAAATGGGCGTGACGGCGATGCACAGGCTGATCAGGAAGGCGGCGTTGGATGCCGTGGTCAGGGAGACACCGAAGGTCTCGCAGATGAAGATCACCAACAGGTTGATGCCCAGCAGCGCGGCACCGCCGAGTGCGCTGCGCCATTTGGGGCCCGCGACATGCCTGAGGGTGGGAAGCAGCAGGATGAAGGTCAGGCCGAAGCGGAGAACGAGAAACTCAAGTACCGGCAACTGCTGTGTTGCGACCTTCGCCGCTGTATAGCTTCCGCCCCAGACTGCGGCGACGAGCAGCAACAGGCCGTCGATCGCGCTCCACCGCAGGGCAGTACGCAGAGCGCTGGTGGTTGGTGGCTTGCTCGCGATTGCAAGTGGTCTGTTCATGTCCGCGACACCTGCGACGTGGCGGCATGTGCGCGCGAGGGCGCAGCGTCTCGATTGTTCGTGGTCGGCATCGCGTGGTTCCGTGCGTATGATTCGGATCGATATTCTTCGCCCGGACGATCGGTGCAACCAGACCGATTGCAGAACAGGAGTTGTGCGCGGTGGGAACAAGTGACTTCATGCAGGTTCTGCACGAACTGGCCGTTTTCGTCCGGGTGGCGGAGTCGGGCAGCTTTTCCGAGGCGGCCCGGCAACTGGACATGACTCCCTCGGCGGTAAGCCGGCAGGTGGCGCGGCTCGAGAAGGCGGCGGGGGTTCAACTACTGCGCAGGTCCACCAGACAGTTGAGACTGACCGAGGCCGGCGTGGATGCACTCGAGCGTGGTCGGGACATGGTGAGCGCGGCCAGAGGCGCGTTGCAGGTGGCCGAAGAGCACATGTGCCGGCCGCAAGGCGTGGTACGGCTGAGTGCCCCCAAGGCATTTGCGCGCCACGTCCTGCAACCGGTACTGCTGGACTTCATGGCGCGCTTCCCGAGCGTGGACGTTCATTTGATGGTGTCGGACGGTGATGTCGATCCATTGCGCGACAACGTGGACATCGCTGTTCGCCTCACCGACGCACCGCCTCAAGGGCTGGTTGCGCGCGCGCTGATGCCGGTGCGACAAGTGCTGGTGGCCAGCCCGGCCTATCTCGCGGCACACGAGCCGATCCGCGTGCCGCTGGATTTGACCGCCCACAGTTGTCTATTTCTCGGTGAGCGGGCCCGCGACAATCGCTGGTGCCTGGTGCGTGACGAGGACCGTGTGGAGGTGCTGGTTCAGGGGCGCTACGCGGTCAATCACAGCGAAATGCGTTTGAATGCCGTCGAAGCAGGTCTGGGGGTCGGCTGCCTGCCGGATTTCGTCGCGCGTGACGCGCTGGCCGCCGGGCGTGTGGTCGTGGTGCTGTCGGACTGGGCGTTCGTCGGCAACTATCAGGGCGACGCCTGCGCCTTGTTCGTTCCGTCGCGCTTCACGGTACCCAAGGTCCGCATGCTGATCGACCATCTTGTTGCCGCCTTGCCGACGACGGCAGCCTTGCTACCCGAACGGGGTCAGGCCTGATGTGACGCCTCGACAATGGCGCATCAACTGCGTTTCGACGCGAGGCATTGGGAGCAAAAAACGGGCGGCTTGCGCCGCCCGTGAAACGCTTTCCGGCAGGGGAAAGACGAGAGACCCGATCAGGCAGTGGCCGGAACGGCTAGCGGTTCCTTGCCCTTGACGAAGAAGCTCATGACGTAGAGCACCAGACCGGTAAAGAAGGCGACGCCAGCCCACACGCGCATCCAGTAGAACAGCGCGAGTTGGTCCTGCACCATCATGAAGGGCATCGGCGAATCGGCCACGCGTTGCAGCCATACCTGCAGGATGCCGGCTGCGGTGAGGAACAGGGTGATGAACACCATGGCGATGGTCATGATCCAGAAGCTCCACATTTCCAGCACCTGGGCCTGCTCGCTGTTGGCGGCACGACCGCGCAGGATCGGCATGGCATAGCTGATGATGGTGATCACCACCATCACATAGGCACCATAGAAGGCCATGTGACCGTGCGCCGCGGTGATCTGCGAGCCATGGGTGAAGTAGTTCACCGGGGCCAGGGTGTGCAGGAAACCCCACACGCCGGCACCAAGGAAGGCCATCACGCCGGTGCCGAGCGCCCACAGCACGGCAGCCTTGTTGGGATGCTCGCGGCGGCGGCGGTTAACCATGTTGAAGGCGAACACCGTCATGGCGAAGAAGGGGATGGGCTCCAGCGCGGAGAAGATCGACCCCCACCACTGCCAGTACTCCGGCGTGCCGATCCAGAAGTAGTGGTGGCCCGTGCCGATGATGCCGGTGACCAGCGCCAGGGTGATGATCACGTACAGCCACTTCTCGATCACCTCGCGGTCCACCCCGGTGACCTTGATCAGCACGAAGGCGAGCAACGCGGCCATGATCAATTCCCAGACACCTTCCACCCAAAGGTGCACCACCCACCACCAGTAGAACTTGTCCATCACCAGGTTGGAGGGGTTGTAGAAGGAGAACAGGAAGAACACCGCCAGACCCCACAACCCGAGCAGCAGCACGATGTTGATCACCGTCTTGCGGCCCTTGAGCATGGTCATGCTGATGTTGAACAGGAAAGCGAGCGCGACGATCACGATCCCGATCTTGGTCAGCAGCGGTTGTTCAAGGAATTCCCTGCCCATCGTCGCCAGAATATCGTTGCCGGTGGCCGACGCGAGGGTGTTGTAGTCCACCAGCAGGTAGCCGAGGATGGTCAGGGCGCCGGCGACCAGGAACACCCAGAACAGGATCAGCGCGAGTTTGGGACTGTACAACTCGGTTTCGGCTTCTTCCGGAACCAGGTAGTAGGCCGCGCCCATGAAGCCGAACAACAGCCACACGATGAGCAGGTTGGTATGGACCATGCGGGCCACGTTGAACGGGATTTCCGGGAACAGGAAGTCCCCGACTACGTACTGGATGCCGAGCACCAGTCCGAAGATGATCTGCCCCACGAACAGACCGATGGCCGCGATGAAGTAGGGCATCGCGACCGCCTGAGATTTGTATTTCATGACATTCCCCTTGTGTTGTCGGTATCGCGCCGGGTATCAGCCCTCGATGTTGGGTGGCCAGTTCTGGGTGTTGATGCCCGAGGTGTAGCGGAAGAACTCCACCAGGTCGTCGAGCTCCTGCTCGGTGAGGTTGAAGTTGGGCATCTGGCGACGGCCGGGGGCGTTGGTGGGCATGGCCTGCATCCACGCCTTGATGAACGCCGGACCACGGCGCTCATACACGTTGCCGAGTTCGGGCGCGTAGTAGGCGCCTTCGCCGAGCAAGGTGTGGCAGCCCAGACAGTTCCGGGTTTCCCAGATGTGCTTGCCGGCGATCGCTCCGGGCGTGAGCTCGCCGCGGTTATCCGTCTTGGGCAGAACCTTCATCGTGTCGAAGGTCAAAGCGAGGAAGAGCAGGAAGAAGAAGACGGTCCCGCCGTAGAAGATGTTGCGGGCCATCGCCTTGGTGAACGTGCCGCTCATGGTTGGTCCCTCATTGGTTTGTCATGGATTGGAACAAGCGCTTCATAACCCGTAGGTTGGGCGAATTCTGTTTTTCCCCACCGCGGGGCACCATGATTTGCATCAATTCCGACGGGAAGCCGCGTCGCGGCCGAGCGCCGCGTGGAATGCGGTCCGTTGAACCGGCAGGGAAATCACCATTCCCTCAGCCCGTAGCGGGGCGGATGATCACGGTGATGCCGCGGCACGGGGCTTTGGCGGGTGTCCCCCGCCGGGCCGAGAGTCGGCCAGCAGCGGAAGCCAGGCGTGAGCGTCGGCCGGGTCGAGGCGGCGACTTTCCAACGGACGGCCTTGCGCCAGGGGGCGTCACGTTGCGTCACATCCGTAGTCGAGTGTGACTTTTGCACCGACTCATTCTGGGCAATCGGGGCTAAAATCCGCTGGCGGCCGTCTTTTCGCCCGACGGTCCATGCTTTTCGGGCAAGTTTCCACAAGGGCGGTTTATTCGAATCGAGTTGCATGGCAGCTCGGAAGCCAGATGAACGACATCACCCAGCGTCCCTCCGGATCCACCAACGTCAAGGACCGCCTGCGCAGTTTCGGGCGGAGCGCGTTCGCCGACGCGCTGGAGCGCTTCGCGCGCGAGTTGGGTTTCGACGACCCGCAATGGTTGAAGGTGTTTCGCGATTCGGCCTGCGAGCACTACGACGAACTGGCCGGCCTCAAGGACCGGCGGGGATTCGAAGCGGCGCACGGCCTGACGGCCTCGCGCATCAGTCTGGTGCACGAGCACGACCTGGAGTTCTCGCTGGAGCTGACCCAGCTCGCCAAGCGGGTGCGCGAGTTGTGCGAGACCGAGCTGCCCAAGGTGCACCTGCGCTACATGGGCCTGCTTGAGCAAACGGATGCTGCACCCGAGCAGTGTCCGGTGGGCCCCGAGGCCGCCTGCGCGACCCTGCGCGATCTGGCCGACGTGGCCGGTTTTGAGCCGGAGCAGCGACTGCGTCTGTTAGAGCGCTGTGCAGAGCCGCTCGCCATGCACCTGCTTGAACTCTATCGCACGCTCAACCAGCGTTTCGAGTCGGAAGGCATTGGTGCGAAAGCGCCGGTACGCCGCCATGAACCTTATCGGCCGGGCGGTGCCACCGGGCTTGCCCCGACCGAGGCGACGGTTCCCGTCGGCGTGCCGACGCTGCCGGCGGGCGGATTTTCCGATCCGCTGGCAGCGCTGCAGGATGATTTGTTGTTGCGCCGCGGTCGCCCGGCTGCGGCCGGCGGTGCGAGCCTGGACCCCGGGCTGTCAGCCGCCATTCTGGAGCGGGTGCGGACGTGGTTGTCGGAATCTCAAGGCGTGACAGGAGAGGCGGCGGCGCCAAGGCTGGCAGGGAGCGAACTGGCACCCTTGCTTCCGCCGCGCACCGCCGCTGCGGTCGAGGCCATCGAAAGGGTGTTCGAGGCCATTAGCCGGACGGATGCACTGCCGCCCGCGATCAGGGCCATTCTGGCCCGCCTCCAGGTTCCGTTCCTGCGGTTGGCGCTGGTCGATGACGCGCTGCTTGCCGATGGCGATCACCCGGCGCGTCAGTTGATCGACCGGATTGCCGCCATCGGCGCCACCTTGCGCCCGGACGTCTCTCTGGATCTGCCGCTGTGCAAGGGTCTGGACGACGTGGTGCGCGGGCTGCAGCGTGGCGACGCGAGCGGACGCGAGGCATTCGAACGGGCGTTGGCAATGCTGGATCTGCTGGACCACGAACGCGCCCGGCGTATCGCAGGGCAGACGGTCGATGCCACCGAAGCCGCCGGGCGCGCGGAGCGGCGGGAAAGTTCGCTGGTGCTCGCATCCAGTGCGCTTTATGCGCTGATGGACAACACCACGCCAATGGCCATCCGCAATTTCCTCAGCCGCTGGTGGATACAACTACTGGCACGTACGGTGTACTCGTATGGCAACCGCCATCCGGTATGGCGACAGGTGCTGGAGGTTGCCGACCGCCTGGTGCGCTCCGGCCGCATGCCGGAGGACGCTGCAGAGCGCAGTCAATGGATCGCCGGGCTCGCACCGCTGATCAAGTCGTTGAACCAGGGGTTGGGGGCGCTGGGGCTGGGCGAATCGCAGCGCCACGATGCGCTCGGGCCTTGCATGGATCTGCATGGAGCCCTGCTGTCTGGGCGCAGCCCAGCCGAAGTGGCGGCCGAGCCACCAGCCTTGCCCGACTGGTCCGAGGTCCGCGGTACCAAACCGCTGCAGGTGCTGCACCACAGCGGTCTGGCACCGGTATCGGTCGGGGGTGAGACGCTTGCTCAGGCCGAGCGGGGTGATTGGCTGGAAATGCCGATGCAGGATGGAAGCATGCTGCGCGCCGTGGTGGCGGCAGTCGGGCCGGCGGGGAGGGTGCTGCTGCTCGCGAGCCCGGAGGAAGGCGTGACCCTGGGTGTCACCCGGCGTGCGCTTGCCGATCTTTCGGCGCGCAAGCGTGCGCGCCGGATCGATCGTAGTTCATTGATCACCCGCCTTGCCGAGCATGCGTTGCGACGCATGCACGCTTGAGCGTCTGACCGTCGACACGAACCCCGCCCGGCCGCGCTCATGCGCCGGGCGGCGAGCGCCGCTAGGCCGTCAGGGGAAAGCTGGCGTGGTGTTCGGGTATGCGAAGGCTTCGCGGGTCATGCGGGTGAGCGGGAAGTTCAGTGTCGGGGTGACAAACCAGCGCGCGTAGATGCGCTGAATCTCGCCGTCGCTCATGAGCGTGGCAAGCGTCTGGTTCACCAGATCGGCAAAGGTCGCGTCATCCTTGCGAAACATCAGTGCATAGGGCTCCACTGTCAGGTAGCGTCCGGTGATGTTGTAGCGGTCGGGCGATTCCGAGCGGGTGATCAGGCCGGCGAGCAGGATGTCGTCCATGAAGAACGCGACCGCCTTGGCGTCCGCCACCTGTTTGAACGACTCTGCATGGTCCTGGGCGAAGGACAGCTGCGTACCGCGCAGAAACCCCATTTCGTTTTCGCGCACCAGCAGCCGTTCGGTACTGGTGCCCTTGGTGGTGACGATGGTCTTGCCTTCCAGGTCCTCCACCTGCTCGATGCCGGAGTCCCTGAGCACCGCCATGCGCACGCCGGTGACAAAGGTGGTGTAGGAGAAGGCCACGCGTTGCTGGCGATCCCGGGTGTTGGTGGTTGAGCCGCATTCCAGGTCAATGGTGCCGTCTTCCAGCCGTTCCATCCGGTCGGACGGGGTGACGACGACCTGGCGAACCTCCAGCCGCTCCAGGCCCAGTTGCTCGCGTACCGCATCGGCCACGCGCATGCACAAGTCCACCGAGTAGCCGATGGCGTCGGTCTGGCCTTCCGGTACGTAGGAGAACGGTAGCGAGGCCTGGCGCACGCCAAGCGTCAGCACGCCCGATTCCGCCACCTTGGCCAGCGTGTCCGCCGCGGCTTGGCCGGGCATGCCGGCAAGACAGGCGGCAAAGCTGAAAGCTGCGAGGGTTGTCAGGCGGGCGAAGCGGCGGCGGGTGAGGGCGGTCACGGAAAGTGCGGGCGAGGGACGCGGTTGCGGGTTCGACATCGAGAGTCTCCCAAGGGGTTGAGGGGCAAAGCTCGGACGATGTGGCGCAGACGCTGGAGTGCGGACCTTGCCGCAGGGCGGTGCCTGGTGCTGCCCGCCCTGCCGTCCCGGACGTCAGGCGGTCGCGACCGGGATCTTGCCGATCCGGGCCTGCCATTCCTTCGGTCCCGTGTTGTGCACACTGGTGCCGTTGGCATCGACCGCCACGGTCACCGGCATGTCCTCCACGGTGAATTCGTAGATCGCTTCCATGCCGAGATCCTCGAACCCCACCACGCGGGCGGCCTTGATCGCCTTGGACACCAGGTAGGCCGAACCGCCCACCGCCATCAGGTAGGCCGACTTGTTGTCGCGAATGGCCTCGATGGCGATCGGGCCGCGTTCGGACTTGCCGACCATGGCGATCAGGCCGGTCTGCTCCAGCATCATGCGGGTGAACTTGTCCATGCGTGTGGCCGTGGTCGGGCCGGCGGGGCCGACGACCTCATCCCGTACCGGATCGACCGGGCCAACGTAGTAGATCACCCGATTGGTGAAGTCTACCGGGAGTTTTTCGCCGCGCGCGAGCATGTCCTGGATGCGCTTGTGCGCTGCGTCACGGCCGGTGAGCATTTTTCCGTTCAGCAGCAGGATCTGCCCCGGCTTCCAGCTGGCGACCTGTTCCGGGGTCAGCGTGTCGAGGTCCACCCGGGTGGCAACGTTGGTGTCGGCCGTCCAGGTAACCTGGGGCCAGTCCTCGAGGCGGGGCGTTGCGAGCCGTGCCGGGCCGGAACCGTCCAGTTCGAAATGCACATGGCGGGTGGCCGCGCAGTTGGGAATCATTGCCACCGGCAGGCTGGCCGCATGCGTCGGGTAGTCGAGGATCTTGACGTCGAGCACGGTGGTCAGACCGCCCAGGCCTTGCGCGCCAATGCCCAGCGCGTTGACCTTCTCCATCAGTTCCAGACGAAGCGCTTCCGCACGGCTGAGCTCGGCGCCGGACGCGGCCTTTGCGCGCAATTCATGGATGTCGACCGGCGCCATCAGCGATTCCTTGGCGAGCAGCATGGCCTTCTCCGGCGTGCCGCCGATGCCGATGCCCAGAATGCCGGGCGGACACCACCCCGCACCCATGGTCGGCACGGTCTTCAGCACCCAGTCGACGATGGAGTCGGAGGGGTTGAGCATCGCCATCTTGGACTTGTTTTCCGAGCCGCCGCCCTTGGCCGCACAGGTGATTTCCACATGGTCGCCCGGCACGATCTCGTAGTGCACCACTGCAGGGGTGTTGTCGCGGCTGTTCTGGCGCTTGCCCGCCGGGTCGAGCAACACCGAGGCGCGCAGCTTGTTGTCGGGGTGGTTGTACGCCCGGCGCACGCCCTCGTTCACCATCTCCTGCACGCTGAGCGTGGCCTCCCAGCGAACATTCATGCCCACTTTGAGGAATACCACGGCAATACCCGTGTCCTGGCAGATGGGGCGATGGCCTTCCGCGCACATCCGGGAGTTGGTGAGAATCTGCGCAATCGCATCCTTCGCAGCAGGGCTTTCCTCGCGTTCCCAGGCCTCGCCAAGCGCCTTGATGTAGTCGAGCGGATGGTAATAGCTGATGAACTGGAAGGCATCGGCGATGGATTGCACGAAGTCTTCTTGGCGAATGACGGTCATGGTGATTCTCCGGGAAGGCCGTTGGTGAAGCCCTCGATTCTAGCAGTCGCGGCCGGCCAGGCGTGAGTGCAGACCGGTACAGGAGGGGCGGTTCCGGTGGGCTCGCTCTGGTCCGATCCGCAGGCGTATGATGTGTTTGGCGCGGGCTACGCACGGGTTATGCGGAAAGGGTGTAAGTCTTGTGTAAGACAGATATCCTTTAATGCCGCACGAGCTGACATCGACGCAGCGACACAACAAGTCGGGCACACCCGACCGTCCCGCCAGGGAAGCGTCAATCAAATCAATCAGTCGAGGAGAGGTGAGTATGTCCAACGAACAGCAGGTGCGCGTCTATCACCCGTCCGATGACATCGTGAAGCAGGCTGCGGTGTCGGGCATGGAGGGGTATCAGGCGCTGTGCAAGGAGGCGGAGGAGGACTACGAGGGTTACTGGGCGCGACGCGCGCGGGACCTTCTGGAGTGGCAGACGCCCTTCACCCAGGTGCTTGACGAGAGCAACGCACCGTTCTTCAAGTGGTTCGCCGACGGCAAGCTGAACGTTTCATACAACTGCCTCGACCGTAACGTCGCCAATGGTCTGGGTGACAAGACCGCACTGATCTTCGAGGCCGACAACGGCGATGTGACCCGCGTCAGCTACCGCGACCTGCTCGCCCGCGTGTGTCGCTTCGCCAATGCCTTGCGCTCAATGGGTGTCAAGAAGGGCGACCGGGTGGTGATTTATCTGCCGATGTCCATAGAGGGCGTGGTCGCGATGCAGGCATGCGCCCGGATCGGCGCCACCCACTCGATCGTTTTCGGCGGTTTTTCGGCGACGGCGCTGCGTGATCGTCTTGAGGATGCCGGCGCGGTGGCGCTGATCACCTCGGACGGACAGTTCCGCGGCGGCAAGGCGCTTCCGCTCAAACCGATCGCCGACGAGGCGCTGAGCCTGGGCGGTTGTGATTGCGTACGCAATGTGGTGGTGGTCAAGCGTACCGGCGGTGACTGCAACATGGTTGCCGGTCGCGACCAGTGGTACCACGACCTGGTGGCCAACCAGCCGGAAGTCTGCGAACCCGAGTGGGTCGAGGCCGAGCATCCGTTGTTCATCCTCTATACGTCCGGCTCCACCGGCAAGCCCAAGGGTGTGCAGCACTCTTCCGGTGGCTATCTGTTGCAGGCGAAGCTGTCGATGCTCTACACCTTCGACATCAAGCCGGACGATGTCTTCTGGTGTACCGCCGACATCGGCTGGGTCACCGGTCACACCTACATCGCCTATGGCCCGCTCGCCTGCGGGGCGACCGAGATCGTGTTCGAGGGCGTGCCGACGTTCCCGGACGCCGGCCGCTTCTGGAAGATGATCCAGGATCACAAGGTCACCATTTTCTACACCGCACCGACGGCGATCCGCTCGCTGATCAAGGCCGCCGACAACAACCCGACGGTGCATCCGGGCAAGTACAAGCTCGATTCGCTGCGCATTCTCGGCTCGGTCGGCGAGCCGATCAACCCGGCGGCGTGGGAGTGGTACTACGAAAACGTCGGTGGCAGCCGCTGCCCCATTGTCGACACGTTCTGGCAGACCGAAACGGGGGCGCACATGATCACCCCGTTGCCGGGGGCGACGCCGCTGGTGCCGGGCTCGTGCACGCTGCCGTTCCCGGGTATTCAGGCGGCTGTGGTGGATGAAACCGGCACCGAGGTGCCCAACGGCCAGGGTGGCATTCTGGTGGTGAAACGTCCGTGGCCGTCGATGATCCGCTCGGTATGGGGCGATCCTGACCGCTTCCGCAAGACTTATTACCCCGACGACTTCAAGGGCAAGCTCTATCTTGCCGGCGACGGTGCGGTGCGTGACAAGGACACTGGCTACTTCACGATCACTGGCCGGATTGACGACGTGCTGAACGTGTCCGGCCACCGCATGGGAACGATGGAGATCGAGTCGGCGCTGGTCGCGCACGAGCAGGTTGCGGAGGCGGCGGTGGTCGGCCGTCCGGACGACCTGACCGGTGAGGCCATTGTCGCCTTCGTGGTGCTCAAGGGGGCCCGTCCGAGCGGCGAAGCCGCCAAGGCAGTGGTCAAGGAGTTGCAGGCGTGGGTGGGCAAGGAAATCGGCCCCATCGCCAAGCCCAAGGACATCCGGTTCGGCGAAAACCTGCCCAAGACCCGCTCGGGCAAGATCATGCGCCGTTTGCTGCGCCAGCTTGCGAAAGGCGAGGAGATCACTCAGGACACCAGCACGCTGGAGAATCCGGCGATCCTGGATCAGCTCAAGCAGTCGAACTGAAGCGTGGCGGGGCGCCGAGCGCGCCCGCCACGATGAATAACGGAGGCAGCCGGCCCCGCGTTCGATCGGGCGGAACAAGTCCAGCGGACGCAATCCGGCGTATGGGAGGGGGAGAGAAGCGCGCGCAAGCGCGCTTTTTTTCGACCGTGCTTGGCGGATCCGCTCGCTATAATCAAAGAGCGTCTGACATCATGAGGTGGGCATGATGCGTAAAGGGCTTGCGCGACAGCGTCTGGTTGCGGTGTTTCTTGCCGCGGTCCTGTTGTTCAACTATCCGCTGGTGTCGCTGTTCGACAGTGGCGGCTTCGTGCTGGCCATGCCTTCGGTGTTCGTCTACCTGTTCGCGGCCTGGACGGGCGTGATCGTGGCGATCGCGCTCATCGTCGAGCGCGGCGCACAATAGGCGGCGGGATGATCTCCGCGCCGCTGGTCATCGGCGTCTCCTTCGCCTACCTGCTGCTGCTCTTCGCTGTCGCGCATTTCGGTGACCGTCGCGCCGAGCGCGGACAGTCGATCATTTCCAATCCCTGGACCTATGCGCTGTCGATGGCGGTGTATTGCACCGCATGGACTTACTTCGGCAGCGTGGGCCGTGCGGCGTCCGGCGGCATGTGGTTTCTGCCGATCTACCTGGGGCCGACCCTGGCAATGACGCTTGCCTGGGTGGTGACGCTGAAGATGATCCGCATCGCCAAGGCCTACCGGATCACCACCATCGCCGACTTCATCGCCTCGCGCTACGGCAAGAGCCATCTGCTTGGCGGTCTGGTCACCATCATCGTGGTGGTCGGCATCATTCCCTACATCGCGTTGCAGTTGAAAGCCATCTCCATCGGCTACGCGGTATTGACCGGCGCCGATCAGGAGGCCTTCCACCATGGCGGCGGCAACTGGCTTCACGACAGCACCTTGTACGTCGCACTGACACTGGCCTTGTTCACCGTGTTGTTCGGCGCCCGCCACCTTGACGCCACCGAGCGCCATGAGGGCATGGTGGCGGCGATCGCATTCGAGTCGGTGGTGAAGCTGCTGGCCTTTCTCGCCGTCGGGGTGTTCGTGACCTACCACGTGTATGACGGCTTCGGCGATATCTTCGCGCGCGCGTCGGCGCAGCCGGAACTGGCGTCGCTGCTGAGCTTTTCCGGTGGTGGGGCGGCGGGTTACGGGGGCTGGTTCGCACTCACGCTGCTGGCCATGCTGTCGGTCATCCTGCTGCCGAGGCAGTTCCAGGTAATGGTGGTCGAGAACGTGAACGAGCGCCACCTGCAGCGTGCCATCTGGTTGTTTCCCGCGTATCTGCTGCTTATCAACATCTTCGTCATGCCCATTGCGCTGGGCGGTCTGATGCACTTTGGCCAGGGCAACGTCGACCCGGACACCTTCGTGCTTTCGCTGCCGTTGTCGCACGGCCAGCAGACCCTGGCGCTGCTGGCCTTCATTGGCGGGTTGTCGGCGGCCACCGGCATGGTCATCGTAGAGACCATCGCGGTGTCCACGATGATCTGCAACGATCTGGTCATGCCCTTGCTGCTGCGCAGCCGGAGGTTTCGCGGCGCAGCCCAGCCGGATCTCACCGGGCTGCTGCTGGCGATTCGCCGTGGCGCCATTCTTATTGTGGTGTTGCTCGGATACCTGTACTTCCGGCTGGCCGGCGAGGCCTACGCGTTGGTAAGCATCGGGCTGATCAGTTTTGCCGCGGTGGCCCAGTTTGCCCCTGCCATGCTGGGGGGCATGTACTGGCGCGGCGGCACGCGTTCCGGGGCGCTGGCGGGATTGCTGGCCGGCTTTGCGGTGTGGGCCTACACCTTGATGCTGCCTTCCTTCGTCAAGTCCGGTTGGCTGGATCCCGGCTTTCTCGAGCACGGTCTGTTCGGGCTGGCGCTGCTCAAGCCCGAGCAACTGTTTGGCCTGGGGGGGCTGGACAACATCAGCCACGCGCTGTTCTGGAGTCTTGCGGCGAACATCGGCTGCTACGTGGTGGTGTCGCTGATCCGCGTGCCGACCGGTCAGGAGGCCAGCCAGGCGACGCTGTTCGTCGACGTCTTCAAGCGCGACCGTGCGATGCCGGCGACCTTCTGGCGTGGCAGTGCTCAGGTCCAGGACCTGATACCACTGGTGGCCCGTTTTCTCGGCGTGGCGCGCGCCCGCGAAATGTTCGCCCGCTACGCGCGCGAGCGTGGCTTCGATGATATCGAGCACCTGCGTGGCGATGCGGGCCTGGTGCATTTCGCCGAGACGCAGTTGGCGGGCGCGATCGGCAGTGCCTCAGCGCGGGTGATGGTGGCCTCGGTGGTGCAGGAAGAGCCGTTGGGGCTGGAAGAGGTGATGAACATTCTCGACGAGGCCTCACAGGTGCGGGCGTATTCCCGCCAGCTCGAGGAGAAGTCGCGTGCGCTCGAAGCCGCCACTTCGGAGCTGCGGGCGGCCAACGAACAGCTCAAGGAACTCGACCGGCTCAAGGATGACATCATGTCCTCGGTCACCCATGAGCTGCGTACGCCGCTCACTTCGATTCGCGCCCTGTCGGAAATGCTGCTCGACGACCCCAAGATCGACCTCGCGGAACGCAAGCGCTTCCTGGGCATCATCGTGTCGGAAACCGAACGTCTGACGCGGCTGGTCAATCAGGTGCTGGATCTCGCCAAGATCGAATCCGGTCACGCGGAATGGCACAATACGGACATCGACATGTGCGAGCTGATCCGGCACGCGGTGGAGGCCACCAGTGCGTTGTTCCGCGATCGCGCCGCGCAACTGGAGGTGGTGCTGCCCGACGCCCCGGTGTGCTTGCGTGCCGACCGTGACCGCCTGCTGCAGGTTTTGATCAACCTGTTGTCGAACGCGGCCAAGTTCGTGCCCCGCACCGACGGCCATGCGCGTATCGTGCTGGAGGCCGACGCGCGCGCGTTGCGGGTGGAGGTAGGCGACAATGGACCAGGTATTGCACCGGAGTTCATGCCCTACGTGTTCGAAAAATTCCGGCAAGGCGGCGACCAGCGCGACCGCCCGCAGGGAACCGGCCTGGGGTTGCCGATCAGCCGGCAGATCGTGGAGCACTTCGGTGGGCGGATGTGGGTGGAGTCGCCGCCTGGGGAGGGCGCGCGATTCTGTTTTTCGCTCCCGCTCGCCGGGGGCGGGCAGGAGTGAGTGCCCCACGGAACGAATAATCAGAACGGGGAGAGCAGGTTTGGAGGGGGGAAGATGACGCACAAGATACTGATCGCCGACGACGAGCAGAACATCGTGATTTCGCTCGAGTTCCTGATGAAGCGGGAAGGGTATGAAGTGTCGGTGGCGCAGGACGGTGACGAGGCGGTGGAGAAGATCCGCGCCGAGATGCCCGATCTGGTGTTGCTCGACGTGATGATGCCCAGAAAGAGTGGCTTCGAGGTCTGCCAGGAAGTGAAGGGCGACCCGTCGCTGCAGGCGGTGCGCATTCTGATGCTGACGGCCAAGGGGCGCGACACCGAGGTGGCCAAGGGCCTGGCGTTGGGGGCGGATGCCTACATGACCAAGCCTTTTTCCACCCGGGAGTTGGTCGACAAGGTCCGTTCGATGCTTTCGGGAGCGTGAAGCATGGACGCACGTGCGCGCTTCGCGCTCGCGGTCGTCGTGCTGGGCCTGTTGATGACCGGGCCTTTCGTGCTCAGCGCGATGCTGGTGTGGATGGCGACCGAAGGTGAGAGCCGGCAGCTGCTGCTCGACGTGATGCTGCCGCACCTGCCGCTGGGCGGCATGGTGACGCTGATCGGCTTTGCCATGGGCGTGGCGGTGGTGCGCAACCTGTTCCGCCAGTACGTCAAGGGCTTGCTGCGCATGGCAGAGCAGCAGCAGCTGATGCTGGGCGCCAACCGCGAGTTCCGCATCGTCGAGAAGGGGCCGCCCGAGGTGCGTGCGCTGGCGCGTACCGCCAATGCGCTGGCGAGGCAGCGCGACGAGTTGCTGGGCGACGTCGAACGTCAGATTGCCGAAGCCAAGCGCAGCGTGGAGCAGGAGAAGGACCGTCTGGCGGCGCTGATGTCCGAGCTCACGCAGAGCGTGGTGGTGTGCAATCTCGACGGTCGTGTGCTGCTCTACAACAGCCGCGCGCGTCAGCAGTTCCGGGCGCTGTCGGACGCCCCGTCGGTGGCCGGAGGCGGTGAGCTGATCGGCCTGGGGCGGTCGATCTACGCGGCTTTCGACCGCAATCTGATCGGTCACGCGCTGGAAGCCATTCAGTACCACCTCAAGCGCAACACCGCGCAGGCGGTGGCCAACTTCGTGACCACCAGCCGCAGCGGGCAGTTGCTTCGGGTGCAAATGTCCCCGGTGCTGTCCGGGGCGGGCGAACCGGGCAGCGAGGCACGCGCGGCCGGTGGTGATGACGGACGCGCCATGACCGGCTTCATCCTGATGCTGGACAACATCACCCGCAACTTCGAGAACGAGTCGCGGCGCGACCAGATGCTGCATACCCTGACCGAGGGCAACCGCGCTTCACTGGCGAACGTGCGTGCGGCCGCGGAGATGCTTGATTTTCCCGATCTCGACGAGGACATGCGCAAGCGCTTTCGCAGCGTGATCCGCGACGAGGTCAAGGCAATGAGCGAACGGCTGGACCGCACCGCCAGCGAGTTCGCCGATGCCCTCAAGGCCCGTTGGCCACTGGAAGAAATGCTCGGAGCCGACCTGATCGCGGCGGTTCAGCGCAGGGTGGAGGCGCGCCTGCAAGTGCCTACCAAGCTGGAGGAAGTGGACGAGTCGGTATGGGTGCGGGTCGACAGTTTCTCGCTGGTTCAGGCGCTGAGCTATCTGGTCAACCGCCTGTCGGAAGAGTTCGAGGTGCGCGAGGTGCGTTTCCGTCTCGCGGCCGCGGGTCGCCTGGTTCATCTGGACCTGATCTGGCAGGGTCAGGCGATGAGTACCGAGACGGTGATGAGCTGGGAGCTGGAGCCGATGAGCTTCGCTGGCGAGAACAGCCCGCTGACGGTGCGCGACGTCATCGAGCGCCACGATGGCGAGGTCTGGCTGGAGCGCGAGAAGGTGCGCCACCGCGCCTTCTTCCGTTTCCTGCTGCCGGCCGCCAACCCGCAGGAGGCGCTTGGACCGGTGAGCCCTGACGGGGGCGAGGGCCGGCCCGAATACTATGATTTCGATCTGTTCAAATGGTCCGAGAAATCGCGCGAGCTCGACGACCGCCTGCTCACCGAACTGACCTACACGGTGTTCGATACCGAAACCACCGGGCTCAATCCGTCCCAGGGCGACGAGATCATCCAGATCGGTGCCACCCGGGTGGTGAATGGCAAACTGCTGCGCAACGAGTCCTTCGAGCAACTGGTCGATCCGCGCCGTCGCCTGTCGCCGGAGTCGATTCCGATTCACGGCATCCAGCCCGAGATGCTGATCGGACAGCCGACCATCGACAAGGTCCTGCCGGCGTTTCACGCGTTCTCGGCCGATACCATCCTGATCGCGCACAATGCCGCCTTCGACATGCGCTTCCTCCAGCTCAAGGAAGAGGCCACCGGCATCCGCTTCGACAATCCGGTGCTGGACACCCTGCTGCTCTCGGCGGTACTCCACCCTAACCAGGAATCGCACCGGCTCGAGGCGATCGCCGAGCGGCTCAATCTCACCATCGTGGGGCGGCACACCGCGCTCGGCGACGCCATCTGTACCGCCGAGGTCTTCATCAAGATGATTCCGTTGCTGGCGGAGAAGGGCATCCGTACCTTGCGTCAGGCGCGCGAGGCGGCCGAGCAGTCGTACTACGCAAGGATCAAGTATTGATGCCGGCGAGGCCTGAGCTGCGCATCTGGGGCGGGCGATGAGCCGCGGTGGCTTCTCGCGCCAGCTGCGACGTTACTACGGCTTGTATACCGGCAGCTTCCTGCTGTTCATCGGCCTGTTGTCGGTCGGCGAGTATCTGGGCATGTCCCAGACCGCCATCGGCCACGTTTTCCTGTTCGCGACCATAGCCATCTATGCCGGCATCGGCGTGATGAGCCGTACTTCCGACGTGTCGGAGTACTACGTCGCGGGGCGGCGAGTGCCGGCGGTGTTCAACGGCATGGCGACGGCCGCCGACTGGATGAGCGCGGCGTCCTTCATCGGTCTGGCGGGCACGCTGTACTTCGCCGGATTCGAAGGGCTCGCCTTCGTCACTGGCTGGACCGGCGGGTTTGTGCTGGTCGCGCTGTTGCTCGCACCGTATCTGCGCAAGTTCGGTCAATACACGATTCCCGATTTCCTCGGTGCCCGTTACGAAGGCAATTTCGCGCGGCTGGTCGGGCTCGCCGCTGCGGTGCTGGCGAGCTTCATCTACCTGGTCGCGCAGATCTATGGCGTGGGGTTGATCACCAGCCGCTTCGTCAGCGTGGAGTTCGAGATCGGGCTCTTCATCGGTCTGGCCGGCATCCTGGTGTGTTCGTTTCTCGGCGGCATGCGGGCGGTGACCTGGACCCAGGTCGCGCAGTACGTGATTCTCATCATCGCCTATCTGGTGCCGGTGGTGATCCTGTCCTACAAGGTCACCGGCGTGCCGGTGCCGCAGGTGATGTACGGTAGCGTGCTGAGCCAGCTTTCGGAAAAGGAAACGGAGTTGTTCGCGGCGCCCGATGAAGCCGAAGTGCGGCGGCAGTTCCGTGCCCGCGCCGATGACTATGCCGGAAAGATCTCGCATCTGCCCGAGTCGCTGGAGGCCGAGCGACGTTCCTTGATCGAGCGCCTGAACGAACTGCGCATCTCCAATGCGCCCGCCCGCGAAATTTCGCTCACCGAACGGGCGCTGCGCGACCTGCCGCGCTCCCCGGAGGAAGCCGAAGTCGTATGGGGGCGGGCCAGGCAGCAGGCGCTCGATCGATCCCGCGTGCCATTGCGGCATGCCGAGGCCTTTCCCGGGGACGACGAGAATGCGCGGCGGATGGCGCGCAACAACTTTCTCGCACTGGTGTTCGTGTTGATGCTCGGCACCGCGGCGCTACCCCATGTGCTGATGCGCTACTACACCACGCCCGGTGTGGTCGAGGCGCGCAAGTCCGTGTTCTGGTCATTGTTCTTCATTTTCCTGCTCTACGTCACGGCGCCGGCCTACGCCGTGTTTGCCAAGTGGGAGGTCTACAACAACCTGATCGGCATGCGGATATCGGAATTGCCCGGGTGGCTGGCGTCGTGGGGCAAGGTCGGTATGGTGAAGATCGAGGACATCAACGGGGACGGCATACTGCAACTGGCCGAACTCAGCCTCAACACCGACGTGATCGTGCTCGCTACGCCGGAGATCGCTGGCTTGCCCTATGTGGTCGCCGGCCTGGTGGCCGCTGGCGGTCTGGCCGCGGCATTGTCGACCGCCGATGGCCTGCTGCTGACGATATCGAACGCCTTGTCGCACGATTTCTACTACAAGGTCGTCAACCCCCAGGCGTCCACTCATCGCCGACTGGTGATCTCCAAGTCGCAACTGCTGGTCGTGGCCGTCGTCGCCGCGTGGGTGGCATCGCTGCGTCCGGACAACATTTTGTTCATGGTCGGGTTGGCGTTCTCCATCGCGTCCTCGGCGTTCTTCCCGGCGCTGGTGCTGGGCATCTTCTGGAAGCGTGCCAACCGTCCCGGTGCCATCGCCGGCATGTTGGTCGGTTTGGCCGTCACCCTGTTCTATGTTGTTCGCACCCATCCTTTCTTCGGCGGCATCGCGGAGAACATGTGGTTCGGCATCAACCCGATTTCCGCCGGGGTGTTCGGCGTGACGCTGGGCTTCGTGACCATCGTCGTGGTCAGCCTGTGTACCCCCCGGCCGCCACAGGAGGTGCAAAACCTCGTGGACTTCGTGCGCTATCCGCGGCTGAGCGCCGATCGGGAAGCGGGGCGTCAGCCCTGATCGGGGGCGCGGTCATTTGTGCTTGCGTGGTGGCTTGGCCGGGGTTGAATCCTGGCGAGCCGGAAGGGGCAGGGCCGTCTTGTACTTCACCTGCTTGAGCGCAAAGCTCGAGCGGATATTCGCTACCCCCGGGATCTTCGACAATTCGTCGACGATGAAGCTCTCCAGCGCCTGAACGTCGGCGACGACCACCCGGATCAGGTAGTCGGAATCACCAGTCATCAGGTAGCACTCCATGACTTGTGGATATTCCCGGATCGCGTCCTGAAACACCTCGAGCGCTTGTTCGACCTGACGCTCGAGCCGGATCTGGATGAATACGCTTACGCTCAGGCCAAGCCGCAGGGGGTCGATCAAGGTCACGTAACGGGCGATCAGGCCGGACTCTTCGAGTGCGCGCACCCTCGCAAGACATGGGGAGGGAGAGAGTTTGACGCGGGCGGCGAGTTCCACGTTGGTCAGGCGGGCATTCTCCTGGAGTTCGCTCAGAATACGCAGGTCGATCGCATCGAGTGGTTGATTCAGCATAAATGGTGGAGTATTGACTTATTCATGGCATGAAATGCTGAATTTATCAGACTTTTGAGCTCGATATGGAAGCACATGCCGGGCCCTCGTCGCTATCCTGTCGTGCAAATCACAGGAGACGGGGACATGGGCAGCCGAGAAGACGATTTGATCAACGGGCCAGCCGCCGAGGCGGCCGACATCGACCGGGAAGAGACGCAGGAGTGGCTGGATTCGCTGGAAGCGGTGGTGCGCACTGCCGGGCCGGCACGCGGACGGTTCCTGGTCGCACAGTTGGAGGAGCAGGCCCGTGCGCTGGGCATCATTGCGCACGTCCAACCCTACTCGGCGTATCGGAACACGATTCCTATTGACCGACAGGGTCAATACCCCGGGGATCTTGCCGTCGAGGAACGGATTACCTCCATCATCCGCTGGAACGCGCTGGCGATGGTCGTGCGCGCCAACCGGGCCTATGGCGAGCTGGGTGGGCACATTGCGAGCTATGCCTCGGCGGCGGAGATCTTCGAGGTCGGGTTCAACCATTTCTTCCGGGCCGAGGACGCGTCTCACGGCGGTGACCTGGTGTTCTTTCAGCCGCATTCGGCGCCCGGCGTCTATGCGCGGGCTTTTCTCGAAGGGCGGCTCGGCGAAGAGCAACTTGCCAACTATCGCCAGGAGGTCGGGGGCAAGGGACTGTGCTCTTACCCGCATCCCTGGCTGATGCCAGATTTCTGGCAGTTCCCGACGGGCTCGATGGGCTTAGGGCCGATCAGCGCCATCTACCAGGCCCGCTTCATGCGCTACCTTACCGACCGGGGGATTGCCGATACCGCCGGACGTCACGTGTGGGGCGTGTTTGGCGACGGCGAGATGGACGAGCCGGAGTCGATCGCGGGCCTGACACTGGCTGCGCGTGAAAAGCTCGACAACCTCACCTTCATCATCAATTGCAACTTGCAACGCCTTGATGGGCCGGTGCGCGGCAATGGCCAGATCATTCAGGAACTCGAATCGCTGTTCACCGGTGCCGGCTGGAACGTGATCAAGGTGATCTGGGGCTCGGATTGGGATCCGCTGTTTGCACGTGACGGCAACCACGCGCTCCTGCACCGCTTTGCACGGACCGTGGATGGGCAATACCAGACGCTGGGTGCCAAGGATGGCGCGTACAACCTGGTGCATTTCTTCCAGAAGGATCCCGAAGTGCAGGCGTTGGTGTCGCATATGTCGGATGCCGAGATCGACGCGCTGAAGCGCGGCGGACACGACTTCCGCAAGCTCCATGCCGCTTTCGCCGCGGCAAAGGCACACAAGGGGCGTCCCACGGTGATTCTTGCCAAGACCAAGAAAGGCTTTGGAATGGGCGGAGCTGGGGAGTCGCGGATGACGGCGCATCAGGCCAAGAAGCTCGACATCGATGCCCTCAAGGCCTTCCGTGACCGCTTCGCCTTGCCGCTTTCGGACGAGGACGTTGCCGAACTGCGCTTTTATCGTCCGGACGAGGACAGCCGCGAGATGCGCTACCTGCGTGAGCGCCGAGCGGCCCTGGGGGGGTATCTGCCGGTGCGGCGGCGTGCTGCCGAATCCGTCGCGGTGCCGCCACTGGCCGATTACGCGCGCTTTGCGCTGGAGGCGGACGGCAAGGAGATGTCGACCACCATGGCGGTGGTGCGCATGCTCGGTGGGCTGCTCAAGGACAAGGCGCTGGGGCCCAAGCTGGTGCCGATCGTCGCCGATGAGGCGCGTACCTTCGGCATGGCCAACCTGTTCCGTCAGATCGGGATTTACTCGCCGGTCGGCCAGCTCTACGAGCCGGAAGACGCGGGTTCGATGCTCTACTACCGAGAGGCGCGCGACGGTCAGTTGCTGGAAGAGGGCATCACCGAAGCGGGCGCGTTGTCGTCCTGGGTGGCGGCGGCGACGTCATACAGCGTGCATGGCAAGCCCATGCTGCCGTTCTACATCTACTATTCGATGTTCGGTTTCCAGCGCGTTGGCGATCTCATCTGGGCGGCGGCCGACCAGCGTGCACGAGGTTTTCTGCTCGGCGCCACGGCGGGACGCACAACGCTGAGCGGAGAGGGGCTCCAGCATCAGGACGGGGCGAGTCACGTGATTGCCGCGACCGTCCCCAACTGCCGGGCCTATGATCCGGCTTTTGCCGGCGAGTTGGCGGTGATCGTCGATCACGGCATGCGTCAGATGATAGAGCGTGGTGTGGACGAGTTCTACTACGTCACCGTGATGAACGAGAACTACGCCCAACCGTCGCTTCCCGCGGGCGTGGAGGAGCACGTCATCCGCGGCATGTACCGCTACGCCGAGCAGGGGGTGGAGGGCGCACGCGGAACGCTGCGGCTTCTGGGGTCGGGGACCATCTTGCGCGAGGTGATCGCCGCCGCGGCGCTGCTTGCGGATGACTGGCAGGTGGCGAGCGAGATCTGGAGCGTGACCAGCTTCAGCGAACTCGCGCGCGACGCACGTGAGGTCGAGCGCTGGAACCGCCTGCACCCGGGTGAGCCGACGCGCGTCAGTCACCTGGGCGCGTGCCTCACCGGCGACGCGCCGGTGGTCGCCGCCTCCGATTACGTCCGTGCCTGGCCGCAACTCATCGCCGCCTATGTCGACGCGCGCTTCACCGTGCTGGGCACGGACGGCTTCGGTCGCAGCGACAACCGTATGGCGCTGCGCCGCTTCTTCGAGGTCGATCGTCACCAGATTGTGCTCGCCGCCCTGGACGGTTTGGTGTGCGATGGCACGCTGCCGCGCACCGTCCTGCTCGAGGCCATCGAGCGCTACGGCATCGATCCCGACCTGCCTGCGCCCTGGATGCGCTAGCGGTCTGCTTCGTACATCACGGGACATGACGAAAACGTTGCCGCAGCGATCGCGAGGATGCCCACGCACCTGGCGCTTCACGCCGCGGTTTCGTGTCCCGGCATTTGCCGAGCGGGCCGCTGGCGGCCTGTCGGACTTGAGACCGATCTGATGTGCCGGTGGGACTGGCCCCGGCACGATCGCGCAAGTCCGACCGCTTCCTGACGGCTTGTTTCCTTTCGCCCGCTGCTGCGATGGCGCGCTTCATCCGTTCCGCATGCGCGGAACGGACTCTCAAACAACAACGGTAGGCTATGAACGAGATCAGGGAGATTCACGTCCCCGACATTGGGGATTTCAATGACGTGCCGGTGATCGAGGTGCTGGTCGGGCCGGGTGACCCGGTGGAGGTCAACGATCCGGTGCTGATATTGGAGTCGGACAAGGCGACCATGGACGTCCCCAGCCCCGCGGCCGGCGTGGTGGCGTCGGTATCAGTGAGCGTGGGGGACAGGGTGTCGACGGGAAGCGTGATCCTGACCCTGCAGGCGCCGCCCGGGGAGACTCCTGCCGCTCAGGCAGCGGCTACCGCCAGCACCACCGCGGCGACAGCGGTTGCCGTGGCTACGGAGCCGGTCGCGGAAGCGCGGGTGGCCGCGGCGGTGCCGCCGGCTGCCGTATCGGTATCCGCGCCAACTTCCCCCGCGCTGGCCGCCGAGACGTCCGGCGTCAAGCCGCATGCGAGTCCGTCGGTGAGGGCCTATGCGCGCGAGTTGGGCGTGAATCTCGCCAAGGTCACCGCCAGCGGCAAGTGTGGTCGCATTCTGCATGTTGACGTGCAGCGATTCGTCAAGCATACGATGCTGGGCCTGGATACCGACCCCCGGGCGGGGGGCAACGTTGCGGGGGCTTTCGGTGGGCTGACGTTGCTGCCCTGGCCGAAAGTCGATTTCGCCAGATTCGGCGAAATCGAGGTCAGGCCGCTGTCCCGCATCAAGAAAATTTCCGGTCAGAATCTCGCCCGAAACTGGGTGATGATTCCCCACGTCACCAATTTTGACGAGGCCGACATCACCGACCTCGAAGCCTTCCGCGCACGCCTCAACCAGGAGTCCGGCCAGGGGGGCGCCAAGCTCACCATGCTGGCCTTTCTGATCAAGGCGGCGGCCGCTACCCTGAAGCAATTTCCCGAGTTCAACAGCTCGCTGGGGGGCGACGGCGACGAGCCGGCGCTGATCCTGAAACGCTATTGCCATATCGGCTTCGCCGCGGATACGCCTCATGGTCTGGTGGTGCCGGTGGTCCGGGACGCCGACCGGAAGGGCATCCGCGACATTGCCGAGGAGTGCAGCGAGCTGGCGAGGAAGGCGCGTGATGGAAAGCTCGGACCAGCCGACATGACCGGCGGCACCTTCACCGTCTCCAGTCTGGGCGGTATCGGTGGCACCGGCTTCACGCCCATCATCAACGCCCCCGAAGTTGCCATCCTGGGTGCCACCCGCGCCCAGATCAAACCGGTGTGGGACGGTCACGCCTTCGTGCCGCGTCTCATCCTGCCACTTTCCCTGTCCTGGGACCACCGCGTAGTGGATGGCGCCGCGTCGGCACGTTTTCTTGTGCATCTGACGGGGCTCCTGGCCGACTTCCGTCGGGCCTTGCTCTGAGGAGGCCGCCGAATGAGTCACATTGTTGAACCTAGAAACCTCAGTTGCCCGCGCTCCATGATCTTGAGTGCCTTACAAAGCGTGGGCTACACAGCTTCGACTACGGTCACCCAATGGGTGAGTCCGCTACGGGCCCGCTTGCACGCCTGGTGCGCCGCCTGGCTGCGTTGCGCCTCCTTGCAGGGAACAACCATGCCGCGTCGTCGCGCCTTGCCAGACGACGCCCCAGACGCACACTCGGACACGTCCAACTGAGGTTTCTAGGTTGAAGTGAAGATCCCGGACATCGGTGATTGAGTTGCTCGTCATGACGGGCGACAGGATCGAGGTGGGTAACGCCATGTGCGTCCTGGAGCGTCCTGGAAACAGACAGGGCGACGATGGACGTGCCCTGCCCGGATGCGCTGTGGACTCGATCGTGCCGATGAGCGAGCATATCGCCTGCATGTTTGTCGCGACGGCGGCCCGTACGAGTCCGTAAGAACATTCGGGCGGACGCGCTTCGGCGGCCCGACCGACCGGCGATGCTGCGTCGAGGCCGGGGGTGTGGCGTGGGCTTCAAGCCGGCGGGCATCCGGCCCGCGATTGACGGCCTTCAGGTTTACTGGTTTTCGAGTACTTCGTGATGGGCGTTGGCGCCGCGTTTCCAGTAGGCGGCGGCGCGGATGGCGCGTCGGTCGTGCCCCTTCTCGTCTACCAGAACGCGGCGGATCTGAGCGATCGTCGCGGCTTCACCGGCGCACCATGCGTAGCCCTCACCGGAAGGCAGAGCGAGGCTGCGCACGCTGTCGATCAAGGCATCAGAGCTTGAAACCCAGCGCAGATCCAGCTGGGCAGCGCTGGTCAAAGGGCGTTGGTCGGTGCTGTCCGCGACATGGAGGTGAACGATCGCGCGGCTACTTGACGGGAGCTCTTCCAGACGACGGGCGATGGCGGGGAGTGCGGTTTCGTCTCCGACGAGGAGATGCCAGTCGAAATCGACTGGCACGACGAAGGATCCTCTGGGCCCCCCCACCGCGACCGTCTGCCCAGGCGCCACCTGGTCTGCCCAGCGTGCCCCGGGGCCGCCGCTGTGCAGGGCCAGCTCCAGCGTCAGTTCGCGTCGTACCGGGTCGAAGCTGCGAGGGGTGTAGTCCCGGCGAATGGGCGCTTCCTGCTCGTCGCCCGGGATGAAGAGTTTCACGTGATCATCAAAGGATGCACTGACGAAATCCGCCAGATCGTCGCCGCTGAGTTTCAGACGGAGAAAATGGGGGCTCAGGGTGCTGACTTCGACAACCACCAGTTCGCGCCGTTTGAGTTCGTAGCGGCGCCGTTGAATGTTCTCGGTGAGGGAGGGCATGGACGTTTCCTGGTTTTAAGTTGACAATGTCAACCATCATGAACAATACAGTTGATAAAGTCAATCAAATTTCGGATGCCTCTGCGGGTCAGGTGCTGGAGTCGATGCATGGTCTGATGCACGAATTCCGCGCGCACCAGTTGCAGATGTTGCGCGACTGTGGAGCGGGTCTGACCCCGATGGAGGCTCGGATACTGGGTTTCTTCGCGCGCCGGCCGGGGGGAACCCAGAGCGATCTGGCACAACACTCGGGGCGCGACAAGGCTCAGCTTGCGCGATTGATCAAAGGCTTGAAGGAGCGAGGTCTGCTGGACGCGGAGCCCGACCAGGTCGACCGCCGCAATGTGGGGCTGCGTCTCAGCGATGCCGGCGCGACTTTGCACGGCACGCTGCGCGGGCTCATGCGGCAGGTGGAAACCCGGGCGCTGACCGGTTTTAGCGCCGATGAACTGGGACGTATGGCGGATTTGCTTCAACGCATGAAAGACAATCTGGCGCATGGCCGGGACGACGCTACGAGCCGATGTCCGGCATCGGACCGGGAAGGAGACGCGTAGTGCGTCGATTTTGGTGTTCGTGCGACGCCAGGGGTGGAGCCGAAGGGCGATCTCCCGCCACGCTGGCATGCGGCCCGGGCGAATGCTGGGCCCTGAGCGCGCCAGCGCATGCGATCTCCAGAGACATGGCCGCACCGGCCGGCGCAGTCTACTGAACCCTGGAGTTCTCGTTACAAGTCAGGCAAAGCCGCTTGTGGCGTGGGTGTTCGACGAACTCGTCGCGGATGATCCTAGAAACCTCAGTTGGACGTGTCCGAGTGTGCGTCTGGGGCGTCGTCAGGCAAGGCGCGACGACGCGGCATGGTTGTTCCCTGCAAGGAGGAGCAACGCAGCCAGGCGGCGCACCAGGCGTGCAATCGGACCCGTAGCGGACTCACCCACTGGGTGACCGTAGTCGAAGCTGTGTAGCCCACGCTTTGTAAGACACTCAAGATCATGGAGAGCGGTCAACTGAGGTTTCTAGGATGATTAAAGCCTGACCACGACACTACCGGATTTGTGTCCGGTATCGACCCGCGCATGCGCCTGGGGCAAGGCATCGAAGGCAAAGACGCTGTCGAGCAGCGGGGTGAACTGCGCCTTGGCACACAGCTCGGACAGCTCCGTCAGGTCCGCCGCGCGTTCGACTGCGGGTCCGGCAATGCAGCGCTTGCCGCCGCGGGCTCGGGCGATCATGTCGGACAGCGTCCCGTTGATCGCGAGGTAGCGACCCCGTTCGGCCAGGAGGGGCAGGGCGCGTCTGAAGCACAGGGCGCCCACTGCATCGGCGACGACGTCGAATGTCGTGTCCATCCGTGTCACGTCGTCGGTGTTGCGGTCGACGACCGTGTTGGCGCCGAGATCACGCACCTTTTCCAGATTGTGGGTGCTGGTCACCGCCGTGACGTGGGCACCCGCCGCCGCGGCGAGTTGGACCAGCGCGCTGCCTACCGTGCCGGCCGCTCCGATCACCAGTATCCGTTCATCCGCACGCAGCCCGGCGCGGCGCAGGAAATCAAGCGCCGCCGTGCCGCCGAAGCCGAGCGCAGCGGCGGTTTCGATCGGCATCTGGGCAGGTCGCACAATCACCGCAGCGCGCTCGCGGACCGCCACATACTCGGCATGCCCGCCCATGCGCGGGCCGCACAAGGCGATGACCGGATCGCCGATCCTGAAGCGTGTGCTGCGGCTGCCCACCGCCACCACGACGCCGGTCAGTTCCACGCCCAGCACCGGGCGCCGCGGGCGGTCAAACCCGAACGCGAGGCGGCCGGCCAGGCGCATGCCGGAAGGAAAGTCCATAGCCCTGATCCGCCGGTCGGCAGCGGAGACGGTGGTCGCCTGCACCCGGATCAAGACCTCCTTCGCGCCGGGTTTTGGCACCGGTACGCGTTCCAGCGTGAGCACGTCCGGGCCGCCGTAGGCCTTCGCAACCCAGGCGCGCATGCTCACTGGTACGGTCGTGTTCATGCCGAACTCCGCGCTAAGTGATGAGCGCGGGCCGCGGTTGCGGTGATGCAAACAGTATCGATCATGGCGATTGCGCACCCCATGGGATTGGTCCGGTACAAGCGCGCGAAAAGACCGCGGTTGCCCCGACTGATCCGTCAGTATTTACAATGTAAGTCCGTTGCTGCGAATCTAGACTTACATCGTAAGTACGTCAAGCCCGAAAACACATGAAACCTCGTTTCACGAAACCATCGCGCGCGCCGCTCAGCCGCGAGCGCGTCATCCAGGCGGCACTCGAACTGGCCGATGCCGGCGGCACCGATCGGCTCACCATGCGGGCCTTGGCTGCCGAACTCGGGGTGGAGGCGATGTCGCTCTACAACCATGTGCGCAACAAGGAAGACCTGCTGGATGGGCTGGTCGAGGCAGTTGTCGCAAAAATCGACTTGCCGCGCGCGGAAGGCGACTGGCAAGGCGAGATGCAACGCCGGGCAAACGCCATGCGCAGCGTCTTCCTGGCTCACCCCTGGGCGCCACCATTGATCGTCGGTCGGATCAATACCGGCCCCCACATGCTGAGCCTGATCGAGGCCACCCTGAGCTGCTTGCGTGCGGCGGGGTTCAGCACGGTGCAGGCCGATCACGTCATGAACGCGCTCGACAGCTACCTCTACGGCTTCCACCTGCTCGAACGCAGCTTTCCGCTCGAGCCTGAACGCTACGCCGAAGCCGCGCGCGCTTTTTTACCGAGCATCGACGCCGATCGCTACCCGCATTTCGCGGAACTGGCGCAAGTCGTCGCCGACGGGCGGCACGATGGTGTCAACCACATGGCGTTCGGCCTCGACCGGCTGTTGCGTGCGCTGGAACAGGAGCGGCACGGACAGGGCTAACGCCGGCGAACTCGCGTTTGGGGCGAGCCGGGGAGGATTGCCGCGAACCGGAGCGCCAGGCTCTGGCGCCGGACGCGATTCGCGACGTGTCTCGAGCGTTCTCCGTTTGGTCGCTCAGGCAGCGACATCCTGAGTGCCCGCTGCAAGTCGGCAAGCAGGATCAGAACATCCGCGGCATTACATCCGTGGCGCCGCCCTTGTCGAGCAGTCGATGCTTGAGGCCGCCGACAACGTGCAGCGCGATGAGGAGCAACAAGGCGTAGGCCGAGTACTCGTGAAGCGCCTGGAATACTTCGAAGGCACTGTCGTTCTTGGGGAGCAACTCGGGTAGCTTGCTGATGAGGAAGAACGGTACACCATCACTTTGCGTGAAGCTGCTCGACATCGCGTAACCGAGCATCGGAATCAGGAGCGTCAACGCAATCATGAGCCGGTGGGCTGCATGCGAAAGATGGCGCTCCCAGTTGGAGAGGGCGTTGGGTGTTTGCGGCAGCGCGGCGCGATTGCGCCAGCGGATGCCGAGGTGAACCAAGGCAAGCAGCCATACCAGTATGCCGAATTGCTTGTGGTTCGAATAGAACAGATCGAACGTGTCCATTGACGTGTCTTCGGGGAGGCCCGTCATGGTCCAGCCGGACCAGATCAGACCGAGGATCAGCACGGCGCGCAGCCAATGCAGAATGCGCATTGCCAGCGGATATCTGGTTGCGGCGTCGGGGTGAATGGTGTTCGTCACGTTGTTCCTTATCTCTTGGTTTCAAAAAGTCGATTAACCCGACTGTGGAGGAATGTCGCTTCATGATCGCGTGCTCGGTGCCCGTGCCACCAGCGCCCGGAGCGATGCCGAGGGGCTGCGCCCGTCACGAGATCGACCTTGCCGAGTCGTGGGGAGCGCGCTGCCATCGGGATATCACGTCCGATTGAAGCGCGTGCGATAGAACGGATCGGCGTCATTTAGTTCAGTCGGTGTCGTCGATGGAGAGCGAGTCGGCGAGTTTCCGGGGCTCGCCCCTGAAGGGAATCGCTGCGTGCAATGATTGCCGGTCGGGTCATCAGCCGACGGTGTTGTCGTACGAGGGGTAGCGTCGCGTCTTCCGATTGCTTGGCGAGTTGAGCCCAGCACTTGTTCGGGGCGCCGTTGAACCACCGGGGCGTGGGCGCGAACGAGCAGCGACCCGCGGCGCGGCGTGCTACGTAACCTTTAGTGGCAGGCTCAGCAGAAAGGTGGTGCCACCCTGGATGGATGCGCGGCAGGAGGCCTGCCCGCCGTGCGCCTCAGCAATGGCCTTGACCACTGCCAAGCCCAGACCGCTGCCGCCGCTTTCCCGCGAACGCGACGGTTCGCCACGGCGAAAGGCCTCGAATATGTGGACAGCCAGTTCAGGGGGGATGCCGGGGCCTTCGTCCTCCACGATCAGCTGGCAGAGCCCGTTTATCTGCTGCAATCGCACCAGCAAAGCACCCGGGTCGGCGTGCTGCAGGGCATTGTCCAGCAGTGCCATCAACGCCTGGCGGATACGTACCGCGTCGCACACCACTTGCAGATTGACATCCAGATCGCTGTGCAGCTGCAAGCCCTTTGACGCCAGGGGGGCGGTGAAACCCTGTAGAACGGTGCTGAGTTCATCGGCCAAGCTGACCTGAACCCGCTGCAGCTCAAGATGGCCGCTGTCGTTGAGGCTCAGCACACGCAGGTCTTCGATCAAGCGATTGAGGCCTTCCACTTGGCGCATCAGGCCATTGAAGATCTCACCGCTGGGGCTGAACACGCCTTCTGCCAGTCCCTGTAAACGCCCGCGCAGAATGGTCACCGGTGTGCGCAGCTCGTGGGCGATGGCGGCGTTCCAGAATTCGCGCTCGCGGGTCATGCTCTGCAGCCGCTCCGCCATGGCGTTGAAGTCGCGTACTAGCTGCGCGGTTTCGCCCATGGCCTGTTCCCCCAGCGGCGCGCGCGCATCGAGCTTGCCCTGGGCGACTTCGCGCAGGCTGTGCGCCACCGAATTCAGCGGTGTGAGGATGCGCCGTGACAGGCGGATGGCGACGAACACCGCCATGCCCAGCGCCGCGACTATGGTACAGATGATCCAGATCATCTCGACTTGCGACGGCATCCACGTGTCGGAGATGCTGTCCGGCAGGTAGCTAATGGCAAATGCATAGAAAACGTAAGAGCCGAACACCGAGATCAGGATGATGCTCAGCGCCATCACCGCCAGGGACTGGATGATCTGCCTGCGCAGGCCCTGGATGCGCTTCATGGCTCACCGCCGAAGCGATAGCCCACGCCCCAGACGCTGGCCGGCACGCCCTGGATATCGAGGGCTTCGAGTTTCTTGCGCAACTTGCTGACGTGGCTGTCCACGGTGCGTTCCTGGGTGTCGCCCTCGGGCAGGCAGTTGATCAACAGTTCGCCACGGCTGAATACGCGTTTCGGCGCGCGCATCAGGCAGGTGAGCAGCTTGAATTCGGTCAGGGTCAAATCCAGCATCTGCTGCTGGCCATCGCGGCAGACGCTTGCCTCGTGGCTGTCCAGATCGATCTGGAACGGACCGGCACGCAGCATCTGCACCGGGGTGGGCATGCTCGCCCGGGTGCGCCGCAGCACCGCCTGAACCCGTGCCACTACTTCGGCCGGATTGAAGGGTTTGACCACGTAATCATCGGCTCCCAGGCGCAACCCCATTAGCTTGTCGATGTCCTGATCCATTGCAGTGAGCATGATCACCGGTGTGTCGCCGCGGGAGCGGAGCTCGCTCAGCACCTTCCAGCCGTCTAGGTGAGGCATCTGCACATCGAGTAGCAGCAGGTCCGGTTTCAGCGCCTGGTGCATGGCAAGCGCCTCGTGGCCGTCGGCGGCATGCTGGGTCCGCAGTCCGCTGCGCTGCAAGTAGGCACTGAGGATGTCGGCGATCTCGGCTTCGTCGTCGGCAATCAGCACCAGCGCCGGGGAGGCAGGGTTCGTGCGCAGGTTGGAATCGGACATGGGCTGGCTTGATGAGGCGGCGCCGAATTTTATCGCTCCCTCCATGCTTTCTCCACAAAGCCTCGAATCAATCGCAATAGCTGCAGGCCAGACTGCCGCCTCGAATCGGTTTCGGTCGTCGCTGCGAAGCGACAACTCCTTGAACGAGGTTAAAGTGGTATGTGCATCAAGCAGCGGTATCGGAGCGTCCTATTTGCAGTGCTTGCTGTTTTGGGAGTAGCGGGCTGTGATTCGGTGGCGCAGCCGGTGGAGGAGGCGCCGGCGCCGGTTCAGGTTTCCGTACTGACTCTCGAAGCGGCGCCGCTGTCGGTGGCTGACAATCTACCCGGACGCGTGGCGGCTGTGCGCACGGCCGAGATTCGTGCGCAGATCGGCGGTATCGTACAGCACCGACTGTTCGAGCAGGGCGCCGAGATCGAGGCCGGTGCGCTGCTGTTCCAGATCAATCCGGCGCCGTTCAAGGCCGAGGTGGATAGTGCGGCCGCTGCGTTGCAACGGGCCCAGTCGGTTCTGGAGCGCGCGCAGATCCAGGTTGAACGGATCGAACCTTTAATGCAGGCCGAAGCCGTCAGTCGTCAGGCCTATGACGATGCCGAGGCCTTGCGCGATCAGGCGACTGCTGACGTGGCGCAGGCCAAGGCGACGCTGGCGCGGCGGCAGCTGGACCTGCAATTCGCCAGCGTCGAGGCGCCGATTGCCGGGCGCATCGACCAGGCGCTGATCAGCGAGGGTGCGCTGGTGTCGCCAACCGATACCACGCCCATGGCGCGCATCCAGCAGATCGACCAGGTGTACGTCGACGTGCGCCAGTCCGCCTCGATACTGGATGCGCTGCGTCAGCAGGCCGGCTCGGCGACACCAGAGTTGAGCGTCGACATCCTCGGCAGCGACGGCAAGCCGCTGGGCATGCGCGGGCGCATCCTGTTCTCCGGCATCGAGGTGGATGCCGGCACCGGTGACGTGCTGCTGCGCGTGCTGGTGGACAACCCGCAGCGCCGCCTGCTGCCTGGCCTCTACGTACAGGCGCGGATTCCCCGTGCCCATTATTCCGCCGCACTCAGCGTGCCGCAGCAGGCGGTGAGCCGTACAGCGGGCCAGGCCAGCGTGTGGGTGGTCGATGCCCAGGGCCAGGTAGGCCAGGTGCCTGTCGAGCTCGGTGAGTTGGTGGAGCGCCGTTACCGCGTGGTGTCCGGGCTCAGTGCCGGGCAGCAGGTGGTGGTCGAGGGCATCGAGCGCCTGAGCCCCGATGCCCAGGTCGCCACACGCCCCTGGCAGCCCGCCGGCAACGGCGAACGCCTCAGCGCCGTCGCGCGCTGAGTTCGGAGAGATCGTCATGCCGCAGTTCTTCATCAACCGCCCGGTGTTCGCCTGGGTGATCGCCCTGTTCATCGTGCTGGTCGGCGTCATCGCCATCCCGCAGTTGCCCATCGCCCGCTACCCATCGGTGGCGCCGCCGTCGGTAACCCTTTACGCCACCTATCCGGGGGCCACCCCGCAGACGCTCAACGACTCGGTGGTGAGCCTGGTCGAGCGCGAGCTGTCGGGGGTGAAGAACCTGCTGTACTTCGAGTCCTCGGTGGACACCTCGGGCACCGCGCAGATCACCGCCACCTTCAAGCCGGGCACCGACGCCGAGCTGGCCCAGGTGGACGTGCAGAACCGCATCAAGGCAGTGGAGCCGCGCCTGCCCCAGGCCGTGCGGCAGAACGGCCTGCAGGTGGAGTCCGCCGCCTCGGGCTTTCTGATGATGGTCGGCATGACCTCGCCCAACGGTCAGTACGACGAAGTGGCGCTCAACGATTACCTGGCGCGCAATATCGTCCAGGAGCTGCGCCGTATCGACGGCGTCGGGCGCGTGCAGCTGTTTGGCGCCGAGCAGGCCATGCGTGTCTGGGTCGACCCCAACAAGCTCACCGCCTATGGCCTGACCATGAACGAGCTGGCCCAGGCCATCGAGCAGCAGAACGCGTCGATTGCCCCCGGGCGGATCGGCGACGAGCCGGTGTTGCCAGGCCAGCGCCTGACCGTGCCGTTGACCGTGCAGGGGCAACTGAGCACGCCGGAGCAGTTCGCTGCCGTGGTGCTGCGCGCCGGTGCCGATGGCGCCAGGGTAGTACTCGGTGACGTGGCGCGCATCGAGCTGGGGGCGCAGTCCTATGGTTTTTCCAACCGCGAGAACGGCGTGGCGGCGACCAGTGCGGCCATCCAACTGTCGCCCGGCGCCAACGCCGTACGCACCGCATCAAACGTGCGCGAGCGCCTGGCCGAGCTGGCGCCGAGCATGCCGGCGGGCATGGCCTACTCGGTGCCGTTCGACACCGCGCCTTTCGTCAAGGTGTCCATCGAGAAGGTGATCTACACCCTGTTCGAGGCCATGGCGCTGGTATTCTTGGTGATGTTCCTGTTCCTGCAGAACCTGCGCTACACGCTGATCCCGGCCATCGTTGCGCCCATCGCGCTGCTCGGCACCTTCGCGGTGATGCTGCTGGCCGGTTTCTCGATCAACTCGCTGACCATGTTCGGCATGGTGCTGGCCATCGGCATCATCGTCGACGACGCCATCGTGGTGGTGGAGAACGTCGAGCGGCTGATGGCCACTCAGGGGCTGTCGCCGAAAGAGGCGACCCGGCAGGCCATGCGGGAAATCACCGGGGCGGTGATCGGTATCACCCTGGTGCTCACTGCCGTGTTCATCCCCATGGCCTTCGGCAGTGGCTCAGTGGGGGTGATCTATCAGCAGTTCACCCTGTCGATGGCGGTGTCGATCCTGTTCTCGGCCTTCCTCGCCCTGAGCCTGACACCGGCGCTGTGCGCTACGCTGCTGCGCCCGGTGAGCACGGATCATCATGCCAAACGCGGCTTCTTCGGCGCCTTCAACCGTGGCTTCGAGCGCCTCACAGCGGGCTATGGGGCACAGGTGGCGCGCCTGGTCGGGCGCAGCGGGCGGATGATGGTGGCCTTCGCCGTGCTCTGCGCGGTGCTGGCCATCGCGGCCGCGCAACTGCCCTCGTCCTTCCTGCCTGAGGAGGATCAGGGCTACTTTATGACCTCCATCCAGTTGCCCACGGGCGCTACCAGCGAGCGCACGCTGGATGTGGTCAAGGCCTACGAAGCCCACGTCGCCTCGCGCCCCGGGTTGGACGCCAATCTGGTGGTGCTGGGCTTCAGCTTCGCCGGCTCCGGCCCCAACGCCGCCATGGCCTTCACCATGCTCAAGGACTGGGATCAGCGCGATGGCGCCACCGCAGCCGAGGAAGCTGCACTGGCGCAGCAGGCCATGGCGGGCAATGTCGAAGGCACGGTGATGAGCCTGATGCCGCCGGCCATCGACGAGCTGGGCACGTCCTCCGGCTTCACCCTGTTCCTGCAGGATCGCGCCAACCGAGGCGAGGCCGCGCTGCTGGCGGCGCAGGCACAGCTACTGGAACTGGCGGCGCAGAGCGAGGTGGTCAGCGATGTCTACCCCGATGGCCTGCCACCTGGCGAGAGCATCCGCCTGGAGATCGACCGGCAGAAGGCCGAGGCCATGGGCCTGTCCTTCGCGGCGGTGAGCAGCACGCTGTCGGCGGCCATGGGCTCGCTGTACGTCAACGATTTCCCCAATGCCGGGCGCATGCAGCAGGTCATCCTGCAGGCCGACGCCCCGGCGCGCATGCAACTGGACGACGTGCTCGGCCTGCGTGTGCGCAATGCCAGTGGCGGCATGGTGCCGCTGCGCGAGGTGGTAACGCCGGTGTGGAGCGAGTCGCCGCAGCAGATGATGCGCTTCCAGGGCTTCCACGCCGTGCGTATCGCCGGCGGTGCGGCGCCGGGTGTTTCCAGCGGTGCGGCCATGGCCGAGATGGAGCGCCTGGTGGCGCAGTTGCCGCAGGGCTTCGCCGTGGCCTGGACCGGGCAATCGCTGCAGGAGCGTCAGTCGGCAGCGCAGGCGCCGTTGCTGATGCTGCTTTCGGCGCTGGTGGTGTTTCTGGTGCTGGCGGCGCTCTACGAGAGCTGGTCGATCCCACTGTCGGTGATGCTGGTGGTGCCGCTGGGCCTGCTCGGTGCGGTGGCCGCGGTGATGCTGCGCGGCATGCCCAACGACGTGTTCTTCAAGGTGGGGATGATCACCATCATTGGCCTGTCGGCGAAGAACGCCATCCTCATCGTCGAGTTCGCCCGCCAGTTGCATGGCGAGGGGCGCACGTTGCTCGACGCCGCCGTGACCGCCGCACGCCTGCGCCTGCGGCCGATCCTGATGACCTCGTTGGCCTTCACCGTTGGTGTGGTGCCGCTGATGCTCGCTTCCGGTGCCAGCGCCGAAACCCAGCATGCCATCGGCACCGGGGTGTTCGGCGGCATGCTCAGCGGCACCCTGCTGGCGGTGTTCTTCGTGCCGGCCTTCTTCGTCTTCGTCATCGGCACCCAGGAGCGTTTGAGCGCCTGGCGTGCGCAGCGTGGCCGCGCCGCGCTGAGCCAGGAGAACCCCTGATGCGTCCGTTACTGACCCTGCCGCTGCTCGTCTGCCTGAGTGCCTGCTCGCTGGCGCCGACCCTGGAGCGCCCGGCCGCACCGGTGCCGGCGAGCTTCCCCATGGCTGCTGCTACACCGGCCGCGACGCTGCCGGCCAGTGCCCTGGGCAGGCACGCGATGTTCGGCGACCCGCGTCTGCAGCGGCTGATCGATCTTGCGCTGGCCAATAACCGCGACCTGCGCCTGGCGGCGCTGAACGTCGAGGCGGCGCGGGCGATGTTCAATATTCAGCAGGCCGCGCGCCTACCGTCGGTGTCGCTCGATGCCAGCCGCACGCGCGAGCGGGCCCTGGCACAGGGCAACAGCGGCGAATCGCGGCGCGAGGTGAATCGCCAGGTCGCCGTGAACGTCGGCAGCAGCGCTTTCGAGCTGGACCTGTTCGGCCGTGTACGGTCACTGTCCGATGCCGCGCTGGCCCGTTATCTGGCCAGCGAGCAGGGCCGCGATGCGGCGCAGATCGCCCTGGTCGGTGCGCTGGCCGAAGCCTACTTCGCTCAGCGCCTGGCCGACGAGCAACTGCAACTGACCGAACGCACCCTGGCCAACTGGCAGCAATCGTTGGAACTGGCACGCTTGCTCAAGCAGGCCGAACAGAACAGCAGCCTGGACGTGGCCCAGGCCGAAGGGCAGGTGGCCTTGGCTGAAGCCGACCTGGAAGCGCGCCGTCGCGTCGTGGCGCAGGCAGACAATGCCCTGCAGTTGCTGGTGGGCAGCGAGCTGCCGGGCGATCTCCCTGCTGGCTTGCCACTGGAGCGCCAATCGGTGATTGCGCAACTGCCGGCGGGGTTGCCAGCCGACCTGCTGCTGAACCGGCCGGACCTGCGCCAGGCCGAGCAGGTGCTGGTGGCCGCCAATGCCGACATCGGTGCGGCACGGGCAGCGTTCTTCCCGCAGATTTCCCTGACCGCGTCGTTCGGTTACGCCAGCACCTCGCTCGGTGGGCTGTTCGACCCGAGCCGCCAAGTCTGGCGCTTTGCGCCGCAGATCTCGCAGCCACTGTTCCAGGCTGGGCGCCTGCGCGCCGAGCTACGTCTGGCCAAGGTGCGCAAATCCGAGGCGGTGGCCCAGTACGAGCGCGCCATCCAGGTCGCCTTTCGCGAGGTGGCCGATGCCCTGGCCGGCACCGCCACCTTCGACCGCCAGATCGAGGCGCAACTACGTGCGGTGAGCGCTGCCGAGTGGCGCCTGGAACTGTCCGACCTGCGCTACCGCGCCGGCGTCGAGGGACGCCTGGAACTGCTCGATGCCCAGCGTCAACTGCGGGTTGCACGACAGGTGTTGCTGGAGCTACGTCGCGAGGAGATCGCCAACCGGGTGGCTCTGTACAAGTCTCTCGGCGGTGGCCTGCATGAGCGTGGCACGTCGGAAAGTTCTAAAGTCATGATCTTCAGCAAGATCGAATAGCCACTTCCCGGCTCGATCTGAGCTTAGTCCATCTCACCAAGCCGCTCATTGGATTAGTGACGTTCGTGGCGGTGGTTGGATCGTTTGCACTTGCCGGCCGTCGTGCTCGGCAGAGGCGGTAGCGAGTAGCAGGGTGTGTTCGCAGTCACGAGACGAAGTGATGCTGTGATCATGGATTATTGAAGCGACGGACGAGTTTTTCGCAGTGTGTACTTCGTCGCGTGTTGATGGCCATGCTCGATGGCGAAGTCGATGAGCATCGAGATCAGCCTGATACGCTGATGGGTGGGCTGTCCTTGTCTGATAGCGCGCGTGGTGCGGCACTGACTGGCTTCAGGTGCACTCATCAGCGTGTTGAGCCTGCATGTTGGAAGCGATGTGCTGGCTGGTTTGCACTACCAGATCGATGACGCGATCCTGTCGTAGCAGCTTGAAGGTGTCGGTTGTACCGACGGCCGAGAGGCTGCCGACCACGTGCCTGTCATCGAGCCTGATGATCGGTGCCGCGATACCGGTGAAGCCCAGGTTCAGTTCGTCATGGGTAATGCAGTAGCCGTCTTTGCGTATCTTCTTCGCCGCCCGGGCAAACTCGGACCAACTCAGTCGGCTGTAGGGATTGCCGGGATCCTTGGAGATGTGTTCCTCGTAGAGCTTCAGCAAGCGCCGGCCCTTCTGGTAGGCCACCAGCACTTTGGATTGCGCGCCGCGGAACAGGGGCAGGGGGTGGCCGCGGCCAAAGGCGAAGTGATGTTGATCGTTTGGGTCGGTGATGTAGGTGTTGATGATGCGATCGTCGTAGAACACGCTGGCGAACACCGCCAGGCCGGTTTCTTCGGACAGGCGTCGCATGGGTTCTCGGCCGGCAACAAGCACCGGGTCGTACTGCCGCATCATCCAGTCGAGTTCGATGATGCGCGGGCCAAGGGCATAGCTGCCGGCACCCACGCGGGTCAGCAACCCCGCGTCGCATAGATCCTTGACGTAGCGGTAGACCGTCGCGCGGGACAGGTCCATGCGTTCGGCAATGGTCTCGGGGTCGAGTTGAAGTTGCTGAGGACCGAACAGGTCCAGCACCTTCAAGGTTTTGCTCAAGCTGCTCATCTGTTTCCTTTCGTTTCTCGTGCAGTGAGACGTCCTCGCCTGTGATGGGGTGCGTAGGCCCAGGGGGCTTCGACCGACGAGTCCTGTGCGGACTTCCTGCAAGACGGTCACGAGCCAACGTGCGAGCGCTGCGACAGCATACCTTTCAAGCTTGTTCTATTCATAGTTCGTTTTGGTCTGAAAATCTCATAAATCTCGTATTTTGAGCAAAACAGTAAAAAATAGTTGTGACTAGGTGGTAATGGTGACATAAATATCTCATTCGCAAACGCATCGAATGAGGTCACTAAATTGAATGGTGCCGAATTGCTCATCAAGGCCGCTGTCGCCAGCGGCGTCGAGTACTGCTTCGCCAACCCCGGAACCACCGAGATACCGCTGGTCGCGGCCATGGGCGCCGAGCCGGCACTGAGGCCGGTGCTGTCGATGTTCGAGGGTGTCTGCACGGGCGCCGCCGATGGCTACGGGCGTATCGCCGGCAAGCCGGCCATGACCCTGACTCACCTCGGCCCCGGCTTCGCCAATGGCATCGCCAACCTGCACAATGCCCGCCGCGCCAATACGCCGATCGTCAACGTGATCGGTGATCACGCCTCCTGGCACGTCAACTACGACCCGCCCCTGGCCAGTGATATCGAAGCCCTGGCGGGTGCGGTGTCTGGCTGGGTACGTACTTCGCGGCATGCGCAGCGCATTGGTGAGGATCTGCAGTGCGCCGTGCAGGCAGCCTGGCAACCGCGCGGACAGATCGCCAGCCTGGTGCTGCCGATGGACTTGCAGGCCAACGCGGTCAGTGCCGAGGCCCTGCGCTTCGCTCCGCTGCAGGCGCCGATCCGCCGTTTCGCCGGTGACAAGGTCGAGCGTGTGGCCGCCGAACTCAAGGCCGGCAAGCGCCTGGTGTTCATCGTCGGTGACGACGGCCTGACGGCTGCCGGCCTGGAAGCGGCCGGGCGCCTGGCGCAGCTCGATGGCGTGCGCCTGTTCGCCGAAACCTTCCCGCGCGTCAGCCACCGCGGCGGCGGCCTGCCGGACCTGGATCGCCTGCCGTACTTCCCGGAAGTGGCCATCGAGATCCTCGACCAGTACGACCTGGTGGTGTGCGCCGGCGTGCCGGAGCCGATCAGCTACTTCGGTTACGAAGGCATTGCCTCGCGTCTGGCCGAGCGTGATCGCCTGCTGTCGCTGGCCGAGGTCGGTGACGACGTGGTCGGTGCGCTGACCGCCCTGGCCGATGCCCTCGGCGCACCGGCTCACGTACCGACCCCGCAAGGCATCGAGCTGCCGCCGGCCGACGAGGCATTGACGCCGCAATCGGTCGGGCGCGTGTTGGCCGCCGCATTGACGCATGACTGCATCGTCTCCATCGAAGGCGGTACCTGCGGTTATCCCTTCTTCACCGCCTCGGCGGGCGCGGCGCGCCATCGCGTGCTGACCAACACCGGCGGCGCCATCGGTCAGGGCATCCCGGCCGGCTTCGGCGCGGCCCTGGCCGAGCCGGGCAATACGGTGTTCTGCCTGCAGTCCGACGGCAGTGCGCAGTACACCATCCAGACCCTGTGGAGCATCGCTCGCGAGCAGTTGCCGGTGGTCATCCTGATCGCCGCCAACCACCGCTACGCGATCCTGCAGAACGAGCTGCGCCGCTTCGGCGTCACCGAGTTCGGCCCGCAGGCGCTGGCGCTGACCGAGCTGGATCGTCCGCGCGTGGACTGGAAGGCCCTGGCCAAGGGCTACGGCGTACCGGCCAGCAGCGTGCGCAGCAATGCCGAACTGCAGCAGGCCCTGGCCCGCGCCATCGCCTCCGCTGCCCCTTGCCTGATCGAAATGGAGTTGTAAGACCATGAGCGATATCGAGCTGTTGCCAGCGGTACGTGAATTTCTCGCCACGCCGCGCCGCCTGTTCATTGGCGGCTCCTGGCAGGACGCCGCCCTCGGCCAGACCTTCGCCGTGGAGAACCCGGCCACCGAGCAGGTGCTGTGCGAAGTCGCCGACGCCTCGGGAGCCGACGTCGACACTGCCGTGGCGGCGGCCCGCGCCGCCTTCGAGGGGCCCTGGCGGCGTGAGACCCCGGCCCGCCGTGGCCTGTTGATGATGCGCCTGGCCGACCTGATGGAAGCGCACGCCGAAGAGCTGGCGCAACTGATCACCCTGGAAAACGGCAAGCCCATCGCCAACGCCCGGGGCGAGACGGCCAGCGCCATCAACATCATCCGCTACTTCGCCGGTTGGCCGACCAAGATCGAAGGCAGCACCGTGCCCGTGTCGCCGGCCAGCGGCGCGCCGATGCTCAACTACACCCTGCGCGAGCCGGTGGGCGTGTGCGCGCTGATCGTGCCGTGGAACTTCCCCCTGACCATGTGCGTGTGGAAGCTTGGCCCGGTACTGGCCACCGGTTGTACCGCCGTGCTCAAACCCGCCGAGCAGACCCCGCTGGTGGCCGTGCGTCTGGTGCAACTGATCGAGCAGGCGGGGATTCCCGCCGGTGTGGTCAACCTGCTCACCGGCTTCGGCGCGCGCACCGGTGCACCGCTGGCGCAGCATGCCGACGTGGACAAGATCGCCTTCACCGGCTCGACCCAGGTCGGCCGTCTGATCGCCCAGGCCGCCACCGGCAACATGAAGAAGGTATCGCTGGAGCTGGGCGGCAAGTCGCCGAACATCATCCTCCCCGACGCCGACATCGCCCGCGCCGCCAAGGGCGCCGCCGACGGCATCTTCTACAACCAGGGCCAGGTGTGCACCGCTGCCTCGCGTCTGTACGTGCACGAAAGCGTGCTAGACCAGGTGCTCGCCGAGCTGCGCCGGCACGCCACCTCCTACGTGCTCGGCTCCGGCCTCAATCCGGCGAGCAGCATGGGACCGCTGGTTTCCGGGCGGCAACTGGGCACGGTCAGCGGCTACCTGCAGCGCGGCCAGGCCGATGGCGCCGAGCTGATCTGCGGCGGCAAGCGCCCCGAGCATCTGGACAAGGGGCACTTCATCGAGCCGACCGTATTCCTCGACCGCGCCGAAAACGCCTGCGTGGCCCGCGAGGAAATCTTCGGCCCGGTGGTAACGGTGATGAGCTGGTCCGACACCGACGAGCTGGTCAGCCGTGCCAACGATTCGCCGTTCGGCCTGGCCGCCGGCCTGTGGACGCGTGACCTGCGCGCCGCCCACCGCCTGGCTGCCGAACTCAAGGCCGGCTCGGTATGGATCAACTGCTGGAACGTGGTCGATCCGGCCTCGCCCTTCGGTGGTTACAAGCAATCCGGCTTGGGCCGGGAAATGAGCAAGCACGTGATCGACGCCTACACCGAGACCAAGAGCGTCTTCGTCGATCTCGCCTGACCCAACAAAACAAGAGGAACGATCATGGATCTGCAACTGCAAGGCCGCGTGGCCATCGTCACCGGCGGCGGCATGGGCATCGGTAAGGAAGTGGCGCGCTTTCTCTCCCAGGAAGGCTGCAAGGTGGTGATCTGCGCCCGGCGCATGGAATACCTCAAGCAGGCCGCCGAAGAGATCAGCGCCGAGACCGGCAACGAAGTGCTGCCGCTGTTCTGCGACACCAACGAGATGAGTGCGGTGACCGAGATGGTCGCCGAGACCCAGCGTCACTTCGGCCGCATCGACATTCTGGTCAACGGCGCCGCTGCCCCGTCCGGCGTGGTGCGCAACGACATCGAGCACGCCGGCGACGACGAGCTGCTGTCGGACCTGAACACCAAGGTGATCGGCTACTTCCGCTGCGCCAAGGCGGTGACCCCGCACATGAAGGCGCTGGGCTTCGGTCGCATCATCAACATTGGCGGTCTGACCGGGCGCGGCAGCAAGGTGCTGTCGGGCATGCGCAACCTGGCCATCGCGCACATGACCAAGACCCTGTCCGACCAGCTCGGCCCGGACGGCATCACCGTCAACCTGATCCACCCCGGCGTGGTCGACACCCCGCACATCCAGGAACTCTACGAGCGCGAAGGCGTGAAGCAGGGCAAGACCCCGCAGCAGGTGGAGCAGGGCTACATCGACGCCACGCCGATCCGCCGTACCCTGCAGCCGATCGAGATGGGCTGGCTGATCGGATTTCTCGCATCGCCCAAGGCGGGCGCCATCACTGGCGAGTCCATCGGCATCGATGGCGGCCTGACCCGCGGCATCTTCATCTGAGGAGCAAGCAGCTATGAGCAACGGAACCTTTCTGGTCGCAACCGTTGGCCAGGCCATCATCCGCAGCGCCGACAACGGTGCCACCTGGCACCGTCAGGGGCTCGGCCAGCCGCTGGAGTTCGATGCCATCACCCGTTCGCTGAGCCTTAACCCGCAACAGCCGGAAGTGATCTACGCCGGCGCCGATATCGGCCTGATCGTCAGTCACGATGTCGGCAGCCACTGGCAACTGGTGGACTCGCCGTTCAACGGGCAGACGGTGTGGAAGGTGGCAGTCGACCCGCAGGACCCGCAGCGCATCTTCGTCGGCACCGGCGCGCCTTCGCGCGCCGTGCTGTGGCGTACCCTCGACGGCGGGCAGAGCTGGTACCGCGTGCCGGTGGAAATCCCCGAGTTCTGCGAGGGCGTGAGCAAGCCGCGTCTGCTGGCCTTCGCCTATGACCCGAGCGACCGCAACCAGGTTTGGTTCGGCCTGGAGGAGGGCGGCCTGTTCCACAGCCGCGACGGCGGCGACAGCTTCACCCGTGTCGACGATCGTCTGCTGTGGGACTACAACTCGGACATCCACAACATCCTGGTGATGCCCAACCACGGCAGGAAGATCATCGTGGTGGTGTGCGTCAACGCCATCTACCGCAGCGAGGACGAAGGTCTGACCTGGAGCGGGCAACTGGCCAAGGACGACTTCGGTCTGTACTACGTGCGCGCCATGAATGCGCCGCTGGGCAGTGAGGACACCGTCTATCTGAGCATCTCCGACGGCACGCCGGGCACCACCAGCAAGGTCCTGGTCTCGCGCGATGCAGCGGCGACCTGGGAGGTGCTGCCGCTGCCGCAACAGCCCAACTCGTGCGTCTGGGCCATCGCCATCAACCCGAGCAACCCGCGGCAGATCATCGCCGGTACCAAGTACGGCCATCTGTTCACCTCGGAAAATGGCGGTGACGGCTGGCTCAAGCAGTGGCGCGATTTCAGCGAGATCGCCGACGTGCTGTGGACCCCCGCCGTGGCGCAGATCAAGCCGGCCCATACCTCTGTCACCAGCAAGAAGTGAGGAGAACCGCCATGAAAGTCGAGATCGTGCGTACCCACCTGTCCCTGTACGTCACCGACCCGGATGCTTCCGCGCTCTGGTATGCCGATGTGCTCGGCATGCACGAGAGCGCGCGTGGCGAGGCCTGGGTGATGATGGCCTTCGGCAGCAAGCACCACGATATCGCCCTGATCAAGGCAGCGCCCGGTGCCCATCACGGCGGCCTGGGCCTGCAGCATTACGGCATGGAGATCGCTGGCGACATGACCACCCTGCGCCAGCTCTACGGCATGTTGCTGAGCAAGGGCGTGGAGATCGTCAAGATCACCGACCACGAGATTGGCAACGGCCTGTACTTCAACGACCCGGACGGCAACCGTCTGGAATTCTTCCTCGAGACCGATCACGACGACGACCGCGCCAAGGCCCGCTTCAAGGCCGCCTGCGCGCCCAGTCGCAACATCACCCTCGACCCTCTCTAAGGACACGATCATGAAAGCGAGCAACTTCGCCAGCTATCACATCCGCAAGTGGTACAGCTTCACCGAGGAAACCCTGGCCAACGAGTCCGGGCAACTGGCCGACGGCGAGCCGCTGTTCAAGTACGTCATCGCCGCCGCCGTGCACAACCCCTACGCCGGGCGTTTCAGCCAGGACCTGAGTGCCCTGATCGACGACTCGCCGGCCCTGGGCGAGGAGTTCGGCCGGCGCATCCGCGAACTGGCCGGCGAGCGCCAGATCCTCAGCTACGGCAAGGCCTGCCTGGTCGGCGCCAATGGCGAGTACGAGCACGGCAATGCCTTCCTCACCAACCCGGCGGCCGACCCGATCCGCGTGGCCCTGGGCGGCGGCAAGTCCTGGGTGCCGTCCACCGGCAAGCGTGGCGCCCCAGGCTGCACCATCGACGTGCCGCTGGCGCACAAGGATGCGCTCTACGTGCGCGACCAGTACGACAGCATCTCGGTGAGCTTCGGCGATGGCCCGGCACCGGACGAGGTGATCATCATCTGGGTCTTCGCCACTCGTGGTCGTCTGCATGCACGCCTGGGCGGCTTGAAAGCCTCTGATATCAAGGGCGACAACGGCCTGACCTGATGCGGAGCTTTGCGATGACCGGGCACAGCCAGTTCTTCAACAACCGCAGCGGGTTGCGCCTGCATGTCCTGCGCTGGGGCAACCCGGACGGCACGCCGCTGATCCTGCTGCACGGTCTGCGCGCCTACGCGCAGACCTGGGAGTCGCTGGCCGGCGCGCTTGGCGACGACTTCTGCTGCTACGCCCTGGATCAGCGCGGGCGTGGCCTGAGCGACTGGGCCGAAAGCAGCAGCTACCACACCGAGTCCTATGTGCACGACCTGGAAGACCTGGTCGCGCACCTTGGGCTGCAGCGCTTCGCCCTGGTCGGCCACTCCCTGGGCGGGGCCAACGCGCTGGAGTACGCACGGCTGCATCCGGGGCGCTTGCTGGCGCTGGTGGTCGAAGATATCGGCCCTGGCTCTTCGAGCGTCGGCGATGGTGCCGAGCGCATCCGCCGTGAAATGCGCCAGACGCCGCTGGTTTTTCCAGACTGGGACGCCGCCCGCGACTTCTGGCGCAAGGCCCGGCCCAGTCTGTCCGAACACGCCCTGAGTTCGCGTCTGGCCCATTCCATGCTTGAAACCGCACAAGGTGTTGTCTGGCGGCATGATCAAAAAGGTATTGCCGAGGCACGCCTGAGTATCGAGCCGGTCGACCTGTGGCCGGCCGTAAAGGCACTGGATTGCCCGACGCTGTTCGTGCGTGGGGGCAAATCGGACTTTCTGCCACCCGCGACCCTGGTGGCGATGAAAGCGGCCAACGGCTGGGTCCAGGCGGAAGAGATCGCCGACGCAAGTCACTACGTGCACGATGATCAGAGCGAGGCCTTCAACCGCGTCGTCGCTGGCTATCTCCGGAACATGACCAAGTCTTCACAACAATAGACGGGTGAGCAAAGATGAAACGGGAGACAACCCAGGTCGTGATCGTCGGTGGTGGCCCCAATGGCGTCACTGCCGCCCATTACATGGGCCTTTACGGCATTGACTGCGTGGTGCTGGAGCTGGCAGAAGGCATCCTGCCCTATCCGCGCGCGGTGGGCATGGATGACGAGGCCTTGCGCGTGCTGCAAACCGTCGGTGTCGCCGAGCGGGCGCACCGCGACATGATTGCCAATGTGCCGCTACGCTACTACAACGCCCGCGGCGTGTGCTTTGCCGAGGTCAAGCCCAGCCTCGCCGACTACGGTTGGCCGATGCGCAACATCTTCATGCAGCAGCTGCTGGAAGAGACCTTGCGCGACGAACTGACGCGTCGTGAATGCGTCGATCTGCGCGAGGGCCACGAAATGCTCGGTTTCGAGCAGAATGATGAGGGCGTCACGCTGCAAGTGCGCGACACCGGCGGCGAGACCTACGAGATCCGCGCGCAATATGCGGTCGGCGCCGACGGCGGTCGATCCTGCGTGCGCAAACAACTGGGCATCCAGTTGGTCGGGCTTACCCATCCACGCAAGTGGGTGGTCGTCGACGCCGCCAACGATACGCTCGACGCACCGTACACCGCGCTGCATGCCGATCCGCAGCGGCCCTTCGTTTGCATCTATCTGCCTTACCGTCAGCGGCGCTGGGAATTCATGCTGCTCGAAGGCGAGAATGAGGAGAGGATGTGTGAGGAGGCGAACATCCGCCGGCTGATTCGCGGCCATATCGGCGACGCAGTGGATCAGCTCGACATCGTCCGCATCCGTGCCTACACCCATAATTCGCGGGTGGCCGAGCGTTTCGTCTCCGGTCGGGTCGCACTGATCGGCGACGCCGCGCATATTTCGCCGCCCTGGGCCGGGCAGGGGCTCAACTCCGGTCTGCGCGACGTGGCCAATCTGTGCTGGAAGCTGGCGGCGGTGCTGAAGGGACGGGCCAAATCCACCATCATCGAGACCTATGACATCGAGCGGCGCGGTCACGCCACCGACCTGATCGCCCTGGCCGACAACATGGGCGCGGTGCTGGGCATGACCAATCCGTTGGTGGCGGGGGTGCGCGACTGGCTGTTCCAGGCGGTCAATACCGTGGACAACCTGCGTTCGCATCTCGTCGAGTTCAAGTTCAAACCCAAGGCGACGCTGGTCAAGGGGCTGGTGCACCACGAACGGGGCGACCCCTGTGAGGGCGACCTGGTGGGTCAGCTCTTCGTCCAGCCGGACGTCGAAGACGCTCACGGCCGTCGCGTGCGATTCGATGAGGTGCTGGGCCCGTGGTATGCCGTGATCGGCTACCGTTGCAACCCGCTGGAGCGGGTCGACGCCGAGATGCGGGACTTCTGGCAAGGGCTTGAAACGCGCTTCATCCAGGTCAACCGTTCGCGCAGCGGTGCGCGCAATCAGCCCTTGAGCGCCGAGGGCGTGATCAGTGTGGAGGACGTCGACAACCGCCTGGGCGACTGGTTTGCCAAGGCGCGCGACCGCGTCGTGATCGTGCGGCCGGACCGCTTCATCGCCGCCATCACCACGCCGGAGCGCCTGAACGAGGTGCTTGGCAGGCTTGCCAGGCAGTTGTCATGAGCGATCTCGCCGACCTGCCGCTCGCCCTGAAACGGGCCTTGCGCGATGCCCGGCCGCTGCCGCCACCGGCCTACGCCTTGTCGCCGGAAGAGGGCTACCGCATCCAGGGTCGGGCGCGGGAGGCTAGCACTTCTATGCTTTCTGGATGGAAAGTGGCGCTCAGCGCGGCGGCGGCCCAGGCACGTCTGGGGCTCAGCGAGCCGGTCTACGGCTGGCTGGGTGCCGACATGGCGCGTGCTCCGGACAGCGTGTTGCCGCTGGAGCGGCTCATCGCTCCCAAGCTAGAAGTAGAAGTGGCGTTCCGGCTTGGTCGTGAGCTCGCGCCGGGCTCGCATGACGATGCCGCGTTGCTGGCGGCGATTGCCGACATGGCCCCGGCGCTCGAGGTTGCCGACAGCCGCTGGCAGGGCTGGCGTTTCGACGCGGGCGCCTTTCTTGCCGACGATGCCGCCGCAGCCCTGTATTGCATTGGGGCGTGGCAGGCGTTCGACGCGGACGTGTGCCGGCAGATGCAGTGTTGCCTGCTGCGTGGCGAGGTCGCGTGCGCTCGCGCAGAAACGGGCGACATGCCTCAGAGGAATCTGCTCTGGCTGCTGCGCCGGCTGTTGGCCGATGGCCAACCGCTACGGACCGGTCAGATCATTCTGTCGGGTGCCTTGCTGGCACCCGTGGATGTCGAGGCGGGTTCGTATCGCCTGGAAATGGGTGGAGAAGCGTTGGCTATACGCTTTGAGAACCCGAAGAAGCACGTGTAGCGCTCAGGGGTGAATCACCGGAACAGTTGTGGGGTAGCGTAGAGAGGCGATGGTCATGCTCAGTGAAATCCGTTCGTTTTCCGACCCGCAGCACCATGCCAGCTCCATACAAGGCTGGGAGCAGGTGTATGACCAACAGAGCTGTGGCAGCTTCAACAGCGAATTGTGCCAGGTGGCCACCGACCACTTCCAGATCTTCCAGGAGACTCTGGGCAAACGCGTGGTGCAACATGGTCGCTCCCCGAAGGGGCGTTTGTGCATCGCACTGCTGGTGAGTCTCGACCGTCCTCCTCTGGTCTGTGGGCAAAAGGTCGGCGCGCACAACATCGTGCTGTTGCGCGACGGAGAGGAGTTTCTGTTGCATGCGCCGGAAGGGTTGTGCTTCCTCGGTGCCAATGTCGATCTTGTGCGTTTTGCGCGACTGGCGGCATTCGAGCTTTCCGACGAGAAGCTCGGTCTGCTCAAGACCATGCCACAGATTGCGCTCGCCGAACCCGTGCTGCAGCGGGTCCGACAGTGCATCTACCCGATCTTCCAGTGCCTGCTGCAGCGGACCGAGCCGGTCAATGCAGCGGTCGAGAAGATGCTGGAGGACAGCCTGCTGGATGCCTTCCTCGATCTGTTCAGCAACGCCTCGAGTGAAGGTCGCGACCGGCGGGGATGCTCGGCTGTCTGTGCCTATCTGGTGAAACGTAGCCAGGAACTGGCCATGGCTCAGGGTGACGCTCCAATCAGCATCATCGATCTCTGTGAGCACCTGCGTGTAAGCCGCAGAACCTTGCAGAACAGCTTTCAGGTGATTACCGGAACGCGCCCGGTGGAGTACCTGCGCAACCTCAGGCTGAACGCGGTCAGGCGCCGCCTGATTGGCACTTCGGCATCCCAGCTCAAGGTAGGCGAAGCGGCTGCGGAAATGGGTTTTTATCACCTGAGCCACTTCGCCAGTCACTACCGGGTGCTGTTCGGTGAGTGCCCGTCGGAGACGAAGCGTGCTTAGGGAAGCCCTGATTAGCTCTGTTCGCCCGGAGCCCTTCGGCTGCGCTCAGGACCGGCTTGCGAAGCCCGGCTACCGGCACTGCCGAAGTCGCCCTTCGACAGGCTCAGGGCGGGCGGAGGTGCCTGTTTCAAAGGTTCGCTTTGGCACGCCCACACGGGGTTTACTTCGCTCAGCCCGAACGGCGGGGAATAAATCAGTGCTTCCCTAGAAGGCTGTTCATCGAGCGCCGGGCGTCCAGCGTCGATCGAGTGATGATACCGCCACGCGTCGCGCGCTTGCACGCATTCGTGTCCCATCGATCGCGCACAAGGGCTGTTCCCGTAGTCGCGTAGCTTCCGCTTCGACTGCGCGGCAGATGACGGCGGCGAGCGCTGCGCGAGATCGGTGGCGCCACTGGGCGATTCCTTCGCAAATGCTCGGGTACGGCAGCGCTCCCCCCTGTTGTTGACGGTGTATGCCGGCGCGGACCTTGGCGGCGACGCGGCCGGAGCAGTCGGCAGTCTCGCGCGTGCGCGCGGCCGCTGTCCCCGGGCGCTATCCCGAATCGGCAGGCTTGCTTTCGTCTCGCGTTCGACGTGTGCGCCATGTCGGTGCGCGCCTTCGAATGCTGCCGATTTGGGATAACACCGCATCGGCGAGCAGCCTAGCATCCAAATCGCAAACGCAATCAGCAAGAAACCAACTCGCGGACTGGGACGATTGGCGGCTTGCCGCTCCCCGGTCTTCCATCGATAGCCTCATAAAACTAGGTCAAGAGAATGAGCGTATCCCTGAGTCTGCCCAGCACCCCCAATGAGCTGCGGCGCGGCGCCCTGAGCGTCGGTTTCATCATCTTCTTCGTAGTGTCCGCGGCGAGCCCGTTGAGTGTTCTGGCGGGTGGCTTCCCAATCGGCATCATGCTCGGCAACGGTGCGGGCATGCCGGCGTTGCTGGCGTTGACGCTGCTGGTGCTGCTGACCTTCTCGGTGGGCTACACCACCATGGCCCGGCATGTGACCAATGCGGGCGGCTTCTATGCCTTCTCGGCGCGTGGGTTGGGCGGTATCGCCGGTGGCGCGGCGGGCATGCTGGCGATGTTTGCCTACAACATCCTGCAGGTCGGGTTGTATGGCATGTTCGGCGGGGTCGCGGCCGGCACCATGTCTGCCGTGTTCGACATCCATCTGCCGTGGTGGGCCTATTCACTGATGGCGATGGCCAGCATTGCAATCCTTGGCTATCGAAACATAGATTTGTCGGCTCGCGTGCTGGCGATCATCGTTGTCGCGGAGTATGTGGCGATTCTCGCGCTGGATATCGCGATTCTGGGCAGCGGTGGGGAGAATGGGATCAATCTCGACTCCTTCACGGCGGAGCACGTGTTCAGCGGTACGCCGTCGATCGGCCTGTTGTTCTGTTTCGCGGCATTCATCGGTTTCGAGGCCACCACGATCTATGGTGAGGAGGCGAAGAACCCTCGGCGCGCGATTCCCGTGGCCACGTACGCGTCGATCCTGTTGATCGGGGCCTTCTACGGGCTGTCGGTCTGGTCGATGGTGGTGGCGGTCGGCTCCGACAGAATCGTGCCGCTGCTGCTGTCGCTGGACGATCCGACGACCTTCATCTACGGCCTGTCCGATCACTTCGTCGGCCCTGAGCTGACGCAGGTGATCCGCGTGCTGTTCCTGGTCAGCATCTATGCCGGAATGCTCGCGTTTCACAACTCGGCCGCACGCTATTTCTATGCGACCGGCCGGGATGGCCTGTTGTATGGCGTATTGGGCACCACGCATCGCATTCATCAGAGCCCGCACATGGGTTCGGCATTCCAGACCCTGATTGCTGCCGTGGTGGTGCTGGCTTTCGCCGCAGTGGGCGCGGATCCGATTCTTCAACTGTTCGCGTGGTTCTCCAGTCTGGCGGCACTGTCACTCATCTTGCTCATGGCGCTGACCTCGTTCGCGGTGATGGCGTACTTCCGGCGCCATCCTGAGCTGGGCTTGGGCGTGATGCGCAGCCTGATCCTGCCGCTGTTGTCCGGTGGGGCGCTGCTCTGCGTTCTGGTCGTCGCAGTGATTCACTTCGATGTGCTGACCGGCTCGAGCAAGCTGCTGTCCTACGGCCTGTGCATCCTCATTCCGGTGGCGCTGACCATCGGGGTGATGCTGGCCCTGCGTCTTCGCAGACTCTCGCCCGAGCGCTTCCGTGCCCTGGGTAGCCACAAGCTCTGAAGGATCACCGGGGCATTCACTAGGGGGCGGTCGCTCCCCACGACACACGTAGCCGTCGCGCGATCCGCTTGTCGCGTCGCCCGCGGCCAGAAGGAGACTTCATATGAACGACTATCAACTGCTTATCGACGGCGCCCGTGTACCGGCTGAAGGCGGTTACTTCGAGGTGATCAATCCGGCCACCGGGCAGGCATTCGCCCATTGTCCGGCCGCCAGCGTGGCGCAATTGGAACTGGCCGTGGAGGCCGCCCAGCGCGCATTCACGAGCTGGGGCCGCAGCTCATGCGCCGAGCGTTGCGAGCGGCTGCAACTGATCGCCGCCGACATAGAACGCGAGGCCGACGAGCTGGCGCGGCTGATCGTCATGGAGCAGGGCAAACCGCTGGCGCTGGCGTTCTCCGAAGTCATGGGTGGTGTCGCCTGGACGCGTTACGCCGCCTCCCAGGAACTGCCGGTGGAACTGGTCGAGGAAACCCCGGCTCAGCGCGTCGAGCTGCACCGCAAGCCGCTCGGCGTGGTGGCCTCGATCACCCCGTGGAACTGGCCGTTCATGATCGCCATCTGGCACATCATGCCGGCGCTGCGCGCGGGCAACTGCGTGATCAGCAAGCCGTCCAGCCTCACCCCCCTGAGCACAATCCGCCTGGTGGAAATCATTGCCCGTCACGTGCCGGCCGGGGTGATCAACATCGTCACCGGCGAGCGTGGTTTCGGCAGCGCCATTGCCAGCCATCCGGGCATCCACAAGATCGTCTTCACCGGCTCCACCGAAACCGGCCAGCGCGTGATGCAGGCCGCGGCCGGCAACCTCAAGCGCCTGACCCTGGAGCTGGGCGGCAACGATGCCGCCATCGTCCTGCCCGGTACGCCGGTCGAGGCGGTGGTCGATGACATCTTCCAGGCCGCCTTCCTCAACATGGGCCAGACCTGCGCCGCGCTCAAGCGCCTGTACGTGCACGAGTCGCAGTACCAGGCGTTCGCCGAGGCGCTGGCCGCCATCGCCCGGCGCCAGGTGGTCGGCGATGGCCTGGAGGAGGGCGTCACCTTCGGCCCGGTGCAGAACCCAGAGCAACTGGAACTGGTGGCCGAGCTGGTGGACGACGCCTGCGCCAAGGGCGGCCAGGTGCTGTGTGGCGGTGCGCCGCTGCCGCGTGCCGGCTTCTTCTATCCACCGACCATCGTCACTGGCGTCAGCGACGGCCAGCGCCTGGTGGACGAGGAGCAGTTCGGTCCGGTACTGCCGCTGATCGCCTACCGCGATGTGGAGGACGCATTGCGCCGCGCCAACGCCAGCACCATGGGCCTCGGCGGCTCGGTATGGGGCCCGGATGTGGCTGCCGCGCAGGCCGTCGCAGCGCGTCTGGAGAGCGGCGTGGCCTGGGTCAATTGCCACGCCCAGATTCAACCCAACACCCCATTCGGCGGCTGCAAGATGTCCGGTTTCGGCGTCGAGTTCGGCCAGGAAGGGCTGCTGGAATTCACCACTCAGCAGCTGTTGTTCGTCCGCAAGCCTGCGGCTCAGCAGTGAGGATCATTCCCATGTCGACCAATGCCATGTTCAAGCACAGCGAAACTTCGGAAGCCGCGCAGGGCGAAGCCATGTACGCGAAATACAAGACGGCGGAAAAGAAATTCTGGCACCCGATGAGCGCCTCGGCTCCGGCCAACCGGGCCAAGACCCTGATCATCGCCCGCGGTGACGGCAACTACATCACCGACATCGATGGCAACCGCCTGCTCGACGGCGTCGGTGGCCTGTGGAACGTCAACGTCGGCCACAACCGCCCGGAAGTCAAAGCCGCCATCGCCGCGCAGCTCGATGAGCTGGCCTACTATCAGACCTTCGACGGCATCGCCCACCCGCGCGTGTTCGATCTGGCCGAGCGTCTGACCTCGATGTTCGCCCAGGAGAAAATGGCTCGTGTGCTGTTCAACTCCGGCGGCTCCGATGCCGTGGAAACCGCGCTGAAGATGGCGCGCCAGTACTGGATCGCCTCCGGCCAGCCGGGGCGCACCCGCTTCCTCTCGCTGCGCAACGGCTACCACGGCGTACATGTCGGCGGCACCTCGGTCGGTGGCAACGGCGTCTACCACTACAACCACGGCCAACTGCTCGCCGGTTGCCACTTGCTCGACACCCCCTGGCTGTACCGCAACCCTTGGGATTGCGACGACGCCGAGCAACTGGTCGAGCACTGCATTCGCCAGCTGGAAGATCAGATCGCCTTCCTTGGCGCCGGCACCATCGCTGCTTTCATCGCCGAGCCGGTGCAGGGCGCGGGTGGCGTGATCGTGCCGCCGTCCGCCTACTGGCCGCGCCTGCGCGAAGTCTGCGACCGTCACGACATCCTGTTGATCGCCGATGAGGTGGTCACCGGTTTCGGCCGCAGTGGCTGCATGCTCGGCAGCCGTGGCTGGGGCGTGGCGCCGGACATCCTGTGTCTGGCCAAGGGCATCTCCGCCGGCTACATCCCGCTGGGCGCCACGGTGTTCAACCAGCGCATCGCCGATGCCATCGAGAACGCCCCCGGCTTCGCCAACGTGATCATGCACGGCTACACCTACAGCGGCCATCCGACCGCGTGCGCAGCTTCCCTGGCGGTGCTGGACATCGTCGAGAAGGAAGACCTGCCGGGCAATGCGGCCAAGGTCGGCGCGCACCTGATCGCTGGCTTGAAACCACTGAGCGAGCGTTTCGAGGTGGTGGGTGAAGTGCGCGGCAAGGGCCTGATGATCGCCGTCGATCTGGTCGCCGACAAGCGCACGCGTCAGCCGCTCGACCCGGCGTCGGGGCAGGCCTCGCGCATCGCCGAAGCGGCGCGGGCGCAAGGTGTACTGGTGCGCCCGATCGGCAACAAGATCGTCATTTCGCCACCTTTGACCCTCACCACCGGCGAAGCCGACCTGATCGTGTCGGCGCTGGAATTCGCCTTGGCTGCGCATCAGGCGTGACAACGCCCGCCCCCGAACAGAGAGGAACTCAAACAAATGAATGCACGCACAATCCCCAAGGCTGGAATGGCGCTGGCCCTATGCCTGGCGTTGGCCGGACACGGCCAAGCATACGAACTGTATGCCAATGAAGACACCCAACTGAACGCCGACGTGCTTGCGGTGTTCGGCTGGATGAAGAGCCGCAAGAATTACGACGGCACCGCGGGCGGCTCCAATTGGCGCGAAGGTTTCGTCAAGTACGGAGTCAGCGGCCAGCAGGGTTTGCGCGGAGCAGGCACGCTTTATGGTGCCTTCAACCTGGTCAGTTCCGCTACCTGGGGGGATGGCGACGCGGGTGGCAATACCATCGGCACCGAGCGCACCACCAAGATCGAGGACGCTTACCTGGGCTGGCGCTCTGCCGAACTGCTGCCGGTACTGGGCAATGATGGTCTCGACATCTCCTTCGGTCGCCAGGTCGTGCAGTTGGGCAGTGGCTTTCTGATCAACGACGATGGTCCGAACCTGGGCAAGGGGCCGGCGGACGGCGCGCTCAATCGGGGCAGTGCCTACTACCTGGCGGCGCGGCATGCCTTCGATCGTACGGCGGTGCTGCGCATCGGTGGGGAGGCGGGTCTGCATGGCACGCTGGCCTGGTTGAAGTCGGACAACCGCGCCCAGGCGGGGACAGAACTGGCCGCGGCCACTCTGGATTACCGTGGTCAGGCGGGTTTGCTGGGGGTGACCTGGGTGCATGGGCTTGACGTCAACGATGCCTGGGCCGACGAATTCCTACAGCAGCGTGATGGCATGAATGTCTACAGCCTGCGGGGTGAAGGCGACGCTGGTCTGGCGAATGCGAGCTTCGCCTTCGAGTACGCCTGGCAGAAGAAGGATGCCGGCAACGAAAGGGCCTGGTACGCAGAGGCCGGCTATACCTTTGCCGATGCCGCCTGGTCTCCGAGCCTGAGCTATCGCTACACCCGCTACTCGGAAGGTTGGGACGCGCTGTTCACCGGTCTGAACAGCCCGGAGTTGGGCACCTGGTTTCAGGGGGAGGTGGCGGCCAACTACGCCGGCATCTTTGCTCGCAACGTGGGTATCCAGCACCTTGCACTGAAAGCGTACCCGAGGGAAAACCTGACGGTGGGCGCCTTGCTCTATGACCTCAAGACGCTGCGCGGACGGGGGGGGCGCAATCTGGACGCGCGGGAGTTGGACCTCTATGTAGAGTGGGTGGTAAGTGACAACTTCATTGTCACGCCATTGGTGGGCTTCTTCAAACCGAAGCGCAGCGAACACAACGGCGGTACGCAGGTCGGCGGAAACGGCACCAATTTCTATGCTCAAGTGGTTGTGGCGGTTCCGTTCTGAGCGCAGCGAGTCCCGTCATCAATGGGGCTGGAAACAGGGTTGGAAACGGAGCCGGGGTCGCGATCGCGACGGGCGTGCAGTACCGATGTCGTTGAAATACTCGGCATGGCCCGCCGTTGCGCGGGCCATGCCCATGTTTGGTCGCCCCAGTCTCAACGGAAGCTGTCGTCGTACGGAAGCCCCACGTAGTTCTCCGCCAACGCCGCGCTGGCGGCGGTGGAGCCGGTGAGGTAGTCCAGTTCGGCGAGCTGGATCTTGTGTTCGATGGGGTCGTCGTTGAACTTGTGCATGATGGAGGTGAACCACCACGAGAAGCGGACCGCGGCCCAGATGCGGCGCAGTGCCGTTTCCGAGTAGCGTTCGAGCAGGTCGCCACGGCCCTCGGTGTAGTGGGCGATCAGCGCGGTGGACAGGTAGTGCACGTCCGACGCGGCGAGGTTGAGGCCCTTGGCGCCGGTGGGCGGCACGATGTGGGCCGCGTCGCCAACGAGGAACAACGCACCGAAGCGCATCGGTTCGGTGACGAAGCTGCGCAGCGGGGCAATGCTTTTCTCGATCGACGGTCCGGTCGCCAGGCGCTCCGCGAAGTGCGCCGGCAAGCGATGGCGGAGTTCGTCCCAGAAGCGTTCGTCGGACCAGTCGCCCACGTTTTCTTCCAGCCCGACCTGCAGGTAGTAGCGGCTGCGAGTGTGCGAGCGCATCGAGCACAGCGCGAACCCCCGCGCATGGTTGGCGTAGATGAGTTCGTCGTGAACCGGTGGGGTGTCGGCCAGCAGACCCAGCCAGCCGAAGGGGTAGATGCGCTCGAACGCCTTGAGCATGCCATCGGGGACGGATGCGCGGGAGGCGCCGTGATAGCCATCACAGCCGGCGATGAAGTCGCAGCGCAGGGTCTGGCGTTGGCCGCCGTGGGTGAAGTCGATGTGTGGGGCGTGGTCGAGATAGCCGCCCGGGCGGACATCGCCGGCCTCGAAGAACAGGGTGATGTTGGCGTCGCCCAGCACGGCCTCGTAGAGGTCGCGGGTGAGTTCGGTCTGGCCGTAGACCATGACCGGCTTGCCGCCAGTGAGTGCCGCGAGGTCTATGCGTTCCTCGCGGCCGTCAAAGGCCAGCACAATGCCGTCGTGCGGCAGGCCTTCCTGGTCCATGCGATCAGCCACGCCGGCACGATGCAGCAGGTCGACCATACCTTGTTCAAGGATGCCGGCCCGGATGCGCGCTTCGACGTAGGCACGCGTCTGGCGCTCGAGGATGACGCTGCGAATGCCGGCGCGGCTGAGCAGGCGGGCCAGGCACAGACCGGACGGGCCGCCGCCTATGATGCCGACTTGGGTGTTCATGTCTCTCTCCTGAAGTGAGCGCATGCACGAATCCGGCATGCTTGCGCCGGACTATAGGAGCGGGTAGCGTCGTGTGCTTGAACAAAGCAGGGGCATTAGTTGTACTTTTCGAAAGTACTTGCCCGCGACGGTGACCACCATGAAAGCCTTCACGACTTCCGAACGCGCGACCCCCACCTATCAGTTGTTCGGCGAGCACCGCCCCTGGCTGGCACCGGAGCCGGTGCACCACGAGACCATCGCCGCCCGTAGCGCCTTGTATCAGTGGGATATTCGTCCCCACAGCCATGATGACCTGGTTCATCTGCTGCTCGTGGAGGCGGGCGAGGCGAGCATGACGCTGGAGCTGCTGCATGCCGGCCTGACCCCGCCCTGCGCGGTCTTCATGCCGGCGAGGCACGTGCATGGGTTTCACTTTTCGCGGGACGTCGAGGGGCATGTCGTGACGCTGCCGACCCACGTGCTGCGCGACCTGCTGGCGATGTCGCCGGAGTTGAAGACGGCCTTCGACGTTCCGCGCTACGTGCCGCTCGACGCCGACAGCGCTGCGTACAAGGACCTGAGTACGTGGTTCGGGCGGATTGCGGCCGAATTCTCAGGTAGTGCGCCGGGGCGACTTGGCAGCCTGATGGCGACGGTGGGTCTGGTTTTCATCTGGCTGGCGCGCACCGCGACACCGGGCGAGGTCCATCATGTCGGGCGCGCGCGTGCGCGGGTGGGGCGGTTTCTGGAACTGGTGGATGCCCACTTTCGCGAGGCGCATCCGGTCTCCTGGTATGCGGGGCGTGTCGGGGTGTCGACCGCGCAACTCGCCCAGGACTGCAACAAGGAGGCGGGGCGCAGCCCCAAGGCTTTGTTGCACGATCGCTTGCTGCTGGAGGCCCGGCGCATGCTGGCGTATTCGGACCTGGATGTGACGGCGATCTGCTATTCGCTGGGCTTTCGGGATCCCGCCTATTTCGCGCGCTTCTTCGCTCGCCACCATGGCATGCCGCCGTCCGCTTTCAGGCGCCTGCATGTCGCCAGCGTCTGACTCTGGTGAGGCGATACATTCCAAAAAGGTCTTGATCGGGATGAGTTATGTGGAATTGAGATAGCTGCTAGTGCGCATGACGTGTGTTGGGAAGGTGGCGCGTTCAACACAATGTGCCCGTCGGTCGTCCAGCGACGCGGATCCACCTGTGCGGTGTGGTGGGCGGTCCGCCGACTGTGAATCGCAAAGAGGCATTTCCGACGTGCCTTCTTGGACGCGGCGAAAGGGAAGGAGCGCCGGGTCGAGTTCCATCTCCTCTCCGACTCGTACGCTTCGATGCTTGGGCCCGGTCGTTTCCGCAAGGAAGACCGGGTCGATTTTTTTCCGGCAAGGCGTTCCGGCAAGACGCGTGGCACGGGGGAAAGAAGCGGGTGAGGTTCGCCGGTGTGAGGCCCGCCGGTATCGGTTGAGGTCTACGCCTTCCCCTGTCCCGGCGCCATCTCCTTGAGCAACTCGAGCATTGCCTGCTGGGCGTTGGTCACGGGGCGGCGCGCGCTCGAGGCCACGAACACCTGGCAGCGCAGTTCCGGTTCGACGATGGGGCTGGCGGTGAAACGCTGGGGCTCGCTGGCAGTCTGGACCGCACCCAGGGGCAGGATGGCGCTGCCCAGGCCGGCCGCGACCAGGTCGAGGATGGCGCCCACGCCGTCGATCTCCAGGGCGATCCGGGGGCGTACGCCGTGGGCCGCAAGTTCGGTCTCGACCAGCATGCGGATGGCGTTGGGCCGGCTGGGAATGACGAGTTCCTCGCCGGCCAGTTCATGTAGCCGTACCGAGTGGCCAGGGGGGAGCGGCACGGGTGGCGGTGCGGCGCTTGTCTTGGTTGCCGACTCGGCACGACGAACCAGGTACAGGGCCTCGGTGAACAGCGGGTCGACCTGTACGTCGGGCGACGGGGCGGCGTTGTACAGCAGCGCCAGATCGAGCTTGCCGATCATCAAGGCCTCGCGCATGGTCGCTGACAGGCCCTCGCTGACCGACAGTGTGGCGGTGGGAAAGCGCTGCAGGAAGGCGCGGGTGAGCGGCACCGCGAGTTGGCGCGACAGGCTGGGCGGGAGGCCGAGCGCCACCCTGCCGACGGGGGCTCCGCGCATGCGGCCGAGTTCCTCGCGGATGCGATCGACCTGGCGCAGCACGCCCCGGCCATGTTCGAGCAGCAACTTGCCGGCATCGGTCACGGTGACGCCGCGACCGTTGCGGTTGAGCAGCGTGTGCCGCAACTCCACCTCCAGCAAGCGCACCTGGCGGCTGAGTGCGGGCTGGGCGACGTCCAGGGTGATGGCGGCGCGGGTAAAGCTGCCCAGCTCGGCGACGCGTACGAAGTACTCGAGTTGCTTGAGGTCCATGGTCGAATCTCGTTCAGAGGGCGGGACGGGTGGCAGGCGGTGGATTCGGCATGCGTGGACTTCGAGACATTCCGAATTGAGATATCAGATAGTCTGTCATGCGGATTTCGCTTGATCAAGTCGATCTCCAGAATGAGCGCCATGAAAGCCTCGCCGTTTGCCTCCATGACGCTGCAAGACGCTGGCGCGACCCAGTCCAGTCAGATCGCCATCCCAACGCTGTTCATGCGCGGTGGTACTTCGCGCGGGCCGTTCTTCAGGGAAGAAGACTTGCCGGCCGACGTGGCCGAGCGCGATCGGGTGTTGCTTGCGGTGATGGGTTCGCCCGACCGTCGCCAGATCGACGGCCTGGGGGGTGCGCATCCGCTGACCAGCAAGGTCGGCATCGTGCGCAAGAGCGCAGTGGCGGGGGTCGATCTCGATTTCCTCTTCGCCCAACTCCAGCCCGACAAGGACACGGTAGACACCACCCCCAACTGCGGCAACATGCTCGCCGCGGTGGTGCCCTTCGCGCTGGAGACCGGCATGGTGTCGGCCCGGGGCGACACCACCACGCTGCGCGTGCTCACCCTCAACACCGACATGCAGTGCGACATCACGGTGCAGACGCCCGGTGGGCAGGTGAGCTATGCGGGGGAGGCGCGCATCGACGGCGTGCCGGGCACGTCCGCCCCCATCAAGATCAACTTCCTGGATACCGCCGGCTCGGTATGTGCGGGGCTGCTGCCTACCGGCAACGTGCGCGACGTGATCGACGGGGTGGAAGTCACCTGCATCGACAACGGCATGCCGCTGGTGATCTTCCGCGCCGAGGCGGTCGGGCGCAGCGGCTACGAGACGGTGGCCGAGCTCAATGCAGACACTGAATTGAAGACCCGTATCGAGCGCCTGCGCATCGCCTGCGGCCACGCCATGGGGCTGGGCGACGTCACCAACAGGAACTACCCCAAGATGACCCTCGTCGCGCCGCCGCGCGAGGGCGGCAGCCTCACCACCCGAAGCTTCATTCCCCACGTCTGCCACGACGCCATCGGCGTGCTGGCTGCGGTCACCGTCGGCACCGCCTGCGTGCTCAAGGGCTCGGTCACCGAGGGCATCGCGGCGGTGCCGGAAGGAAACCTCAAGACGGTGTCCGTGGAGCATCCCACCGGTGAGTTTTCGGTGGAGCTCGAGGTGGATCCCGAACATCCCCAGAACGTCACCCGCGCGGCGCTGCTGCGCACCGCACGGCTCATCATGCGCGGCGAGGTCATGGTCCCCGCTGCGATCTGGACCCAGCAAGGAGAACAAGCGTGATCATCGACATCCACGGCCACTACACCACCGCGCCCAAGGCGCTGGAGGATTGGCGGAACCGCCAGATTGCCGGGATCAAGGACCCCTCCGCGAAGCCCTCGGTCGCCGAGTTGCGAATCTCGGACGACGAGTTGCGCGACAGCATCGAAACCAACCAGCTCGCCAAAATGAAGGAGCGCGGCTCGGACCTCACCATCTTCAGCCCGCGGGCGAGCTTCATGGCTCACCACATCGGCGATTTCGAGGTGTCCTCCACCTGGGCGGCGATCTGCAACGAGCTTTGCTACCGGGTCGCCGAGCTCTTCCCGGAACATTTCATCGGCGCCGCCATGCTGCCTCAGTCGCCAGGCGTGGATCCCGCGAGCTGCGTGCCCGAGATCGAGAAATGCGTGAAGGAGTACGGCTTCGTCGCCATCAACCTCAATCCTGATCCCTCGGGCGGCCACTGGACCAGCCCACCGCTGACCGACCGCCAGTGGTACCCCATCTACGAGAAGATGGTCGAGCTGGACATCCCGGCGATGATCCACGTCAGCACCAGTTGCAACGCCTGCTTCCACACCACCGGTGCTCACTACATCAACGCCGACACCACCGCGGTGATGCAGCTGATCCAGGGGGACCTCTTCAAGGACTTTCCCACGCTGAAGTTCGTCATCCCCCACGGCGGCGGCGCCGCGCCCTACCACTGGGGCCGTTATCGGGGCCTGGCGCAGGAACTGAAGAAGCCGTTGCTGAAGGACCACCTGCTCAACAACCTGTTCTTCGACACCTGCGTGTACCACCAGCCGGGTATCGACCTGCTGACCCGCGTGATCCCGGTGGAAAACGTGCTCTTCGCCTCCGAGATGATCGGTGCGGTGCGTGGCATCGACCCGGAGACCGGGCACTACTACGACGACACCAAGCGCTACATCGAGGCGGCAAGCCTGACCGCCGAGGAGCGCTACAAGATCTACGAAGGCAACGCCCGTCGCGTCTATCCGCGGCTGGATGCCGCGCTCAAGGCCCAGGGCCGCTAAGGAGACGACCTCATGTCCATCAACAACCTCGGTGTCGTCCGTCGCCATATCGAGCGCACCGACCCGGAAACCGTGGCGCGGTTGGCCAAGTTCGGCGTGGCCACCGTTCACGAAGCCTTTGGCCGCGCCGGTTTGATGAAACCCACCATCCGGCCCATTTATGCCGGCGCCCACCTGTGTGGTACCGCCGTCACGGTGCTGCTGCAGCCGGGTGACAACTGGATGCTGCACGTGGCGGCCGAACAGATCCGCCCGGGCGACGTGGTCGTCGCGGGCTGCACCGCCGACAGCACCGACGGCTTTTTCGGCGATCTGCTTGCCACCTCTTACCGCGCGCGTGGTGCGGTGGGCTCGGTCATCGACGGCGGCGTGCGCGACGTGAAGGACCTCACCGCCATGGGCTTCCCGGTGTTCAGCCGGGCGATTCACGCCAAGGGGTGCACCCGCGCCACATTGGGTTCGGTGAATATTCCGGTGGTGTGCGCCGGGGCCCTGGTGAATCCTGGCGACGTAGTCGTGGCCGACGACGACGGCGTGGTGGTGGTGCCGCGCGAAGTGGCGGCCCGTGTGGCCGACGCGGCCGAAGCCCGCGAGGCCAACGAAAGCGCCAAGCGCGCGCGGTTTGCCGCTGGCGAACTGGGGCTGGACATGTACCAGTTGCGCGAGCCGCTCGAAAAAGCCGGCCTCCGGTACATCGACTGAGCGGGGCGCGACATGGCCACGCTGCATCACCCCCTCGAATGGCGCATCGGTCTCGTCGGCTACGGCGAGGTCGGGCGCATTCTTGCCGAGGATCTGCGTGCCCAGGGGCTGCGGGTTGCCGCCTACGATCGCAAGCTCGGCGGCGGCGAAGAGGCTGCGCTGGTTGAACACGCCGGCCGGCACGGTGTCACCCTCGCGGCCTCGCACGCCGCCCTGGCGGCCGGCGCGGACCTGATCATCTCGGCGGTGACCGCCGATCAGACCGTCGCGGTGGCCTCCGCCTGCGTGCCAGGCGTGCGCGCCGGAAGTTGGTTTCTGGACCTCAACTCGGCCTCGCCGGGCGAGAAAATACGCGCCGCCGGCCTGGTGGATGCGGCCTCCGCGCACTATGTGGAAGCCGCGGTGATGACTTCCGTGCCGCCCTACCGGATTCGCGTGCCCATGCTGCTGGGGGGCGCCGATGCCGCGCAACTGGCACCGGCGCTCGCGGCCTTCGGTTTCGAGGCGCGGCTGGCGTCGGCGCGCCTGGGCGTGGCGTCGGCCACCAAGATGTGCCGCAGCATCATGATCAAGGGCCTGGAAGCGATGGTGATCGAGAGCTTCACTGCCGCCCGCGCCTACGGCGTGGAGGACGCGGTGCTGGCTTCGCTCGCCGAGACCTTCCCAGGTATCGACTGGGAGCGGCAAGGCGCCTACTTCTTCCAGCGCGTCATCGAGCACGGCCGTCGGCGTGCCGAGGAGGTGCGGGAGGTGGCACGTACGGTGCGCGAAGCCGGGCTGGAGCCCTGGTCGGCCACGGCGACCGCCGAACGCCAGGCCTGCATGGCGGACTTGGCGGACGACGGCGTGTTCGGCCAGCGCGGCACCGCCGGCTTCGCGCGCAGCCCGGACTGGCGCACCGAAGCCGACCGCCTGCTCGAATACCGTCAGCGTCGCGCGGCGAACCGGGCAGGGGACACGGCGTCGCAGCCCGGGCGGGCGTCGGTCGCCGCGGGGGCAGGCTGATGTCCGACACGCCTGGCATGCCTGCGGATGGTATGTCCCAGGCGCAAGACGCTACGACAAAATCTGGAATGGACCCACAACGAATGGATTCGCAACGCTTCGAAAAAACGCCGGGCTGGCTGGATTGGTACGCAGGGCCGACGCAGCCCCAGTTCCGGGTGCCCGACGGCGCGGTGGACGCACATTGCCACGTATTCGGCCCGGGGGCGGAGTTTCCGTACGCTGCCGAGCGCAAATACACGCCTTGCGACGCAAGCAAGGCGCAGCTTTTCGCGCTGCGCGACCACCTGGGTTTTGCCCGCAACGTGATCGTACAGGCCACCTGCCACGGCGCCGACAACCGTGCCATGGCCGATGCCTGCCGTGCCGCGGGGGGCAAGGCGCGCGGCGTGGCCACGGTGCGCCGCAGCGTGAGCGATGAGGAATTGCGCGACCTCCACGCGGCGGGCGTACGCGGGGTGCGCTTCAACTTCGTCAAGCGCCTGGTGGATTTCACCCCGCGCGACGAATTGCTGGAGATCGCCCACCGCATCGCGCCGATGGGCTGGCATGTGGTGATTTACTTCGAGGCGCAGGACCTGCCCGAGCTATGGGAGTTCTTTACCGCCTTGCCGACCGTCGTCGTCGTCGATCACATGGGCCGGCCGGACGTGACCAAGCCGGTGGACGGCCCGGAGTTCGAACTGTTCGTGAAGTTCATGCGCGACAATCCCAAGGTCTGGAGCAAGGTGAGCTGCCCCGAGCGCTTGTCGGTGAGCGGCCCGGCCGCGCGGGACGGCGAGCGCGCCGCCTATCGCGACGTCGTGCCGTTCGCGCGGCGCATCGTCGAGACCTTCCCGGACCGTGTGCTGTGGGGGACCGACTGGCCGCATCCCAACCTGAAGGACCACATGCCCGACGACGGCCTGCTGGTCGACTTCATCCCCCACATCGCGGTCACGCCCGAGTTGCAGCGCAAACTGCTGGTGGACAATCCGATGCGGCTGTACTGGCCGGAGGAATGCTAGAGAACATGCGTGCTGCGTGCCCGCATGGCACTACAGCGCCACGGCAAGCAGTTGCGGCGCCGCAAGGCGGGCGACTCCCGGCCCCGACGGAGAGCAGGGCGCATCGCAATACAAGGAGACGAACACATGGCGTTGGACAAGCCGTACAAGGACGTACCCGGCACGACGATTTTCGATGCCGAGCAATCGCGCAAGGGCTACTGGCTCAACCAGTTCTGCGTGTCGTTGATGCGGGCGGACAACCGTGTCCGTTTCAAGGCGGACGAGCGGGCCTATCTCGACGAGTGGCCGATGACCGAAGCGCAGAAGGAAGCGGTGCTGGCGCGCGACCTCAATCGCTGCATCGCATTGGGCGGAAACATCTACTTTCTTGCCCGCATCGGCGCGACCGACGGCAAGAGCTTCCAGCAGATGGCCGGCAGCATGACCGGCATGACCGAGGAGGAGTATCGCGACATGATGATGCGCGGCGGGCGTTCGCCCGAGGGCAATCGCTACATTGGCGAAGACGGTGACGCGCAGGCGCATCGCCAGCCGCAGGGCGCCGCCGGACGGCAGCAGCGGGGGGAAAGCTGACATGGCCCGCATCAGCGCTTCCGTCTACACCTCCCACGTACCGGCCATCGGCGCCGCCCTGGATCTGGGCAAGGCCCGCGAGGCCTACTGGCAGCCGCTGTTCGCCGGCTACGAACCGTCCAAGGCGTGGATCAAGGACAACACGCCCGACGTGATCTTCCTGGTCTACAACGACCACGCGACGGCTTTCAATCTCGATCTGATCCCGACCTTCGCGATCGGTACCGGGGCCGAGTTCGCGGTGGCCGACGAAGGCTGGGGACCACGGCCAGTGCCCAAGGTGGTCGGCCATCCCGAGCTGGCGTCGCACATTGCCCAGTCGGTCATCCAGGACGATTTCGACCTCACCATCGTCAACCGCATGGACGTCGATCACGGCTTGACCGTGCCGCTGTCGCTGATGTTCGGCATACCCGCCATCGACGCGCCCGAGACGCCGGCGGCTGCCGCCTGGCCGTGCCCGGTGATCCCCTTCGCCGTGAACGTGGTGCAGTACCCGGTGCCGTCGGGCCGGCGCTGCTTTGCGCTCGGCCAGGCGATCCGTCGTGCGGTCGAATCCTTCGATGCGCCACTCAAGGTCCAGATCTGGGGCACCGGCGGCATGAGCCACCAGTTGCAGGGACCACGTGCCGGCTTGATCAACCGCGAGTGGGACAACCGCTTCCTCGATCGCCTGATCACCGAGCCGGCAGCACTCGCCGAAGTGCCGCACATCGAGTACGTGCGGGAAGCTGGTTCCGAAGGCATCGAACTGGTGATGTGGCTGATCGCGCGCGGCGCCATGAGCGACGTTGCCGGCGGCGCGGCGCCGGGCGTGCGCCACCGTTTCTACCACGTGCCCGCGTCGAACACCGCGGTCGGGCACCTGATTTTGGAGAATTCATGACCATGGCTGACACCCTCAAGGTTGCGCTGGCGGGCGCTGGCGCCTTTGGCATCAAGCACCTGGACGGCATTCGCAACATCGCCGGGGTCGAGGTCGTCTCGCTGGTCGGACGCGAGCTCGACAAGACCCGCGAGGTGGCACGCCAGTATGGCGTCGGCCACGTCACCACCGACCTCGCCGAAAGCCTCGCCTTGCCCGGGCTGGATGCGGTGATCCTTTGCACACCCACCCAGATGCATGCCGAACAGGCCATCCAGTGCCTGAACGCGGGCAAGCATGTTCAAGTGGAGATTCCCCTGTGTGACCGCCTCGCCGATGGCGAGGCGGTGCTGCAACTGCAGCAGCGCAGTGGCCTGGTGGCCATGGTCGGCCACACCCGCCGTTTCAACCCCAGCCACCAGTGGATACACCGCAAGGTCGAGGCGGGCACGTTCAACATCCAGCAGATGGACGTGCAGACCTATTTCTTCCGCCGCAGCAACATGAATGCGCTGGGCCAGCCGCGCAGCTGGACCGACCATCTGCTGTGGCATCACGCCGCGCACACGGTGGACCTGTTTGCCTACCAGAGCGGCGGCCGCATCGTGCAGGCCAACGCCGTCCAGGGACCCATCCATCCGGAACTGGGCATTGCGATGGACATGTCCATCCAGTTGAAGAGCAGCACCGGGGCGATCTGCACGCTGTCGCTGTCGTTCAACAACGAGGGGCCACTGGGCACCTTCTTCCGCTACATCGGCGACACCGGCACCTATATCGCGCGCTACGACGACCTGGTGAACGGCAAGGAGGAGAAGATCGACGTCTCGGCGGTGGATGTGTCGATGAACGGCATCGAACTGCAGGATCGCGAATTCTTCGCTGCGATCCGCGAAGGGCGCGAGCCCAACGCGAGCGTCGCGCAGGTGTTCGACTGCTACCGGGTGCTCCACGACCTGGAGCGCCAACTCGCCGGTTGAGCCACGCTCGCCACCCCACGCCAACGCGGATTCAAAGGAGCCAGCAAGCGATGCAACAACGCCGCCTCGGACCCTTCCCGGTCGGTGCCATCGGCCTCGGCTGCATGAACCTGTCGCACGCCTACGGCGCCGCGCCGCCGCGTGAGGCGGCTGCGGCCTTGTTGCGACGGGCGCTCGACTGCGGCATCGCGCATTTCGACACCGCAGCCCTGTATGGTTTCGGCGCCAACGAAACGCTGCTCGGCGAGGTGCTGGCGCCGTTCCGCTCGCGCTTCACCCTGGCGAGCAAGTGCGGCATGACCGGCGTGGATGGCAAGCGCGTCATCGACGGCCGCCCCGACACGCTCCGCCGCACCTGCGACGAGGCCTTGACGCGTCTGCGTACCGAGGTGATCGACCTCTACTACCTGCACCGCTGGGACAAACAGGTACCGATCGAGGATAGTGTCGGCGCCCTGGCCGATCTCGTGCAGGCAGGCAAGATCCGGGCGATCGGCCTGTCCGAGGTATCGGCCACGACGTTGCGGCGCGCCCACGCGGTGCATCCGGTCGCTGCGGTGCAGTCCGAGTATTCCCTATGGACGCGCGAGCCCGAGATCGCGGTGCTGGACGCCTGCCGCGAACTGGGGGTGACCTTCGTCGCCTTCAGTCCGCTCGGACGGGGCTTTCTCGCGGGCGCCCTGGCCAGCGCCGAGGACGTCGACCGCCTCGACACCAAGGACATCCGCCGCGCCATGCCGCGTTTCCAGCACGAACACCTGGCGGCCAACCTGCGGTTGTTCGACGCGCTGCGGGAGCTGGCCAGGCAGTGCGATCTCAGCCCGGCGCAATTGGCGCTGGCGTGGCTGCTCACGCGCGGCGAACACGTGCTGCCGATACCCGGCACCACCGCAATCGCGCACCTGGAGGAAAACCTCTCGGCCGCTGAGATTGTGCTCGATCCCGCGGTGGTGGCGCGACTCGATGCGCTCATCAACCGCGATACGGTGTCGGGGCCCAGATACGCGGCGACCACTCAGATGGAGATAGATACCGAGGCGTTTTGAACCCGATACCACGGCGCCGGCCATCGGCGCCGTGGTGATCGCAGGGCCGGAGCGCGGCGTTGCCCGTTCCGTATACAAGAAGCATCCGCGCATCAGCGCGGACGACCACGAGGAGACAACCTGATGAGAGCGTTCAGCACCCTTTCCACGTTGGCGGCGTCATGCGCCGCCCTTGCCATGGCGTTCGTGCCCGCGGCCCCGGTTCAGGCGCAGGAGGTGACCCTGCGGCTGCACCAGATGCTGCCGCCGCAGGCCACCATTCCGGCTGAGGCGATCGCCCCCTGGGCCCGCGCCGTCGAGGAGCAGAGCCAGGGGCGGATCAAGATCCGCCTTTTCCCCAGCATGCAGCTTGGCGGGCGTCCGCCGGAACTGTTCGATCAGGCGCGCGACGGCGTCGCCGATGTCATCTGGACGGTGCTGGGTTACACCCCGGGGCGCTTCCCCAAGAGCGAGGTGTTCGAACTGCCGTTCACCACCGGCAACGCGGAGCAGGGCTCGCGCGCCTTCCAGGAGTTCGTCGAAACCCACGCCGCCGATGAGTTCCAGGATGTCAAGCTGCTGGCAGTGCACGTGCACGGACCCGGCCTGTTCCACAGCCGGACGCCAATCGAGAAGCTCGAGGACTTGCGCGGCATGAGCGTGCGCGGCGGTTCGCGGGTGGTCAACATGATGCTCGAACAACTCGGCGCGACGCCGGTCGGCATGCCGGTGCCGGCAGTGGGCGAGGCGCTCTCCAAGGGCGTGATCACGGCCACCACGGTGCCGTGGGAGGTCGTTCCGCCGCTGCGGGTGCACGAAATGGTGCGCAACCATACCGGTTTCTCCGGCGATACTGGCCTGTATACCCAGACCTTTGCGTTGGTCATGAACAAGCGCAGCTATGAGCGCCTGCCCGATGACCTGAAGCGCGTCATCGACGCGAACTCGGGCAGCGACGTCGCCGCCCTGTTCGGCCGGGCGATGGACGAAGGGGATGCCAAGGCGCTGGCCATGGTGTCGGCCGACAAGCGCAACCGTATCGTGGCGCTCGACGAAGCCGAGACCGAGCGCTGGAAGAAGGTCGGAGAGGCGGTGCGCGAGGCCTGGTTCGCCGAGGCGCAAGCCCGGGGCATGGACGGACGCCAGCTTGCGGACGAGGCGGCCAGGCTTGTGAGCCGGCACTCGGGAGAGTGATTCATGGCCGCACGAGGTTCGGGGGCAATCGCGATGGAGGTGTCAGGCATGGCAGGGACGGCAGCCGGTGACAGGGTAGGGCGACTGCTATACCACACCTGCCGCGGCATTGCCTGGTTCGGCGGAGTGGTGCTGGTGGCGCTGGCGGTGCTCAGCGTCGCCAGCATTGCCGGACGCAGCGCCAGTGGCGCGGGGTTCGGGCCCGGACCGGTGCCGGGTGATTTCGAACTGGTGGAGTTGGGCACGGCGCTGGCGGTGTTCTGCTTCCTGCCCTGGTGCCATCTGTCGCGCGCACATGCGGTGGTGGATTTGCTGTGGCGCCTGTACCCGCCCTGGCTCGCCCGCGGTGCCGAGATCGCCGCCGATCTCCTGATGCTCGTGGTGTGGCTGCTGCTGACCTGGCGCATGGGGGTGGCGATGCTGGAGTATCGCGCCCAAGGCGATACCAGCTTCATTTTGCGCATGCCTTTGTGGTGGGGCTATGCCTCGGCGCTGGTGCCGGCCGTGCTGGGGTGCGTGGCCTACGCCTGGCGATTGGCCGAAACGCTGGGTGTGGTGGCCGCGCCTGCCGGTTTCGTACGCTCGGCGGGGGGGCATTGAATGGATTCCCTGCATCTGGCCGCCTGGTCGTTTCCGCTGTTGCTCATGCTCATCTTCCTGCGCATTCCCATCGGCCTGTCCATGCTGGTGGTGGGGCTGTGCGGTTCCTGGCTGGTGTTCGGCGACGCCCTGCCGCTGCTCAATCAGATGAAGAGCCTGGCCTACGGCCAGTTTTCGGTGCATTCCCTGTCCATCGTGCCGCTGTTCCTGCTGATGGGTCAGTTCGCCACCCTGGGAGGGCTGTCGCAGGCCTTGTTTGGCGCGGCCGAGGCCTTCATCGGCCACCGTCGAGGCGGTGTCGCGATTGCCGCGGTGGGCGCGTGCGCCGGTTTCGGCTCGATCTGCGGGTCGTCGCTGGCAACCGCCGCGACGATGGGGCAGGTCGCCCTGCCGCAGCTGCGCCGCGCCGGCTATGACGGTGGCCTGGCGACGGCGACGCTGGCGGCCGGCGGTACCCTGGGCATTCTCATCCCGCCCTCCATCGTGCTGGTGATCTACGCCATTCTGGCCGAACAGAACATCGCCAAGATGTTCGCCGCGGCCCTGGTGCCAGGTCTGCTGGCAGCACTCGGCTATGCGATGGTGATCGCCGTGGTGGTGCGCCTGCGCCCGCACTGGGCGGGCACCATGGCACCGCTGCCGTGGCCACAGCGCTGGCGCGCGTTGGCGGCGGTGTGGCCGGTGGTGGTGATTTTCCTGGTGGTGATCGGCGGGATCTACGGCGGCGTGTTCACCCCCACCGAGGGGGCTGCGGTGGGGGTTGCCTCCACGGGTATGCTGGCCTGGTGGCGCGGCGGCCTGACGCCGGCCACACTGCGGCGTGCGCTGGAAGCGACCGCGGGCGCCACCGGCATGATCTTCATGATCGTCCTCGGTGCGGCGGCCTACAACAGCTTTCTGGCCTTGTCGCTGTTGCCGCAGGAACTGGCCGCCTGGGTCGGGGGCCAGGGCTTCGCGCCGTTCATGGTGCTGGCGGCGGTGTTGTTGTTCTACCTGGTGTTCGGCTGCGTGATGGATTCGCTGTCCATGATTCTGCTGACCGTGCCGATCTTCTTTCCGATGATCATGGGGCTGGACTTCGGGTTGTCGCCGGAGGAAACGGCGATCTGGTTCGGCGTGCTGGTCCTGATCGTGGTAGAGGTGGGGCTGATCACGCCGCCGGTGGGCATGAACCTGTTCATCATCCAGTCGATGGCGCCGGGGGTGTCGATGCGTGACACCTATCGCGGCGTCCTGCCCTTCGTCGCCAGCGACATCGCGCGTGTTGCGGTGCTCGTACTGTTCCCCGCGATTACGCTGTTCGTGCTGCGTTTCGGCGACATGGCTTAGGGCGCAGCCGGCGCCTGCCTTGGCGGAGCGTTGTCCGATGGACTTGCCAAGTCTTGAACTCCCGCGCATTACCACGCAGATCGCAGGACCTGCCAGCGCGCCTGTCGCTGACATGATTCATGTGAGGTAGTGACGCGGCGCGGCAGTACGCCGGACTCCTGCCATGGCGAGGCTCCGCGCCATGCCGTATCGTTCTAGCAGCTATACCCCGCGCCGTGCCGCATGTCTTCGCCATGGTTACACAATGCCGTGAGACGACTGGGGCCGGCACACTGCGCCTAGGTTCTGCGGTGATCCGGCTCGGTTGTCCAGATGCAGCACACAAAAAGAAGAACGTGGAGGGACAGCATGGCAGGAAACAAGATGGCGTCTTGGCGGACGCTGCGGACAGCAGGCATGGGCTGCATGCTTGCGGTGTACGGTGTGGCAGGAGCCGCCGATATCGTGATAGGGCAGAGTCTGACGTTGTCAGGCGAGGATGTGGAGATCGGACGCGTGATTCGCTCCGGCGCCGAGGCTTATGTTGGCCACGTCAATGCCACGGGGGGGATAGACGGACGTCGTCTGAGGCTTGTGACGCTGGAAGACCACGGTGATGTAGAGATCTACCGACGCAATCTCGAGACCCTGATTACCCGCGACGGTGCCGTGGCCATCGTCAATTGCGTGGGCGATCGTTTCTGCCGCGTCGCCGCTGAGGTGGCCGACGCGCGCGGGGTGCCGCTGGTCGGTGCGATATCGGGTTCGTCCGCGTTGAGGCAGCCCGGCCGCATGGTGTTTGCGCTGCGGCCGGGTTACGCGGTCGAGGCGGAAGTGTTGACGCGGCAATTGAAGTCCGTCGGGGTTGCGCGGGTTGCGCTGGTCACCGAGGCGAAGCTGGCTTCTGACCAGCAGGCGGTGCTGGCGCGGGTGTTGGGCGCCGGTGGTCTGGAGGTCGTCGCGATGACTCTGGCCTCGCCCGCAGAACCCGACCTCGCGGCGTTGTTGCGGCAACTGGAGACGGGCGGTTTTGATGCCGTTGTGCTCGAGTTCGGTGCCTCGACCTACGGCGTTCTGGCAGCGGGCGGATATGGCAGTCACCCGGCCTGGCCGGGCGTGATCGCCACCCTGGCCGATCCCACCCTGCGACTGTTGGCGACGACGTTTCGTGGGCGCATGATCGGTTTCACCATGCTCGTACCGAATCCCGAGCATACGGCACTGCCGGTGGTGCGCGAATTTCAGCACCACGTCGAACACTATTCCGAGGCCTCAGCCTTGTACCTGGACGGTTTCGAGGCCTACCTGAACCTGCGCGTCTGTGCCGAGGCGCTGACTCGGGCGGGCGGTGCCACGCCGGACAAGCTTGTGGCTGCGCTGGACCGGCTTTCAACGCTGGACCTGGGTGGCTTCACCGTGCGCGTGACCCGCGGCGAACGCGACGGGCCGGAGTGGGTGGATGTCGGCGTGGTATCGCGCTCGGGCCTGTTCCTGAATTGATCGGCCGCCGTCGGGCGGCCGGGGATGAGGCTGGGGGTCAGAGATCCAGCACCAGCCGGGCGCTGAGGGCGCGCGAGCAGCAGGGCGTAAACTGATTGTTGGCGGCTTGCTCGTCGGGCGTGAGGTAGAGGTCGCGGTGGTCCGGAATGCCATCCAGCACGCGGGTCAGGCAGGTGCCGCAGACTCCTTGCTCGCAGGACACCGGCAGGTCGACGCCATGGGCGTGGAGCACCTGGGCGACGCTGGTGCCGGCTGGGATGTGCAGGCGCCGACCGCTGCGGGCGAGTTCCACTTCGAAGGCACCGTCGATCGCGTCCGCGGCAGCCGGAGCGGCAGCGAAGCGCTCGATGTGGAGCTGGGTTTCGGGCCAGGCGTGTGCGCGGAAGGTGGCGAGAACGTGGTCGATGAAGCCGTTGGGCCCGCATACATGGATGTGGGTGTCCGTCTCAGGTGAGCCCGCGAGGGTGGCAAGATCGAGTTTTTGCGACGGCGCGCCGTCGTCCAGGTGAAACTGCACCCGGTCGGCGTAGGCACAGGCCTGCAGGTAGGGCCGAAATGCGGTGCGGGCGGCGCTGCGGGCGCAGTAGTGCAGTTCGAAGTCGGCACCACGCGTGGCAAGGGTTTCGGCCATGGCCAGCAGCGGGGTGATGCCGATGCCGCCGGCCAGCAGCAGATGGCGCCGACCCGGTGCCATTGGGAAGAGGTTGCGCGGTGCGCCGATCTGGATCAGGTCGCCCTCGGCGACGCGCTCGTGCATGGCGACCGAACCACCGCGCGAAGCCGGGTCGCGCAACACCGCGATCCGGTAGCGGTGGGTTTCGCCCGGGCGGTTGTAGAGCGAATACTGGCGTACCAGCCCGGGCTGGATATGCACGTCGATGTGGGCGCCGGCATCGAAGCCGGGCAGGGCGTCGCCTTGCGGCGGGACGAGTTCGAAACTGGCAATGTCTTCGGCCTCATGCACGATGCGTGCGACCCGGACGGTCAGGAGTTGGGGCATGCTCATTGTGACGTTTCCGTTATGTAGTTTCAGGCAACTTGCTGCGTGCTGCTGCGTTCTTCGGCGACCAGGCGGTCGATGACCCGCCGCGCCTGTACGCCACCCGCATCGATGTTGAGCTTGAGCATCTGACGCTCGGCGAAGGCCTGCAGGTTGCGCTGCTGGGCCTCGAGCATGGCGACGTCCTCGAGGAAGACCTTGCCCTGCGCCTCGCGGATAGTGGCGGTGAGCGCCGGGTCGTCCGCCTTGAAGTTGCGCGCGAGACCCCAGAAGTACCAGATCGAGTCGTCGCTCTCGGGCGTGATGAGGTCGACCACGATGCCCGCCACCCGGTGTTCGGGGGCCGCTTCGTGGGCACCGCGCCCGGCCAGCGCCACGCCGACGTCGATCATGACGTTGCTGGGTGGGGTGAAGCGGCAGATCTGCCAGCGATCCACCTCGGCATCTTCGGGCAGTCCGGCGAAGCGCATGGCGTTGCGCCAGAAAGGGGGGGCGGTGATGTTCTCCATCAGCCGGCCAGTGATCACCTGATCGCCCTCGGTGACGGTTTTCGCCACGGCTTCCTCGATTTCCGGTTGACCAATGCTGGTGGCGTGTACATAGGTCTCATGGGTGAGATCCATGAGGTTGTCTATCATCAGCCGATAATCGCAATCGATGCGATACACGCCGCCACCGTAGGCCCAGCCCGGGTCTTCGGCCCAGAACAGCTTGGGGATGAGGTCGGCGTCGGCCTGTTCCGGATCGCCCGGCCAGAACCAGACAAAGCCATGGCGCTCGACCACCGGGAAGCTGCGGTTGCGTGGGAAACCGCGCACGCGCTGGCCAGGCATGCAGGCGGTGCTGCCGTCACAGCTCATGACCAGGCCGTGGTAGCCGCACACCAGTTGGCCGTCGCGTACATAGCCCAGCGATAGCGGCGCACCGCGGTGCGGACAGTAATCGTCCACGGCTGCGACCCGGCCTTCGGCATTGCGGAAGAACACCACGCTATGGCCGCAGATGCGCCTGCCCAGCGGCTTGTCGGCGACTTCCTCGGCGGTGGCGGCGACGTACCAGGTATTCTTGGGATACATGTCTCTCTCCTCTGTGGGATGGGCTTGTGCGTTTGAATGTGATTGGATTGGATCCAATTGAGAGAAAAGATAAACGCAATCTGGTATAAATTTCAAGCATGGGATCCAAAAAAAGGTTTATCGAGCATGAGTGATACGGACACCAGCGTGGTTGCCAGCCTTCGCCGCCTGATCCTGGAGGGGGTGATACCGCAGGGCGAGCGCATGGCGGAGATCCCGGTCGCCGAGCGGCTGGGAGTGTCGCGCACGCCGGTGCGGCTGGCGTTTCGCGTGCTGGAACAGGAAGGCTTGCTGGCGCGCGTGGGCAAGCGGGGCCTGGTGGTGCGGGCGTTCTCGGAAGCCGACGTGATGTGTGCGGTGGAGGTGCGCGGCGTGCTGGAAGGGCTGGCGGCGCGGCGGCTGGCCGAGGCGGGCATGACCGCCGCCGTAAGCGATACCTTGCAGGCGGCGCTGCACGACGGGGCGCAGGTACTGGACAAGGGCTATCTGGTTGAGGCGGACATCGCGGCGTGGTCGGACCTCAATGCGCGTTTCCACAAGACCATCGTCGAAGCGACCGGCGCCCGGCCGATCGCCGACGCGATCGCCCGCAACAACCATTTGCCATTCGCTTCGTCCGACTCCATTGTCATCGACTTCGGCGCCCTGGGGCGGGAGTACGAGAAGCTGCGCGTGGCGCAACTACAGCATCAGCTCCTCTTCGGCGCGCTGGTGTCGGGTGAGGGCGCGCGCGCCGAGATGCTGATGCGCGAGCACGCCTGGGTGGGCTTGCGCTACGGCGAGTTGCTGGAACCGGCGCGGCGCGCCACGCCGTAGGGGGCGGAACCAGCGCGGTACGCCGTACCGCAAGGGTTGCAACCTGCGCGCGAAATCGCGCCGGCGGGGCCGGGTGGCGAGCGCGTTCGGTAGTGCGGCAACCGAACATCGCTCGGGTTGACGTCATGGCGTGCCGGGTTGAGGGTCGGCGGCGTGGTCGTTGTCGTCGGAGGCTTCTGCGTCGAGTTTCTTGATGCGATAGGCCAGCCGCGAACGGGTCAGGCCCAGCATGCGTGCCGCGGCGCTGAGGTTGCCGTCGGCGTGGGCGACGGCCTCGCGGACCAGCCGCGCTTCCAGTTCGTCCAGCGACGGTGGGCCGCCGTGGTCGGCGGCACGGCGGAACTGTTCCAGCGTCGATGACGGGCCCGCGGGCGAATCCGCCGCCTGGGCGGCCGCATCCTCGCTCGCCAGTCCGCCACTGGATCCAATCGTGAACAACAGATTGCGGGTGGTCTCCTCGTCGCGGAAGAGATGGGGCAGGTCGATCAGCGCACCGTCTTCGGCGGCGATCACGCCGCGCTCGACCAGGTTCTGCAGTTCGCGCACGTTGCCCGGGAAACGGTAGTTGAGCAAGGCGCGCATCGCCTTGGTGGTGAAGCCGCTGACGGCGCGCTCGTGCAGCCGGTTGTAGTGCGCGAGGAAATGGCTCAGCAGCAGCGGGATGTCGTCCCGCCGCTCGTGCAGTGGCGGCAGTGGGATGGGGAAGACGTTGAGGCGGAAGAACAAGTCCTCGCGGAACTCACCCCGCCGCACGGCTGCCCGCAGGTCGACGTTGGTCGCCGCGACCACGCGCACGTCCACCGTGATGCTGCGGGTGCCGCCCACCCGCTCAATCACCCCCTCCTGCAGGGCGCGCAGCAGCTTGCCTTGCGAGGGCAGGCTGAGGGTGCCGATTTCGTCCAGGAACAAGGTGCCCTCGTGGGCGCGTTCGAAGCGACCCGGGCGTGAGCTCATCGCCCCGGTGAAGGCACCACGCTCGACGCCGAAGAGTTCCGATTCGACCAGGTTCTCCGGAATCGCGGCGCAGTTGATGGCAATGAAGGGTTTGGCCTGGCGCGGGCTGATCTGGTGCAGCATGCGTGCGAACAACTCCTTGCCCACGCCCGATTCGCCAGTGAACAACACTGTGGCGCGGGTGCTCGCGACCCGCCTCAGCATGTGGCAGGCGGCGTTGAAGGCGGACGATACGCCGACCAGGTGACGCTCGCCTAGCGCGGGCAATTCGCCGCCGGCGGCCGGCAGCGGGGCCTGTTCGCGCGGCCGCGGCCGGGTGTAGTTGTCGCGGGCGATGAAGTCCTCGGCGTTCAGGTAGCGCAGGTCTTCCTCCACATCGTCCCATTGCTCCACGGTCTTGCCGATGACGCGGCACACCGAGTGACCCATGGAGCGGCATTCCACTTCGCGAAAAATCGTCAGCCGCCCGAGCAGGGTGGTGACGTAACCGATCGCATAGCCAAGCTGCATCCAGCAGGCCGGCTCGGTGCCGATGCCATAGGCGGCGATGTGTTCATCATCCTCACTGGCGTGGTGCCAGAGGAATTCACCGTTGTAGGTGCCCCGCTTGGCGTCGAATTCGAAATGCACGGTCTCGACCTGAACCACGCCTTCCAGTGAGTGCAGCCGCGTGCCGGCAAAGAAGATCGCCTCGGGCTTGGCATCTGGCCAGCGCTCGCGGATCAACTGGGCGTCGCGTACCCCCGAGGTATAGCCAGAGCGTGTCAGCAGGCCGCGCGCGCGCTCCAGGCCCAGGCGCTCGATGAGTTCGCGCCGCAGGCTGCCCAGTGCGCTGTTGTGCATCAACACCATGCGTTGGTCGTTGAGCCAGATGCGGCCGTCGGCCGGGGAGAAAAACAGGTACTCCGACAACTCCTGGTAGCTCGGCGTATTGGCGATGTCGAGCATGGAGCTGTCGCCAGCCGCAAGCACGGCGCGGCCGGCGCGCGCGGCTTCGGCCAGCGATACGCGGGGGGTGGAGTTGGGCATGAGAGTCTCCTCGTTGTCGTTGTTCTGCGGGCAGGAGGCCGGCGAGCGGCATCTGAGCGATGGTGCCTGGCGCCGGTCTCGTTCCGGTGCTTGTCCGTCTCCGTGTTTCAAAATTATCAATTCTTATCCTCCCATTTAACAAACTTGTTAAGCGAAACGCCACGGCTTTCGATGATGCGTTGCCGCAGCATGCCGGCCGTGTGTCGGCACCATTCGCAGACGGCAGGGGGGCGAGCGCGAATGCTGCGGTGCGGGGATCGGCTGCGTGGCGGATGTGGCACGGCGATTGCGATTCAGGCTATCGAGACGGCGGCCGCTGCGGTGTGAATAACGCGGCCGGAACGAAAACGACACCCAGCCCGATGGAGGTAATCGAAGTGTCAGACGAAAACAGCAGCGTGCTCAGCGAGTCGCTTTGGCGGGACAGCTTGTTCGATGGCGAATGGCGGGTGCCGAGCGGTGGCGGGCGGGCGGTGCTTGAGCCGGCCACCGGCGAGGTACTGACCAGTGTTGGTGTGGGCGACCCGTCGGATGTCGCGATGGCGGCGCGCAGCGCATCCGAAGCGCAAAAAGCCTGGCATGCGACGCCGCCGCGCGAGCGTGCCAACGTGTTCCATCGCGCCGCGGCGTTGATCGAGACCGAGGCCGCCGCACTGGCCAGCTGGATCGCCCGCGAGACCGGCGGGATCCTGCCCAAGGCCGAGCATGAGGTACGCGAGGCGGTCATCATCCTGCGCCGCGCGGCGGCCATGGTGCTGGATCCGCAGCAAGGAATCGTGCTGCCGTCGGTGCCGGGGCGCCTCTCCTACGCCAAGCGCATGCCGCTGGGTGTGGTGGGCGTGATCTCGCCGTTCAACTTCCCCCTGATCCTGTCGATTCGCGCGGTGGCGCCGGCGCTGGCATCAGGCAACGCGGTGGTGCTCAAGCCCGATCTGCGCACACCGGTGACGGGTGGCTTCCTGATCGCGCGCGCCTTGCAACTGGCCGGACTGCCGGCGGGCCTGCTGCACGTGATACCGGGCGGGGCGGACGCGGGCGAGGCGCTGTGCACCGATCCGCATGTGCGAATGATCGCATTCACCGGATCCACCGCGGTCGGGCGCCGCGTCGGTGAGCTTGCCGGCCGTCATCTCAAGAAGGTCATGCTCGAACTGGGCGGCAAGAACCCGCTGATCGTGCTCGAGGACGCCGATCTGGATCTGGCGGCAAGCAATGCGGCGTGGGGGGCCTGGTTGCATCAGGGCCAGATCTGCATGGCATCGGGGCGGATTCTCGCCCATCAGTCGATTGCGGCGGAGCTCACCGAACGGCTGGTGAAGAAGGCGGCGATGCTGCCAGTCGGCGACCCCGCCAGCGCTGCGGTGGCGATCGGCCCGATTATCGACGAGCGCCAGCTCGAGCGGGTGGATGCCATTGTCCAGGACAGCGTCAAGGCCGGCGCGCGACTGGAAGCAGGGGGGCGGCGTGAGGGGCGTTACTACCTGCCGACCGTGCTGTCGGGCGTGCGGCCCGGCATGCGTGCGTTCCACGAGGAGTTCTTCGGCCCGGTGGCAAGCGTGATCGCCTTTGCCGACGACGAGGAGGCGCTGGCCCTGGCCAACGACACCGAGTACGGCTTGTCGGCGGCGGTGATCTCACGTTCGGTCGGTCGCGCGATGGCGCTGGGCGATCGGCTGCAGGCCGGGATGGTGCATATCAACGACCAGACCGTCAATGATGAATGCACCAATCCCTTTGGCGGATGCGGTGCCTCGGGAAATGGCGGCAGCATCGGCGGGCCGGCCGACCTGGACGAGTTCAGCCAGTGGCGATGGGTCACCGTCAAGGAGGCGCCGCCGGCCTACCCGTTCTGAATCAAGGCACGGTACGGATTCGGGTCATGCGTGGATCACGCGCGGAGTACGCAGGCCCATTCGGCTACCCACATAAAGACACCGACGACGGGGCAGAGCGGCGGTTGCGAGGCTGCTTCGAGTGTCGGCGAAAAGCAAAAAAACGACCACCTCAAGGAGGAATCACGATGTCTGCATACACCACGCTCAAGCGTCGGCCCCTGGCCGTCGCGGTTGCCGCCGCTACGGCGCTGTGGCTGCCCCAGGCGGGCGCGTTCCAGTTCGATACCGGCAATCCCGACCTGCGCGTGCGCTGGGACAACACCTTCAAGTACTCCAACGCCTTTCGCGTGAAAAGCCGCTCCGATCTGCTGGTCGCGGACGTGAACTACGACGATGGCGACCGCAATTTCGGTCGTGGCCTGATCTCGAACCGGATCGACTGGCTGAGCGAGTTCGACGTCCGCTACCGTGACGTGGGCCTGCGCCTGAGTGGCGCGGCGTGGTACGACTCGGTCTATAACCGCCGCAACGACAATGACTCGCCCTTCACCAACAACGCCCTGAGCGTGCCGCACGACCGGTTTACGCGCCAGACGCGCAAGTTGCACGGGCGCAAGGGAGAGCTGCTGGATGCCTTCGCCTACGCCAACGTCGACCTCGGCGACATGCGCGCCAACCTGCGCGCGGGTCGCCATTCGCTGGTGTTCGGCGAAACCCTGTTCTTCGGCGCCAACGGCATCGCGGATGCTCAAGGGCCGATCGACATCATCAAGCTGCTGACGGTACCGAGCACGCAGTTCAAGGAAGTGCTGCGCCCGGTCAACCAGATGTCGGGCACGCTGCAGATCAACTCGGCGCTGTCGTTGGGCGCTTACTACCAGTTCGAGTGGGAGGAAAGCCGCCTGCCGGGCGTTGGCAGCTATCTGTCCAACATCGACTGGGTGGGACCGGGTACCGAGTCGCTGCTGGCCGGACCGGGCGTGCTGTGGCGCAAGATCGCCGACGTCACGCCGCGCGATTCGGGGCAGGGCGGCCTGCAACTGCGCATCACGCCGGATGGCAGTGACATCGAGTACGGTCTGTACGTTGCGCGCTACCACGCCAAGACGCCGTCCGGTTTCTACTTCGACCCGGTGACCGAGTCGATTCGTACCGTCTACGGCGAAGGCATTCGCACCTTCGGTGCCAGCGCCACCACCTCGATCGGCCAGCTCAACCTCGCCACCGAGGTGTCGCTGCGCAAGAACGCGCCGCTCAACAGCGACCCGGTGATCTCCATCGGTCAGACCGCAGACAACCGCGGCAACATCGGATACGCGGTGGGCAATACCGCCCACGCCAACCTGTCCGGCATCTACGTGCTGCAACCGGGGGCGCTGTGGGGCGGTGGGGCGGTGGTTGCCGAACTGGCCTGGAACCGGGTGCTGTCGGTGGACAAGAACCGCGAGGCGCTCGACCCCAACACCACGCGCGATGCCTGGGGGATGCGCATGATCTTCGCTCCGGCGTACTTTCAGGTATTGCCTGGGCTGGACCTCGAGGTGCCGATTGGTCTCGGTTACAACCTCAAGGGCCGCTCCGGTGCAATCGGCAACTTCAACGGCGGAGCGTCGCGCGGCGGCGACCTCAGCCTGGGGGTGAACGGCACCTACCAGAACACCTGGAAGTTCGGCGCTAACTACGTGCATTTCTTCGGCGGCGAATTCAGCTTCGTGACCCCGCAGAACTCGCCGGGGCCGGTGCTCTCGTTCAAGCAGACCCGCAAGGACCGCAACTTCGTGTCCTTCCACCTCCAGCGCAGCTTCTGACCGCAAGGCGGGGCGCCGCGCGCGGCCGTCCTGCCCGAAACCGGCGGGGGTGCCCCCCGACTACCCAAATCGATACGGAGACAGACAATCATGATCAAGCTTGCACTCAGGGCCACGCTCACCGGGCTTGCCTTTGCGCTTGGCGCCCAGTTCGCGGTCGCCGCGGTGACCGCCGAGGAGGCCGCCCGCCTCGATTCCACGCTCACGCCGGTGGGCGCCGAGCGTGCCGCCAATGCTGCCGGCACCATCCCGGAATGGACGGGTGGCTACACCACCGTCGCGGCCGGTTACAAAAACGGTGAGCCGCGCCCCGATCCGTTTGCTGACGACAAACCGTTGTTTTCGATCACCGCCGCCAACCTGGCCGAACACGCCGACAAGCTCAGCGATGGTGTGAAGGCCTTGTTCGCCCGGCGGCCGGAGTTCCGCATCGACGTCTATCCCACCCGTCGCACCGCCGCGGCACCGCAATGGGTGTATGACAACGTCCGACGCAACGCCACCACAGCGCATTTGGCGGATGACGAATCCTCGGTGAGCGGCGCCTACGGCGGCATTCCATTTCCGATTCCCGCCAGCGGTGCCGAGGTGATGTGGAACCACCGGCTGTCGTGGTACGGACAGTCGGTCGAGTATGCACTGCGCACCTTCGTCGTCACCGCCGACGGCCGCCGCGCACTTGCCAGCGAGGGCGACGAGATCCAGCAGTGGCCGTACTACTACCCGAGCGGCAGCCTGGAAACCTATGGTGGCCACTACATGCTGGGGCGTTTCATCGTCACCGGTCCGGCGTCCAAGGCGGGCGAAGCCATCCTGGTGCATGACGCCTCCACCAGCAACAAGTCGCGCGACATCTGGCAATACCTGGTGGGGCAGCGGCGGGTACGCAAGGCACCTTCGGTGGCCTACGACACCCCCGATTTCGTGACTTCCGGAGTGGGCCTGTTCGACGAGGCCTTCATGCTGTTCGGGCCGATCGACCGGCACGATTTCAAGCTGGTTGGCAAGCGCGAGCTGTACGTCCCGTACAACAACAATCGCGCCGCGCTGGTGGCCATCGACGACCTCGTCGGCCCGCAGTTCCTCAACCCCGACCACGTGCGCTGGGAGCTGCACCGGGTGTGGGAGGTCGAGGCCACGCTCAAGCCCGGCAAGCGTCACACCGTGCCCAAGCGCAAGTACTACATCGACGAGGACTCCTGGCAGATCGTGCTGTTCGATGGCTGGGACGCCAAGGGCGACCTTTCGCGCATGAACTACTCGCTTACCTACCTCGTGCCCGAACTGCCGGCCCTGGTGACCAACGTCATGTGGGGTGGCTATGACCTGCAGACCGGCGCCTACTACTTCAATGCCGCGATGAACGGTGCCTCGCCGCACTATCGGGTGCGAGAGCCGGTGTCGGAGAACAACTGGAGTCCGACCGAACTGGCCAACCAGGGAGCGCGCTGAGCATGAGGTCCCGCCGCCCCTTCCGTCGGCTTGCCGTCCTGCCGGCCACGCGCCTCCTCCTGTCCTCGTGCGCTGCTCTCCTCGGCGCTGGACACGCGTGGTCGGCACCCTTGTCCGAGCCGGCGGTGGCCCCCGTGCCGCCGGTGCTGGTCCAGCCGTCGCCACAATTGCCGGCGGCGGCCCGCCAGGCGATGCTGGCGCTGGCACGCGCCGGCGACCGCCTGGTGGCGGTTGGCGAACAGGGCATCGTGCTGCTGTCCGACGACCATGGCGCGAACTGGCGCCAGGCGCGCGTGCAGGTGTCGGTCACGCTCACCGCGGTGCGCTTCGCCGACGCGCGTCGAGGTTGGGCGGTGGGGCACATGGGTGTGGTGCTGGCGACCGAGGACGGCGGCGAGACCTGGCAAACCCGGCTGGACGGGGTAACCGCGGCACAACGCGTACTGGCTGAAGCCGAAGCCACCGCGCGGGCGGCCACGGCGGGAGCCCGCGAGCGCGCCGAGCGGGCTCTGGAGGACGCCCGCCGGCTGGTCGAGGAGGGGCCGGACAAGCCGTTTCTGGACGTGTTCTTCATCGATGCGCAACGTGGCTTCGTGCTTGGCGCCTACAACCTGATCTTCCGTACCTCCGATGGCGGGCAGTCCTGGCAACCGTGGAGCGCCCGCGTGCCCAACCCCATGGGCATGCACTTGTACGGCATGGCGGCGACGGCCGAGGCGTTGTTCGTGGTTGGTGAGCAGGGCACCTTGCTGCGCGCCGACCTGGGTGGCGAGCGCTTCGAGGCACTCGATTCGCCCTACGACGGCAGCTTCTTCGGCGTGGTGGCGATGCCGGATGGCGCGGTGGTGACCTTCGGCCTGCGCGGACATGCCTTCCGCTCGGATGACGGCGGTGACACCTGGATCGAGCTCGACAGCGGGCAGGGCGAGAGCATCGCCGCCGGCGCGCTGCTGGATGACGGTCGGGTGATGCTCTCCAGCCAGGCCGGAGCGGTGCTGGTAGGTGCCGACGATGGACGGCGCCTGATGCCGCTGGAGGGCGTGCCGCCGCTACCGCTTGCCGCCGTCGCCCAAGCGGCCGACGGCGGCCTGGTGGCGGCCGGGCTGATGGGGGTGCTGCGCCTGAATGGCCTGTCTGACGTGGCGGGGAGCGCCTCCCGATGAGCCTCGTGCCGTCGCGTCATGCCGCCGACGCACGCCGCGCCACATCCCCGACCGTCCTTTGCGGTGGTGCCTACCCGCATTCGTTTTCAAGGAGTCCGTCTTGACCGACAACACCCGCGCCGGCCCTCCGCCGGCATCTCCGGGCGCGGAAGCGTTCCAGCGAGGCTCAGGCCCGATCCTGGAACGCTTCGTCTTCAATCACCGCCCGCTCGTGCTGCTGCTGTGCCTGCTGCTCACCCTTGGTCTGGGCTGGCAGGCGAGCAGGCTGCAACTGAACGCCAGCTTCGAGAAGATGATTCCGACCGGGCATCCGTTCATCGCCAATTTCCTCGCCAACCGCGCCGATCTGGCGGGGCTGGGCAACGCCCTGAGGGTGGCCGTGGCGGTGCGCGAGGGCAACATCTTCACGGACGACTATCTGCGGACCCTGGCGCAGATCAACGACGAGCTCTATTTACTGCCGGGCGTGGACCGGCCCTACATGAAGTCGTTGTGGACCCCGGCCACCCGCTGGATCGCCGTCACCGAGGAAGGCCTGGACGGCGATACCGTCATCCCCGGCGACTACGACGGCTCGCCGGAAAGCCTTGAGCAGGTGCGCCTGAACGTACAGCGCTCCGGTGAGATCGGCCAACTGGTGGCGGAGGACTTCCGCTCCAGCATCGTCTATCTGCCGCTGCTCGACTTCGATCCGACCTCCGGCGCGCCGCTCGACTATGCCGAGTTCTCGCGCCAATTGGAGGAAATACGGGCCAAATACACCAACGACTACATCGACATCCACATCACCGGTTTCGCCAAGATCGTTGGCGACCTGATCGACGGATTGCGTCAGGTGTTGCTGTTCTTCCTGCTGGCGGTGGCGATCGCTACCGCGGTGCTGTTCGCCTACACCCGCTCGCTGGGCAGCGCGTTGTTGGTGATCGCGTGCTCGCTGGTCGGGGTGTTGTGGCAGCTTGGTCTGCTCGCCACCTTCGGGCTCGCGATCGACCCCTACTCAGTGCTGGTGCCGTTTCTGGTGTTCGCCATTGGCGTAAGCCATGGCGCGCAGAAGATGAGTGGCGTGATGCAGGACATCGCCCGCGGCGTGCCGCGCTACGTTGCCGCGCGCCACACCTTCCGCCGGCTGTTCCGCACCGGCATGGCGGCGCTGGTTACCGACTCGGTGGGGTTCGCCGTGCTGCTGGTGATTGACATCGGCGTGATCCGCGAACTGGCGATGACCGCCAGCCTCGGCGTGCTGGTACTCATCCTCACCAACCTGGTGCTGCTGCCGGTGTTGCTGTCCTACTTCGGCACTGGCCGTCATTCCGCCGCGCGCGGTGCACGTGCGCTTGCAGATGCTGCGGGCGAGGGCGGCACGGGGGCGTGGAAAACGCTGCCGGAGACGGGTGCGATGGCCCGTCTGTGGGCCACGCTCGCCCGCTTCACCGCGCGCGGCCCGGCAACGTGCGCACTGGCGGTGGCTGCCGGGTTGGCGGTGCTGGGGGTGAGCGTGGGCAAGCACGTGCAGATCGGCGACCTCGACCCGGACGCGCCCGAACTGCGCGCCGATTCGCGCTACAACCGCGATTCGGCTTTCATGGTGGACAGCTACGCCGCCAGTGCCGACATCTTCGTCGTCATGGTGGAAACCCCTGTGGACGGCTGCACCCGCTACGAAGTGTTGTCGCGGGTGCGGGCGCTTACCGGGCGGCTCGACCAGTTGCCCGGTGTCGAGAGCACCAATTCCATGGCCAAGCTGTCGCGCTTCGCGATGGTCGGATACAACGAAGGCAACTTCAAATGGCTGGAGCTGATCCCCAACGATGCCGCCCTCGGCGCCGTGCAGACGCGCGCCCCGCGCGAACTGCTCAACCAGGACTGCAGCCTGCTGTCGATCTACGTCTATCTGCAGGACCACAAGGCCGCCACCCTCGCGCGGGTGGTCGAGACGGTCGAGGCCTTCGCCCGCGAGCACGATGACGACACCACCCGCTTTCTGCTTGCGGCCGGCAACGCCGGCATCGAGGCCGCGACCAACATCGTGGTGGAACGTGCGATGCGGCAGATGCTGTACCTCGTGTATGGCGTGGTGATCGTACTGTGCTGGCTCACCTTCCGAAACTGGCGCGGTGTGGTGGTCGCGGTGCTGCCGCTGATGCTCACCTCGGTATTGTGCGAGGCCTTGATGGTTGCGCTGGGCATGGGCGTGAAGGTCGCCACGCTGCCGGTGGTGGCGCTGGGCGTGGGAATCGGCGTGGATTATGCGCTGTACGTGTTGTCGGTGGTGCTGGCCGGCATGCGCGAGGGGATGAGCCTGGCCGATGCCTATCGCCGCGCGCTGCGTTCCACCGGTCAGGTGGTGCTGCTCACCGGCGCCACACTCGCCGCCGCGGTGGCCACCTGGGTGTTCTCGCCGATCAAGTTCCAGGCCGACATGGGCATCCTGCTGGCCTTCATGTTCCTGCTCAACATGCTCGGTGCACTCATCCTGCTGCCGGCGCTCGCCCACTTCCTGCTGCGTCCGGTGGCGGTCACGGGCCTCAGCAGCGCCGCCGCCGCGATGACCGATGCAGGGCCTTCGGACCCGACGCTTGCCCCCGATACCCGCCCCAATCTCCATCCCAACCCAGAGCAGGACGATACCCCCGCGCTTCTCAGGAGATCCCAAGATGCCCGCCACAACGCTGGACAACCAGCTTCTGAAACTGCTTGAACAAGGTCGCGCACTGGGCGTGCCCGACTTCGCCGACCTGCCCCCGGCCGCGGCGCGCGAAGTCTACCGCATGCTGGTGACCACCCATGATGCGCCGGCCATCGACCTGCCGGTTGAAGATCGGGCGATTCCCGGCCCGGGCGGTGAACTGGCACTGCGCATCTATCGCCCGCCGGGCGACGTGGTGCCGCGCGGCGCAGTGCTGTACCTGCACGGCGGCGGCTTTGTGGTCGGTTGCCCCAACGACTACGACGGTCTGGCGCGCAGCCTGTGCGCACAAAGCGGCTGCGTGCTGGTGCTGCCGGACTATCGCCTGGCGCCCGAGCATCTGTTTCCCGCCGCGGTGGAAGATGCGTGGGCGGCGCTGGCGTGGTTGGCGGCAAATGCCGACGAGATCGGCTGCGTCGACGCGGACGGTCAGGCCCGCATCGCGGTTGCTGGCGACAGTGCCGGCGCCAACCTCGCCGCCGTGTGTGCGCTGCTCGCGCGCGACCGGGGCGGCCCGGCGCTTTGCCAGCAAACGCTGATCTATCCGGTGACCGTGGTGGATGGCGCGCGCTTCGAATCCCGCCGCACCTATGGTGAAGGGCTCACCCTGAGCACGCGCTCCATGCACTACTTCACCTCCCATTACCTGGGCAGCGAGGACTTTCTGAACAGCGACCACGTGCGCGACTTCCGCGCCGCGCCGCTGGAGGCGGCTGATCTCTCCGGCGTGGCGCCGGCGCTGGTGCTGGTGGCGGGCTTCGACCCCTTGCGCGACGAGGGCGTGGCCTATGCCAGCGCCCTGCAGACTGCCGGCAGCGACGCGGTGCTGATCGAGTACGCCGGGCTGGCCCACGGCTTCATCAACATGTCGGGCACGGTGGAAGCGGCGCGGCTGGCCGTGGCCCAGGTCGCCAATGCCTGGCGTCACGCGCTTGCTGCGCCGGGAACAGGCCAATGAGCGGCTTCGAGACATCCGGTGTAGTGGCCGGTGGCGGCGGTGGCCGCAACCAGCCACCGCCGCCACCGACCACGCGCGCTGTGCGCTTTCACCGGCTTGGCGGTCCGGAGGTGTTGCAGATCGAAACCGTCACGCTGGCGCCGCCGGGTCCGGGCGAGGTCTGCATCCGCGTCGAGGCGCTGGGGTTGAACCGGGCTGAGGCGGCGTTTCGTGGCGGACACTACCTGGAGCTACCGAATCTGCCGTCGGGGCTGGGCTATGAGGCGGCCGGCGTGATCGTGGCCTTGGGGCCGGATGTGCCGGGCTTCGCGCCTGGTGATCCGGTCTGCGTGCTGCCGGCGATCTCGATGACACGCCATCCGCTGCAGGCCGAATACGCGGTGGTGCCGGCCAGCGCATTGGTGGCGCGCCCCGCAGGTCTGGACGCACCGCAGGCGGCGGCGCTGTGGATGGCGGCACTGACCGCCTACGGTGGCCTGGTCGACATTGGCAAGCTCGGTCCAGGGGACGGGGCGATCGTCACCGCGGCCTCCAGCAGCGTCGGCATCGCCGCGTTGCAGCTTGCGCGCGCGCTCGGTGCGATCCCGATCGCGCTTACCCGGGACCCGGGCAAGGTCGAGGCCTTGCGCCGCCATGGTGCCGAGCACGTCATCGTCGGCACGCCGGACGCAACCCTCGCCAGCCGCGTTGCAGCCGTTACCGGCGGCCTCGGGGCGCGTCTGGCCTTCGATCCGGTGGCCGGGCCCACGGCCCTGCCGCTGGCGGCGGCGCTGCGTCGCGGCGGTACGCTGGTGGTGTACGGCAACCTCGGCGGTGAGGCCGAGCACACCCCGTTTCCGTTCTACGCGGCGGTCGGCAAGGGACTGAGCATGCGCGGCTACCTGGTGTTCGAACTGCTCGCTGACGCGCGACGCCTGGCGGCGGCGCGCGGATTCATCGAATTGGCGCTGGCCGCTGGCACGCTGTTTCCGGTCATCGACCGGGTCTTTCCGTTCAACGACATCGTGGGTGCCTACCGTCATCTGGAGTCGAACGCCCAGGTCGGCAAGGTGGTGGTCAGCCTGGATCACGGCGGCGCCCCGTTCACCCCCGAGGAGCATTCATGACTACCCATTCGATCGATTCCCCGAGCCTGACCATTCGTGCGGCGGTGGCCCGTGCCCACCATGCACCGCTGAATCTCGAAACCCTGACCCTGGAGGCGCCGCGCGATGATGAGATCCTGGTGCGCGTGGTGGCCACCGGGGTATGCCACACCGACATCGTGGTGCGCGACGGCATGCTGCCGACGCCACTGCCGGTGGTGCTGGGCCACGAGGGGGCGGGCGTGGTGGCGCGTGTCGGCCTCGCGGTGACCAAGGTCGCGCCCGGCGACCACGTGGTGATGAGCTTCAATTCCTGCGGCGCCTGCCCGAGTTGTGCTGACCACGCGCCCAGCTACTGCCACGAGTTCTTTCCGCGAAATTTCTTCGCCACGCGCAGCGATGGCAGTACTGCGCTGTCGCGGGAAGGTGAGCCGGTACATGGCAATTTCTTCGGCCAGTCCTCTTTCGCCTCCCATGCCTTGTGCCATGAGCGCAATGTCGTGAAGGTACCTGCCGACGTGCCGCTGCGCCTGCTCGGGCCGCTGGCCTGCGGCGTGCAGACCGGGGCCGGTGCGGTGATGAACGCGCTTCGGGTTGGCCCTGGGCGCAGCTTCGCGGTGTTCGGTGCGGGTTCGGTGGGGCTGTCGGCGGTGATGGCGGCGCGGGCGGTCGGTGCGAGCCGGATCATCGCGGTCGACCTCAATCCGGACCGACTCGCCTTCGCGCGGGAGATCGGCGCCACCGACAGCGTGGACCCGCGCACCACCAATGCCACGGCCGAGATCATGCGCCTGACCGGTCACGGGGTGGACTACGCGCTGGACACCACCGGCCTGGCATCGGTCATCCGTGGCGCGGTCGAAAGCCTGGCGCCGCGCGGTGCCTGCGGCCTGCTTGGCGCATCCGGCCCGGGCAGTGAGGTCGTGCTCGACGAGGTGCATTTCATGAGTGGTGGCCGTCGCCTGATCGGCATTGTCGAAGGCGATGCCCAGCCCGACCTGTTCATTCCCGAACTGATCCGCCTCTATCAGGCTGGCCGCTTCCCCTTCGACAAGATGGTGAAGTACTACCCTTTCGAGCGCATCAACGACGCCATCGCCGATTCGGAAAGTGGCCGGACGATCAAGCCGGTCGTGGTGATGGACGAGCGCGCTCAGTAATGAGCGGGGTCATCGACCAGTTTGCGCAGCGCCCCGAGCATGGTGCGCAACTGGTCGTGCAAGGTGTCGCGTGCCGCGTCCGGCAACGCGGCCAGCATCGCTTGCTCGATGGCCGCGACCGCCGCGTCGCAGTCGACCAGCAGGGCATGGCCGGCGGCGGTGACGCGGATGCGCACGATGCGCCCGTGGCTGGCATCCGGTTCGCGGGCAATCCAGCCGCGGGCCTCCATGGTCTTCACCATCTCGTTGGCGGCCTGCGGCGATACCAGGGAACGTTCGGCCAACTGCGCGTTGGAAAGATGTTCGTGCGCGGCGAGCGCGGACAAGGCCGTGTATTGATTGGTTGTCAGGCCATAGGGCGCCAGCGCATCGCGGATGCGGCGGCTGAGCACATGGTCCACACGCCCGACCAGGTAGGCGATTCCGATAGGGCGAACCAATTGCGAGTCGATATTTTTCGAGATTTTTTTCATTGAAGACGGGCTGGCAGGTTGGAAAGCCGACGTATAGAATCAGTCGTATATCAAGTAACCTGATATTAACCTGAAACAGGCGGGCAAACATGGCTAATTATGAAGGACGTTGGAGCACGGTAAAGGTCGAGGTGGAAGAGGGGGTCGCCTGGGTGACGCTGAACCGCCCCGAGAAACGCAATGCGATGAGCCCGACGCTCAACCGCGAGATGGGCGAGGTGCTCGACGCCATCGAACTGGATGACGACGCCCAGGTACTGGTGCTCACCGGTGCCGGCGAGGCCTGGTCGGCCGGCATGGACCTCAAGGAATACTTCCGCGAAACCGACGGCAAGTCCGAGATCATGCAGGAGCGCATGCGCCGCGATTGCTCTCACTGGCAATGGAGGGTGCTGCGCTTCTACACCAAGCCCACCATCGCCATGGTCAACGGCTGGTGCTTCGGCGGGGCGTTCTCGCCGTTGGTGGCCTGCGATCTCGCCATCGCGGCGGACGAGGCGGTGTTCGGCCTGTCCGAAATCAACTGGGGCATTCCGCCGGGCAACCTGGTGAGCAAGGCGGTGGCCGACACCATGGGGCATCGCGCGGCGCTGCATTATGTGATGACCGGCAACACCTTCACCGGCGTGGAAGCGGCCCAGATGGGGCTGGTGAACAAGAGCGTGCCACGCGAACGCTTGCGCGACGAGGTCAAGGCGCTGGCCGGCAAGTTGCTGGAGAAGAACCCGGTGGTGCTGCGCTTCGCCAAGCACGGTTTCAAGCGCTGCCGCGAACTGACCTGGGAACAGAACGAGGACTACCTCTACGCCAAGGTGGACCAGTCCAATGGGCGCGACCCGGAAAAAGGTCGCCAGCAGGGGCTGAAGCAGTTCCTCGACGACAAGACCATCAAGCCGGGGCTGCAGACCTACAAGCGCGGCTGAGTTTCCGGCGTTCCAACGCCTAGAACAAGATCGTCCGGACCGGGGTGGTCCGAGACGGCATGGATCAACCACCGATGGAGGACTGGACGATGTACGAATGCAATCTGTTGATCGGCGGCGCCGATCGTGCCGCGGCCGGCGGCGCCACCTTCAACCGGATCGACCCGGTCAGCGGCGAGGTGGCGACCCGTGCCGCAGCCGCCACCGTGGCCGATGCCCAGGCCGCGGCCGAGGCTGCGCGCGCCGCTGCGCCGGCTTGGGCTGCCCAGCCGCCGGCGGCACGCCGTGCGCTGCTGCTCAAGGCAGCCGACGTGCTCGAGGCCAAGGCGCCCGAGTTCATTGCCCGCGGTGTCGCCGAGGCGGGCGGTGCGCCGGGCTGGTACGGCTTCAACGTCATGCTGGCCGCGAGCATGTTGCGCGAGGCCGCCAGCATGACCACCCAGGTCACCGGCGAGACCATTCCCTCCAACGTGCCCGGCTGCTTCGCCATGTCGCTGCGCCAGCCGGTGGGCGTGGTGCTGGGCATCGCGCCGTGGAATGCGCCGCTCATCCTCGGTGTGCGCGCAATCGCGATGCCGCTGGCCTGCGGCAACAGCGTGGTGCTGAAAGCCTCGGAAACCTGCCCGGCGCTGCACCGGCCGGTGGGCGTGGTGCTGGGCATCGCGCCGTGGAATGCGCCGCTCATCCTCGGTGTGCGCGCAATCGCGATGCCGCTGGCCTGCGGCAACAGCGTGGTGCTGAAAGCCTCGGAAACCTGCCCGGCGCTGCACCGGCTGATCGGCACGGTGTTCGAAGAGGCCGGCTTCCCGGCCGGCGTGGTGAACGTGGTCACCAATGCGCCGGACGACGCCCCCGCGGTGGTCGAAGCCTTGATCGCACACGATGCGGTGCGGCGGGTGAATTTCACCGGTTCCACCCATGTGGGCCGGATCATCGCGCAGATGGCCGCGCGCCACCTGAAGCCGGTGCTGCTGGAGTTGGGCGGCAAGAATCCGCTGGTGATCCTGCACGATGCCGATCTCGACGAAGCGGTGCAGGCGGCCGCCTTTGCGGCGTTCTTCAATCAAGGCCAGATCTGCATGTGCACCGATCGCATCATCATTGATCGCAGGATCGCGGATGCCTTCGTCGACAAGCTCGCATCCAAGGCCAGGACACTCGCGGCCGGCACACCGGGTGCAGAGGGCGCGGTCCTCGCCGCGATGGTCGACGCGCGGGCGGCAGAACGCGTGCGTGGGCTGGTGGACGATGCGGTTGCCAAGGGCGCGCGCCTGCCGCTCGGGCCGCTGCAGATCGACGGCGCCATCATGCAGCCGGTGATGCTCGACGGCGTCACCGCCGAGATGCGCTTCTATGCCGAGGAGTCTTTCGGCCCGGTGGTCGGGATCGAGCGCTTCGACGACGAGGCCGAGGCGTTGCGCCTGGCCAACGACAGTGAATACGGGCTGTCGGCGGCGGTGTTCAGCCGCGATGTCGCGCGTGCGCTGGAATTTGCCAAACGGGTGGAGTCGGGCATCTGCCACGTCAATTCTTCCACCGTCGCCGACGAGGCGCAGATGCCGTTCGGCGGTGTGAAGGCGAGCGGTTACGGGCGCTTCGGCGGCAAGGCGGCGATCGACGCATTCACCGAGTTGCGCTGGATCACGCTGCAGACCACGCCGCGCCACTACCCGGTGTAAGCGGGGCGCGACATCCATGACTGCATCGAACCGACAAGCCTTCGCCGGCTATCGGGCGGTGTCCATCGGCTCCGCGCCGGTGGACGTCCGCAGCGAGGCCGGCGAAGGCGGCACGATCTGGTATCTGCGCTGCACCGAGCCCCTGCAGGCACATCCGCTGCGATTGACCGACTGCCTGATCGAGGGCGCCGGGCGCCACCCCGAGCGCACCCTGGTGGCGCGCCGGGGGGCGGACGGCGAATGGGTGCGCATCTGTTACGCCGACATGCTCGCCCGTGCCCGCGCCATCGGGCAGGCCTTGCTTGAGCGCGGGTTGTCACCCGAGCGGCCGTTGCTCATCCTGTCGGGCAACGACCTTGAGCATCTGCAGCTGGCGCTTGGGGCCATGCTGGCGGGCGTGCCGTACTGCCCGATGTCGCCGGCCGCATCGCTGGTGTCGTCCGACTTCGGCAAGCTGGCGCATGCCTTGTCCTTGCTCACGCCCGGCATGGTCTACGCGACCGAGGGCGAGGCCTACGCCCGCGCGATCCGCGCCAAGGTGCCGGAATCGGTGGAGGTCGTGGTGGGGCAGGGCGCGGTCGACGGCCGTTCGTGCACGCATCTGGACGAACTACTGGCCACCGTGCCGCGCGACATCGACGCGGTGCACCACGGGCTTGGCCCCGACACCATCGCCAAGTTCCTGTTTACCTCGGGCTCGACCAAGCTGCCCAAGGCCGTCACCACCACCCACCGCATGCTCTGCGCCAATCAGCAGATGCTGCTGCAGACCTTTCCGTGCTTCGGCGAGGTGCCGCCGGTATTGGTCGACTGGCTCCCGTGGAACCACACCTTTGGCGGCAGCCACAACGTTGGCATCGCGCTTTACAACGGTGGCAGCTACTACATCGACGATGGGCGGCCGACGCCACAGGGCATGGCGGAGACCTTGCGCAACCTGCGCGACGTCGCACCCACCGTATTCTTCAACGTGCCCAAGGGGTGGGAGCTGCTCACCGAGGCGCTGGAGCAGGATGCGGCGCTGCGCGACACCTTTTATTCGCGTGTGAAGATGTTCCTGTTTGCCGGTGCGGGATTGTCGCAGGCCGCCTGGGACCGCCTTGAGCGGGTGAGCGAGGCGCACTGCGGCGAGCGCATCCGCATCATGAGCGGGCTGGGCATGACCGAGACCTCGCCGTCATGCACCTTCACCACCGGACCCGAGATTCGCGCGGGCTACGTCGGCCTGCCGGTGCCGGGCTGCGAGGTCAGGCTGGTGCCGGTCGACGGCAAGCTTGAGGCGCGCTTCCGCGGGCCGCACGTGATGCCGGGCTACTGGCGGGCGCCGGAGCAGACCCACGAGGCCTTCGATGGGGCGGGCTTTTATCGCACAGGGGATGCGCTGAAGTGGGTGGACGTCGAGCGCCCCGAGCTGGGCCTGCTGTTCGACGGCCGGATTGCCGAGGACTTCAAGCTCTCGTCCGGCACTTTTGTCAGCGTCGGGCCGCTGCGCGCACGCCTCATCAGCGAGGGCGCACCCTATGTACAGGATGTGGTGGTGACCGGCATCAACCGCGACGACATCGGCGTGATGATCTTCCCGCGTTTGGAGCATTGCAGCCGTCTGGCCGGTTTGTCGGCCGACGCGCCGGCGCACGAGATTCTTGCCGCCGCCCCGGTGCGGACCTGGGCTGCCAATCTGCTCGCCCGCGCCAACCAAGGTGCAACCGGTTCCGCCAGTCGTGTCGCGCGGTTGCGCCTGCTGGAGGAAGCACCGGCGATCGATGCCGGCGAAATCACCGACAAGGGCTCGATCAACCAACGAGCGGTACTGGCACGCCGTGCCGCCCTGGTCGAGGCCATGTACGACGGCAGCGATCCGCATACCCTCACGATCGCCTGAGGCCGCAAGGTCATCAAGCCGCGGAGCCAGAATGGATTTCGACGCCCTGGAAGCGATCGACGTGCACGTGCACGCCGAGGTCTCGTGCCGTTGTCCGGCCGACGACTTCGGCAAGGAATTCGACGAGGCGGCCGAGCGCTACTTCGGTTTTCAACACCGCCCGACGATTGCCGAAACCATCGCTTACTACCGTGCGCGCAAGCTGGGTCTGGTGATGTTCACCGTGGACGCCGAGTTCGAGACGGGGCGGCGGCGCATTCCCAACGAGGAAATCGCCGAAGCGGCCCGGGCCAATCGCGACATGATGATCGCCTTCGCCAGCATCGATCCGCACAAGGGCAAGATGGGGCTGCGCGAGGCGCGACACCTGATCGAAACCTACCGCGTCGGTGGGTTCAAGTTCCATCCGACGGTGCAGGGCTTCTTTCCCAACGACCGGATGGCCTACCCACTCTATGAACTGATTGCCGCCCATCGCCTGCCGGCAATCTTCCATAGCGGTCATTCGGGCATCGGCACCGGCATGCCGGGCGGTGGCGGACTGCGCCTGAAGTACTCCAATCCGATTCATCTGGACGATGTCGCGGCGGATTTCCCGGACATGAAGATCGTCATCGCTCACCCTTCCTGGCCTTGGCAGGACGAGGCCTTGTCGGTCTGCCTGCACAAGCCCAATGTTTTTATCGACCTGTCCGGCTGGTCGCCCAAGTACTTTCCGCCGCAACTGGTGCAATACGCCAACACCCGCCTGCGCGACCGCATGTTGTTCGGCTCCGACTTTCCCTTGATCACGCCCGAGCGCTGGATTGCCGACTTCGATACAGCGGGTTTTCGGCCAGACGTCAAGCCGTTGATCTTCAAAGAGAACGCCAGACGTCTGCTGGCGGACTCGGCGGCGGAACGGGAGTGAATGATGTCCGGGAATGCGTTCGTCCGCAGCACTGATCGGCGCAATCGGAGGAATTGAGTCATAGATATAACATAATGTAGGATATCAAACTGAGATCACCTGTCGCTGCGAAGGAGTCTTCGTTTGAGCTTTCTTGCCTTATTCGTCAGCCTTCCCACCAAGGCGTCGACCGGCCGCATGCGTGTCTGGCGCTCTGTCAAGGCGCTGGGTTGCGCGACGCTGCGCGATGGGGTCTACGTGCTACCCGACTCGGTGGACAGTGCCGCGACGCTCAACGAAGTGGCAGCGCACGCGGTGGAAGCGGGGGGGAGCGGTGAGGTCTATCGACTCTCGGGGTGTGACGAATTTCAGGAAGCCGCGCTACGCGCGCTGTTCGACCGGGGGGAGGAGTACGCCAGCATCGCCGAGGAGATCAAAGCGCTCGGGCGAAGTCTGGCATCGCTGGACGATGGCGCCGCCGCACGCAAGCTCCAGCCGCTCGTGCGTCGGTTCGAACAGGTCACAGGCATCGATTTTTTCCCCGGGGAGGCGCAGCGGCAGACCTTGAGCCTGCTGGATGACCTGCGCGACGCGATCACCCGCCGTATGTCGCCCGACGAGCCGACCGCCCGGCAGGCGGGTATTCCGCGATTGGACCGTGCCGACTATCAGGGCCGGACCTGGGCCACGCGGGCACGCCCGTGGGTGGACCGACTTGCCTCCGCCTGGCTGATCCGGCGGTTCATCGACCGGAGCGCGCACATCGTCTGGCTGGCAAGTCCCGCCGACTGCCGCGACGGCTGGCTCGGCTTCGATTTCGACGGCGCGGTCTTCAGCCACGTCGACACCAAGGTCACCTTCGAGACGCTACTGACGAGTTTCGCACTCGATTCGACTCCCGCGCTGGTCCGGGTGGGGGAACTGGTGCATTGCCTGGACGTAGGAGGGCTCCCGGTCGCGGAAGCGCCAGGCGTTGAATCACTGCTTGCGGGCTTGCGCGCATCCGAACCCGATGACGACGCGCTGCTCGCCCGCGCGTGCGAACTCTTCGACTGGCTGCTGAAGAGCTATGAGGAAATATCAGCGTGAACTCCCAGACCCGATCACAACTACGGCCCGCCCACCCCCCGTTCCGGGAGGCCTTCGCCTATTGGCTGAAACTTGGCTTCATCAGCTTCGGTGGTCCAGCCGGGCAGATCGCCATCATGCATCAGGAGTTGGTAGAGAAGCGCCGCTGGATTTCCGAGCATCGCTTCCTGCACGCGCTCAATTACTGCATGCTGCTGCCCGGCCCCGAAGCTCAGCAACTGGCCATCTATATCGGCTGGTTGCTGCACCGTACCTGGGGTGGCATCGTCGCCGGTGTCCTGTTCGTGCTGCCTTCGCTCTTCATCCTCGCGGCGCTCACCTACGTCTACCTGGCCTTTGGTGACGTCTCGTACGTGCGGGGGGTGTTCAACGGCATCAAGCCGGCGGTAGTGGCCATCGTGGTGTTCGCCGCCTGGCGCATCGGCTCGCGTGTGTTGAAGAACAGCGCTTTGTGGGCGCTGGCGGTCCTGTCCTTCATCGCGATCTTCGTCTTCAGGGTACCCTTTCCCTATATCGTTGTCGCAGCCGGCGTCCTGGGTTTCATCGGCGGCAGGGTGGCTCCCGACAAGTTCAAGGTCGGCGGTGGCCATGGCGCTTCGGACAAGGGCTACGGGCCAGCCGTCATCGACGACGACACGCCCCCCATGGCGCATACGCGCTTTCGCTGGCCCTACCTCATCACGCTCTTGGTGGCGGCGCTCGTAACCTGGGTCGCAGCCATGGCCTTGCTGGGGCAGCCGGTCTTGAAGGATATGGGCGCGTTCTTCACGAAGGCGGCACTCGTCACCTTCGGTGGCGCCTACGCGGTGCTGCCCTATGTCTATCAGGGCGGCGTGGAGCACTACCAGTGGCTGACCGGTACGCAGATGATCGACGGCCTGGCCTTGGGTGAGAGTACGCCGGGGCCGCTCATCATGGTCGTGTCTTTCGTTGGTTTCGTCGGCGCCTGGACCAAGGAGATCTTCGGGCCCGATGCCTTGCTGCTGGCCGGCTTCGCGGGCGCCTCCGTGGCCACTTTCTTCACCTTCCTGCCCAGCTTCGTCTTCATCCTGGCCGGCGCACCCCTGGTGGAGTCCACCCACGGCGACCTGAAGTTCACCGCGCCACTCACCGGCATCACCGCCGCCGTGGTCGGGGTGATTGTGAACCTCGCGCTGTTCTTTGCTTATTACGTGCTTTGGCCCCAAGGCTTCGAAGGGCCCTTCGACACCGTTTCTGCACCGATCACCGTAGCCGCGGCCATCGCCCTGCTGCGCTTCAAGCGTGGCGTGATCGAAACATTACTCGGCTGCGCGGTTATTGGCTTTGCCGCACAGCTCTTGACGACAGGTGTGACATGAGTGCGATTACCGCCCCAGAACTCGCCCTTTGGCAACGCGGCGGCTTGGACTTTGCGCTGCTTGACGTGCGGCGCACCGAGAAGCGCCGCAGCGATGGCGACCATATTCCGGGAGACCGTTGGCTCGACCCCGCGAGCTGGCTCGACTGGAAGGACAGCATCGCAACCGACCGCCCCGCGGTCGTCTACTGCGCTCACGGCCACGAGATCAGTCAGGGTTTGACCGCCGCGCTGCGCGTAATTGGGGTGGACGCCCGCTACCTTGAAGGGGGCATCGCAGCCTGGCGCGGAGTCGGTGGTTCGGTCGAGGCGATCGGGTTATGAAACAGGCACCAGAGCATGCCGGTATCGCCCATCCGCTCGTGGGCGCGTGGGCGTGCCTGTTCAGAAGCCGAACCTCCGCATGACGTAGAGCCCGCCCGCCAGCGCCGCGTTGCGCGGTTGGCTGGATCGCTGAGAAAACCATTGCCAAGGCGGCGATCGGTGACGCCGCCGCCTTCAGCCTTTGTGTTCAGGCTTTCTTGACGAATTCGGACTTGAGCTGCATCGATCCAAAGCCGTCGATCTTGCAGTCGATGTCGTGATCGCCCTCGATCAGGCGAATGTTCTTGACCTTGGTGCCAACTTTCACCACCGATGACGAACCCTTGACCTTCAGATCCTTGATCACGGTGACCGAGTCCCCGTCCTGCAGCACGTTACCGTTGGCGTCCTTCCATACGCGCGCGGTCTCGGCGGATGCCTCGGACGTCGCGCTCCACTCGTGTGCGCATTCGGGGCAGACCAGAAGGCCGCCGTCTTCATAGGTGTAGGTGGAGTCGCATTTGGGGCAATTGGGCAAGGTACTCATCGGGAATGTCGGTTCCTGTGGCGGTTGAACGAAGCACGGCTGCGTGCCAGCGAAGCTGTGCCGGTGTGCAAACCGGGTTTTGGCAAGGCACGCGGCGCACCGCGACCGGGACACATCAAGCGGATAAGCGAGGGCGCGAGCGCCGCCAATGACCCGATGTCTGGCGATCATCGGGACGCGCAGTGGATTGATTCACAAAATGGGAGCGGCGCAGCTGCCGGGCGTACGCCACTAGTCAGCACTGGAGCGCGAGGCTTCCAATTTCCAGTCTACCCCGTGGGCCTTCAGATACTCGCCAATCAGGCGGCGTACGACCTGCGAGGGGGTCACGTCGTCCTGTGCGCAGAGTTCTTCGAAGGCCTTCTTCTTCGCGGGATCGATCAGAACCGTCAACCGGGCGGTTTTCTGTTCCATGTACGGTCTCGGTGCGGATTATCATTGAATGTGTCTCAAGTTTAAACACAATTGTAATGGGCACAAAGACCTCACCCCGCTGGCTCGTCTGCGAACGAGGTCTGTACATCGCCTGTTCTGGCTACAAACACTTGCGCAGGTCGAGGCAGTGTTCATTTCGGTGAAGTTGCCGATCGAATGTTTCTACGTCGCGCTGTAGCGGTGCCGGGTGCCACACCATCTCTTTCGTTATGCATGCCCAAGTCGCGAGCGATGCGGCTACACACGAGTTGATCTGCGAATACCACGCTTGGTGTGCGATGTGCTCCGCTTCGTGTGCCAATCCCCGGCACGGCCGCGGCCAGGCCGGCGTTGAGTAGTGAATGGGGCTGGGATAGAATCTCGCTCGCAACCGCAATGTAATGTTATTGCGATTGCAGTTGATTCCAATTATTTGATGTTTACACTGCTTCCCGAGCCCCATGACCGACCGTATTCCCTTCGACAGACATCGGCGAGGCTTTGCCCGCGCACTTGCGGCAGGTGCCGCGCTATTGCCGCTCGGCCTGGCCGGCCCCATGTCGGCGTGGGCCGCCGGACCGGCACGTGGTCCGGAGGTGTTGCGCATCGTCGGTCCGTGGGAAATCGTGGGCCTGGATCCGTCGCGTGCCGGCTATCTTTTCTCGCGCATGGAGATCGTCGAAACCCTGTTCGAGGCCGATGACGACGGCGCCCCCCGGCCCGGGCTCGTCCGCGCATGGACAGTGAGCGAAGACGGCCGGAGCTGGACCCTGCAACTGCGCCCGGGCGCGCGCTTCCACGACGACACCGCGGTGACCGCCGATGCAGTGGTGCTGGCCCTGAACCACGCCCTGGCCAAGCCGGGTGTACTTGGTCTGGCGCCGGTCGAGCGCGTTGCCGCCGAAGACGGCGCGGTGGTCGTGCACTTGCGCGAGCCGTTCGCGCCGCTCGCGGCGGTGCTCGCTCACAGCAGTACGCAAATCCTGGCCCCGGCAAGCTACGCCGCGGACGGTACGGTGAGCCGCATCATCGGCAGTGGGCCTTACCGCATCACCGCGTTGCAGCCGCCGCAACGTTTCGAGGTGGAGCGCTTTGCCGGCTGGGACGGCACGCCCCCCGCGATTGCGCGGGTCAGCTATCTGGCCGTGGGCCGCAGCGAGACGCGCGCACTGATGGCCGAGAGCGGCGAGGCCGACCTGGTGTTCGGGCTGGACCCCGCGAGCTTTCAGCGGCTTGGCCGCAGTCGTTCGGTGTCGGTGGCGTCGGTACTGATTCCGCGCACGATTTATCTCAAGCTCAACGCGGGTCACCCCTGGCTGGGCGACCCGCGGGCACGCGAGGCGATCAGTCTGGCGCTGTCGCGCAACGGCATTGCGCGTGCAGTGCTGCGCGATCCCGAACTTGCGGCCGGCCAGTTGCTCCCGCCCACGCTGGCCGCCTGGCACGACCCGGTACTGGGGTCGCTGGAGGCGGACGTTTCGCGCGCACGCGCGCTGCTCGGGGAACTCGGCTGGCAGGCCGGTGCGGACGGCATGCTGCAACGTCCGGCGGAGGAGGGCGGGGCGCCGTTCGCGCTGCGTCTGCTGACCTTTCCCGACCGCCCCGAACTGCCGACGGTCGCGGCGGCGATACAAGACCAACTGCGCCAGATCGGCATTGCCGTCGCCGTGGCGGTAGGCAATTCCAGCGAGGTCCCTGCCGGACATCGCGACGGCACCCTGGAAATGGCGCTGGGTGCGCGCAACTACGCGCTGGTGCCCGATCCGCTGGTGACCTTGCTGCAGGATTTCGGCCCCGAAGGAGGCGACTGGGGGGCGATGGGCTGGTCCCATCCGGAATTCACGGACACCCTGAACGCGCTGGCGCGCGTGAGCGGCGCCGGCGACGACGAGCGGGGTGCGGCGACGCTGCGCAGACGGCTGACGAGCATCCTGCAGCGCGAACTGCCGCTCATCCCGGTCGCCTGGTACCGTTTGTCGGTCGCGGTGTCGCCGCGCCTGTCGGCGGTGAGCGTGGATCCGCTCGAGCGCAGCTATCGCGTCGGACAAATGGGATGGGCCGCGCCATGAGCGTCTGCCGTCCGAAAGCAAGGTGGCCGTTTCCGGAGCACGGGCAATGAGCGCCGCGAAGATGTCCGAGTCGGTCGCATCGGCGACCCACCAAGGCCTGCATCCGCTTGTTGGGATGGCCGGCCGACGTGGACTTCAGGCGGTGTTGGTGGCCCTGCTGGTCGGTACGCTGAGTTTCTTCATGATGCGTATGCTGCCGGGCGACCTGGCCTACCGGATAGCCGCCGGTCGCTATGGCTACGACTTGGTGAGCACGCTCGCGGCCGATGCGGTGCGGGCCGAACTGGGGCTGGATCTGCCGTGGTATCGGGCGCTCCTCACATGGCTGGGAGACCTGCTGCGCCTGGACCTGGGCGTGTCGCTGGTGACCGGTCAGCGCGTCGCACACGAGATCGCCCACCAACTCGGCCATACCTTGGTGCTGGCCTTTACTGCCATGGGGTTTGCGCTGGTGCTTGGCCCGACCCTGGGGGTGCTGGCGGGGCTGCGCCCGGGGGGCGTGCTCGACCGGGTCACCCTTGTCGCCGCAGTGATTTTCAAGACGCTACCGCCGTTTCTGCTTGGTCTGCTACTGATCGTCGGGCTTTCCGTGCATCTGGGTTACCTGCCCGCGGCAGGGCATGGCCATGCGACCAATCTGGTGCTGCCGGCGCTTACACTGGGGCTGGGACTGGCCGCCACCTCTTGCCGGGTGGCGCGCGATGCGATGCGTGGCGCGGCCGAATCGGCCTGGTTCGCCTTCGGTCGCACCAAGGGCTTGAACGATCGGCAGGTGGTGCTGCGCCACGGCTTGCGCAACGCGGCCGTGCCGGTGGTGGCCTACCTGGGCGTGCAACTGGTGTTCGTGATCGAAGGCGTGGTCATTCTCGAAACCCTGTTCGCTTGGCCGGGCATCGGACACGCGCTGGTGCATGCGATTTTCTGGCGCGACATCCCGATGATCCAAGGTACGGTGATCACGCTTGCGTTGTTGTTCGTGCTGCTCAACGCGTTGGTCGATCTCGCGTGTTTCGCACTCGATCCGCGTCGTCGCACGAGTGCGTGAGATTCCCCGGATACCGTTCGCCGCTCTTCACCCTGTGCTCACACGCTCCCAAATTTCCCGATGACGTCTTCCCATCCGTCTTCCGCCCGCTCGTCCGGTGTCGCGCTGTCGCTTGTTTCGCCCGCCGGGCGTGATCCCGCAACATCCGATCCGTCGTCAACAGCGCGCGATGTGGTGCTCGACGTGGCAGCGGCGACTGCGCCACGTCGTTCGCGTCTGCGCCTCACGGGGGCGTTGCTGCTTGGCGCCGTCGTGCTGTTCGCCCTGCTCGGTCCTTGGTTGGTGGCGTACGATCCAGCCGCCCAGGACCTGGACCGCTTTCTCGAACCGCCTGGTGCGATACATCTGCTGGGTGCAGACCATCTCGGCCGCAGCATGCTGGCGCGACTCGCCCACGCCGCTCAGTTGTCACTGGCATTGGCGGTGCTGAGCGTGTTGAGCGCGGCGCTCCCTGGCGTTGCCCTGGGCATGCTCGCCGCGTGGCGTGGAGGCTGGACCGAGCGCCTGTGCGGCGTGCTGACCGATTCGGTGCTCGCGTTGCCGGGCCTGCTGTTGGTGCTGCTGCTCGCGGCGTTTGCGCCTGGCGCGTTCTGGCCGCTCTACGTCGGTCTGTCACTGACCTTCTGGGTGGAGTACTTCCGGGTGGTGCGGGCGAGCACCCGCAGCCTGTTGGCCAGCCCCCAGGTGGAAGCTTCGCGCTTGCTGGGCTTCGGTCCGCTCTACATCGTACGCCGCCACCTGTGGCCCGAGATCGCACCGCTGGTGGCGACGCTGATGAGCTTTGGTGCGGCGTCGGCGGTACTGGCCATGGCCGCGCTTGGCTTCGTCGGCGTGGGCATTCGTCCGCCCACGCCCGAGCTTGGGGTGATGATGACCGAGTTGCTGCCCTACTATCAGGAAGCGCCCTGGCTGATCGCGTCACCGGTGGTGTTACTGGCAGTCACCGTGCTTGGACTTGCGCTGGTGACGGGAACGGAGGCACGGCGATGAGCAGGGTGCTTTCGGCCGAGGGCTTGTGCGTGCGCGCCGGCACGACAGACTTGATCCATGACGTAAGCTTCGACCTGCGTGCGGGCGAACCGCTGACCCTGCTGGGCGAAAGCGGTGCGGGCAAATCCCTGTTGGTGCAGGCGGTCATGGGCAACCTGCCGCAAGGTCTGACGGCGAGCGGACAGGTGGCGGTGGGCGAGCATCGTAGCGACGCCGGCGACCCACGTGCACGCCGGCCGCTGTGGGGGCGCGCGCTGGGTTTGTTGCCGCAGGAACCCTGGCTGGCACTCGATCCCACCATGCGGGTGATCGATCAGATCGCCGAAAGTCATCGCTTCGTGCGCGGCTTGCCCGGTATGCGCGAGGCGAGGCTGCGCGCCACGAGCGATCTCGAATCCGTCGGGCTGGCGGACGCCGGGCGCAAGTATCCACACCATTTGTCGGGTGGCATGGCGCAGCGCGTGGCCTTTGCCGCGGTGTATGCAGCCGGGGCGCCGGTGTTGATCGTGGACGAACCCACCAAGGGACTGGACGCACGGCTGCGCGACGACATCATCGCCTTGCTGCGCCGCTTCCTTGAAGAAGGCGGGGCCTTGCTCACCATCACCCATGACGTTGCGGTGGCGCGCGCGCTGGGCGGCCGGGTGGCGGTCATGCAGGGCGGGGCAATGGTGGAGGCCGGGGAGGCCCACGCCGTGCTGACATCGCCTGCCCATGCCTACACCCGCGCGCTGCTCGAGGCAGAACCGTCGCGCTGGCCGGACCGGCCGGCGGCCGATATCGGTGAAACATTGCTGGACGGCAGGGGACTGGGCAAACGCTTCGGCGAGCGCCGGTTGTTTTCCGGGCTGGATGTGACGGTCCGGGCGGGCGGGCGCATGGCGTTGCAGGGGGCGAGCGGCGCGGGCAAGACCACGCTGGGCAATCTGTTGCTCGGGTTGTTGTCGCCAGACGAAGGTCGCGTCACGCGCAAACCGGGGCTTGCGTCCATCCGTCTGCAGAAACTCTACCAGGACCCGGCAGCGGCCTTTGCGCCCCGCATCACGCTGCGCCAGTCGCTGCAGGACGTGCTGACCTTGCATCGCCTGCCGTGGTCGCGGCTCGAAAGCCTGCTTCAGGCGCTGCGCCTTTCACCCGCACTGCTGGCGCGTCTGCCGTCGGCCGTGTCGGGCGGTGAGCTGCAGCGCATCGCCTTGGCGCGGGTGCTGTTAATCGCGCCGGCGGTGATCTTTGCCGACGAGCCGACCTCGCGCCTGGACCCGATCACCCAGCGCCAGACAATGGACTTGCTGGTGGATAGTGCGGCGGAGCGGGGCAGCGCGCTGGTGCTGGTGACCCACGACCCCGATCTTGCCGCCAAGGTTGCCGACACGACCGTCGCCGTTGGGTAAACCCGACCGCCTCCTAGCCGCTGGTCTGCAGTGCCCGGCGGTCGCGTTCCACCTTGAAGATGTAGCGCTGGATGTTGGCGGCGAGCTTGCTGGGCAGGTCCACAAACTCGCAGCCGAAGCGCAGGTTGCGAACCCCGGCACGCGTCTCGACGTGGAACTGGTTGCGAACCTTCAGTTTGACCGGCGCCGGCTCGAACTCGGGTAGCGCCAGCACGCATTGCTCCAGCAACATGCCGGCGGACACCTCGATCTCGCCCGGCGAGGCGACCAGCGCCAGCCCGCCGTTGCTGATGTCCAGGGCGCGGAACTCCTGGGTCTTTACCGTGCCGTCCGGTTGCGGACGCGAAATGCGGCACAACACCGGATGGCTCACCGGTACCGGCAGGCGATAGCACTCGCGCCGCTGCAGGCGCAGGACCGCCTCGGGCATGGTGCATTTCAAGGCTTCCATTCCATCGTAAGGAAACGCGCCGGGGTGGGCGACGGTGAACTGCACCCGTATGCCTTCCAGCCGCGTGACGCAGGTCAGGCGGTCGGCGCCCAGGCTGCGCTCCTTCAACGCCTGATCGGGGCTGGCGTCGAGGATGAGTTCGTCCTCGCCCGGGGTGACCGCCAGCACCGCGCTGACGAACGATACGCTGGGATTGACGTACACGCTCAGCAGCGCGCGTTTGTTTTCCAGATTGCGGATCAGTTGCAGGATGGAACGCTTGTCGCGGACGACGTAATTCGGAAATTTCTCGATATCGAGAATCTCGTGGCGGATGTCCTCATCGGGCGCCTGAGGCGCCTGGGTGTCCTGTGTCATGCTGTTCGTTGTCCGGTTCGAAGAAGAGGCGGTCGATGCCGGCCGCCCTTGGCCGCTTGCCTGCCCCGCGCCTTATATCATGGTTGGCCGGCAGGCGGGTGTGCAGCACTTCCGGTTTCCGGCAATTCACGTTGCTCCACCTTGTACAGCCAGGCCAGCAGTTCGGCGATCGCCACATAGAGCTGGGGCGGGATCCGTTCGTCGAGATCGACCTGCATCAGCAGTCCGAGCAGCTCCGGCGACTCGTGCACATACACTCCGGCTTCCCGGGCGCGTTCGATGATTTCGTGCGCGATCAGCCCCTTGCCCTTGGCGACGACCCGTGGGGCGGCTTCGCCCGGCGTATAGGCGAGGGCCACGGCTTGCTCGCGCAAGCCCTCGTCGGTGTCGTCGCGAGCGTCGAGGTGGTCACTCGGCGGCATGGCGGCGCTCCGCGACAAAGCCGGTCAGGGGCAGGTCGGCCGCCTGCAGTGCGGCGTCCAGCGCCGGTCGGGCGTCGATCAGGGCTTGAACCGAGGCGTCGTCGTCCGCGAGCAAACGCAGGGCGATGCCGGCCGGCGTGAGATGCAGGCGCGCCTCGACGCCGCCCAGGCGGGGCAGGCTTACGCGCAAGGTGGTGTGCCAGCCGTCTGCAGCTTCGTCGCCTTCGCCGTGATCACGTTCAGGGTCGTCGATTTCCCATTCGAATCGCTGGCCGGGCCAGGCCTGTCCATGCACGATGTATTGTTGCGTGGCCATGGCGTCGAGCTGCTGGTGCACCACCGGCAGGAGCCGTTCGGGTAGCGTGGGCGCCCGGCCGGAAGCCTGCTGGGCTTCGGCGGCGCGCGCCGCCTCGCCGTCGGCAAGGCGCAGCGCCTGGGTGCCGCGGCCAGCCGCTTCGGCGGAGGCTTGACCGGGGACACCACGCTGCTGCGCGTCTGCGCCGCCCTCGCGCGTCGTCGCGCCGGGCACGGTCACGCCCAGCAACAGACCGGCGAGCGTACCTGAGAGTCCGCTTGTCGTACCGCCCGCGCCAGCCGCCGCCGCGCCGGGTTGCAACAGCGGACTCAACTGGCCCTGGGGCTCGCGCAACAGGCCGGCGGTGTCGTAGCGGCCCGCCAGCCAACGCTGTTGATGCGCCTCGTAGAACAAGCCGCTTTGACTGAGTGCTTCGCGCAGTGCCGGCGCAAGTGTCTGCGCCGCCTGGCTGCCGGTCGGAGCACTCGACAGCAGGGGCTTGCCGGCGGCCAGTTGCGTGGCCGCCGCGGCCGGCTGTCCGGTGAGGAGAAAGCTGATCAAGCGACCGGTCGGGCTGAGGTTGGGGCGGCTTGCATCCGCCGCCGCAGTACCTGTAGCGCTGGTGTTGTCCGCCAGAGACGCGAATACCGCCCGCGAGGTGTTCTTGGTGACGACGAGTTCCAGCGTGTCGCCCGCCTTGGCGGCATGGTTGAGCGCCAGGGTGTAGCTGCGCCCGCCGACAATGGCCTGGAAGGTACCATCGGGCAGGGGGCGCTGAAGCGTCGCGGTGAATTGCTGCCCCGGCAGCAACTGCGGCAGGCGGGCCTGGATCTCGCGGACCTTTGCCGTACCCTGTACGGGGGGCTCGCTGTCGAAGAAACTCGCCTCGGTAAGCATTCTCAGGCGGGCGGCGAGATCGGAGGGAATCATGGCGGGACTCGGGGCTGCCGTTCAGGGCATGGGCGCGCTCAGGGACCCGATGAGGGGCCCATCGCGCCGTAGGCATTGCGTACGGCACGGTCGCGGGCGCCGTCGGAGAGCAGCTTGCGCGCACTGTCCATCCACGGTTCGACGTGCTGCCGCACCGTTTCGACATCTGCAAGGACTTGGGTGATCTGCTTGGCCTTGAGCGCCTGCGCGGCCGCGTCCAGCTCTTCCGCCTGGGCTCCGCCTGGCTCAAGGCGGGCCAGCGCGTGGCGCTGCTGGGCAAAGCGGCGCTCGAGTTCGACCAGCGTGTCCCAGTCGTTGGCGATCGCCGCGTTCACCATTTCGCGCGACAGGCAGACCATTTCGTCGACCAGTTTGAGCGACGCACTCATGCCGATGGCCTCATTCGGGCGCCGCGCCGGTGCGCACCTGCGGTCCGATCGCCTCCCAGCTTTCACGCAGACCGCCCAGCAGTTCGGCCACCTCGTCGAGGGCGGCGGTGTTGTCGTGGATGTTGGCGTAGAGCAGGCGGTCGATCATGTAGTCGTACAGCGAGGACAGTCTCGCAGAGAGTTCGCCGCCGGCTTCGTGGTCGAGACTGGCGTCGAGCCCGGAGGCGATGATCTCGATGGCCTTCGAGATCGCCTTGCCCTTGTTTGGGACGTTCTTGGAACTGATCGCCTGCTTGGAGGCGGCGATGGCCATCAGGGCGCCGTCATAGAGCATCAGGATCAGTTTATGGGGATCGGCAGTGCTGACGCCGGTTTCGACACCGACCCTGGCGTAGGCTGAAGCACGGTTGGCTGTTGCGCCGAACATCTTAGTACTCCTGATCTGACTCTGGGATTAGTTGTTGCCTGAAGTTATCTTGGACAGATTCGTCAGTTGCTGCTGCAAGTAGTTGCTCGTCTGCTGCATGCTGCCGAGCATGCTGTCGAGCGCGGTGAATTGTGCGCGATATCGTTTTTCGATCATCTCAAGGCGTATGCCAAGGCTCTCGCGCTGCGCGTCCAGTGACTTGATCGAACGATTGATGCCGTCGGAGCGGGAATCAAGTATCCCGCCGGTGCCGAGTATGCCGTCGAGCACGCCGGAGAGCGTATGGGCGAGCCCGCTCTTGCCGTCGTCCCCTGTGAACAAACCGGCGACGTTCTTTTCTGGATCGTTGAGCGCCGTATCAAGCTTGCTGGCGTTGATGCTTAATGAGCCGTCACGATTGAAGGAAATGCCGATCTCGGACAGGCTCTGAACGCCGTCGGGGTTGGAGAACACACCGCCTATGGTGTTACGCAACTGAGACTGGATGCTACGCAGCGACGAGTCGCCATTCAGCGCACCCGCCTGCTTGGTTTCCTCGTTGTAGTTGCCGAGTTGCCTGGCCGCGGTATTGAACTCGTTGTAGGCCTTGACGAGATTCTCGATGGCCGTCTTGACCGCGGTCCGGTCGTTGGCAACGGTCAACGTCGTTTTCTTGTCCGGATCCCCCTTTAAAAGGTTGATGGTGACGCCTTCGATGACATCCGATATGGCGTTACCGCTTCGGGTCAGCGTGACACCGTCGACTCGGATACGGGCATCCTGGGCGGTTTCGATCTCGGTCAGCGAGTTGGTTGCGCCGGTCGAACCATCGTAACTGAAGCCGGACAGGCCATCGGTTCCCACGATCTGGAAAGCAGCGTTCTTGCCTTCGCTGTTGCCGGCGATGATCAATTGATCCGTAGTACCGTTGTTGATGACCTGGGCACGAACCCCGATGTTCGCGCCGTTGATCGCATCGCGGAGGTCCTGCAGGGACGTCTTGCCTGGTTCGAGCGTGACGGACGCACTGGAGGTCTGGGTGAAGGAGGTGACTGGATTGCCGGGATCGCTATCGTCAACGTCGTAGCGACCGAAATTGAAAGTGAGGGTCCCCGACGATACCGAGGGCGTGGTCGTTTCGCTTGTGAGTACGCGCTGGCCTTGAGCGATCTGCATCACTTCAAGCGAATAATTACCCTTTGCCGCACCTGTGGTGGCCGTCGCCAGCGCGAGCGTGCTGTCACCCACTGACGCACGCATCCCCTGAAACGACGAGGGCGTCTTGAGACTGCTCAGCGCCGATTGCAGAGGACTAAGGGCGGACTTCAACTGCCCGATACCGGACAGGCGGGCCTGAAAGCTCGCCTCGCGGGCATTGAGCAGGGTGAGCGGACGGGCTTCAAGCGTCATCAACTGGTTGACGATGCCACTGATGTCCAGACCCGATCCAACTCCATTCGCGGTGATGGCCATGTGCTACTCCTCAGCGAAAATCAAGCTTCCTGGCGTACCAGCAGACCCTGAAGCCTGTCCAACGCCTTGGAAATTCTTACCATCTCTTCGGACGGAATCTGTTTGATGACTTCGTCCGTCTCACGATCGACGATCTTGACGATGGTACGGCCGGTATCTTCATCGATCGAAAACTGGAGGTCGCGCGTAAAAGCGCCGATTGCGGTTTGAACCTCGTCCATGGCCCGGCGCAGGTCTTCCAGTTCGGGTTGCTCGACCGGAGCGACGCGTTCGGTGGACCTGGGTGCGGCGTCCGCGTTCTGGGATGCCGACACACGCAGCGGACCTGCTTCGCCAACGGGGGGAGCCTGCCGGTTCGAGTTCTGTTGGGCGGACGGTTGCGGCATCGCAACCGGGGGTGTGGGTGGTGCGACGGATGAGATCCCCATTTTCTCGCTCCTTTAGGCGAAAGCGGCGCGGCGACCACGTGGCCGGCGCGCCGCAACTTGCATATTACCTGATTAGCGGAGCAGACTCAGCACGTTGTTGGGCAGGGAGTTCGCTTGGGACAGCATTGCGACGCCTGCCTGCTGCAGGATCTGGGCGCGCGTCAGGTTGGCGGTTTCGGCGGCGAAGTCCGCATCGCGAATCCGCGAACGCGAGGCCGAAAGGTTTTCCGACGTTGCCTGCAGGTTGCTGATCGTGGTCTCGAAGCGGTTCTGCAGTGCGCCGTAGCGGGCTCGCTGCGCATTGACCGCGGCGAGTGCCGAGTCGACCAGGGCCAGGGTGCGGTTGGCGGCATCGACCGTACTGACGTCCAGGTTCTCGACGGTCTGGAGCTGTCCGCCAACCGTTCCGGCCGTCGTGAGGATTTCCGTGGTGGCGGCGGTCAGCGTGAAGGAGCGATCCGAGTCCAGAACGACTTGTCCGGTCACCCACACCCCGTTTGCGGCGGCCCACGCATTGGTGTTGCCCGCGGCAGTGATGGTGGCGTTTGTACCCGACGCTGTGCTGTCGTCTCCGTCGAGAACAGTCACGTCCTCAAGAATGATGTCGTTGCCGGTGGCGGAATCGTTCATGATCCGCAGATCCTTGCCCGCCTCGTTGGTCAGTTGGATGCCATACTGGCCATTGTCGGTTTCAACGATCTTGGCGGTGAAACCTGTCTTACCGGACACGTCGTTGAATGCCTGGACAGCCGCGTTGAGCTGTGCCGCCTGATTGACGGCGGAGCCCGACGCCGTGCCGCCTACAGTGAAGGCCACCGTCGTGTAGGCGTCCGGCGCGACGCCGTCCTCGGTTTCCGTTGCCAGCAAGAAGACGTAGCTCGTATCCTGTTCGAAGCCGGCCGCTCCAGCGTTGGCATCGTCGGCACCGAGCACGAAGGACGTGATTGCGCTCGCGCGGACGCCTGTTTGAGCCTGATTGATCTTGGCGGCGATCTGTTCGGCGCTGCTGCCCGACTCGTAGGTGATGTCTTTCGCACCCAGGCTGCTGGTGATCGTAATCGTGTCGCCGGCTGTAATGATCGAGTTGTCGCCATCGGCGCCGAAAGTGGTCAGGTTGGAATCCGCCGTGCTCCCGACGACAAGGTCACCAACGCCGTTCGGTGTGTTCGAAGAAGTCGCCAGACCGCCGATACGATAGTTGCCGTAGGCGTTGATCTGGAAGTTACCCGAAGTGGCGGTGATGGTCTGGTTGGCATTCGCGCCGACCTGGAACTGAGCCGACGTGAAGGAGCCGTCGAGCAGCTTCTGGCCGTTGAACTCGGTGTTGGTCGCGATGCGCTGCAGTTCCTGGGTGAGCTGCTGCACTTCGGCGTTCAACGCAGAGCGGTCACCGGCGGAGTTCGTGGCGTTGGCCGATTGCACGGCCAGTTCGCGGATTCGCTGAAGGATGTCGCCTGACGACTGCATGGCAGCTTCAGCCGTTTGGGAGAGCGAGATGCCGTCATTGGCGTTACGACGCGCCTGGTCCAGGCCGCGGATCTGGGCGGTGAAACGTTCGGAGATCGCCAGGCCGGCCGCATCATCCTTTGCGCTGTTGATGCGCAAGCCGGAGGACAGGCGCTGGAGCGAGGCTTGGAGCGAGTTCGCCGAATTGTTGAGGTTGCGTTGCGCGTTGAGGGATGCGACGTTGGTGTTGATGACTTGTGCCATGATGATCTCCAGGAATCGGCCGGTTGTTCAGGTGCCAGAACGACCTTTCGGGGGCTGGCAGAGCGTGCTTGTCCGCTCTTGTATCCATTAACGTCCCGGAACCGGAAAACTTTAGGTTTTTCCGGAGGAGCTTCCGATCATCTGTTGGCAAGGTGTGACGAATTCCGCACGGATGTGCTGGGCTGCCCATTTGACCAACGATGGGTCGCCGTTCCGTCCCGCCCGGCGGCAAGAATGGAACAACGGGTGACCAACTCGTCGAGGAGGGTGGTCACCCGATGTCGGCAACTTCTACGTGGACTTTAGCCTTGCAGCAATTGCAGCACACGCTGGGGCAACTGGTTGGCCTGGGCGAGCATTGCCGTGCCGGCCTGCTGGAGGATCTGTGCACGAGTCAGGTTGGCCGTTTCGGCTGCGAAGTCAGCATCCCGTATCCGGGAGCGTGAGGCGGACAGGTTTTCCGACGTGCTCTGCAGGTTCATGATTGCGTTTTCGAAGCGCGACTGCAGTGCGCCGTAGCGGGCGCGCTGGTTGTTGATTGCGGCCAAGGCGGAGTCGACGATGGCAAGCGTGCGGTTTGCGGCTTCCACAGTGCTGATGTCCATGTCCTTGGCCGTTTGGAGCTGTCCGCCACTGGTGCCCGCGACGAGGAGAATGTCGTCGTTGGCCGAGGTCAGCGCGAAGGAGCGGTCGGAATCGAGTATGACCTGACCGGTGATCCAGACCGAGTCGGCGTTGGTCCACGCGGTGGAGACGCCGTTGGCAGCGAGCGGACCGCCGCCGAGCACCGCGTTGGTGTTGGTTGGGTCACCGTCGAGCACGCTCAGGTCTTCCAGGGTGAGATCGTTCCCGGCCTCCGATCCATTGATGATCCGCAGATCCTTGCCGCTTTCACTGGTCAATTGAATGCCGAAGTAGCCATTGTCGGTTTCGACGATCTTGGCGACAAATCCGGTCCGGCCCGATACATCATTGAATGCCTGAACTGCGGCACTGAGTTGATTGGCGTTGGAGACGGCCGAGCCCGAGGCGCTGCCTCCGATCGAGAACGCGACGGTGGTGTATGCCGCCGGATCGCCGGTGGGACTGGTATCGGTGGCGAGCAGGAAGGTGTAACTCGTGGTCTGTTGGAATCCTGCCGCGTTGCTGCCGGCTTCATCCGCGCCGAGAACGAAGGACGTCAGGGCGGACGCACGCACTCCGGTTTCGGCCTGGTTGATCTTTGCCGCAATGGACTCGGCGCTCGAACCGGCCGCATAGGTGATGTCCTTGCTGCCGAGACTGCTGGAGAGCGTGATGGTGTCTCCAGCGATGCGGGAGATGACAGCGTTTGCCGTGGTCAGTTGGGCAGCGGGAACGCTCCCGACGACAAGGTCGCCGATGCCCGTGGGGGTATTGGCGGTTGTCGCCAAGCCACCGATCCGGAAGTTCCCGTAGGCGTCCGTCTGGAAGTTGCCGGACGTTGCCGTGATCGTCTGGAAGGCATTGGCGCCGACCTGGAATTGCGCCGATGTGAATGACCCGTCAAGCAGCTTCTGACCATTGAACTCGGTGTTGGTGGCGATGCGTTGCAACTCCTGGGTGAGTTGCTGCACTTCGGCGTTCAAGGCCGCGCGGTCCCCAGCCGAGTTGGTGGCGTTGGCCGACTGAATCGCGAGTTCGCGGATGCGCTGCAGAATGTCGCCCGACGATTGCAAGGCAGCTTCACTGGTTTGCGCGAGGGAGATGCCGTCGTTGGCGTTCCGGCGGGCTTGATCAAGCCCGCGGATCTGCGCGGTGAACCGTTCGGAGATGGCCAGGCCGGCGGCGTCGTCCTTCGCGCTGTTGATGCGAAGTCCGGACGACAGTCGTTGCAGCGAGGTGGCCAACGAGCCTGAAGAAACGTTCAGATTGCGTTGCGCGTTCAGAGAGGCAACGTTTGTGTTGATGATTTGTGCCATGTTTGCATCTCCTTGGTTCGAGATCGGAGGTTGCCCGGATCGGCTGGACGGGGTCCGGCTGACTGCCGACCTCCGAGCCTTCGAGCTCCATTAAGCGAGATGCGTGCCAGGCATGAAAAACTATAATAAACAATTTGTTATGAGTTTTCTCGGTGTCGTTGGAGGCATTTTTTGCCGGCACCGGCAACGAAGTGCGCTTCTGCCGGCCGACAGCGGCAATGATTGACCGGTGTTTCAAAGTTGCCGGCCCGTTTGCATGTGCCCGGCGCGATGGGCGCGAAGGCGCAGCGGGGCGCGCCGCATTCACGCCTTCAAGGTGTCTTCGGTGAGGTGACGTCCTGGGTGCCGTGCCCGCTCGCCCAGCGTGTCAGTGCCTTCCGGCCGGGGCCAGGCTAAGCCCGGTCAAAGGCTTTGCCGAAAGCACTCTTCTACGGGCTCGGGCGAACGGAGCGGCCTTTTCCGTTGGCGGTTCCGTCGTGGGTTTGATTGTTTGGGTGTGGCGTATGGGCGCCGTCGCCGCATACTGCCGCGCGTCATCCCCAGGCGGAGCGCCAGCGTTCGATGGTTGTTCCGGAGTGCCAGTCGGCCACGACGGCGGCCCGAAGCGCCGCGCCGTCGCGCTTCATGGCGTCAGGCTCGCCGATGCGTTCGCGTATTGCTCGAATCCATTCGGTCGCATGATTGCGCACGCGGGTAACGGGTAGGCCACAGCGGTAGGCAAGGCTGTCGCTTGCGACCACGGGGATGCCGAGGATGCCGTACTCCAGCAGTCGCAGGTTGCTCTTGCACTCGTTGAAGCGGTTTTGCTCAAGGGGCGCGATGGCCAGATCGAGATCGAGTTCGGCCAGCTTCAACGGGTAGTCGCGCATCGGGACCCCCCGATGGAACTCGGTCAGATACGGGCGGAGGGTGTCGAGGGTCATGCCCAGGAACACCCAGTCGACTTCGTCGGCAAGGGTTCGCACGACATCCTCGATGATTTTCAGATCGGGCGCATGGCTGATGCCGCCGGCCCATCCGACGCGCAAGCGTGCGTCGCGGCGCTGGCGCGGCGCAGCCTCGGCGAGCGCTGCTTGCCAGACTGCCAGGTCGACCGTGTTCGGGATGCAACGAACATCGCCGTGATATTTGCGCAGTTCGTCCGCGAGTGGTTCGGTCGACGCCGTGATGGTGTCGCTCAACGAGCATGCGGCGCGCATTCGTCGCTCGATGTCCGGCCAGACGTCGCGGGAATGGAAACTGTTCTTGGGCACTGCGGTAAGCAGGTCGTCGAAATCCATGACGATGCGCAGATCCAGGACGGCGCGGATTTGCGCGAGCGTTTCGAGCTGTGCGTCATCCACCTGGCGCTGGGTGTGAAGGGTGTCGATGCCCAGCTTCTCGATCAGAATGGGCAGCGGGTAACCTCCTGCCTGTCGCGCACGGATCACGCCCGCCTCGTGCGCGATCCGTGCCGGCATGGCGACACGGTACTCACCGGAACCGCTGTCGTCCGCGGGCAAGGCGAGCACGTTGGGAACGGCCTGCCAATGGACAACATCACGCGCGAGAACGGGATCGGCTTGGGCGTCGAGTTGCCGCGATACGAGCGAACGATTCGGGTTCACGTGCGGATCATTCGCCAACGACTTGTGCCACCGGGTCAAGAGCGTCTGGCGGGCACCTTCGAAACCGGCCTGCAGGGTGCTTGCACGCGCACCGTCCTGCGCGGCCTGGCGCAGCGATAGTCCGGCTTCGTGCATGAGGGTGGCGCGTGGTGTCCAGAGTGTCCTTTTGCCCAGCGAAGCAAGTCGCAGGCACAGGTCCACATCGGCGAAGCCGACGGCAAGCGCTTCGTCCATGCCCGATACCTGCTCGAAATCCGAGCGCCGGACGAGCATGCAAGCGCCGCTCACCGCCGATACCTGGCGGACGTAGGACAGGCATCCGCCCGGTCCAGGGGCGTCAAGCGCATGTCCCTGGAACGGAAAGTCGGCCATGCCCGACATGCCGAGCGCGATACCTGCGTGTTGAAGCCGCCCGTCGGGGAACACGAGTCTGGCTCCGACCACGGCGACGCCGGGATCGCAGGTTTCGTCCACCAAGGCGTCCAGCCACTCCGGGTGCAGCGCTGCGGTGTCGTCGTTGAGGAAGAGCAGGAGCTCGCCGCGTGCGACCTGGGCACCGGCATTGTTGAGCTGTGCGTAATTGAAGGGAGCCTCGATACGGGTCACCCTGATCCGGCGGGGATCGATAGCGGACAGTCCGGAAAGGAATGCACATGCAGTGTCGTCATCGTTGTCATGATCGACCACGATGACTTCGAACGAGGGATAGGCCGTGTTTGCGAAGATCGAATCGATGCAGCGCTGCAGGACCTGCGGCTGATTGTGCGTCGGCACGATGATGCTCACCAGGGGCGAGCTTGAGCGCCGCTGCACGACATGCAGCGAGCCTGCGGCGTCTGCGGGGACGACGTCGGCGTCGGTCGCGCATCGTTGCAGATGCTTGAGAACGGCTTGTGTCAGCGCTGGCAGTGCCTGCTCGGCGTCGAGTCGGAGGTCAGGATGTGTGTCGGTATTGCGCCAGATCACAACCTCCGGGTGGTGGAGCAGGGCATGCTCACCGGCGCGCTCGACGAGCCGCAGCAGATAATCGGATTCCATTGCGCCGAACATTGCCGGATCAAGACCGCCCTGGCTGACCAAGGCGTCTGCGCGCGTTGCCAGCAGCCCACAGGCCATTCTTCGATGTCTCAGTTCCCTTGAGTTAATCGGTGGGCAAAGCACGAGCTCGCTGCGCTCGGTCTGCCCAGGATGCTGAAGTTCATCAGCGACAAGCGCGCGGCCATTGTCTGAGCCGGCGATACGTGCCGCCACGCTCAACAGGGCATGAGGCAGCAGTCGGTCACCTGGGCGCAGCAACACCAGCCATGTTTCGCCGATATCGGCAGCGAGTGCATTCAGCGCGGCGTATGGATCGACCGAGTACTGCTGGCTTGTCTGAATGTCGTTGTGATCGAACCATTTCGCGACCGGTGCGGCATCGGTGGTGATCACGTGCAGCGAGAAGCGGCGATAGCTTTGCTCGGCGAGGGCAGTCAGCGTGTCGAGGAGTGCGGGCGAGATCGCTTGCTCGACAATCAGCACGACGGTGAAGCGCGGGCCACGGGACGCATCGAGATACTTGCGTGCCAGCGCAAGTGCCGGTGCGTCCCATTTGGGACGTACCCCTGGGGGAAGGTAATGAAGCGCGGCCGAACTGGTTCCCGCTGGAGAGATCGGGATATTGCCCTCCCCGGAGAACAGCCTGAGTGTGTCAGCGGTTGCTGCGAGGTAGGCGTGGCCGAAGTACCGATCCGGCTCGAGATGCGCCCCCTCGGCCCATTCGTTCCAGGCGTTGATGAAAACGAACTGCAGGTCCGGCGGGTTGTGTCGAAGCGTCGCCGAACTCGCCAGACGAAGCCAGTTGGCATAGGCCGAAGGGGAGGCGTGGTGAAACACCCGGCCTTTGCCCTTGCGTCGAGCGTCGTTGTCCCAACCGGTCATCACGCCGCGGATCAGAGGAAAGTCCGGCGACGCATCGGCGGTGTATTTCTCCAGCGCCGACATCAGCACGGTTTCTCGATAGTCCAGGATCTCACCGGAAAACCGGGCGTCAAGCATGGCCAGCTGTCGATTGATGGGGGGGAGTTGGCGTAGCTGATGCGGCGGAAATTCCACGCCTGCGTCGAATCCGAAAGGTCGCGGATCGCTGATGTCGAAAGACAGTACGGCGGCGACGTAGATATCGCCCACGCCGTTGTCCCTGCACCATTTGCGCCATCGCGCCACCGTCTCACGAGGCTTGTCCAGCAGCGAGGCGCGATAGACCAGCAGCAGGGGTTTGCCGTCCACCCGGATATAGCGGGGATCCTTCAGGTAGGCGGCAATGTGCGCGATGAAATGGAGGTCGTCACGCGCGGAATGGGATTGCTCGATCAGCACCTCCTGTTCCTGCCCATCCCAGCGCCGCGTCCAGTTTTCGTTCGCCCAGCACAGGCAGAAGGGGAAGTCGAGTTCCTTGTCTGCAAGAAATGCCTGCAACGGTTGTTCGAGCAGGGTCTTGCCGTTGAACCAGTAGAAGTAAAAGCAGAACCCCTGGATGCCAAATCGGCGCGCCATGGCGATCTGCCGGCGCAGGGTGTTGGGGGCACTTAGATCGTAAAAGCCCTGACCCTCCGGTAGCCGGGGCTGATGATGTCCGATGAAGCGGGGTACGGCCTGGGTGACGTTAGCCCATTCAGTGAAACCTGCTCCCCACCAACGATCGTTTTCGGGGATGGAATGGAACTGTGGGAGATAGTAGGCAACGTACTTCAGCCCCGTCACCGTGTTGACGCGGGAACGGCTGGTGGGCGCGTAATACTCGGGGTGTCGGGGGCGAGGACGGCCGGACATCGATCGTGCCGAGAGATACGCCAGGTAAGACTCCCCTGGTGCCTGCAACGGTGTCGGTACGAGTTCCCGGGCGGAGAATCCCAGAGCACGGGTCAGTGCATGAAAGCCGAGATCGAGCGCGGCCGAATAGCCGTTGTCGGGGTGTTCGTTCGTTGCGCGTACATGCGCGAGCAGTGCGCTGACCAGTGACGCGCGCATGAAGAACAGCGGTACGGGGAAGTACAGACTCTCCCTGAAGTGTTCCAGCTTGATGCCGATTTTTCCGGCGATCCTCGGGATAAGGTCACTTTCTTTTCGTTCGCTCAGCGGGATTCGCGATACGCCAAGCGGGAGAGCGACGCCAAGGTCGGGTGTGTCCGCGAACGCTGCGTAGGCGGCTTCGATCATCGCTGGGACAAACATCTCGTCGAGTTGCCGCTTGATCTGGTAGGCGTCGGCTGCCGATGGACTACGACGAGGCGTCAACACAAACGCGATGAGGTGGTGGCCCGGGCGCATCGCATCGTGTCGCAGTTGATGCAGCGACATAAGTGCCTTTGCGAAGCCGACGCCGTCTGATGCGGCAGTACGCTCGACCGAATCGATCGGATTAGATGAGTGTCCCGGGGCAATGCCCGCCAGCGGAACGATTTCAATCGACAGCGCGAGGGCACGAAGCGAACTGGCGTGATGCTTCAGTGCGCTCTCGTCGTGGTCATGGCAGTAGATGATCAATTTGCGGGAAGCATCTTCTCGCGCGGTCAGGTTACTGCCAGGGACACTTGCGGAATTCGTCATTTTCTCGCCATAAAGGGGTATGACCGGATCGTGGTCCGAGCTGGCATCGCCGGCGCCTGGTCGCAGGCCGTCGCTCCTCGAAGGAACCTGCGGAGCACGTTCTTCAGGCCGCCTGATCGCGCTTGCGCAGTACGATCAGGGCCTGAGGGAGATAAGCCCTGTCATCGATGAATTCGATCAGTTCGAACGCATCGCACCAGTGCCGCTCGACGAAGCCGCGCGGAATAAGGGCCTCGCCGTAGAACTCCGAGGGCCGTGCATCGCCTCCACCCGTCGCGGAGTAAAGGAATTCGCCTCGGTCGTATGCCGCTTCGCACGCCGCTCGGTCGATGAAGGAACTCGCGAGCTTCCTGTGCCAGAAATGGTCGAAACGCTGTTCCTTGCGGATCCGCTCGCAGACTTGCAACAGGCTTCGTCCCTGGGTGGTGATCGCAACCATTCCGCCAGGCCTGAGAATACGCTCAAACTCGCGGATCCAGGCGTTCGCAGCATGTTCGGCCAGATGGGAGAAGACCGAATACGCGATGATCAGGTCGAAGAAACCGGATTCAATGGTAGTCGGCGGTAGTGCCGGCACGGTATCGAACTGGGCGTACGGAAAGATCTCGCGACAAACCTTGACGCAGCTGGGGTCGACATCGACGCCAAAAACGTTCTCCGGGCGGAAGTCCTTCATGAAGATGCGCGCGTATCGGCCCCAGCCCGTGCCGAAATCCAGCAGCTTTCCTTCGCCATCCCACGCCTGAAGATTGCGACCGCATACGATGTCGCGCACTGCCGCATAGAAGTTGAAGCCTTCTCTGAGCGCTGCCTCGTTGCTCGATCCAATCATGCCAACCTGCAGTTGCTCGGATGGAAATCCAGCCATGGGAAAACCTTGATAGCTGGGAACATCCACGCTGCCGACAAGTGCGGAAAGCCAGGCTCTATCATCCAGTTGGTTTATCGTCGTCCAGGCGTCCGTGTCACGGGAGCTCCATCGCGCCACGCGCGGCAGATTCAATTCGGACCGGAGACTGTCGATGATCGCCAGAAGTCGCCGGTTCTCCGCAACCAGCTTGGCGTTTTCCTTCTCGCACGCATCCAGCCTTGAGATCTGATCCAGGTGCTCTTGGGTGGGCGCACGAAGGTCCGCAATCAGGCGCGCCCAGGCGACCGGTGAAACGTTTGGTGCCGCGCTGATGATCTCACGGACCTGTGCGAGGACGTCGGCATCCGCCGGATCTGCGCGGATAAGGGGACTCAGCGTCGCAAGCGCCGCCGCCGTATCACCAGCGGCAGCGATCAAGCTGGCGAGTTGTCTCGCCACGTGGTTGGGGGCGCCCGGTTTTGAGTTCGCGGCGCTGAGCAGATCGCACGCCGTCTCGAGGTCGCCCTGGGTGAGTGCGATCCCCGCCAGCCCATGGTATGCCTGCCAGAGTTGCGTGTCTTGATCGACCAGATCGCGCAGAATCTCGAACGCCTCTACGGTATTGTCCCGTGCCAACGCGGCATGAGCTTGCGCGATTCGCTCGAGGTGCTCGCGGTCAGTTTGGAAAGGGCTGCCGCCTCGATCGATGGCTTCGCTCATTCACGTGTCTCCAGTCAGGTCAGCAGAGTAAGAAGCGTGTCGTGTACTCGTCATTGTCTCTAATATCAGGTTTTGCAACAACGTAAAGCACACTCTCGCTCTTCAGGCCGAGTGATTGGAAAGTGGCGCCTCCAAAATAGGTGATATCAAGCAAACGAATGTTGAATCCCGCTGCGAGTACACGCGATATGAAGGCCTCACGATTGTAAAGCCGCAGGTGATCATCTTGACCAAAGCGACGCCAGCGCTCGGACTCTCGCTGCTCAGTGACATCCTCGTCGATCTCGTCCAGCCCACAGATGATGGGGACCATCAACAATGACATGCTGCCTGGCTTGAGAATCCTGAAGAGCTCGGCAAGCGCTGTTGCGTCATCAATTACGTGCTCCAGAACATGACTGCAAACAAAGAAATCGATGCTATCGCTCGCAAAAGGAAGCTTCATCAAGTCAACCTGGTGATCAACATCAGGCATGGCAATGTCGGCCGTCTGATAATCTGAGAACCCGATGGTTCTCATCCATCGCGAGAAGCCCGGTTCCGGTGCAAAATGGATAACCTTGGAATCTCGTTTCAAATCGCCACTGCAGAGAGCCGACGACACCCAGTAAGCGTATAAGCGCTCCCGGTCGGAGGCGCCGCATTGCGCGCAAAAGTAGGTTTCATGAGCGGTCATCTCTCCGCGCCCGAAGTATTTGAATCCATGCTCTTCGGCATGCTTTCGATAATGGTCCGGTAAGGGCCGGAACCCGCCATCCGCCGCTCCACAAACTGGGCAGAAGGTCCGAGATAGATGTCGTGCAACCACCCACCCCGGGGATGGTTGCAGTATTTTTTCTTCTTGGCGCTCGTTTGCCACTGCCACGTCGGTGGGAGCATCGACTTTCTGTCTGAAGGTGTTGGAGGTTGTAAGCGCAGCACTGGCGGTGGCACGCAGGGTTTGCATGGTCTCGTCGTGACGACTGAGTGTGGTGCGAAGTGTTGCGGCTTCGTGCCGCAGGTCGGCAACCAGGCGTGCCCAGGTGATTGCCGACAACTCAGGCATGGCACTGAGAATGTCGCGCACCAGAGTCAGTGCTTCAGTGTCATTCGGGTGCAGGCGCAGGAAAGGGCTGAGGGTGCTCAATGCGGTTTCAAAATTTCCAGTGCTGAACTGAAGCATTGCTGCACCCAGAACCGCGCGGGCTTCATTCGGTGCGCGCGTAGCCGCGGCCTGCATCAGATCCATCGCGGCCGGCTGGTCGTTATGCTCAAGTGCTGTTTCGGCGAGGTCGGCATAGACCTCCCAGAGCGGAGACCCACTGGCTGCGAGCTCGATCAGAGCCTCGATACCGGCAACTTCATTGCCTGTCGCCCTCAGGTCTATCGCAGCTTTGTACCGCTGGCGGTCGGCGGGCGAAGCTGGATCTGGATGCCGGGACACTGACGGGGGGGGCGTAAGTGCTTCGTCTACGAGCCGAATCACGGTTTCGGCAAGTGGCTCGACCGCGACCGTGGCCCCTTTGGCGCGGGCAGCAAGCCTGCGGTTGAGCGGTAACGCAAGGTCTATTTTCCATGCACGCTCTCCAGGTTCGCGGTGAGGGACGGGAGGGTGTGGCTGTTGCGCAAATCCCAGGGAGCGTGAGCCACGTTCCAACTTGGACCAAGAGGCGGGGATGAGTTTGCGTATCTCGGGGCGCTGCTGTCCTTGATCGGCATGGATACGGAAGCGGCTGAGCGGGCGGGCGATGTAGACGGCTTCTCCCTGGGAAAGCAGATTATGCCAAGCGGCGATATCGCAAACCACGCGGATGTCGTCGTGACCGTCGAAGGCAGCGTAATGCGGACGTATCCAGGCGAGATCGGCCTTGCGGAACAGCACAGTGGTCGGCTCGCCGATGAAATTTGCCTGGAGCGCGATTACGGCTCCTGCGAGCGCCTCTCCACGGAACACGCAGTCATGCTCTGCAATTGCTTCGGTATGGTGGTCATCTGGCAGCGGCTGTCCTTGTCCGTCGATACGTTGTCGTCGCGAAAACACCAGGGTGACGTCCGGATCGCGCCGGAAGGCGGCTACCATAGTCTCAACGCAGGACGGTTCGAGTACGTCGTCATCGCAAAGAAACTTGATGAACTCGCCGCGCGCCCGTTCCAGGCACTGAATGGTGTTGGCCAGACCACCAATATTGGCCGGATTCGAGATCCATTCGACACGACCGGCTGCGATATGCCGGTCTGCAATCTGCCTTAGCTCATCGTCGGCACTGTCGTCGCAGACCAGGATCTGTAGTCGGGGGTAGGTTTGCGCAAGAGCGCTTTCGAGGCATGTGGCAAAGTGCTCAGCTTTAAAGGCAGGAATTGCGATTGTCACCAGCGGCACTTCGCAATCCGTCAAGCTGCGGTCGGGGAGGCGCAGTGTCACAAAGTCGGCCTCATTGATGACATTGGTGAAGCCAGCATAGCGAGCGTCATCGATGAGTTCGGTGCGGGCGACGTCGTCTACCGCCTTGATGCGTAGCTTGCTGCCGTGCTGGAGAACGCGTCGGAGACTGCGTAAAAGGCGAAGCCGCTCACCCCTGTCTCTGTTCACGAGTGTGCCATCGTCCTCAACGACCCCCAGTGCCGACAGATGGTCGGGAAGCATGATCTGGCCATACTCTTGCGCCTTGGCGATCGGGTTTTCCGTACCCTGTCTGATTTCGATCGGGGAATTCGGGCGAGAAGCTGCACGGGAGAAGATGAAAGCCTGGTTCTCGAAAAGCTCGAGATCAGGGCCCTGTCCCCAGTTTCGGTTGAACACCAGTTCGAAGCCCAGCACCGCCATTGTTGCGATCAGATCATCGTTGGTAATACCCCATTGGCAGATGTGATGTACGTCGCGCGACGTGCGCTCACACGCAGGATGTTGCTGGTCGAGCAATCTGATCGTGTGATCTCCGGAGTACTGCGGGTTGAAGATCAGGATGTGCGAGGCACGTGAAGCGTACATGCTCAGGACTTCGTTCCAGTTTGGTCGGACTTGGTGGAGCAGGATGTCAAACAGGAAGACGACATTGAAGGGGGGCAGGCCAACGATGACTTCGGCGTCACGGAAATTGGCATCAACATAGGTCAGGCGCGGTTCAGCAGCGAGTGCCTCAAGAAAGGTCGGTGTCGACCGGGTATCAACTGCGGTACCCGACATGCAACCCGGCTGGGTGAGCGCATGGAAGGCGCAGCCGCCGTCCATGTCCCCGACGCCTTCGATGTCGATGAAGCGCCACGGTCCGGTGACGTGGCTCGCAAACTGTTCGATCAAGTCAAGTTTGCCGGGGTGAGGCGGATTGATGAGTTCAGTATCGATCATGGCGGGAGGCTTCAGATCTCAGATTGCGCAAGTAGGCTCCGATGTCGTCCGCGCTACACCACATCAGCACGTCCAGAATCGAGAGGTTGGGTTCGAAGACATAGGGCCCACAGTCGTAGCGGAGGTCATTCATCGCAGTGAAATCGAGTTTGATACCAGCTGCGGTCCACTCGTCGAGGTGAAAAATGTGCTGCCCACCAGGTGGGTTGAGGTAAGCGTCCGCGCCTAGATGCGCGGCGATGCGTAGTGCCCATTGGCCGGCATGCTCTACTTCGTCGAAGGCGAAATCGAACTGCGACCATCGCTCAGGTGCGAAGGAAATGCCAACCCGTTCCGCGACTGCGGCCAAACTTGCCAGGTTGAGTCCTACCAGCGTATCGGTGTCCGGGCGCGAGAAGACATCACGTACAAGATCCGTCACGTTTCGGAAATGCGGCGCATGACGGCGGTAGTGCTGGAGTTGCCCAAGCAGCTTGTGTTCGGCGTCGTTGCGCGCGGCAAGGCGTATCGCAGACAGCGCTGTTCCATGGGGCATTCTTTGCACGGGGATGCAGAAATACTGCCAGCCGTCTGTTGGGTGCAGGATGCGGTTGCGGTTCATCCAGCTCCGTCGGTTGTATTGCACGGTATCAAATGCGACCCAGCGGTCAACCTTGGCCATCAGCTCGTAATAGCCGATGTAGGGAAAGACGTAGGGCTGCATCACCCCCAGTCTCACCGCGCGGCCTCCATGGCGCTCGACACCGCGTCGGCGTGGGTGTGCGCAAGTCGGATCAGATCGCAGATCCGCTCCACGTCCGCAGTGTCCACGCGCTGTCCCACCGGAAGCTGCAGCAGCCTGTTGCACAGGGCGTCGGTGTGCGGCAGGCCACCGGGCGGGAGTACCCCGTCGCGGTAGGGCGGCAGGCGATGGATGCCGGGGTGGAAGTAGCGTCGGGCGAGCACGTTTTCGGCCCTGAGGACGGCCTGGAGGGCGTCCCGGTCCAGCCCGAAGGCCGCCGCGTCGATCTCGCAGACCGCGTACTGGCCATTGCTCCGAACTGCCCGTTGCGGGGTGCGCAGGTGCAGGCCGGGCAGACCCTCAAGACCGGTGCGATAGGCAGCCAGCAGCTGGTGGTTGCGCTCGATGATTGCCGGAAGGCGTTCCAGTTCGAGCAGTGCGATGGCCGCCTGGGCCTCCGACATCCGCCCGTTCGCCGTCCGCGCGACCGGGACTGGGGGGCCGGCGCCGTAGCTGCTGCGGATGTTGCGCAGACGGGCGGCCAGGGTGTCGTCGGCGGTGCAAATGCAGCCGCCCTCGGTGGCGCCCAGCACCTTGGTCGCATGGAAGGAGAACACCTCCACCTCCCCGAGCGTTCCGGCCGGTCCTTCTTCACTGACACAGCCGAATGCGTGCGCGGAGTCCAGATAGAGCGGGATGCGGCGACGCCGCGCCAGGGCGCGCAGGCGTGGCACGTCGGCGAAATCACCCCAAAGGTTGACGGCGAGGATTGCCGAAACCTCCGGCTCCTCCAGCGCGGCCTCCACCGCCTCGGGGCAAAGGTGGTGGCTGGCCGGGTCCACATCGCAGAAGCGCGGCTCCAGCCCTGCCAAGCTCAGCGATTGCGCGGTGGCCACGAAGGAGAAGGCCGGCGTGAGCACCCGGCCGCGCAGCTGCAGGGCCTCGGCCGCCATGATCAGGCCAATCGTCGCGTTGGTGACGGCGATGACGTGGGGTATGTCCAGTCGCGCCTGCAGGGTGGATTCCAGCGTCTGAACCAGGGGGCCCTGGTTTGTGTAGTACTGGCGCTCGAAGATACCCCGCATCGCCTCAACATAGGCGTCCCAGTCAGGAAAATTGAGCTGGCCGACCGGCAGAGGGTGCTCGAATGCCGGGGGCGCGCCGAGCAGGGCCAGGGGCGGGCGGGCGCTCATTTCGGCAGTCCTTCCAGGCCGTCAGCGTGGGTGTGCAGGAAGTGGAGCAGTGTAGCGATCGCCGCGACATCCTGCGCATCGACGAAGTGGCCGCAGGGGAGCAGGAGAAAGCGCTCTCCCAGGCGCTCGGTCACCGGAAGTGGCCCGGCGATTACCGGATAAGCGTAAGGTCTTTGGTGCAGTGGCGGGGCATAGTAGGCCCGGGCCAGCACGTTCTCGGCATTGAGCAGGGACAGCGTACGGGCCCGATCCAGCGGCCAGTCGTCGAGCAGTTCCACCAGAATGTTCTTGTAGCCGCAGGCCTCGCTCTGGTCGAAGGCGACCAGACGCAGGCCGGGAATCGCGGCGAGGGCTTCGCGGTAGGCGAGGTAGAGCGCGCGATTGCGCTCGATCTGCTCTTCCAGCTGGTCCAGACCCGCCAGCGCCATGGCCGCGTGGATCTCGTTGAGTTTGGCGTTCATGCCCAGCTCCACTACCTCGTCCGGGCCCTGGAAGCCGAATCCCCGGATCAGCGCCAGGCGTCCGGCCAACTCGGCATCGTCGGTGGTCAGATATCCGCCCTCGAAACCATTGAGCAGCTTGCTGGCGTGGAGGGAGAAGACCTCGGCGCGGCCGAATCCGCCGACCCGGCGTCCGCCGATGGTCTCGCGGACCGACTCCACCGCATCGATCAGCAGCGGAACGCCGCGGGCGCGGGCCAGTGCCTCCATTCCCGGTGCATCGAAGCAGTTGACGATGGGGTGTACCCCCAGGATCAGCGCGGTGTCCTCGTTCAGCAGCGGCTCCACCAAGGCCGGAGTCATACCCAGGCTGTCGGCGTCCACCTCGCAGAAGCGGGGGACCAGCCCGGCCCATGAGGCCACATCGGCCATCCGGCGGTAGGTCAGGGACGGCATGATGACCTCCCGCCGTCCGGGCAGGGCCAGACAGCGGATGGCCAGCACCAGGGCCCAGAAGCCGCTGCAGAAGCTCACGCAGTGTGCAGTGCCGTGGAAGGTGGCCAGGCGCGCTTCCAGCTCCCGCACCAGGGGCCCGTTGTTGGTGAACTGGTGGGCCTGGTGGAACTTGCGCGAGTAGGCCAGGAAACGTTCGAAGTCGGGACGCACCAGGCTGGAGGTGGAGCGCGGGCGGGCGAACAGCGGTTCGGCGCCGGCCATGGCCAGGTCCTGGATCGACCGCTTGGGCGCTCGCGCGCTCATTCCCGCCTCCACAGCAGGGCGTCGTAGCGGTAGTGGGCGGCGTAGAAGCTGGCGGGCATGTGCCTGATCTCCACCTCCCAGCCGCAGTCCCGGCCGAGCGCGCCGAATGTCTCCGCGCTGCGCCAGATGCCGATCCTGGATTCCGGGTCGTGCAGTTCCGCGGAGTGGTCCAGGCCGTCGGTGTAGAACGCGTCATGCCGATCCAGGTCCGGCAGGTTACCAATGAAGATCCGGTCCACCCCGGTGAAGCGATCATGCAGGGTCCGCAACAACGTCCGTGCCCCAGACTCCGGCAGATAGGCGAAGCTGCCGTAGCACAGTGCACGCGTAAAGGCCTCCGGCGCCGGCTCGGCCGCCACGTAGGCAACGATGTCGGCCAGCAGGAAGCGGCGGCCGGGTCGTTCGAAGTAGCGGCGGGCGACTGCGATCAGCGGTTCGGAGAAGTCCACACCCAGGAATCGGTCGCAGTCCTCGAAGAAGTAGCTCGAGAGCGCCCCGTTTCCGCAGGCCAGGTCGAGCAGGGTTTGCGATGCGTCCAGCGCCAGGGCGTCGCGGATCGCCGCGACGATCAGGTCGATCTGGTCCTGGGCCACCGCCTTGCCGTTGACCGTGCGCTTGACCTGGCCCCAGAAGTCGTCCGGCGCCAGGCGTCTTGGATGTTCCTTGAAATCCGATTCCATTGCCGTTACGTCTCCTCGGGGGACGAGCCCCAAGTACGCCTGCCGTGGCGTAGATCTGTCACGCTCGCGCGTTCAGTCCAAGCCTCGTTGCCGACCAATCCCGCACTCGAACTCCCTGTGCTCGGCTTGTCATGCACTCGGAATTGCTTCGATCGCCTGGAATGCTTGGCAGCCGCAAGCTGACGCTTTTGGCTGTTACGTGGGAGTATAGTCGGACGGCTGGTGCAGGCGGTCGATCGATTTGCCTGAGAAAACGGCTTCAGTTTCGGCGATGCCGCGGACGACTACCGACCGCTCAACCCGCAGGTTGGGATGTCGGTAGTCGTCCGCCTCAGTTGCCGAGCGATGCCAGCAGTGCGTCGTGCAGTTCGCGCACGTTGTCGGCGAGTTGCTCGACGTCCTCGGGCAGGGGGGCGGGTTCGGCGGCGGCGTCCTTGGGGGCCTGCCTGGCGAGCACCCGGTCGAACGGATTGGGTGTGGCGCACACGCTTTCGGCCATTGCCAGCACGTCGGCGAGGTCCTGCGGATAGATCGGGGCTCGCGCTTCGTCGTCGTTGACCACCAGTTCGATGTCGTCCGGCAGGTCGAAGCTCTCGATCAGCGAACGGCGGATCGGCTTGTGCCAGCGAAGCACGAAACGCGCGAATTCCTCGATGTTCCCATCCACACCCGGGAACATCGACGCGCGTGCCAGCACGAAGAACTGGCCGATGTTCTTCATCATCGCAGCGAAGAAGGCCGTGTCAGCCTTGGCGGCACGGCTGCGGTGGGCGATGGCGTGCGCCCAGCAGGCGCCGTCCATGGTTTGCAGCCATAGTCCGGAGGCGAGCATGCGCAGCTTCGGCGAGCGGTTGTCGCGTGCGAGCTGTTCCGCGGCCACGGCGAATGCCAGGCAGCGCAGCGCGGTGAGGCCGATGCGCACGAGGGCGTCGCGCACGTTGGTGACCTTGGGACCGTACGGGTTGAGCATGACCGCGTTGGCCATGCGCACCGCCTTGGCGCTCAGGACTGGCTCGGCCATCACCACCCGGGCCAATTCGTCCATGGTGGTGTCGGGATTGTCGGCGAGCTTTTTGACCCGCACCGAAACGTCGAACGCGGTCGGAAAGTTGAGCCGTCCTTCCTGGATCTCGGTCTCGATCTGCTGGCCGAGCTGCTTGAGAAGATGGTCGAACTCGTTCATCGTTGCGCGTTCCGGATGTGGGGCGTCAGGGTTGGGGCTGGTTGATGATCGCGCGCCCGTTTTCCAGGCGCTCGACCTGGGCGAGGGTGGCGACCGGTACGCCGAGTGCTTCGATGGCGGTGTGGCCCTGCTTGAAGCGTTTCTCGACGATGAAACCGGCACCGAGCACCTCGCAGTCCGCCTCGCGCGCCATCTCCACCAGAGCGACCGCGGTCCGGCCGTTGGAGAGGAAGTCGTCGACAATCACCACGCGGCTACCCGCGGGGAGAAAACGCTGCGAGATCACCAGCTTGGTTTCGCCGCCTTTGGTCGGCGACGGGATGATGCGTGACAGCGCGGGGGATTCGACCTGGGGTGAGTACTTCTTGGCGAACACCAGGGGGACGTTGAGCGCCTGGGCGACCACCAGCCCGGGCGCGATGCCGCTGGCCTCGGCAGTGAGGATGAGCGTGGGCTGGAAGGCCGACAGGCGGCGCGCGAGTTCACGTCCCATTTCCACGATGAAGGCCGGCTCGATGCGATGGTTCAAAAAATGGTCGATCTTCAGGATTTGATCGCCGATGATCGTGGCTTCTTCTTCGATACGGCGGACAAGCGGGGCGTAAGCGATGTTAAGTTCTACGTGCGGACTCATTCGATTCTCGATGTGCTTGGGACGCCCATGGGGCAGTCGCAGAATTGTAGCTGACCTTTTGGTAGGTTCGCCGGCCAGCGACAAGAGTCGGTGTTCTTCCGCGGCGTGGAATGAAAAGTGAGGCAGTTTCGATGACAGTCAGACGAACCGTGCAATCGAGGAATCCAGGATGATGGGGCTGCGTCTTGCGCGGCTGTGGCAGCCGCGCCACCCCAAGTTGTGGTTGTGGGTGGTTGTAAAACTGGTTTCGTGGGTGGGGGCCTGGGTTGTGCACAACGTCGAACTGGTTGCTGCCGCGCGCTTGGTGGTGGCCGTGTTCGCGCTGACAAACGTCGTGCTGGGGCTGCTGATCATGCTGCGGTTGATGCGGACGCCCGAAGATTGAGCACCCGGGCGCCGGTGGGCTTTGTTCACCGGTCGAGACAGCATGGGATGACCGGCTTGAACCTAGAAACCTCAGTTGGACGTGTCCGAGTGTGCGTCTGGGGCGTCGTCTGGCAAGGCGCGACGACGCGGCATGGTTGTTCCCTGCAAGGAGGCGCAACGCAGCCAGGCGGCGCACC
>JBKBMG010000005.1:0-20001 GCA_046295975.1 Rhodocyclaceae bacterium
TGATCCCCTTGTGCCCTTCCAGTTCGACCGCGCACGGCTCGCCGATCAAGGCCTGGCAGTCCACGTCCGGGGTGTCCGCCTTCAAGCCCACCCGGAATTCGTAGAGCGCACTCATCGCCTCCTCGCCTTCCACGCTCACCGCCCACAGGGCGCGACCGAGGGGGGTGTGGGCGATCAGGGGTCGGTTCATGATCAATGCTTCCTGGTTTTGATGATGTAAAAGGCATGATCATAAATGAATTTTGAAACAACTCAAAACAATTAGATGAACGGCATGATGTGGCGTGGAGTGGGCGTTGTGGGGCGGACACAGAATAACGCCGACACACGTGGCCCCGATCCCGCGATGCGGGCCGTGACGCGCTGCCTTTGCCCGTTCAGTAAAGCGTGTTGCGGATGCGCTCGGGTAGTGCGCGGTCGTAGGTCGAACCGTCGATGGTGGCGTTGCTGAGGTCTGAAAGTATCGTGCCGATGCTGGGCAGTGCCACCGCCGGATGCGCGTCCGCCTGCCATAGAGCGGCGCGGACGATGGCGCGGGCACACTGGAAATATACCGACTCGACATCGATCACCAGCACGCTGCGCGGGGGTTTGCCGTCCACCGCGAAGCGCGTCAGCAGTTCCGGGGTGATCGCGATGCGGGCACGGCCGTTCACCCGCAGGGTTTCGCCGCGACCGGGAATGAGGAACAGCAGTCCGACGCGGGGGTTGCTGAGCAGGTTGCGCAGGCTGTCAATGCGATTGTTGCCACGGCGGTCGGGCAGCAACAGGGTTTTCTCGTCCTCGACGACGACGAAGCCTGCTGCGTCGCCGCGTGGTGAAGCATCCAGGCCACCTGGTCCGGAGGTGGCCAGCACCATGAACGGCGACGCCTCGATCATGGCGCGGTAGTGTGGATGGATGTAGTCGACTTCCTTGTGCAGCGAGGCTTCGGCGACTTCGCCATAGAGTGACTCGAGGTGTTCCAAGGTGTCGACGCAGACGTGTCGGGTGGGGGTCATCGGCATGCACTCCAACATCGGGTCAAGCGCCATAGCATACCTGCCGGGGTGGCATTCAGCGACGGATCTGCTCGCGACCGATGAAACGCGTCAGGATGCGCAGGGCGGCTTCGTGATAGTCGTTGCCGGCGTGGCTGGCGCAGGCGTTGGCGAGTACCACCGGCCGCAGCCCGGCTTCGAACAGGTCGACCGCGCACTTGGTAACGCAGATGTCGGTGTTGATGCCGCACACGTGCACCTCGGCGATGCCATGGCGGGCGAGCAGGGCCAGGAAGTCGGGTGTCACACAGGTATAGCGCGGTTTGTCGACAATGACAGCGTCGCCGCGCGGGCCAAAGGCGAGCAGCGTGTCGTCACTACCGGGGGTGAAGCGCGTCCAGTGGATCAAGCGGCGGTAGTTCGAGTCCGGCGGATTCACAAAGCGTGTGACCACGACCAGCGGATAGTCGGTCTGCAAGGCTTCGACCCGTTCCGGGATGTGGGCCGTGGCGTGATTGATGAAGCCGCGCTGGACATCGACGATCAGGAGCGCGGCGTTCGAGTTCATGGAGCGGGCGCCTCGGGTCGGATCAAACATGTCCGGCGGCGTGGGGAACCGCCGCCGGACGGATAGAATCTGTTCTCGATCCTCGCAGTGTAACCGGCTCCCGCACGCCCATGTCCGACTCCATCCGTATCACTGGCGCCCGTCAGAACAATCTCAAGAATCTGTCGCTGGACATTCCGCTGAACGCCCTCACCGTGGTCACCGGGGTGTCGGGTTCGGGCAAGTCGTCGCTGGTGTTCGACACCCTCTATGCCGAGGGTCAGCGCCGCTATGTCGAGACCTTCTCGCCGTATGCGCGGCAGTTTCTCGATCGCCAGGATAGACCGCAGGTCGACCGCATCGAAGGCGTGCCGCCCGCCATCGCGATCGACCAGACCAACCCGGTGCGGACTTCGCGCTCGACGGTCGGCACCATGACCGAGTTGGCGGACCACTTCAAGCTGCTCTATGCCCGTGCGTCGCGCCTGCACTGTCGCGGTTGCGGTGTCGAGGTCCGGCGCGACGACACTGCCGGCATCCTGCGGACCCTGGCCGAACGCTGCGCGGCCGACGATCCGCGCCTGGTGGTGAGCTTTCCGGTGCCGGTGCCGGCGAGTTTCAGCGAGGCGGAGATTACCGCGCTGCTCGCGCAGCAGGGCTACACCCGCGTGCATGCGCAGGCGGCGAACGGTGACGGCAAGGTGCTGCAGGTGGTGCAGGACCGCTTCCGCCTGGGCAACGCCGACCCGGCGCGGGTGGCGGAGGCGGTCGAGGTGGCGATGCAGCACGGCAAGGGCCGCATGGCCGTGCACGCCCTGCACGATGCGGGCGAGACGATGTGGCGCTTCTCGCGCGATCTGCACTGCGCCGACTGCGACATCCACTACAACGAGCCGACGCCGGGCCTGTTCTCGTTCAACTCGCCGATAGGCGCCTGCGAAACCTGTCGCGGCTTCGGCCGGGTGATCGGAGTGGACTTCTCGCTGGTGATCCCGGACGAGTCGAAGACGCTTGCCGAAGGGGCGGTCAAACCCTGGCAGACCGAGAGTTATCGCGAGTGCCAGGATGACCTGGCGAAAATGGCGAAGAAATACGGTGTGGCGATGGACATCCCGGTGCGCGATCTACCGCCCGAGCATCGCCACTGGCTGCTCGAAGGCGACGACACCTGGAAGAGCTGGGAATCGTCGTGGCCGCGCAAGTGGTACGGCGTGCGCCGCTTCTTCGAGTGGCTGGAAACCAAGGCCTACAAGATGCACATCCGGGTGCTGCTGTCGCGCTACCGCAGTTATACGGAATGCCCGGCGTGCCACGGCGCGCGGCTAAAACCCGAAGCCCTGCTGTGGCGCCTGGGGCGTGACGCGCTGGCGATCCACGAACTGATGGCCTTGCCGATCAGCAAGGTGCGGGGCTTCATGCAGGCGCTCGATCTGCCCGCGCCGCTCGACGAAGCCACCGAGCTGCTGCTCGGCGAGATCCGCAGCCGGCTCGATTACCTCGACCGTGTCGGCCTGTCCTATCTCACGCTCGACCGCCAGTCGCGCACCCTGTCGGGTGGCGAAGTGCAGCGCATCAACCTCACCACCGCGCTCGGCACCTCGCTGGTGAACACGTTGTTCGTACTCGATGAGCCGTCCATCGGCCTGCATCCGCGCGACATCGACCGCATCCTCGGGGTGATGACGCGGCTGCGCGATGCCGGCAACACCCTGGTGGTGGTCGAACACGACCCGCAGATCATGCTCGCCGCCGACCGCTTGCTCGACATCGGCCCCGGCCCTGGCGAGCGCGGTGGGCAGATCGTGGATTTTGCTCCGCCGGCCGAGATTGCCGCCAACCCGGCTTCGCTCACGGGGGCCTATCTTGCCGGCCGCAAGCGGGTCGACGCCGGCCGTGAGCCCTGCCCGGTGCGCGACGACACGCCCATGCTGCGGCTCGTCGGCGCCCGCCAGCACAATCTGCGCGGCATCGACGTGGGCTTTCCACTGGCCGGCCTGGTGTGCGTGTCCGGCGTCTCCGGTTCCGGCAAGTCGACGCTCATCCAGGACGTGCTGTATCCGGCGCTCGCCCGCCACTTCGGCCAGTCGGTGACGAGCGAGCTGGCGGCCGACGCGTTTGCGCACATCGAGGGGCTGGCGGCGCTGTCCGGCGTGGTGATGGTCGACCAGTCGCCGATCGGCAAGAGCGCGCGTTCCAACCCGGTGAGCCACATCGGCGCGTGGGACGCGATCCGCAAACTCTTTGCCAACCTGCCCGAGGCTCTGGCGCGCGGCTACACGCCCGGCACCTTCAGCTTCAACTCCGGCACCGGCCGCTGCCCCACCTGCACTGGCTCGGGCTTCGAGCACGTCGAGATGCAGTTCCTGTCCGACGTCTATCTGCGCTGCCCGGATTGTGACGGCAAACGCTACCGCCCCGAGATCCTTGCGCTGCAGTGGCGCGGCAAGTCGATTGCCGAGGTGCTAGACCTGACGGTGAGCGAGGCGCTGGCCTTCTTCGCCGACCAGCGCGAGGTGCAGACGGTGCTGGCGCCGCTTGCCGACGTGGGTCTGGAGTACGTGCGCCTGGGCCAGCCGGTGCCGACGCTCTCCGGTGGCGAGGCGCAGCGCCTCAAGCTGGCCGGCCACCTCGCCGAGGCGGCCCGGCTCGCGGCGAAGAAGTCGCGCAAGGCGGACGAGTCAGACAAGAGGGCCGGAGGCGGGCGGCTGCTGTTCCTGTTCGACGAGCCCACCACCGGCCTGCATTTCGAGGACGTCGCGGTGCTCCTGCGGGCCTTCGACAAGCTGCTCGCGGCCGGGCATGCGCTGGTGGTCATCGAGCACAACCTGGACGTGCTGCTCGCCGCCGACTGGATCATCGACCTCGGCCCGGAAGGCGGCGAGGACGGCGGCGAACTGGTGGTGGCCGGCCCGCCGCAGGCGGTGATGGCCTGCGCCGCCTCGCACACCGGGCAGGCGATGCGCGATTACCTCGCGGCGCTGGACGAGGCCGTGCGTCGCCCGGCCGGTGCGCTCGTTGCGGCCGATTCCGCTGCACCGCGCCTGCTGCCCGCACCGGTGATCGGCATTCGCCACGCGCGCGAGCACAACCTCAAGAACGTCAGCCTGAGCATTCCGCGCGACCGCTTCACGGTGATCACCGGGTTGTCCGGCTCCGGCAAATCCACGCTGGCCTTTGACATCGTGTTCGGCGAGGGCCAGCGCCGCTACCTGGAGTCGCTCAACGCCTATGCACGTCAGTTCGTGCAGCCGGCGAGCCGGCCCGACGTCGACGCGCTGTTCGGCATCCCGCCCACCGTCGCCATCGAGCAGCGCGTCAGCCGCGGCGGGCGCAAGAGTACGGTGGGCACGCTGACCGAGATCCAGCCCTTTCTGCGCCTGCTCTACGTGAAGCTCGGCACCCAGTACTGCCCCGAATGCGAGGTGCCGGTGGTGCCGCAGAGCTTTGATGCGATTGCCGCGCAAATCCTGCGCGACTTTGCCGGCGAGTCGGTGGAGTTGCTCGCGCCGCTCGTGTCCAACCGCAAGGGCTTGTACACCGATCTCGCCAAGTGGGCGCGCGGCAAGGGATTCGAGCAGCTGCGCGTGGATGGCGAATACCTGCCGACGCGCAAATGGCCGCGTCTCGACCGCTACAAGGAACACAACATCGACCTGCCGGTGGGCATGCTGGTGCTGCGGCCCGAACATGAAAAGCCGTTGCGCGAGCAGCTTGAAACCGCGCTCGAACACGGCAAGGGCGTAGTGCGCGTGCTGCCCCTGGGCAAGCTTGGCGCCACACCGGTGACCTTCTCCACCAAGCGCGCCTGCCCGTGCTGCGGCACGAGCTTCCCGGAGCCCGATCCGCGCCTGTTTTCATATAACGCCAAACACGGCTGGTGCCTGGCCTGTTACGGCACCGGCACCAAGGTGTCCGGGCGGGTGGAGGACCCGGACGCACTCGATCTGGCCGGGCTGGACGATGAACGCGACGAGCACGGCAACGGGCCGGATGCGGTGTGCCCGGTGTGCGACGGCGCGCGGCTCAACCGGGTGGCGCGCGCGGTGCGTTTTCGCGACCTCGGCATCCACCGCCTGTCGGCGCGTTCGGTGAATGAGTGTGCCGACTTCTTTGCGTCGCTCGAACTTGTCGGGCGCGAACAGGAGATCGGTCGCGACCTCGTGGCCGAGATACGCGGCCGGCTCGAATTCCTGCAGAAGGTCGGGCTGGGCTATCTCGCGCTCGACCGTGGCGCGCCGACGCTGTCGGGCGGCGAGGCACAGCGCATCCGCCTGGCCGCGCAGCTCGGCTCCAACCTGCGCGGGGTGTGCTACATCCTCGACGAGCCGACCATCGGCCTGCATCCGCGCGACAACCGGTTGCTGCTCGACACCCTTGAAGCGCTGCGCGACCGCGGCAACACCCTGCTGGTGGTCGAGCACGACGAAGACACCATCCGCCGCGCTGACCACGTCATCGATCTTGGCCCCGGCGCCGGCGTGCGGGGCGGTCGGGTGGTGGCCGAAGGCCGTCTGCCGGAGCTGATCGCCGCCCCCGAGTCCGCGACCGGCGCCTGCCTGCGTGCACCGCTGGTGCATCCGCTGCATCCGCGCCGGGCGGTGGCGGCGGACCATCCGTCCATCGTCGTGCGCGGCGCCACCCTGCACAACCTGCGCGAAGTCGAGGCGCGCGTGCCGCTGGGCCGGCTCACCGTGGTCACCGGGGTGTCGGGGTCGGGCAAGTCCACGCTGGCGCGCGACGTGCTGCTCGCCAACCTCAAGCGGCGGCTCGGCGATGCCAGCCCGGCCGGCCGGGCGAAGGCCAGGAAGGCTGCGCCGGCCGAGGCTGCGGCGAAGGCCGAGGTGCTCAGCGGTTGCCGAGAGCTGACCGGCTGGCAGCAGGTGGGCCGCGTGCTGGAAGTCGACCAGACGCCGATCGGCAAGACGCCGCGCTCCTGCCCGGCCACCTATGTCGGCTTCTGGGACGCGATCCGCAAGCTCTTCGCGGAAACCTTCGATGCGAAGACGCGCGGCTGGAATGCCTCGCGCTTTTCCTTCAACACCGGCGCCGGCCGCTGCCCGGTGTGCGAGGGCCAGGGGCGGATCACCGTGGAGATGAACTTCCTGCCCGACGTGCGCCTGCCCTGCGAGGCCTGCGGCGGGGCGCGTTTCAACCCCGAGACGCTGGCGGTGGAATGGCGCGGCAAGTCGGTGGCCGAGGTGCTGGCGATGCCGATTGACGACGCGGTCGGGTTCTTCGCCGCCCATCCGGCAATCGCGCATCCGCTCAAGCTGCTGCAGGATGTCGGGCTGGGCTACCTGACCCTGGGCCAGCCGAGCCCGACACTTTCGGGCGGCGAGGCGCAGCGCATCAAGCTGGTCACCGAACTCGCCAAGGTGCGCGGCCGCGCCGGCGAAGGCGCCGCGACCGGCGGGCGGCCGCTGCCGCCGGAGAAGCACACCCTGTACGTGCTCGACGAGCCCACGGTAGGCCTGCACATGGCCGACGTCGAAAAGCTGATCCTGGTGCTGGACCGGCTCGCCGACGCCGGCCACACGGTGCTGGTCATCGAGCACGACCTCGACCTGATGGCCGAGGCCGACTGGCTGATCGACCTCGGTCCGGAAGGTGGCGACGGCGGTGGGCGCATTGTTGCGCAGGGACCGGTGGAACACGCCTGCGCCCAGGCCGGATCGCACACCGCGCGCATTCTCGGGGAATTCATCGCGGCGAGGCGGGTCGGAGCCGGAGAGCAAGCCACAGAGGAAAGCACATCATGAGCGCAGAGCGCATCCAGGTCTGGGACCTCCCGCTACGATTGTTCCACTGGCTGCTGTTCGGTTTGGTGGTGGCCGCAATCGTCAGCGTCAAGATCGGCGGTACCGCCATGGTCTGGCACGGCCGCTTCGGTCATATGATCTTCGGCCTGATCGTGTTTCGCATCGTGTGGGGGGTGATCGGTTCGGATACTGCACGCTTCACGACCTTTGTGCGCGGTCCGGCGGCGATCCTGGACTATCTGAAGGGGCGCTGGCAGGGTATCGGCCACAACCCGCTGGGCGCACTGTCGGTGCTGGCGCTGCTCGGGGTAATTGGCTTTCAGGCCACTTCCGGGCTATTCGCCAATGACGACATCGCGTTTACCGGTCCGCTGTACCGCGCCGTGGCGTCAGACGTGAGCGGTCAGCTCACCGGTTGGCACAAGCGCATGGAATGGGTGATCTACGCCCTGATCGCCCTGCACGTGGCAGCGGTGTTGTTCTACACCCTGATACGCAAGGACGATCTGGTCGGGCCGATGATCACCGGCCGCAAGCGGGTGTCGTCGCACCGTGCCGAGCCCACCCGCGGTGGTGGCGTGATTGCCTTCGTGGTGGCGCTGGCGATTGCTGGTCTCGCCATGTGGGTGAGCAGCGGCGCATTGCTGGCACCGCCGCCACCACCACCGGCGTCGCTGGGCTGGTGAGGCCTGTCGCCCGCGCTATTCGGGAGCGCGGTAGTTGTCGTGGCAGGCCTTACAGGTACGGCCCACTTCGCCAAACTGGCTCGCGATCGCGCTGCGATCGCCATTGGCGGCGACTTCCTGGAGCTTGTTCGCCTCCTGGATAAAGCTCATTGCGATTTCGCGCACCTTGTCCGGCTCGTCAAAAAAGCTGGACTTCAACCGCGTGGGCTTCCAGCCGCTGCCTTGGTCCGAGCCCTGCGGGAACAAGCCGCTCAGCCCGGCATTGGCGGCGGCAGCGATCGCGCCAGCGGCGGCGGCGACCTGCTGCTGGTCGAACGGCACGCTGCCATCGACCGCCTGGGCCTTGATCTTGCCCATGTTCCAGTTCATGAACGAGAAGGTCGATTGACGGAACTTGATCATGTCCTCGGTCGATTGCGCCGACGCCGTCAAGGTGACGGAGGCGGCGAGTGCGCCGAGCACGGCGGCGGACAGCAGCTTCTTCATTGCGGGTTTCTCCTGTGTTGAAAAAGTCGAATCGTCGATCAGATGAACGCCGGACAAGACCGAACGGGTGACAGGGGGGCGAACGCGGCCGGGCTGATCCCGCGGGTGCCGCTTCCAGGTCGCCCGGCGCCCCGGTGGTGGCGCAGCCAAAGCCACCAGGACGCATTTTCGACGCCAAACGATTGGATTGGTTCGAATGTAATTCCAATAGTATTAGAAAAGCAATATATGTCGATGAATTCAGCTGCCACCATCGTATGCGCTTGAACGTGAATTTTTCACGCTCAAGTGAGGAAAAGCTCCTCAAGTCGGGGGGGTGCCGACCGTAAAATTGTGTGTCTGTGCTGCGTCGCACCCAGCCGCGCGTTCCGTAAATCGAGCGCCTTCCGGCGGCGGCGCGGATTTCCGTCCCTTTTGAGGGCGTACGTGGAGTGATGTCGATAATGCGCCGTTTATCCGATACCCCGATCTGGGTGCGGCTCACCGCGGTGATCTGGCTGATGCTGGTGATCGCGTGGGGGAGCATGATCGCGTGGGAAACCCGCAGCAACCGTCAGAACGCGATCGAGCAGGCCAAGGAATTCGCGAGCACCGTCAATGAACTGACGATGGCTGGGCTGACCGGCATGATGATCACCGGCACCGTCGCCCAGCGCGATGTGTTTCTCGACCAGATCAAGGAGCTCGCCCTGGTGCGCGACCTGCATGTGTTGCGCGCCGAGGGTGTGACTCGCATCTATGGCCCCGGCAGCGGTCCGGCCAAGACGCCCGACGCGGCGGAGCAGCAGGCGATGCGGAACGGCGAAGCCATCATGCGGGTGGAGTCCGACGCGCAGTACGGCGAACACCTGCGCGTGGTGATTCCCTCGCTGGCCAGCCCGAACTACCTTGGCAAGGACTGCATCGTGTGCCATCAGGTCTCCCAGGGCACGCCGTTGGGCGTGGTGTCGATGCGGGTGTCGCTGGACCGGGCGAACGAGGCCGTCACCCATTTGCGCAACCAGAGCATGGCCTTCGCGCTGTTTGCGTCGCTGCCGCTGCTTGCGTTCATCTACATCTTCATCCGCCGCGTGGTGGCGCGGCCAATGGCGCACCTGTCGGACAGTCTGGGCGAACTCGCGCAAGGTGGTGGCGACCTCACCCGCCGCCTGCCGGTGGAAAGCCAGGACGAGATCGGCCGCACCGCGGCCACCTTCAACAAGATGCTCGGTACCATCGCCGATCTGGTGCGCCAGGTCGGGGCTTCGGCGTCAGCGGTGACCGCCTCGGCGCGCGATCTGTCGGGCAATGCGTCGCAGGTGGCGGCCTCTTCCCACCGACAGAACGAGCAGTCGATGGCTGCCGCGAGCGCGGTCGAGGGCCTGGCCGAGAACATCACGCACATCGCCGGCAGCACCGACGATGTGCGCGCGCGCTCACGCGAGAGCCTGGCGCGCTCCAACGAAGGCAAGGCCAGCCTGCAACACCTGATCGGTGAGGTGAGCCACGTCGAGCGCGCGGTGCACAACATGGCCGACCTGGTCGCCGCCTTCGTGAAGTCCACCGAGTCGATCAGCGGCATGACCCAGCAGGTGCGCGAAATCGCCGAGCAGACCAATCTGCTTGCACTCAATGCCGCGATCGAGGCGGCACGCGCCGGCGAACAGGGGCGCGGCTTTGCGGTGGTGGCCGACGAGGTGCGCAAGCTGGCGGAGAAGTCGGCCCGCTCGGCGGGTGAGATCGACGAGATCACGCGCGAGCTCACCACCCAGTCCGCAGGGGTGCAGCAGTCGCTGTCCCAGGGGTTGAATCACCTCGATGCCAGCCGCCACGCGGCCGATGTGGTTTCGGGCGTGCTCGACGCGGCCAACGGTCTGGTGGTGGAAGTCGGCGAGGGTCTGGATCGCATCGCTGCCGCCACCGACGCACAGCGCCGGTCCAGCGACACGGTGACGCTCAGCATCGACGAGATCGCCCGCATGGCCAAGGACAACAACGCCGCGATTGACCGCACTGTCGCCGCCGCCCGGGAACTCGAGGCACTGGCCAGTGTGTTGCAGGATGCGGTGGCGCGCTTCAAGGTTTGACGGCGCCAAGCCGGGGCGCGGCGCAAGCATGGCGAGGCAGGCTTGTGCAGCAGGCAATGTCACTGGTCCCGATTGGTCTGACGCGCCGCACAGACCCATGTAAAGGCCGGCAGCCGCTCCCGTGAGTGGGGCGGATGCCGGCCGTATCAGGCGGTGGGTGTTCGCTTACTCGATGCGGATCGGCAGGAAGATGCGCGAATCGCCGCGCTGGATCAGCAGCGCGAATCGCTTGCCCGAGCGGTCGACCAGCTGGCGGAACTGATCGATGCTGGTCACCCCCTGGTTGTTGAGGGCGAGAATCACATCGCCGCTGCGAATGCCGGCCTGAGCCGCCGCGCCTGTTGCCGATTCCACCGCGATGCCGCCGCGAACACCCAGTTGCCGTGCCTCCTCGGCGGTCAGGGCGCGGCCCGTCACGCCCAGTCGCCCGGCCTCCTCGCCGCCGGCGGGTGCTTCGGCCAGGGTCTGCGCCTGCATCTCGTCCAGCGTGGCGCGGATGATGCGGCTACGCCCCTCGCGCCAGACCTCCAGGCGGACCTCGCTGCCCGGGCGCGTTTCACCGATCACCCGCGGCAGGTCGCCGGATTCGGCGATGCGCGTACCATCCACGCCGATGATCACGTCACCCGGCTGCAGGCCTGCCTTCTCGGCGGCACTGCCTGGTTCGACGCTGGATACCAGTGCGCCCATCGGCTCGCTCAAGCCGAAGGTCTGGGCCAGATCCTTGTCCACGCTCTGGATGGTCACGCCGAGTTTGCCGCGCTGCACCCGGCCGAACTCGATCAGTTGCTCCTTGACCTTGAGCGCGACATCGATGGGGATCGCGAACGAGATACCCATGAAGCCGCCCGAGCGCGAATAAATCTGGGAGTTGATGCCGATCACCTCGCCGGCGAGGTTGAACAGCGGGCCGCCGGAATTGCCGGGGTTGATCGCCACGTCGGTCTGGATGAAGGGCACATAGTTCTCCGACTGCAGCCGCCGTGCCTTGGCCGAGATGATGCCGGCGGTCACGGTGTTGTCGAAGCCGAACGGCGAGCCCATGGCCACCACCCATTCGCCCACGCGTGCCTGCTCGGCATCGCCCATCTTCACCGTCGGCAGGTCGGTGGCGTCGATCTTCAGCACTGCAACGTCGGTGCGGGCGTCGGTGCCGACCACCTTGGCGGTGAATTCGCGCTTGTCGATCAGCCGCACGGTGACCTCGGTTTCGCCCTCGCCCACGACATGCGCGTTGGTGAGCACATAGCCGTCCTCACTGATGATGAAGCCCGAGCCAATGCCACGGCTGATGCGCGGGCCCCGCTGCTGGGGGCCAGGCAGGCCGGGCGTTGGCACGCCGAAGCGACGCAACAGGTCGTAGAAGGGATCGTCGGGGGAGAGTCCTTCCGGACCGGACGCCTGCTGCTGGCGTACCACGCTGATGTTCACCACCGCCGGGCCGACCTGGTCGACCAGGTCGCCGAAATCCGGCAAGCCGTAACGGTTGGGGGTGACCAGCGAGCCTGCGGGGGCGGCCTGCGCCTGGGCGTTGGGCACCAGCGGCAGGTGGCCGAGGCCGGCCAGGAAGGCGATTGAAAAGGCACTGGCAAGAATGGCTTTCTTCATACGGGCGTTCTCGTTGTCTCGGATGGTCGAGTAGGTTCGGTCATGAACGGGCGGCGGCGCGGCACCTTGCTTGACGGGTACCGCGGCGCGTCGATTCGTCCGGTAGACGAAGTGCCTGCGGCGACGTTCCCGGCGATCAAAAAATGCTTACGATTCGTCAGTTGGGGGGCGCACCCACGGGCTTCAAGCCCGACCGTCGCGATCACCTCCGGAGCAATGGCATGTGCATCGGCTGCGGCTACGGGTGCCTTTGGCTGCGACCCGGGTTAAACTGGCGACCGACGCGTGCATACACGCACGTGCCCAGGGAGAAAGCTGCTCGATGACGCTCACCGATCTTCGCTATCTGGTTGCCTTGGCGCGAGAGCGCCATTTCGGTCGCGCCGCCGAAAAATGCCATGTCAGCCAGCCCACCCTTTCCGTCGCGATCAAGAAGGTCGAGGACGAGCTTGGGGTGCAGTTGTTCGAGCGCAGTGCCACCGAAGTCAAGATCACCGCCACCGGCCAGCGCATCGTCGTGCAGGCGGAGAAGGTCTTGCTCGAGGCCGCCCAGATTCCCGAAATTGCCGCCGCCGGCCGCGACCCGCTGTCCGGGCCCTTGCGTCTGGGCGTCATCTATACCATCGGCCCCTACCTGTTGCCGCGCCTGATTCCGCTGGTTCATCAGCATGCTCCACGCATGCCGCTGGTGATCCAGGAGAACTACACCACGCGGCTGGTCGAGGCGCTCAAGCGTGGCGAGCTCGACGTCATCATCCTGTCGCTGCCGCTCGACGAGGCCGGCATTGTCGCCCAGCCTGTTTATGACGAGCCCTTCCGGGTGCTGCTGCCCGCCACCCATCCCTGGGTCGAGCGCGAGTACATCGATCCCGACACGCTCGCCGACGACCAGCTGCTGCTGCTTGGCTCGGGCAACTGCTTCCGCGATCAGGTGCTGGAGGTCTGCCCGCACTGCCGCAATGTCGGTGGCCTGCAGCGCACGCTGGAAGGCAGTTCGCTGGAAACCATCCGCCACATGGTGGCCACCGGCCTGGGCGTCACCGTACTGCCCAGTTCCGCAGCCGACGAACTACCTGAGCACAACTCGCTGGTCGCGGTGCGGCCCTTCTCCAAACCCGAGCCGATGCGCCGGGTTGCGCTTGCATGGCGGGTCACCTACCCGCGCAGCGGCGCGATCGACGTGTTGCGCACCGCGATCCTGGAGAGCGCGTTGCCGGGTGTTCAGCCGGTGGGTGGCATGCCGGTGGTCGAAGCGGCGTGACGCCAATGGCGCTCGCCTATCGTCCGCATTGCGTCGGGCAACTGGCGGTCGGCGTCGGCACCGCCTAGGGTTTACACACATCGGCCCGAGGGTTTTCGGGCATTCGGACTGCACAGGAGAAAGCACATGGACATCGATATCGGCATCAATGCGCAGGATCGTCAGCAGATCGCCCAGGGCCTGTCACGGCTGCTGGCGGACAGCTACACCTTGTACCTGACTACCCACAACTTCCACTGGAACGTCACGGGGCCGATGTTCAACACCCTGCATCTGATGTTCGAGCAGCAGTACAACGAACTGGCGCTCGCGGTGGATTCCATCGCCGAACGCATCCGTGCGCTCGGCTTCCACGCACCGGGCACGTATCGTGAGTTCGTCGCGCTGTCCTCGCTGGCGGAGCCCGACGGGGTGCCCAACGCCCAGCAGATGATCCGTCACCTCGTCCTCGGCCAGGAAACCGTGGTGAAGACCGCGCGCAGCGTGCTGCCGCTGGCCGATCAGGCAAGCGATGAACCGACCGCCGACTTGCTGACCCAGCGCATGCAGGTGCACGAGAAAACCGCCTGGATGCTGCGCAGCCTGCTCGAAGGCTGAGCGGCGGCATACGCGGGGAGGGGCGATGGGCCGGTGGTGTCCGCCGCTGGTAATCGTTGGCAGTGGCATGGCCGGTTACGGTCTGCTGCGGGCGATGCGTCGCGGAGAATCGCAACGGCCGGTGGAGATCTTCACCCAGGATGACGGCGCCGCCTATTCACGCGCGGAGTTCGCCAGTGCGTTGGCGGTCCGTCGCGGCGCGGGCGATCTGGTGTTGGCCACGGCTGAGCAAATGGGACATCGGCTCAATGCCACGGTGCGCACCTTTTCCCGTGTGCTGGGCATTGATCGCGCGCGCCGCCGCCTGCAACTGGAGCGGGGTGAATGCGAGTACGGCCGTCTGGTGCTCGCCACCGGTTGCGAGTCGGTTCGGCCCGCCAGCCTGCGGGGCAATGCCACTGATCAAGTATTGACCATCTCGAGCCTGGCCGAGTATCGATACTTCAGCAACGCTGTTGCAGGTCGCCGCGAGGTGGTTTTTGTCGGCGGAGGGCTGGCGGGTTGCGAACTGGCTGACAATCTCGCCTCGGCCGGGTACACCGTCACCGTCCTGGAGTCCGGGCCTCAGCTCATGGCCGGTCGCGTGCCGTTGCTCAGCGCGGCCTTCGTGGCCCGTGCGATGCGGGCGAACGGAGTGAAGGTGGTGCTGGAAGACGGCTTGCAGCGTGTGGATCATGGTCGGGAGGGGCTGGATCTTGTCGCCCTGTCAGGCGCCGACATGCGTGCCGACGTGGTCGTGGCGGCGCTCGGCGGGCGTCCGCGTACCGCGCTGGCCTCGGCGGCCGGTCTCGATGTCGGACGTGGGGTGGCGGTTGATTCGGCCTTGCGCACCGCCGATCCGCACATTCATGCGATAGGCGAATGTGCGGAAATGGACGGGCGGCTGTTCGATCTGCCTGACGACATCGATGTTTCTGCACGGGTATTGGCATTGGTGCTGGAAGGCCAGCCGGCCAGGATGACATGGCGTCCGAAGATGCGTCGGCCGCGTTTCGGGCAATGTCCGGTGGTCTTGTGCGAACCGCCGGCGCTGGCCGGGGAGTGGCACGAAAAGGCTACGGCGCGTGGCGTGCGTGCCCTGTTCCACGACATGCGGGGCGATCTGCGGGGCTTTGTGCTGACCGGCGAGACGACCGACGACGCCGACCGGTTGTTCCGGCGTATCGGTGGTCAGTAGCCCGGAGATGGGTTTGCGCCCGGCAATCGACAACGGTTCGGGTTGGGCGCAGCACGCTTTGCCAGGGTCGTGGCAAAGCGAGCCGTAGGATCAGCCGGCTGCACGCCGTCGCGAGGTGGTCTTGCCGCCCGCGTCGCCTGCGCTGCTCGTGGAGCGGGCGGCAGCGGTCTTGCGGGGGCTGCGTGTCGGCTTGGCCTCGCCACCCGATTCCGCCGGGGCGGCGTCCGGGGGCGCGTCGGTGGTCTTGGTGGCGCGTGGTTTCTTGGCCTCGAACTCGAAGCCCACCTTGCCGCTCTTGTCCCGCACCAGGAAAGCGGAAAACTTGCGCCGCGTGCGCGCCGATACGAAGCCCTTGAGCAGATCGGTGCGGCCCTCCGCCAGCAGCTTCTCCATCTGCTCCCGTTCCACCGGCTGCTGAAGAATGATCTTGCCGGAGCGGAAATCGCAACTCTTGCCCGGCCCGACGGACTTCTCGCAGACGTAGGAAAGGCCGTGCTCGAATACCTTGCCCGCGCACTTGGGGCAAGCCCCAAGTGCGGTCTGGCCCGAAAAGTCCACCGGCTCGGCGTTCTCGTCGTCCTTGGGCTGACCGAAGTCGAACTCGGGTTGCTTGTCGTCGTTGAGGCGGATCTCGGCGTTGAACAGGCGCCCCATCTTGTTGCGGAAACCAATCAACGGGCCAACCCGGCCGTCGCGCAGCAAGGTCTCGATTTCCCCGTATTCGAACTGGCGGCCGGCGACAATCTTCCACGTGCTCCAGTCGCACTTCTGGCAGGCGAACTTCTTGTAGTTCTCCTTCACCACGCCACCGCACTTGGGGCAGGGCGTGGCGAGCGTGACGAAGTCGCCAGGCACCGTGTCGGATTCGTAGCGTTTGGCACGCTCCACGATTTCCCGCGCCATCTCCGCGATTTCGCGCATGAACGCGGCGCGCGACAGGCTGCCGCGTTCCATCTGCGAGAGCTTGTGTTCCCACTCGCCGGTGAGTTCCGGTGAAGTCAGCGAGGATACACCCAGGCCCTTGAGCAAGGTGATGAGCGAGAACGCCTTGGCGCTCGGAATGAGCTCGCGTCCTTCGCGATGCATGTACTGTTCGGCAATCAAGCCTTCTATGATCTGCGCCCGCGTGGCCGGCGTACCGAGCCCGCGTTCGGCCATGGCCGCGCGCAGTTCCTCGTCGTCCACCATTTTTCCGGCACCTTCCATCGCCGACAGCAGCGTGGCTTCGTTGAAGCGGGCCGGCGGCTTGGTCTGCAAGGCCTTGACCACGACCTCGTCGGTTGCGACGCGCTCGCCCTGCTCGACTGCGACCAGTTGCGCGCCGCTGTCCTTGTCGTCGTCGAGCTTCACCGCCTCCTTGCCCCATACCGCGAGCCAGCCCGGGTTGACCAGCACCTTGCCTTCGGTCTTGAAGGTCTCGCCTTCGACGCGGGTGATGCGGGTGGTGACGCGGTATTCCGCTGCGGGGTAGAACACCGACAGGAAGCGGCGGGTGACCAGGTCGTAGATCTTCTGCTCCGGCTCCGACAGGGTTCGCGGCGCCGTCCCGGTGGGGATGATGGCGAAGTGGTCGGAGATCTTGGCGTTGTTGAAGATGCGCTTGTTGGGCCGCACCCAGCCATGCTTCGTGATCTCGTTGGCGAACGGTGCATAGGTGTCGGGGAGGTCGCGGAGCACCGTCTTGACGGTGTCGAGATAGTCCTCCGGCAGCGCCCGCGAGTCGGTACGCGGGTAGGTGAGCACCTTGTGGCGTTCGTACAGCGCCTGCGCAATCTGCAGGGTGGCCCGCGCCGAGAAGCCGAAGCGGCCGTTGGCTTCGCGTTGCAGGCTGGTGAGGTCGAAGAGCAGCGGCGACAACTGGGTGGTGGGTTTGGATTCTTCCTCGACGATGCCTGGTTTGCCCGCGCATTTGGCGCGGATTGCCTCGGCCTTGTCCTGTTCCCAGATGCGGAACGCGGTGGCGTGCTCGTCACCCTCGCGCTTCTTGAAGGCCTCGTCGAACCAGCGCCCGGGATAGTGTCCCGCCTTGCACGCGAAATCCGCTTCCAGCTCCCAGTAGTCGCGGGACTTGAACTTGCGGATGCGTTCCTCGCGTTCGACGACGATCGCCAGAGTGGGCGTCTGCACCCGACCCACCGTGGTCAGGTGGAAGCCGCCGGTCTTGGAGTTGAACGCGGTCATGGCGCGGGTGCCGTTGATGCCGATCAGCCAGTCGCTTTCGGCACGGCATACCGCGGCCGAGCGCAGTCCCTCGACATCCGCCGCCGAGCGCAGGTGGGCGAAGCCATCGCGAATCGCCGCCGGCGTCATCGATTGCAGCCACAGGCGCTGGGCAGGCTTGCCGGCCTTGGCGTGCTCGGCGATGAAGTTGAAGATCAGTTCGCCCTCGCGGCCGGCGTCACAGGCGTTGATCAGGCCGACCACATCCTTGCGCTTGATCAGCCGGGTGAGCAGCTTGAGCCGGTCCTGGGATTTCTCGATCGGCTTCAGCGCGAACTGCGGCGGAATCACCGGCAGGTGGGCAAAAGTCCATTTGCCGCGCTTGACCTCGTATTCCTCCGGTACCACCAGTTCGAGCAAGTGGCCGACCGCCGAGGACAGCACGTACTCGTCGGACTCGAAGTAGTCCTTCTCCTTGGTGAAGCCACCAAGGGCGCGCGCGATGTCCTGCGCGACCGAAGGTTTTTCCGCGATGATCAGTTGCTTGCTCATGCCTGAGGGGCCGTAGTTGGGATGGGTCGGAGGCCGTAGCGGCCGAACGCGAATTGGGCGACTGTAATGCCGTGGCGCGCATCTGCGACGATGGACCGGCGTACCCCCGGTCGGTTCAGTGCCGGCGAACTGACAGGCCGTGCGGGTCGCATGATAAGCACGCGGTGCACTGCCACGCAAGCGAGGTAGCCGTGACTGTGGGCGTCGCAATCGCGGTCCATCGCCGGTGTCGACACGCCGGGTGGTGCCGGACGGCGGCAGGAGTCACTGGAGCGTCGGTATATCCTCGTCGTCCTCGTCGGCCAGCAATTCGTCGAGAATCAAGGTGTCCAGCGGGCGATCCTGCTGCCAAAGAACCATCAGAACGATGACCTTGAAGCGGTGCAGGTTCAGGTGCGAGGCGGTCAGTGCCATCGCCCGTTCCACGATCAGCTCGCGGGTGATTGGTTCGAGCACGCCGGCGCTTTCCAGAAAGGCCAGGAAGCCCCGGCATTCGGCGTTGAGCTGGACTTCCTCCTCGGGCGCATAGAGGCGGATCGCGCCCGTGCTCGGCGCGGCAACGACCGATACGGCTACCGAGGTATCACGCAATCCGGACAGCCACTCGAGCGCCTCGGAGATTTCCTCGTCCTCGAAGCCCGCCGCGGACAACTTGCGTGCGAGCTGATCCGATTCGGGGCAGGCCCCGGCGTGGACGTAGTTCTCGAACAGATACACAAGAATATCGAACATGGCGGAAAGGCAGGGCTTTAAAGGCGTTGGAAGCGGCCGCCGGGCAGTTTTCCTATGCGGCCATCGAGCTCCAATGGCAGCAGGATGGCGTAGAGTGCATCCAGCGTCAAGCCGGAACGGGCCGCCAGCGTGTCGATATCGACCGGATCGTGACCCATTGCCGCAAGCAGTCGTGCGGTGTCGTCGTCCCCCTCGTCTTCCTTTACAGAGCCGCTGGCATCCGCCGGATCGAACAGCGCTGGCGTAGTCGCCGCCGTGGGCGCGGTGCGGCGGCGCGTGCCCCCGCCCGTACGGGCCGGCGCGGGGGCGGGGGCAGGCAGGCCGAGTTCCTCTAGCACGTCCTGGGCGGTTTCGACCAGTTTCGCTCCCTCTCGGATCAAGCGATGGCAGCCACGCGAGAGGGGGGAGTGGATGGAGCCGGGAATCGCGAACACCTCGCGCCCGTACTCGCCGGCGAGTCGGGCGGTGATCAGCGATCCGCTGCCGACGGCCGCTTCCACGACCAGCACCCCACGCGCCAGCCCGGCGAGGATACGGTTGCGGCGCGGGAAGTGGTGCGGCAGGGGCGGCGTACCGAGGGGGAACTCGCTGATGATCGCGCCCCGTTCGGCGATACGGTGGGCGAGGTCGCGGTTGCGTGCGGGATAGACGCGGTCCGCGCCGGTGCCGACCACCGCGATGGTGTGTCCGGCGGCGCTCGCGAGTGCACCCTGGTGTGCGGCGGTGTCGATGCCGAGTGCCAGCCCGCTCACGATGCCGAGCGCAGCGTCGGCCAGCGCTTGGGCGAATGCCTGCGCGTTGGCCGTGCCCTGCGGTGTGGCCGAGCGTGCGCCGACGACGGCGACGCCCGGCGCTTGCAACAACTCGGGCTGGCCGATCACGTACAGCAGCGTCGGTGGGTCGGGCGTGTCGAGCAGGGCGCGGGGATACTCGTGGTCGGCGAGGGTGAGGATGTAATGGTCTGGCGCCTCGGCCCAGGCCAACGCGGTGTCGATCGCGGCAAGGTCGGGGGGTGCCAGCACCGTGCGTGCGAGCTCGGGTCCGAGCACCGGTACGAGTGAAGCGTGCGAGGCCGAGAATACGTGCTCGGGAAGGCCGAAGGCGGCGAGCAGGTTGCGCTGGGCGGCCGGGCCGAGTCCGGGGGTCAGGGTGAGTCGCAACCAGGCCGTCAGGCTTGCGCTCATGTGGGAACGAACAAAGATGGGTGGGCTTGGGAGGGTAGGCGGGCGGTGTCCAGCCGGGGCAGTGGGGGCGCTGTGGACCGCGTCACGGCGGGGGGGAGGGCCCCCGCCGGCGCCGGGGGGTGGCATGGCCCACAGGACCGCCCCCAAACCCCACGCCGCGCGCGCCAACAAAGCCCGGCGGCGGCGCGCCCCGGGGGAATGAGGAG
>JBKBMG010000005.1:20011-45783 GCA_046295975.1 Rhodocyclaceae bacterium
CGTCACGGCGGGGCGGATGCCCGCCGCGGCCGCGGTCTTTGAGGTCGCGCGAATCAGGGGGTGCGGACTGCGTCGCCGACCGTGACCTGGCCGTCGGTGTCCATCACCAGCGCGTAGGACAGGCGGTCGAACACGCGGAACACGAAGACCACGCCATAGCGCTTCTCCGGAAGTTCGAACGATTCGTTGCGACCGGTGTTGGGATCGCGGAAGCTCACCTTGCCGCGATCGCGGTGCAGGGCGAGCACATGGCCTTGCTCGATGCCGTCGTAGGTGCCGACGTTGAGCGTGATCACGCTGTGCCGGCCGGTTTCGATCACACCGCGATAGATCTCGAGGATGCGACCCTCGATCTCGCTTTCCGGGGCGTGCGGCATGTAGGCGAACACCGTCGGCGTGTCGCTCTGAACCAGACGGTCGCCCGGCCCGATTTCCTCGACTGCGCTGAGAATGTGCAGGGTCGCCACGTCGCCGTGCTCGACCACACGGGCACTGCCGAGGTACTGCGCCTCGTAGCCCAGTACCTCACCGGTGGCGGGGTCCTTGATCTCGCGCGCGGGGCGGAAGATCTGCCAGTTGGGATTGCCGGGCTGGATGTCCTTGGCGAACACGGTGTCGCCGTTGCCGAGATAGACTCGGCTGGTCTCGGTCGCGATGATCGTCGCCGCGTCCGACAGGCGGGCGTCATCCACCACCAGCGGGCGGGTGAGGAAGGGGTCGATGATATGTACCGGGATGCTGGGCAGCGCGCTGTCCAGCGGTTCGTGATAGACCGTGGGTGACAGGCGGTCCTCGCCGACCCGCTGGCCGATGGACAGCCATGGGCCGCTACGGTCCAGCATGATCACCTGGCCGGGGTAGATGAGGTGCGGATTGCGGATCTGCTCGCGGTTCATGCGCCACACCTCGGGCCACCGCCAGGGTTGCTTGAGGAAGCGTCCCGAGATACCCCACAAGGTGTCGCCCTTGACTACGGTATAGGTGTCGGGCGCGTCGTCGGCGATCTCGACACTCGACTGGGCAAGTGCCGGAGCGGCGATCAGGGCCGCGAAAGACAGGATCAGAGGGAATATAATGCGGTTCATTGCTCGCTTCCGATGGGAGCCGCTTATCATCCCGAGGCCGGAACGCCTGCGCCCGGCAAAGGGTCCAAAGTGCAGTCAAAAAATGGCGACACCGTTCATCGCAGTGTACATGATGACGGCGAACATGCCAAAACACTTTAAATTCTGCACGTAATGAACTAACACGGCAAGCTTTCTATGGCGCTTCTACCCATTCTCCGCTACCCCGACCCCCGTCTGCACACCCGTGCCACCCCCGTCGATGAAGTTGACGATGTCATTCGCACGCTGGTCGCCGACATGGCCGAAACCATGTACGAAGCCCCTGGCATCGGGCTCGCAGCGACTCAGGTGAACGTGCACAAGCGGGTGGTGGTGATTGACATCACCGAGGACAAGTCCGGCCTGATGGCCTTCATCAACCCCGAGATCGTGGAGCGTCGGGGCGAACAGGTGTGCGAGGAAGGGTGCCTGTCGGTACCCGGCATCTACGAGAAGGTCAGCCGCTCGGAGTGGGTGAAGCTGCGGGCGCTGGATACGCAGGGCAGGCCATTCGAACTCGAGACCGACGGCTTGCTGGCGGTCTGCGTGCAGCACGAGATCGATCATCTGGACGGCAAGGTGTTCGTCGAATACCTGTCGCAGCTCAAGCTCAACCGCATCAAGACCAAGCTCGCCAAGCAGGCGCGCATCACCGCCTGATGGCCGCCTTGCGAGTCGCGTTTGCGGGCACGCCGGAATTCGCCGCGACGGCGCTCGAAGCCATCATCGCTGCGGGTTTCGACGTGCCGCTGGTGCTGACCCAGCCGGACCGCCCCGCCGGCCGTGGCATGAAGCTCATGCCCAGCCCCGTCAAGCGTGCGGCGCTGGCCCATGGCATCGTGGTCGATCAGCCCGAGCGACTGCGCAGTGAGGCGCAACATGCCGCGCTTGCCGCCGCGGCGCCGGACGTGCTGGTGGTGGCGGCCTACGGGCTGCTGCTGCCGGCGGCAGTGCTCGACTTGCCACGCCTCGGTTGCATCAACATCCACGCCTCGCTGTTGCCGCGCTGGCGCGGTGCAGCACCGATTCACCGTGCGATCGAGGCGGGTGATGCCGAGACCGGCATCACCATCATGCAGATGGACGAGGGGCTCGATACCGGTGCGATGCTGCTGCGCCGGGCTGTGCCCATTCTTCCAGACGATACCACCGGCAGCTTGCACGACCGACTTGCGGCGTTGGGCGCCGGGATGGCGATCGAGGCCTTGCGCAAGCTGCCTGCCGGCGAACTGGCGGCGACGCCGCAGCCTGAGGCGGGCGTGACCTATGCGGCCAAGATCGGCAGGGCCGAGGCGGTGGTCGATTGGCGTCGTCCGGCCGACGAGATCGCGCGGCGGGTGCGTGCCTTTGATCCGTTTCCGGGTGCTGCTGCGCACCTGCGCGACACGCCGGTGAAAATCTGGAAGGCCAGCGTGGTGGCCGCCGGGGGCCGGCCGGGCGAGGTGCTTGCGGTGGCGGACGACGGTGTGGTGGTTGCCTGCGGCGAGCAGGCGTTGAAGCTCGAAACACTGCAGAAACCGGGTAGCCGCAGAATGGCCGCGGGGGAATTCCTGCGTGGCTTCGTGGTCAATGTCGGCGATTGTTTCGCGCTGGCCGTGGATGAGCCGACCTGAACTCAAGGCTTGCCGGCCGGCACATTGAAAATCGCGGCGGGCGTCCCCAGATGCGTGTCTGAAACAGCGGCGGCGCTGGCCTGTTGCGGTTGCCGGCACCGGCATCTCTGCGGGTCGGCCAGTTGGCCCCTGCGCAAACTCCACGGATAGACAGGACAATGTTCGGAAACTGGCTTAAGACTTCGATACTCATGGCGGGCATCGTCGCGCTGTTCGGTGCGGTGGGTGCGATGATCGGCGGGCGCGAGGGGATGCTGCTCGCGCTCGTGTTCGGTGGCGCGATGAACGTGTGGGCCTACTGGTTCTCGGACAAGATGGTGCTCAAGATGTACAACGCGCGCCAGGTGGACGAGACCAATTCGCCCTATCTGTACAACATGGTGCGCGAACTCGCGCAGCGTGCCAACCTGCCGATGCCCAAGGTGTACATCATCGACGAGGCCCAGCCCAACGCCTTCGCGACCGGCCGCAATCCGGACAACGCGGCGGTGGCGGCCACCACCGGTATCATGCGGATGCTGTCGGAGCGCGAGTTGCGCGGGGTGATGGCGCATGAACTGGCGCATGTGAAGAACCGCGACATCCTGATCTCGACAATGTCGGCGACGGTGGCTGGGGCGATCTCCATGCTCGCCCAGTTCGGCATGTTCTTCGGCGGGCGGGGCGAAAACCGGCCTCACCCGGCCCTGCAGATCCTGGTCATGATTCTCGCCCCGATGGCGGCGATGATCATCCAGATGGCGATTTCGCGCACCCGCGAGTTTGGTGCCGACCGCGGCGGTGCCGAAATCTCCGGTGACCCCGAGGCGCTGGCCAGCGCCCTGGCCAAGATCGAGGCCTACGCCAAGGGCATTCCGATGCAGGCCGCCGAACAGCACCCGGAAACCGCACAGATGATGATCATGAATCCGCTGTCCGGCGGGGGACTGCGCGGGCTGTTTTCCACCCATCCCTCGACGCAGGAGCGCATCGCGCGGCTGCGCGCGATGGTTCGTTGAGCCGGTCTGCGTGCGGGCGCTCGCCTCCGGGCTGATCGCCCGCTTCCGGCGTTCGGTCCGCCTCAAGCTGCTCGCCCTGGTGCTGGCCCCGCTGCTGGTGGGGGTGCCGCTGCTGCTGGTGCTGGTATGGACCTGGGGCAACCAGGCCTATGAGCGCCTGCTCACCTTCAAGGTCAGTTCCGATCTGGTCACGGCCCACGAGTATTTCGACCGCGTACGCCTGGGTGTTGGTCGTGACGTCGCCGCCTTGGCCGACTCGCATGCGCTGGTCGCGCGCTTGAGCGAGATCGGCAGTTCCGACCCCGCTTCCGATCCCGGATTCTCGACCCTGCTGGCCGATCTGGCGGGACGCCACGGCCTCGACCACCTGCTGTTCCTGGATCTCGACGGCAACGTACGCGGCGCGGCGCATGTCGACGCCCGCCGCGACAACCGCGCCATGTGGCCGGTGGTGGCGGCCGCGCTGGGCGGCTCGGCGCTGACTACGGTGGAGCGGTTCGAACCCGGAGCGCTGGATGCGGTGGCGCCCGGGTTGAGCTTTCGTGCGCGCCAACCATTGGTGCCGACCGTGGCGGCCGCGCCGGATTCGCGCGTGGCGGAGGAACGCGGCATGGTCATCCATTCGGCCGCGCCGGTGCTCGACGCGGCCGGAACGCAGGTGGGGGTGCTGGAGGGCGGCATGTTGCTCAATGGCAATCTCGACCTGGTCGACCGCATCAATGCCATCGTCTATCGCCAGGGGTCGTTGCCGCTGGGCAGTCAGGGCACGGCGACGCTGTTTCTTGGCGACGCCCGCATCGCCACCAATGTGCGCCTGTTCGAGGGGGAGCGCGCCCTCGGTACGCGGGTGTCGCAGGCGGTGCGGGACCATGTGCTGGGCCGAGGCGAGATCTGGCTCGGCACCGCCTTCGTGGTGAACGACGACTATGTGTCCGGCTACGAGCCGGTGATCGACGGTCGTGGCGAGCGCATCGGCATGCTCTACGTCGGTTTTCTCGAGGCGCCATTGCGCGATGCCCTGCATTTGGCGATGGGGGCGCTGTTCCTGTTGTTCATCGCGATCAGTGCCGCCGGCACCTTGCTCAGCCTGCGCTGGGCGCGCAGCGTGTTTCAGCCGATCGAACGCATGAACCGGGTGATGCAACGCGTCGAGCGCGGCGATGTGCATGCGCGGGTCGGCGCCATGGCCAGCCAGGATGAGCTCGGCCGGCTGGCGGTGGAGTTCGATCATCTGCTGGACACGCTCCAGGCCAAGCGTGAGGAGCTGCAGCGCTGGGCCGACGAGTTGGACCGCAAGGTGGCCGAACGTACCGCCGAACTGCGCGAGGCCAACGAGACCCTGCGGCGTGCCCAACAGCAGCTGGTGATGAGCGAGAAGCTCGCCGCGATCGGTGAGCTGACCGCCGGTGTGGCGCACGAGGTGAATAACCCGGTAGCGGTCATACAGGGCAACCTGGACGTGTTGCGCGACGTGCTGGGGGCGGCGGCGGCACCGGTGCGCGACGAGATCCGCTTGATCCACCAGCAGGTTGATCGCATCCGCCTGATCGTCACCAAACTGCTTCAGTTCGCCCGTCCGGGCGATTTCGCGGGATATACCGAGGCGGTGGACCTCGACCCGCTGGTGCAGGACTGTCTGGTCCTGACCCGTCACAACCTCGACAAGAGTGCGATCGCAGTGGATCTGCGGCTCGTCGCTCATGGGGCGGTGGAGATCAATCGTGGCGAGTTGCAGCAGGTACTGATCAATCTCATCGTGAATGCCGTCCAGGCCATGCGCGAGGGGGGCACGCTGACCCTTGCCAGCGAGGACTGGCTGGACGAGGCGGGCGCCTGCGTCGGCGTGGTGCTGCGGGTCGGGGATACCGGGCATGGCATCGACCCCGAGCATCTCGCCAACATCTTCGATCCGTTCTTCACCACCAAGAAGGAAAGCGGTACCGGCCTTGGTCTGTCGGTCACCCATGCCATCGTCGAGCGCTACGGTGGGCGGATCACGGTCAGCAGCACACCCGGGGTCGGAACCGAGTTCCAGGTCTGGTTGCGGCGCGAGGCGGTGTTCCAGAGCGGCCCCGAGGCGCCCGGCTTCATGCGGCGCTGGCGCGGATGAGGCCGCTCAGCGTGCGCTGGTTCTCGCCGCCGCAGTCGGCGGTCGGCTATGATCCCGGTGCGCGGTGGCGAGGGGAACCCCGGCCGGCCGCAACGGACTATGCAGTTACGTGGCCGGTCTGCCGCAGCCGCGACTGGCCAACCCCGCAGGAGAAGTGAATGCAGCACGCTGAGGTGGTGCGGGGCGACCGCGCCGCACCGGACGAACCCACGGCAATCGAACTGGCCTGGCCCGAGCAGGCCATTCTGGTTGTGGACGACGAAGAAGGCATGCGCAGTTTTCTGGAGCGGGCGCTGCGTCCGCGCTGCGCATGGGTGGAGACGGCGGCCGACGTCGAGCAGGCGCGCCTGCTCATGGAACGCCGCCACTTCGATCTGATCGTGCTCGACATCGCCTTGCCCGGAAAATCCGGCCTTGCCTGGTTGCACGAGTTGCGCGAGCAAGGTGTGGGCACCGATGTGGTGTTGATCACCGCCTTTGCCGACCTGGAGAGCGCGATCGACGCGTTGCGGGCCGGTGCCGCTGACTTCATCCTCAAACCCTTCCGCTGCGACCAGATCCTGAACGCGATCAAGAACTGCTTCCAGCGGGCGACGCTGGCTCGGGAGAACTATGTGTTGCGGCGCGAGTTGTCGGTGCGCGGCTCCGAGGCGACCGGGCTGGTGGGTGACTCGGAGGCGATGAACCACCTGCGCGCGGTGCTGCAGCGCGTTGCGCCTACGCCCAGCACGGTGTTGTTGCAAGGCGAATCCGGTACCGGCAAGGAAGTGGTCGCCCGTGCACTGCACGACATGAGCCCGCGGCGCGAGCGCAGCTTCGTGCCGGTGAACTGTGCGGCGATACCGTCGGAACTGATCGAAAGCGAGTTGTTCGGCCACGTCAAGGGCGCATTCACCGGCGCTGCCGGCAACCGCAACGGCTTGTTCTACTACGCCAATGGTGGCACCTTGTTCCTCGACGAGATCAGCGAGTTGCCGCTTGCGATGCAAAGCCGCCTGCTGCGGGTGCTGGAAGAACGACGCATCCGCCCGGTGGGTTCGGAGCGCGAGATTCCGGTGGATGTTCGGGTGGTGGCGGCGTCCAACCGCGATCTCGAGGCGGCACTACGGGCAGGCGGTTTTCGCGAGGACTTGTACTACCGGCTGGCGGTGGTGGATCTGGCCGTCCCGCCGCTGCGCGCGCGTCTGGACGACATTCCCGAGTTGCTGGCGCATTTCGTGGCGTTGCTGTCGCAGCGACTGGGTGTGGCGCCGCTGGTGGCTGGCGAGGCGGTGGTCGCTGCCTTGCGCGGCTATCATTGGCCAGGCAATGTGCGCGAACTGCGCAATTTCGTCGAACGCTCGCTGATTCTGGGCAGCTTCGCCCTCGACGGGCTGTGCGGCCCGACGCTGGCGGGTCCCGCGGAACGGACGGATGTTCCGGAGTTCTCGCTGGAGGAGGTCGAACGGCGCCATATTCTCGCAGCGCTCGATGCCTGCGCCGGCAACAGGAACGAGGCGGCGCGCCGGCTCGGGGTGTCGCGCAAGACGCTGGACCGCAAGTGCAGTGAGTTGGGCAAGTTGGGCGAGCTGGGCGCGGATGCCGCCTCGGGCGAGCGGATGGCGCGCTGAGCAGAGCCGGGCGGGCGACGAGAAGCGCGCGTTGCTCGCAGGCATTGCGACGGGTGGTGTCCAGCGCCGGACCCGTTTGTCAGGTGGGGGCGCGCAGGATGGACATGACTTGGACAGGCGGGCGGTGGGCGTGTGAATGACGTAGAAAGTCGTTACGCGCGGAAGATTCGTTGAAAGAGCGCTCAGGAGTGTTTCGATGAAGGTGATCGGGTTTGCCGGCTGGTCCGGTAGTGGCAAGACCACGCTGGTCGAGCAGGTAGTCCGCGCCCTGGTGGCGCGGGGGCTGACGGTGTCGCTGATCAAGCACGCCCATCACAGCTTCGACATCGATCATAGTGGCAAGGACTCGTGGCGCCACCGCCAGGCGGGGTGCCGCGAGGTGGTGGTGAGTTCGCGCAACCGCTGGTCGCTCATCCACGAACTGCGCGATGAGGCCGAGGCCTCGCTGGATGAATTGCTGTCGCACCTGTCGCCCTGTGACATCGCGCTGGTGGAGGGCTTCAAGCGTGCCCCGATCGCCAAGATCGAAGTGCATCGCGAGGCGGCCAGCGAGTCGCTGTTGTTCCCCGCCGACCCGCATATCGTCGCGGTTGCCACCGATGCGACCGGGCTGGATACCGGCGGATTGCCGCGCCTCGACATCAACCGGCCGGAAGAGGTGGCGGATTTCGTGGTCGCACACTGCTTCGGCGAATTGTCGCTGGCCACCCACGCACAGTGAAGCCGCGGCTGCGCCAGGCCGAAGCCACCACCATCCCGCCTGTGAGGTGATCCGCTCATGGACAGACGCCGCTTCGTGAAGACCTGTGGACTCGGTGCCGGCCTCGCCGCCGGGGCGGCGCTGGCAGCGTCCGGCGAGGTCCGCGCGCAACGCCATCAGCGGGTGCGGTTGGTCGGCACCGATGGCGCGCCGCTGCGGGCGTCGCTGCTTGGAGTGGGCGAGCCGTATGTGTTCCACTATCCCTTCGCCGCCACGCCATGTTTTCTGGTCGACCTTGGTCGCAGCGTCGCTGGTCGCTTGGGGCTTGCCACCGAACAGGGCGAACGCTACGACTGGCCCGGTGGCGTGGGCGCGGCGCGCTCGGTGGTGGCGTATTCGGCGATCTGCGCCCACCGCATGGCGCACCCGACGCGTACCCTGAGCTACATCAGCTACCGCGCGGCGCGCGGTAACGGTGATCCCGATACCGGCGTGATCAGCTGCTGCGCGGAAAACAGCGTCTACGACCCTGCGCTTGGCGCTGCGGTGCTTTCCGGGCCGGCGCCGCAGCCGCTCGCCACAATCGTGCTGGAGCACGACCCGGAAAGCGATGCACTGCATGCGGTGGGGACGCTGGGAGGGGCGATGTTCCAGCGCTTCTTCGAAGAGTTCGCGTTGCGCCTGAGCCTGGAGCATCCGTCCCGGGATCTTGCCGCGCCCCTGCCCGATGATGTGCCGACGCTGCCGCTGTCGGAGTTCACCGCCAATGTGGTGGGCTGCTGACGCGCGCGGCTCAGGGGTGGTCGCGGGCGGTGTCGCGCCGATGCGTCGCGATGAGTTGCAGCACCGCGGGGTCGCCCTGGCGTTCGGCCAGGCTCAGGGCCGTGGTACCGTTGCCGTCGCCGTCGGCGGGGTCCAGGCCGAGTTCGAGCAGGGCCGCGACCATGGCGGCGTCGCTGCGTTCGGCCGCGTGCATCAACAAGGTCCAGCCGTAGATGTCGCGCGTGCGCAGGTCGGCGCCGGCTGCGGCGAGGGCACGTACAGTGTCGACGTGGCCCTTGACGGTGGCCAGCAACAACGGAGTCCAGCCGTGGCGCACACGTTGATCCGGATCGGCACCGGCCTGCAGCAAGGCGTGCACGACTTCGCTACGCCCGGCCACGGCGGCGTACATGAGTGCGGTGCCCCCCTTGGGGTTGCTGCGATCGACCGTTGCGCCGTAACCGAGCAGCAGGCGCACGATTTCGGTTTGACCGGACTCGGCCGCCCACATCAGCGCCGTCTTGCCGGCATACTCGCCCGGACCGCTGACGACTTCGGGCGACACGCCCTGGTCGAGCAGGATTGCGACCCGTCGTGGCTGGTGGTCGGTGATCGCGTCGAGCAGTGCCTGGCCGGACGAGGCCAGCGCTGTTGTGGATGCGAGCGACAATAGTGCGAGGAAAAGGGCGACCAGACGGGGCAGGGGCATGCGGGTCCCGAAGCACATGGTTGTGGAATCGATGCGACAGCATTTGAAATAGCAGAACGATTCGTGGGGCGCAAGCCGGCAGGGGCCGGCGCGGACACCGCGAACCCTGACAGGAGTGAAAGATGGCGCAACTGGACCGGCAGGCGGTGGACGCCGCGCTTGCCGCATATGTGGAACCGCATCTGGAATGCGATCTGGTCTCGGCCGGCTGTATCGAATCGGTCGAAATCGATGGCGGGCGGGTGGCCCTAAAGGTGTGCCTGGGCTTTCCCGCACGCCGCCTCGCCGCGCGCCTGCGCGAAGCGTTGGCCGGCACGCTGGCGCAGCTTCCGGGGGTGACTGCGGTGGATGTGGTGGTGACCAGCCGCATTGAGCCGCGCGCGCCGGACCCTGCCGATCCGGTGGCGCTGCCCGGGGTACGCAATGTGCTCGCGGTGTCGTCGGGCAAGGGCGGTGTCGGAAAATCCACCACCGCCGTCAATCTGGCGCTGGCGCTGGCCGATGAGGGTGCGCGCGTCGGCATGCTCGATGCTGATCTCTACGGCCCCAGCCTGCCGCGCATGCTGGGCATCGCCGGCCGGCCGCGCTCGGTCGATGGCAAGCGCTTCCAGCCCTTGATGAATTACGGGCTGCAGGCGATGTCGGCGGGCTTCCTGGTGGATGAGGAAGAGCCGATGATCTGGCGCGGCTCCATGGTCACCCAGGCGCTGGAGCAATTGCTGCGCGAGACCGAGTGGAAGGATCTGGACTACCTCGTCATCGACATGCCGCCGGGCACTGGCGATGTCCAGCTCACCCTGGCCCAGCGCGTGAAGCTCGCCGGTGCGGTGGTCGTGACCACGCCGCAGGACATTGCCTTGCTCGATGCCACCCGCGGCCTGAAGATGTTCGACAAGGTCGGCGTGCCGGTACTGGGGGTGATCGAGAACATGGGCCTGCATGTGTGCAGTCACTGTGGCCATGCCGAGCACGTGTTCGGCGACGGCGGCGGGCTGCGCATGGCCGACCGCCACACGGTCGACTTCCTTGGTTCGTTGCCGCTGGACATCCGCATCCGCGAGCAGGCCGACAACGGCATGCCGACGGTTGCGGCCGACCCCGACGGAGCGCTCGCCGATGCCTATCGCGAGATTGCACGCAAGATGGTGGCCCGCTTGTCACGCCGCCAGGCGGCGGCCCGCAGCGCGATGCCGACCATCACCATCTCGGACAGCTGACGATCCGCTGTGCTTGCTCGAATCCGGCGCTCGCTTATCAACCCGACATTGAACCTAGATTCCTCGGGTGACCGTTTGTTGCGTGTCCGGATAGTGCATCACGGCAGACATTTCGAGTGTCGTGAGGCGTCACCGAGTAGGTGAGTTCGCTACCTACCCGCGCACGGTTTCGGGGCCGCCTGGCTGCGTTGCGCCTCCTTGCAGGGAACAACCATGCCGCGTCGTCGCGCCTTGCCAGACGACGCCCCAGACGCACACTCGGACACGTCCAACTGAGGAATCCAGGTTGAAACAGGCGGCGCCGTTCGTCCCGGACTCCTTGAAGGGTGCTTTCGGAAAAGCCTTCAGGCCCGGCCTGAACTTTATTCGATGGGCGGGCTACTGAGCTTCCTCGCCGCGCAGCCGGCGCTCCAGCGTCTTGCGCGAGATGCCCATGCGCCGCGCAGCTTCGGACTTGTTGCCGTTGCACAGCCGCAGCACGCGTGCCATGTGGCGCTGGCGGACTTCGGAGAGCGGCAATTCGGGTGGGTAGCCGCTGTCGCCGTTGCGTAGTGCGAGCCCGGGGTCCAGCGGCTGTACCTTGAGACAGACGTCCGGGGCCACGCCAAGCAGCATCGCGCGTTCCACCAGGTTGCGCAGTTCACGCACGTTGCCCGGCCAGGCGTGACTTCTCAGCTTGAGCAGCCCGGCGCGGCCAAGCGGCACCACCGGTAGCGCCAGGCTGTGCTGGAAGTACTGGGCAAAGTGCTCGACCAGCGGTGCGATGTCTTCCGGCCGTTCGCGCAGCGGCGGCATGCGCAGCACCAGTACGTTCAGGCGGTAGTACAAGTCCGCGCGAAAACGGCCGCGTGCCACCCATTCCGCCATCGGGCGATTGGTGGCGGCGATGATGCGCACGTCCAGCGGAATCTCGGTGTCCGAGCCGACCGGCCGGACACGGAGCGTCTCAAGCACGCGCAGCAGCTTGGCCTGGAGGAACAGCGGCAATTCGCTGATCTCGTCGAGGAACAAGGTGCCGCCTGCGGCATGCCGGAACAACCCATCGCGGGCTTGTCCGGCGCCGGTGAAGGCACCCCGGGCATGGCCGAACAGCTCACTGTCCAGCAACTCCGCCGCCATCGATCCGCAGTTGATCGCGACCAATGGCCCGTCGCGGCCGCTGTGATGATGCAGGCTGGCGGCGGCCACTTCCTTGCCCGTACCCGATTCGCCCTCGATCAACACCGTGGTGTTCGAGCTCGCCATGTGCCGGACCAGTCCGGCCACTGCCCGCATGGCCGCGCTATCACCGACCATGCCGTGGGCGCGCGCGTCCGCGGAGGCGGCGAGTGCGACGTTGGCGGGCTGTCGGGGACGACTGAGCGTGGTCATGGGTATACGGGTGAAGCAAGGCCTTGCTGCTGTCGGTTGACGTTGGCTGCGCCTGAACGAGGGCCGAGACGACATTATGGACCACCCCGGAACGCCCACGCACCACCCGGCCATCGCGAACCGAGAAGTGTGTGCGTTGCAACATGCGTCATTCTGTCCGTTCTTCGAAGAAGTAGCGACAGTTTGTCTCACGCGGCGTCGAGGTGTTCCGGGAAATCCCTTTAACGATGCGGGTCTTGCGCCAATCAGCCGTTGGCATGGGGTTTGCTGTGGGCTATAACGTATGTACAGGCCTGCATAAGCAAAAAAGCGCGCGAGGAGACCAGGGTTGAACCCGGAACAGCTTCCACAGGAGCAGGAATCGACATGGGCGCCGGATGCAGTGTTGCCCGTCGCCGTCATGCTCGCCGGCCCGAGTGGGGAGGCGGCTGCCGACCCGATGGCGTGGCATGTGACCGGCGTGGTGGTGGGGGCGCAGTTTGCGTCCGATACCCGCGAGGGTGTGCGCGTGCGCTCCGGCCCGGCAGGTGATTTGTACCTCTGGCGCGGTTTCAGGCTGCGCCTGCATCCGGCCCAGGCGGCGGATTACGCCCTCAACCTGGGTGGTGACCGTCCCGAGGTGTTCGTGATCGCCCGTTTCGATCCTGCGCGCGGAGTTGTGCCGCTGGAGGTGACCGTCAGTCTGGACCATGCTCAGAATCTGGATTCCACCGAATTGCGCAGTGCCGACGAAATGGTCTTGAGCACGCCGATGCCGGCGGAAGTCGGACGCTGGCTGGAGGCGTTCGTCGCCACGCATTACGAGCCGCGCCGCAAAGGAGGCGGTGGCAAGGGGCGTGGCAAGCGCCGCAGCAAGGCGATCTACGACGGTGAAGTTGGCGATTGGGCGGAGGACGAAGCGTGAGCCGGGACATGACCGATGCGCCGCGGCCCGCCGTCCAGTCCGCCGTTGCCACCGACGACGGACGTTCGTTTCTCTCGCGCTGGTCGCGGCGCAAGCTTGGGCGCGAGGTGGATGAGCCGGTGCCGTCCGCTGCCGCGCTCCAGACCGCCGCGACGACCGCGGTCGCCCCTGATCTCGAGCAGCTCGGGCCGACCGGCGTGGACGTGCCCGCAGTCGGGGACGACGCGTCCGTCGCGCCGGCCGAGCGCATCGACGCGCGTACCGGCAAACCGTATTCGGAGCTGACCGACGCGGACATGCCCGACCTCGATACGCTGGACGAACGCTCCGATCTGTCGATGTTCCTGGCCGGAAAGGTGTCCCAGACCTTGCGGATGAAGGCGCTGACCAAGGTATTCCACTCCGCGACGTACAATCAGGTGTGTCTGTGCGCGGAGTACGCCGAGGACTACACCAACTTCGTGCCCATGGGCGACATCGTGCCGCACGACTTGGAGCAGGCAATTGCGCGCGAGGCCGGCAAGTTGATGAACAGACTGTCTGCCCAGGGATTGGAAATCACCCCTGAGGCGGCGCGCGAACGGGTTGCCGCCGAGTTTCGCGGCGAGCCCGGCGCTCGGCCGGCCGGATACGACCAGGACGATGCGTTGTTCGAACACCATAACAGCGACAGGCTCGCGGACGGGCATGCCCCGGCCGAAGAGCATGTACCGGAACCCCTGCAGTACCCCCCGCAGGCGCGCGTCGCGACGCCTGCCCCCAGCGAGACGAGATGACCGATTTCATGATTCTTTCCGCCGATGACGCGGCCGTGGCCGTTCGTGACCCGGCAGAAAACGCGCGCCGGGCGGCGTTGCAGGCCGCGGCTGCGGTCGAGGTCGAGCCGGCGTCGCTGGTCGAGTACCACTCGGCCGGTTACGCCCTCATCGTAGGCAGCGAGCGCGACGGCCTGGAATGTGCCGACGTGCTGCGCGGCCAGTTGCACTGTACGGTGGTCGCCACTGCGGCGGCCCAAGGCGAATTGTCGGAAACCGCGCAGGCCGCCCGCGCGGATGCGGCGCGGGTGCTGGTGGTACATGGCGAGCCCGGCACGATCTCCGGCCATCTCGGCCGTTTCGAAATGACCGTGCGCCTGCCCGGTGGCGAGGACGTGGCGCCGGCTGCCTTGACGCGGCCCCAACAGCCTTATTTCGACGTGGTGCTGGATCTGCGCCGCGAACCCGGTCTGCGCCTGGAACTGCCGCCCTTCGGTTACTACGCGCCGGCAGGCGATTCGGATCGATTGGTCGAGATGCTGGGCGAACTCCCCGACATGACCGGGGAGTTCGAAAAGCCGCGTTTCTTCGCCTATAACCCCGACATCTGTGCCCATGGCGACAGCGGCCTGACCGGCTGTACCCGCTGCCTGGACGCCTGTCCGACCGGGGCGATCCGCTCCATCGGTGATCTGGTAGACATCGACCCCTACCTTTGCCAAGGGGCTGGCACCTGTACCAGCGTGTGCCCCAGCGGTGCGATGACCTACGCCTACCCAGGCCCGCGCGACCAGATCATGCGCGTCAAACGCATGCTCGCGGCCTTTCGCGAGGCCGGCGGCGAGCGACCGGTGGTGCTGTTCCACGACGGCGAGGCCGGGTTGGCGCGGTTGCAGGTGCTCGCCACCGAGTTGCCGGCGCGGGTTCTGCCGCTGCAGGTCGGCGAGATCGGTGCGGTGGGCATGGACACCTGGTTTGCCGCGCTCGCCTACGGCGCCTGTGAGGTCGTGTTGCTCGACACCGGAAGCGTACCGCCCAGCGTGCGTGCGGCGATGGCGGCGCAACTCGACTACGCGCGGCCGCTGCTCGATGCGCTCGGGCTGGATGGCGACCGCCTGATCTGGTTGGACGCCGAATCGGGCGCGGCCGGATTCGCAGCCTGTACGCGCCCGCCGGCGGTGGCGCGGCCGGCGACCTTCGATACCTTCAACGACAAGCGTGGCAGTCTGCGCCTGGCGCTCGAGCACCTGCACGCCCAGGCGCCTGTACACCCCGAGCCGGTGCCCCTGCCGTTCGGCGCGCCGTTCGGCCAGGTGGTGGTCGACCGCCAGGCCTGTACGCTGTGCATGGCCTGTCCCCAGGTATGCCCGACGCGGGCCCTGGGCGACGCCGGCGATCGCCCCGCGCTGTTCTTCACCGAAGACGTATGCGTGCAGTGCGGTCTGTGCGCCAAGGCCTGTCCCGAGCAGGCGATCACCCTCAAGCCACGTTTCGACTTCGACTGGGAGGCGCGCCGCAAACCGCGCTTGCTCAACGAGGAAGAGCCCTTCTGCTGCATTTCCTGCGGCAAGCCGTTTGCAACCCAGAGCGTGATCGGACGCATGGTCGAGAAGCTGTCCGGGCACCACATGTTCCAGTCCGAAGAGGCGTTGCGCCGGCTCAAGATGTGCGGCGACTGTCGGGTGGTCGACATGTTTGCCGACGATCTCAAGGGTGGGTCCAAGCCGCGCTGGCTGGGCCCGAGGTGAGCACCATGCGATACGACATCAGCGACGACACCTTGGACGCGGTGCGCGCGGGCGCGGACGGGCAGGCGCGTACGCACGAGGCCGGACTCGATGCGCAAATCGATGCGCAGATCGACGCCGAAACGGATGCCATGCGGGCTGGCACCTGGGCCTTGCTGGGACGCTTGCTGGCGGACGCGCCGGACGGGGAGATGCTGGCCCGGTTGGCGCAGGCCGACAGCGATGGCGGCCGCGGCGATGCGCTCGCGCTGGCCTGGCTGCGGCTCGCGGAGGCGGCGCGCACGGCGCAGGCAGACGCCTTGCAGCGTGAATACCAGGACGTGTTCGTCGGGGTGGGCGGTGGCCAGGTCACGCCCTATGCGTCGTGGTATCTCACCGGCACCCTGCTCGACCGTCCGTTGGTACAGCTGCGCGACGACCTGCAGGCGCTGGGCATCGCCCGCGCCGAGCACTGTAGCGAGCCCGAGGATCATGCTGCGGCGGTATGCGAGATCATGGCCTTCGTCCTGCAGGACGAGGACGTCGATTTTGACTGGCAGCGGGAGTTGTTCCAGCGCCATGTGGCAGGCTGGATGGGGCGTTTGTTCGACGACGTCGCGGCGGCACCGAGCGCGGCGTTCTATCGCGCGGTGGCGGCACTGGGGCGGGCCTTCGTCGATGTCGAGCAGCGGTTTTACGAAATGTCGGCGTGAGCCGGCGAACGGGGACGGGGCGAGCGGATCGCTTCTGGGTTAGGCATATAAGGAGTCGATAATGGACAAGAGAGACGAGAGCGGGCCGGAAGCCCGGCGCAGGTTTCTGAAGTCGATGGCCGTGACCGGCGGCGGTGTCGTCGCAGCGGTGGCCACGATGGGTCAGGGCGCGGCGGCGGCCGAGGTGGAAGCGCAGCCCGCTGGCGTGCAGCCGGAGGGGTATCACGTGACCCAGCACATCCGCGATTACTACGCCAAGGCGCAGTTCTAGCCCGGCGGGCGGTAACGGACATTGCCCTGGCATCCAGGCCGGGGCGAGCGAAACAAGCGTTTATCTGGAAGCGATGCGCGCACGGCGCGTGGCGATGAACAACCGGCCCGTGGGCCGGGGTGACTCACCGCGGTCGTGGGACGACGCGGTCATCCAACAGGAGAGGAACCATGAAACTGGTCAAGAAAAGTGCTGCGGCCCGCGCACCCTCCGGGGGCGGTCTGGCTGGCAAGGCCATCAACCGGCGCGCATTCCTGCGCGGCTCGGGGCTTGCGGTCGGGGGCGCGGCGGTGGCCGGGGTCATGCCCGGGGCGATGGTCAAGAAAGCCAACGCCGCGCGCAAGATCGACCGCCAGGCCGAGATCAAGCAGGTGAAGACCGTCTGCGGTCACTGCTCGGTGGGCTGTAGCACCATCGCCGAGGTGCAGAACGGTGTGTGGGTCGGCCAGGAGCCGGCCTTCGACAGCCCGATCAACCTCGGTGCCCATTGCGCCAAGGGCGCGGCGCTGCGCAACCACGGTCACAGCAAGCGGCGCACCAAGTACCCGATGAAAATGGTCGACGGCAAGTGGACCCGCATCAGCTGGGAGCAGGCGATCAACGAGATCGGCGACAAGCTGCTCAAGATCCGCGAGGAATCCGGCCCCGATGGGCTGTGGTTCGCCGGTTCGTCCAAGGCCAACAACGAGGGCGCCTACCTGCAGCGCAAGTTCGCTGCCTTCTGGGGTTCGAACAACTGCGACCACCAGGCGCGGATCTGCCACTCCACCACCGTGGCGGGCGTGGCCAACACCTGGGGTTATGGCGCGCAGACCAACTCCTACAACGACATCAACAAGGCCAAGGCCATCATCATGTGCGGCTCCAACGCCGCCGAGGCGCACCCGGTGGCGATGCAGATGATTCTGCGGGCCAAGGAAGGTGGCGCCAAGCTGATCGTGATGGATCCGCGCTTCACCCGCACCGCGGCGCACTCGGACGTGTACGTGCGCTTCCGCTCAGGCACCGACGTGGCCTTGATGTGGGGCATTCTGTGGCACGTCTTCGAGAACGGCTGGGAAGACAAGGAGTACATTCACCAGCGCGTTTATGGCATGGAGCACGTGCGCGAGGAGGTGGCCAAGTGGAACCCGCAGGAAGTCGAGCGGGTGACGGGCGTCAACCGCGAGGCCGTATATGAAGTTGCCAAGATGATGGCCGACAACCGTCCCGGCACCTTCGTCTGGTGCATGGGCGGCACCCAGCACACCATCGGCAGCAACTACGTGCGTGCCTACAACTGCCTGCAACTGGCGCTTGGCAACATCGGCAAGGAAGGCGGCGGTGCCAACATCTTCCGCGGCCACGACAACGTCCAGGGCGCGACCGACGTCGGCCCCAACCCGGACAACCTGCCAGGTTACTACCCGATCGCCGAGGGCGGTTGGAAGCACTGGGCGCGCGTCTGGGGCGTGGACTACGACTGGCTGGCGTCGCGCTTCGAGCAAATGGAGTACGACGACGGCCGTGGCGGCAAGACCAAGCCGATGTTTACCGCCGGCATCACCGTGTCGCGCTGGATCGACGGCGTGCTGGAAGACAAGGCCAACGTCGCCCAGCGTGACAACATCCGTGCAGTGATGTTCTGGGGCATGGGGCCGAACTCGCAGACGCGTCAGCCCGAGATGAAGCAGGCGTTCGAGAAGCTCGACCTTCTGGTGGTGGCCGATCCGTATCCCACGGTGTCCGCGGTGCTGCACGACCGCAAGAACGATACTTACCTGCTGCCGATCGCGACGCAGTTCGAGCAGGCCGGTTCGTGCACCGCCTCCAACCGCTCCATCCAGTGGCGCGATCAGGTCATCGAGCCGCTCTACGAGCACAAGCCCGATGCGGAGTTCGCCTACCTGCTGGCGAAGAAGCTCGGCTTTGCCGACGAGATGTTCAAGAACTACGAGATCGTGAACAACATGCCGACGCCCGAGTCGGTGCTGCGCGAGATCAACCGCGGCGCCTGGTCGATTGGCTACACCGGCCAGAGCCCCGAGCGTCTCAAGGCCCACATGGCCAACCAGCGCCACTTCGACGTCGTCAGCCTGAAGGCCGAGGGCGGGCCGCTGGACGGCGAGACCTACTGCCTGCCGTGGCCGTGCTACGGCACGCCCGAGCTCAAGCACCCCGGCACCCATGTGCTCTACGACACCAGCAAGCACGTGATGGAAGGCGGCGGCAACTTCCGCGCCAACTTCGGTACCGAGCGCGACGGCGTGACCCTGCTCGCCGAGGACTCCTGGTCCAAGGGCGCCGAGATCGAGGGCGGCTACCCGCAGTTCGACGCCAACCTGCTCAAGCAGCTTGGCTGGTGGGATGAGCTGACGCCTGAAGAGAAGGCCGAGGCCGAGGGCAAGTCCTGGACCACCGACTTGTCGGGCGGGATCATCCGCGTGGCGATGAAGCATGGTTGCCACCCGTTTGGCAACGCCAAGGCACGCGCGCTGGTGTGGAACTTCCCCGATCCCGTGCCGGTGCACCGTGAGCCGCTCTACACCCCGCGCTACGACCTGGTGGGCGACTACCCCACCTACGAGGACCGCAAGGTCTTCTACCGCCTGCCCACGCGCTGGAAGTCGGTGCAGGCCAAGGACTACTCGCGGGAGTTCCCGCTCATCCATACCTCCGGCCGACTGGTGGAGTACGAGGGTGCCGGCGAGGAAACGCGTTCCAACCCGTGGCTGGCCGAACTCAAGCAGGAGATGTTCGTCGAGATCAACCCGGCCGACGCCAACAACGCCAATGTCCGCGACGGCCAGACGGTATGGCTGGAAGGTCCGGAGGGTGGTCGCATCAAGATCAAGGCCCTGGTCACCAACCGCGTCGGACGCGGCACGGTGTTCACGCCCTTCCACTTCGGCGGGCACTTCCAGGGCGAGGATCTGCTCGCCAAGTACCCCGAGGGGTCGGCGCCGTACGTGCGCGGTGAATCCAACAACACCGCCAACACCTACGGCTACGACGCGGTCACGATGATGCAGGAAACCAAGACCACGCTTTGCCGTGTGGTGCCCGCCTGAACAGGACAAGGAGAGCCGATATGGCCAGAATGAAATTTCTGTGTGACGCGGAGCGCTGCATCGAGTGCCAGGCCTGCGTCACCGCCTGCAAGAATGAACACGAAGTGCCCTGGGGTGTGAACCGCCGCCGGGTGATCGTGATGGACGACGGCATGCCCGGTGAGAAGTCGGTGTCGGTGGCGTGCATGCACTGTACCGACGCGCCGTGCTCGGCGGTGTGTCCGGTGGACTGCTTCTACACCACCGCGGACGGCATCGTGCTGCACGACAAGGATTTGTGCATCGGCTGTGGCTACTGCTTCTACGCCTGCCCCTTCGGCGCGCCGCAGTATCCGCAGCAGTCGGCCTTTGGCGTGCGCGGCAAGATGGACAAGTGCACCTTCTGCTCCGGTGGTCCGGAAGAGACGCATTCGGAAGCCGAACTGACCAAGTACGGCACCAACCGGATCGCCGAGGGCAAGCTGCCGTTGTGCGCCGAGATGTGCTCGACCAAGGCTCTGCTCGCCGGTGACGGTGACGTGGTGTCCGACATCTATCGCCAGCGCGTGATGCGCCGCGGTGGGCGTCCGCAGACCTGGGGTTGGCAGGCGGCCTACGGCAACGCCTGATGATGGACGGGAGGCGGGCCCTTGCGGGTCCGCCTCCGCCGCGACATGGATCACATCGACGAGAGGAATCGAACGATGCCGCATAAAGCGATGCTTGTAGTGCTGGCGCTCGCCAGCCTGACCCTGTTGAGCGCCTGCGATCAGGAAGTCGTCTTCCACGAACCGGGCGTCTACAAGGGCAAGCACGACGAGACGGCGACGAAGGAGGCCGCCGAACGCCGCCAGGATCAGTTGCGGGACCGCGCCTTGACCGGCATGACCGACCGCTAGGAGTCTTTGCCATGAACGATAAGAAGGGAACGAACGCGATGCAGCGGCGGCGCCGCTCCATGATGTGGAGCTTTGCGCTGATCGTGGTGCTCGCGATGCTGCTGCCGTCGCTGGGCTATGTGATGGCCCAGTCGGGGGGGCAGGGCGGGCAGCAACAACAGCAGCAACAACTGCGTCAGCAACAGGGCTTCGGCCCGCAGGGGGCGACCAATCCGCGCTCGGAAATGTGGCGTGGCGCGCGCGAAGGTCAGGCCGGCTTTACCACGCAGACCGGGCCCTACGTCACCAATACCATGATCTCCAACGTCGGAGAGAACTGGCGCCAGTTCCGCATGGGCCCGTTGATCACCTACGGCGGCTGGTTCCTGCTGGGCGCGCTGGCGCTGGTGGCGGTGGTGTTCGCGGTGCTGGGGCGGATCAAGCTCGCGCATGGCCGCGCCGGCATGACCATAGAGCGCTGGCGGCCGTTCGAGCGCTACCTGCACTGGTTTACCGCGATCACCTTCATCCTGCTGGCGATCACCGGGCTGAGCCTGTTGTTCGGTCGTAGTGTGCTGATTCCGCTGCTCGGCCATCAGGGCTTCGCCGCCTACGCGCAGATCGCCAAACTGGTCCACAACTACGTCGGTCCGGCGTTCTCGGTGGCGGTGCTGCTGATGATCCTGATGTGGGTGCGCCACAACATTCCCCGCAAGGTGGATCTGGCCTGGTTCAAGGCCGGTGGCGGCATCTTCGGCAAGGAGCACCCGTCCGCGGGCAAGTTCAACGGCGGTGAGAAAGTGTGGTTCTGGGTCGGCATCGTGTTGTTCGGCATTGCGGTGAGCGTTTCCGGCTTCCTGCTCAACTTCCCGTTGTTCGGGCAGACCCGTGGCACCATGGCCTTGTCCCAGGCGGTCCACGCCATCACCTCCATCGTCTGGATTGGCTTCTTCTTCGGCCATGCCTACATCGGCACGCTGGGGACCGAAGGCGCGCTGGAGGGCATGACCACCGGCCGGGTGGACGTGAGTTGGGCCAAGCAGCACCACGACCTGTGGTACCAGGAAGAACTCGCCAAAGGCGTGCAGCCCAAGCCCGCCGAAGACGCTGCGGCGCGACCCGCGGCACCGATGGGCTCGGTCGGCCAGCCCAGCCACTGACGGCCCTGACCGGGGGCGGAGTCGCCCCCGGTCGGGCACGCAGCGGCCATTGCGGCCGCTGTCATCTGCTCACCTGCTGCCGGCCACCCCCACCCTTTAGGCCGGGGTGGCCGAGCGCTTCACGTTTGCGCCACAGTCATGATGAAGTTTCTGCGCACTGCCCGCCTGGATGACAGTGACGAACAGGTCTACGCACCCGCCGCAGCGGCCGGCGAACCGGCGGTGACCGGCAGCTTCGTGTTCACTTTTTCCGATGACGACCCCGCCCTGCTCACCGGCAAGGTGCGCCAGGCCTTTCGCAGTGGCTTTCTGGGGGTGGGCAGTTTCGGCTGGAGTACGCTGGTGCGCGTCGAGGAGATCGACGCGGACGAATACCAGCGGGCCGTCGACCGGCTGGCCCACCATCTGGTCGAGGCTTACGGCGCGCCGACGCTGGCCGAGGCCCTGCCCTTTGCCCGTCAGGAGATGGACTACGCCGCCAGCCTGTGCGAGGCCGAGCCTGGCACGCTGTTGTTGATCGAGCGCCACGCCGACGCGGATGGCATCCACGAGGCCTTCCGCCAGGTGCGCCCTAGCGAACCCGCGCCGGTTCGGCAGGTGGCCGACTGGCGCGGCCACGACGGCGAGATCCGCATCTGGGACATGTTTCCCGACGACGGCGCCCGCTGACCGCAGGCGCCCGCCAGCGGGGGCTTACTGCGGGCCGCGTGCCGGAATGCGGCGCGGCCGGGTCATGTTTTCCGGCGCGAGGATGTCATCCAGTTCGGCACCGGTCAGCAGGCCTTCCTCCAGCACCAGTTCGGTGACGCCGCGGCCGGTTTCCAGCGCCTTCTTGGCGATGCGCGTGGCGTTGTGATAACCGATGTAGGGATTCAGGGCGGTGACGATGCCGATGCTGTTGGTCACCAGCGCGCGGCAGTGCGCCTCGTTGGCGGTGATGCCGACGATGCAGCGATCGGTGAGCACCTGCATCGCCCGCGTCATGATGCGCATCGACTGCAGGATGTTGAAGGTGATGACCGGTTCGAAGGCGTTGAGCTGGAGTTGGCCCGCCTCCGCCGCAAAGGTCACGGTGAGGTCGTTGCCGATCACTTGGTAGGCTACCTGGTTCACCACTTCCGGGATCACCGGGTTGACCTTGCCCGGCATGATCGACGAGCCCGGCTGCATGGCCGGCAGATTGATCTCGCCGAAGCCGGTGCGCGGCCCGCTGGACAACAGCCGCAGGTCGTTGCACACCTTGGAGATCTTCACCGCGCTGCGCTTGAGCACGCCCGAGAAGGTGACGAAGGCGCCGGTATCCGAGGTAGCCTCGACCAAGTCGGCAGCCAACACCATGGGCTCGCCGCTGATCGCGGCCAGTTCGTCGACCACCAGCTTGGCATAGTCCGGATCGGTGTTGATACCAGTGCCGATGGCGGTCGCACCCATGTTGACCTCGCGGAACAAAACCACCAGTTCGCGGATGCGGTCGATGTCCTCGTTCACCGTGGTGGCGAAGCCGAGGAATTCCTGACCCAGCGTCATCGGTACCGCGTCCTGCAACTGGGTGCGGCCCATCTTGATCACGTGTGCGAATTCCGCACCCTTGGCGCGCAGCGCGGCGCACAGGGTTTCCATTGCGGCGGTGAGGTCGCCGTAGCTGAGCAGGATGCCGAGGCGTACCGCGGTCGGATAGACGTCATTGGTCGACTGCGACAGATTCACGTGGTTATTGGGGTGGAGCGTGTCGTACTCGCCCTTGGCGTGACCCATGAGCTCCAGCGCGCGGTTGGCGATGACCTCGTTGGCGTTCATGTTGGTCGAGGTGCCGGCGCCGCCCTGGATCATGTCGACCACAAACTGCTCGTGCCAGCGGCCAGCGATGATCTCGTCGCAGGCAGCGCAGATCGCTTGTTCGTGAGCCGCGTCGAGGTTGCCCAGCTTGTGATTGGCGCGCGCCGCGGCCTTCTTCACCATGGCCAGGGCACGGATGAAGTTGGGGAAGTGCGACAGTGGAATGTCGGTGATGCGGAAGTTCTCCAGCGCGCGGGCGGTCTGCACGCCGTAGTAGGCGTCGGCCGGTACGGCGAGGTCGCCGAGCAGGTCGTGCTCCAGGCGGGTGGCGGGGTTGGGGCTTACCATGGTGAGCGGTCCTTGTGGGCAGGGTTGCAATGGGCTTTGGGGTTTGGGTTCTGGGGGTCAGGCGGCCGGGGGCGCGCATTCGCCGCACAGCGGGCGTTCGAAGTCGCGGCGGATCTGCGCTGCGGGCACACCGCGGGCGAGCAGATGGTGGAGCTTGGTCAAGGCCGCCTCTACCGTCATGTCGCGTGCGCCTACCACGCCGGCCCGGGTGAGCGCCGAACCAGTCGCATACTTGCCCGGGTCTACGCCGCCGGCCGCGCACTGGCTGACGTTGACGATGACGGTACCGAGTGCGCTGGCCTCCGCCAGTGCGTCGACGAAGCCCGGTAGACCGACCGGGCCGTTGCCTGCGCCATAGGTTTGCAGCACCACGCCGGCCAGCGGCGGGGCAAGCAGTTGTCGCAGCCGCGGCACCGACAGGCCGGGGTACAGGCGCAGCAGCGCCACCTCGCCGGCCGCTGCCGGATCGGCCAGCACGAAGGCCTCGCGCTCGGGCTCCGGCAGGCGCACCCGCGGGTCGATCTCGATGTGGATGCCGGCACGGCCGAGCGCCGGCCAGTTGGGCGAGTCGAAGGCCAGGAAGGCGGTGCTGGACACCTTGGTGGCGCGGTTGCCGCGCAGCAGCCGGCCGTTGAAGTACAGGCACACTTCCGGCACGGGATGGTGGGCGGCGATCAGCATTGCGCTCAGCAGGTTGTCGCGCGCGTCGCTGCGCGGTTCGCCCAGGGGGATTTGCGAGCCGGTCACGATCACCGGCTTGCGCACACCCGCCAGCGCGAACGATAACGCCGAGGCGGTGTAGGCCATGGTATCGGTGCCGTGGATCACCACGAAACCGTCAAAGGCGTCGTAGTGCGCGGCGACGTCGCTGGCGATGGCGTACCAGTCGGTCGGTCCGGCGTCGGAACTGTCGATCAGGCGGGGGTATTCGGCGAGCACCCAGTCGGGCATGTCGTTCTGCCCGCGGGTGGGCAGCAGGCCGGCGAGCATCTGCGCCAGTCCGGCGCGCGGCTGATAGCCGGTGGGGGTGGGCTGCATGCCGAAGGTGCCGCCGGTGTAGGCGACGTAGATGCGTTTTGTCATTCTGCGGCCTCCTCGAGGCGGGGCTGAGCCGTTGGGGCGGGCGCCTCGTCCTGCGTACGGGCGTACCCTGGAGCCGCCGAGAGGCTGTGCCGTGCCAGGGCGTGGGCGAGCAGGTCGGTGACGTCCACGGTGGCGGGGGCATCGGGCGGCAAGGGAATCAGCGGCAGCTCGGTACAGGCGAGCAATACCAGCTCGGATTTGAGGTCGGCAAGTAAGCGGCGGAAGCCCTGCACCACCTCGGCATCGTCACCGCCGCGTGCCTTCACGTCGTAGATGATTCGATGCAAGGCCTCGCCATCGACCGGTACCTCCACCGTCACGTCGTCGGTCAGGCTGCGGTAGGGCGACCATGGCCCCAGGCTCATCACCGGGCGGGCACCGAGCAGGGCCACGCGGTCGAGTCCGCGCTCGCGCAGGTGTGCGCGCACCACGTCGTCCACCGCTACCAGCTGCGCCGGTAGGTTCAGCGCCGCCAGTTGTGGCGCGTAGTAGTTGAGGGTGTTGCAGGCGATTGCGTAGTAATCGACGTGGGCCGCCATGCGGGTGGCGGCGTCGGCGAGGCTGGCCCACACCTGGGCGTCGTTGTGTTCCAGTTCCATCGACAAGCCCAGCGTCGGCACCGAGAACACCACCACCTCGGGGGCGTCCAGGTCGCCACGGTAGGCTTCGCCCAGGAGTTCGCGGTTGGCACGCAACAGCTTGGACCACAGGTCCACCCCGGCTTCGGGCCCGGAGCCGGCAATGATGCCGATGCGGGCTCGCCCACGCGGTGCGGCGGTGAAGGCGGACGGGTGCGTCTCGTTCATGTGTCGATCATCCTCTGCTGTTGCGGGTGGCCCGCCCCCACGACGGGCGGGGCAGCCGCGGGGGGTGTAGGGCGCGGGTACAGTGGGGGGGGTGATCGGAGCTCGTCCCGGCCCCAGGCCCTGCCC
>JBKBMG010000005.1:45793-136952 GCA_046295975.1 Rhodocyclaceae bacterium
GGGGGGGGGGTGGGGGGCGGGGTGCGTCTGTTTCTTGTGTCCCACCCCGGGGGTTGGGGGGGCGCCCCCCCCCCTCCGCGGGGCGCGCCCCCCGCGGCGGTTGTCGGGCGCGGATCCAGTGGGCGGAGTGAGCGTCGCTCGTCCGGGCCCCTGGCCGTGCCCATCAGGTGGCCGTCCGCACCTCGGTCTGGGGGCCCACAGCCGGGCGGGTCTCGGTACCGGCGTCCTGCCAGGCGTCGCGATCCAGGTCCAGGTCGGCGAAGCGGGCGGTGTCGAACACCGGTTCGGCCACGCCTACCGCGCGCTGGGCGTCGTAGTCGCGGATCAGGCGCAGCGCGGTCTTGAACAACAGCGCCAGCGCAATCAGGTTCACCAGCGCGAGCAGGCCCATGGCCACGTCGGCGAACGCGAACACCGTACCCAGGTCCTGTACCGAACCCCAGATCACCAGGGCCAGCGTCAGCGCCCGAAACGCGGTCTGCAAGGTCTTGTTTTCGCTACTGAGAAAACTCAGGCTGTTCTCGCCGAGATAGTAGTTGTACATGATCGAGGTGAAGGAGAAGAACAGCAGCGCCAGCGTCACGAACACCCGGCCCCATTCTCCCACGTGCTCTGCCAGCGCGGACTGGGTCAGCGAGATTCCGCCGACTTCCGCCCCCGGGGTGTAGGCGCCGGACAACAGGATGATCATTGCCGTGCAGGTGCACAGCACCAGGGTGTCGATGAACACGCTGAAGGCCTGCACCACGCCCTGGCTGACCGGATGGCGGACGTAGGCGATCGCCGCGACGTTGGGCGCGCTGCCCAGCCCCGCTTCGTTGGAAAACAGCCCGCGGCGCACGCCGTAAAGGATGGCCGCGCCGATGCCGCCGGCCACCGCCGGCTCCAGGCCAAAGGCACTGCGCACGATATAACCCAGTACCGCCGGGACTTCGGCCAGGTGGGTGCCGATCACGTACAGGGCGACGGCGAGGTAGCAGAGGGCCATCACCGGCACCACGTACTCGGCAACCTCGGCGATGCGCTTGACGCCGCCGAAGATGATCAGCCCCAGCACCGAAGCGGCGATGATGCCGGTGACGTAGGTCGGGACGCCGAAGGTGTCATGGAACGAACTGGCGATGGTGAAGGACTGCAGCGCATTGAAGCTGAAGCCGAAGGCCACCAGCAAGAGCACCGAGAACAACACCGCCAGCCACTTCTGCCCCAGGCCGCGCTGGATGTAGTAGGCCGGTCCGCCCCGGTAGGTGCCGTCCGGCTCGGCCACCTTGTAGGCCTGGGCCAGCGAGCACTCGATCAGGCTGGTGGCCATGCCGATCAGGCCGATCATCCACATCCAGAAGATCGCACCCGGGCCACCCAGGGTCACCGCCACCGCCACCCCGGCGATGTTGCCCGCGCCGACCCGCCCGGCCACCGACAGCGTCAGCGCCTGGAACGAGCTCAGTCGGCCGCGCTCGTGGCGGAAGGCCTGGCCGAGAATGGCGAACATGCTGCCGAAATAGCGGAACTGCACGAAACGGGTGCGCACGGTAAACAGCACACCGAGAATGATCAATACGAAAATCAGGACCTTACTCCACAGCAGGTCGTTCAGAAACTCCAGCATTGCGATGCTCCTTGGTTGGCTTGATCCGGGCGCGCGGTTGAGGGGCCGCAGCGGTGCCCGATCCGGTGGAAGGCCGAGAGCCTTCCCTCCAACCCGTCTCGGACCGTGCAAGGGCTGCGGTCGGTCGCGCCGGCAGTGGTTGCCAAACTGGCGTAGCGTGCGGGCGACGTGCGGGTTTGCGGCAATTAAAGGCCGACCGCGGCGGCGTCGCAATTTCGCTCGCTGGCGTCAAATGGCGCTATGTGGCGTGATAATAGCGCCACATAGCGCCATATCCGGGATATCCCTTAGCGCTATGATGTAGCGCCGCGCGCCCGGATACCGTCCGGATCCAGGCACGCGTTGGGTGGTGCGCGGCACAGACGGAGCATGACCGAAGACATCGGGAGAGGCGGGCGGAAGATGAAGGCGGGAGCGAAGGACACGGCGGCCGCTCACGACGCGGCGGATGACTTTTGCCGCAACCTGCGGCATGCCTGTGGATACTATCCATCGATTGCGCAGGTATGCCGCAAGCTGGACATCAACCGACCGCAGTTCAACAAATATCTGAGTGGTGCCAGCCGACCGTCGGCACACACGCTGCAGCGCATCTGCGATTTCTTTGGCGTGGAGGTGTACGAGATCTGGCTGCCCCACGCCCGTTTTGCGCAATTGCTCAGCGTGCGTCCGGCCCCAGCGGCACGGGCAGGGCGCGATCAGCACGGGCGTGACTTCGGTGCCCAAGTCGAGGCCTTGCAGCGGCAGTCGCGTGGCGGGCTGGACAAGTACCTGGGCTTCTACTTCGAGTACTACTATTCAATGGCCTTCCCGGGCCTGGTGCTGCGCAGCCTGTTCTATCTGTACCGCGACGGCGATGCTGTGTGCTACCGTCGCATCGAGCGCCTGTCGCGCCTAGGCCGACGTGCGAGCGGTTATCGATGCCGCTACCTGGGGGTGGCCTTGCACCTGAACGAGCGCATCTTCCTGCTCGACCACGAGACGCTCACCGGCAACGAGCTGAGCGAAACCATCCTGTTCCCGACCTACAAGAGCCGCGTGAGCCACCTCGCTGGTCTCAAGATCGGCGTGTCGGCATCCGACCGGCGGGAGCCCGCCTGCGCCCGGGTTGTGCTCGAGGCGCTGGGGCAGCACATCGACGTGCGCGGCGCACTGCGCCTGTGCGGCCTGCTCGACCCCACCGACCCCACGCTCGATGCCGAGATACTGCGCCGCATCGACAATCGCCAGCACGGCAGCGACTGGCATTTTCTGGGGTTTCCCTTCTGACCGCAGGGCGCCGCAGCCCGCCTTCCGTGGTTACCGGCATTGGATGTGGCGGCGGCGCGACTAGATCAGAAACTGTCCGGTTGCTTTCTGCATCCGCTCCACCGCCTTGTAGAGGTTTTCCGATGCGCCGCGAGTCTGCGCAACCACGACCACATTCTGCTCGTTCATCGTTGCAACGCGCTCGACGCTCTGGGCCATGGCCCCCATTGCGTTGCGCTGCTCGGACGATGAATGGGTGATGTCGCTGACCATTTGCAGGGTGAGGTGCATCTGACGCCTGATCTCGTCGAGCGCTTCGCGAGCCTGCTCGACCTGTTCGACACTTTCTCCGACCAACCCCACGCCGGCGTGCATGCCTGCCACCGACTTCTGCGTTTCGAGCGTGATCGACGACACCGTTTCCGCGATCTCGCGCGTCGCGCTGGCGGTGCGCTCGGCGAGCGTACGGACCTCGTCTGCGACTACGGCGAATCCGCGCCCCTGGTCGCCCGCCCGCGCTGCCTCGATCGCCGCGTTTAACGCGAGCAAGTTGGTTTGATCGGCTATTTCCTTGATCACACTGGTAATCCTGGAAATAGCCACGGCCTGGTCACCCAGGCGCTCGACCTGCCCCGAAGCGTCCTTCACGGTGTCGGCAAGCTTCAGAATCGTCGCGCACACCTGCTCCGATATCGTCGAGCCCGTTGCCGAAGCCTGACTGGCGGATTCCGCAGCAGCCCTTGTCGCGGCGGCGTGCTCGGCGACCTCGCCGATCGAAACGGTCATCTGTTCGATGCCGGCCGCCGCTGCCGAGGTGGCGTCGTTCTGCACGCGGGTGGCCTCGTTTGCATCCTTGACCCCGGAGGTTACCTCCGCGGCGATGTTGCCCACTTGGCGGGCGGTGTCCTCCATGCCCTGAAGCATCGCCTGGATGGACGAGACGAGGCGATCGGCTTCGCGCGCGATGTCCCCGATGCAGTCATGGCGTTCCGATTCGAGGCGCTGACGCAGGTCGCCCGTGCTCAGCAGCTTGCCAAGATGAACGTGTAGCGAGGCCAGATCCCGGTTGAGCCGGGGGATGGCATGGATGCCAAGGAAGATTGCCCAGGGCAGCGCCACCGCAGCCAGTGCGAAGGCCAGGATGTGTGCGACTGGCAAATCGATGAGGTGATTGAGCACGCCAACCACGGACAGCGCGATCAACAACGCCGACGTGCCATAGGTGAGGACGCCCACGGAGTTGAAGACCGACCACGGTGACACCTTGGTGCGCACCACCCGGCCGTGCTCGACGCGGATGGATTTGTCACCGTCCCGCAGGCGCTTGTAGGCCTGCTCTGCAGCAAGCACCTGATCCCGGGTCGGACACGTACGCACAGACTGATAGCCGACGACGCGCCCGTATTCGCGCACCGGTGATGCGTTTGCCACCACCCAGTAGTACCCACCATCGCTGCGCCGATTCTTGACCAATCCGCGCCAGGGCCTGCCTGCTTTCAGATCCCGCCACATGTCCGCGAAGGCTTCGCGTGGCATGTCGGGGTGGCGCACCATGTTGTGAGGTTGCCCGATCATTTGCTCGCGGGTGAAACCACTGATATTCGAGAAGGCCTCGTTGGCTTCGACGATGTTGCCGCTCAGGTCGGTGCGGGAGTATATGAATTCGCCCTCGGGTAGTAGCGTTTCGACGTTGGTCACGGGTTGGTTGTTTCTCATGATGAGGCAACTCTGAGTGGTTTCGAATGTTGTACGTGCTTGGCATCACCCGCGTGAGCCCTACGCAGGTGATGAACAAGGTTTCGATTGGGGCGGGTGTGGTTGCAGGTCGCGGGTCACAGCCACTGGTGACCAGTGTGGCTGACTGTCATGCGTGCTTCCATTGGTCCGCCGAGGGGCCTGGATTGGCTTGGCGGTGGGCGTGCTTCGGTCCAGCAGGGGTAAGCAGACATGGCTATGTTCCTTCCTGGGCATGCGCTTAAGAGACGCACTGGAAGAAAACCTGGCCGGGAGTGGCCTGTCCGCGGGGGCTGGGCGGTTTGGTTTGCGTCCGTTGGACGATAGGTGAGGGCAGATGAGAAGTGTTTGACTTCAGTCAAGATCATCAGGCCATCGTCAATTCCCCTTCCACAGCGCGTCGAGGTGCTTGAAGTGCCACTTGCTGGCATCTTCGGTGCCGACTATGCGGTCTTGCACGCCAGGCCGGGCCAGGTCGAGCACTTCCGGCTTGATGTGGGCATCCGCGCGGGTGGAGTAGAACACCTTGAGGCGCGGCGTCAGCAGGGACTTGGCGCCGGGTTCCACCACCACCCCTAGGCGCCCGGATTCAAGCCTCACCAGCGATCCGACCGGGTAGATGCCAACACAGCGCACGAAGGCCTGGAACACCTTGTCGTCGAAGTGCCCCTTGCTCCATTCGGCCATGCGCCGGATCGACTCGCCCGGATCCCAGCCCGCCTTGTAGGGACGGTTGGAGGTGATCGCGTCGTAGACGTCGCATACCGCGCCCATCTTGGCGTGCAGACTGATCTTTCGGTCATCGAGTCCGTAGGGGTAACCCGTTCCGTCCACCTTCTCGTGGTGGTGCAGGCATACGTCCAGGGTTACGGCATGGCCGTTCCCGGCTTCCTGCAACAGGTCGTATCCCTGCTCGGGGTGAGAACGGATGATTGCGAACTCGGCATCGGTCAGCTTGCCCGGCTTGTTGAGAATCTCGTCGGGAATACGCGCCTTGCCCAGGTCGTGCAGCAACCCGGCCAGGCCGAGGTCGCGCACCTCGTCCTCGGGCAGGCCGAGTTGGCGGCCGAGCGACATCATCAGCGCACACACCGCCACCGAATGCAGGTAGGTGTAGTCGTCCTCGGTCTTGAGCCGTACCAGGCTGATCAGTGCGCTCTGGTTGCGTGCGACCGACTCGGCGATGTCCTGCACCATGGGCACTACGTCGTCGGCCCGGACGGCGTTACCCATGCGCACGTCGGCGAACATTTGCACCACCGCCTGTTTGGCCTTGGTGCAGATCAGTCCAGCGCGGGCGATCTCCTCCTGCATGGAGGTGTGCTCCACCACCGGTGCCTGGGCCACCTGCAGCAACGTTTGCTCAACGCCCTGCTCCACTTCCGCAGGGGTGGTCGCCTGCGCAGGGGCTCCGGCCGTGGGCGCGTCCGCATCCATGCCCTTGCTGACGTCTATCCATAGCTCGCTGATGCTGCTGGCGCGAATGCGCTCGATATCCGCCGGGTCGGTGAGCTTGAACGATGCGCGCCAGAATGGGTGCTCCATCCAGGAGCCACAGAATTCCTTGACGTACATGCCAAGCCGGAGCTGGGAGACGTGAATGCGTTTCAGCATCGGTGCACCAAAAATCCTTGCCTCGAGTCTTGTCCTTGGCAACCTTTCGCGCCGTGGCGTGACGTCCTGAGTACGGTCGCGCCCGGCAGGTTGTGCTGCGATCGGCTCAAGTTCAGAAGCTGAGTTCCTTGTCGATGTCCTGAGTCTTGCGGCGGGCCATGGCCAGGTTGGAGCGCTGCCGGTCGAGCACGAAGTAAATGAACACGCCCTCGCTGCGCGAGCATGGACGGATGATGTGGTACTGCTTGCCGAGCGTGATCAGCATGTCCTCGATCACGTCGTTGAGCCCCAGTGCGCGCATGGTCTTGAGTTTGGAGCGAACCACTTCGGTGTTGCCCGCTGCCGCGACTTCCAGATCGACGCCGGAGCCGGTCTGCCCCAGGATCATGCCGCTGGACGAATCGACCACTGCCGCGCACATCGCGCCATCCAGTTGCATGAGTTCTTCGAGGGCTTGTTTGATGGTTGCCATTCCTGCTACTCCTTTGCTTGGTTGGTAATGGGTTTGCGTTGCTCACGATGCACGAGCGATCGCGAGGGTGTTGAAAGGCATGTGTCCGGCCGGGTCAGAGCTTGCGGACCGTGTCTGCCAGGACGCCTACCCGGCGTTGCAGGTCTTTCCAGTCCACCGCCCGTTGATCGCGGGTGACGGCAACCAGCAACGTACCGTCGGTGCAGGGGAACAGGCTGATCCACTCGTGTTCGTGCATCATGACCAAGGCGCGCAGGCGGCCGCTGTCACTGAAATGGCCGCTCAGGCGCGAGTGGAGGCGCCAGTAGTCGCTGGTCGCTTCGCCAATGCGGGTGATGTCACGTAGTTCTCCGGCCTCCATCCACAGCATGCCGGCTTCGAGATCGACCAGGGCGCAGCCCGCAACACCGTCCAGAGCGGCGATTTCGTCGAGCGCGACGCGCAGGTTATGGGCTTTCACAGGCGCTCCAGTTCGCGCGCAAGCTGCGCGACGCGGTAGTTCACATGGCCGATCGTCGCCTTCTTGTTCGCTACGACATCGATGATCAGGTCGACGCCTCGACACGAGACGGCGTGGATCACGGCAAAACCGCTGTCGGTATCGATGGTTACGCTACGGCTGTTGCCGAGTTGTGTTTCGGCGGAAACGACCGAACTGATCGCGGCGATAGACGAAGCAGTTGCGGCAATGCGCGCGGGGTCGATGTCGCCGCGGCTGGCCGAAGCAATATCGAAGCCGTCGATGGTGGCGATGACGACCGCGCGGACGCCGTCGATTTCGTTGAGCAGGGTTGTGGCTTCGTCGCGGGCGGCGCTGATGACGAAATCGGAAAGGGCAGTCGGGGCGGTCAAGTCAGGCTCCAAGTTCGTTCGCTTCGATCTGGGTCAGCAAAGTGTCGATCAACAGTACGACGTCGTTCTTGCGCCGAACATCCACTGGCAGGATCGGGAAAACGCGGTTGTGGCGTTCCAGCAGGGCGGCGTAGTCGTCGATGGCCGGCTGCGGATGCGATTCGCTGCGGCCGATGCCGATCGAGCAGGGCAGGGTGTCGAGCTGCTCGGCGAATCCGTGCAGATACACTTCCAGATCGCCCAGTGGGTCGGGCCGTGAGTTGTCGGCGAGAATGATCAATCCCAGCGCGTTGGTCGCAAGAATCTTCCAGAGAAAGTCGAAGCGGCTTTGACCGGGCGTGCCGAACAAGCGGATGCGGTCACCGTTGTCGAGCGTGAACTGGCCGAAGTCGAGGCCGACCGTGGTGCGTTCCTTGAGTACCCGCGTATCGGTATTGAGTACGTCGGTGACGATGGGCGGAACTTCGGAGATCGAAGCGATGGCGGTCGTCTTTCCCGCACCCATGGTGCCGGTGAATAGCACTTTGTATTCTTTGGTCATTGTCTCTGTACCTGTCTGGGTCAGGAAAACAGGGCACGCCGGATTCCGGAGATCAGCCGGTTCATCACGGAGCCCGTTTCCGCCGGTGCGGGCACCGTGGCGCCCGTCGTCGGGACCGGGACCAACAAGGCCGCCGACTGCAGCACCGACAAGAATGTTCTGCATGCATCCGGGTGACTGCCACTCAGGCTGGCCAGTTCGGCATGGCTGAGCGCCCGCCGCGACAACAGCGTGGCGAGCCGGATGCGCGCGGGGTCACCATGCAGCAGCGATGGTGGCGGCCAGCGTTTGAGCCGGAAGCGTGCGTCGAAAGCGCTGTTCGAGGGGGGCGCGGACGCGGCCGACTCCTGCCGGGGCTCGGCTGTGCCTGCCGCGCCTGGGGGCTCTGCGGCGCGTGTTCTGTCGATACGAACAAGCCATGCCTCGAGCCGGTCGGAGCGGATAGGACGAATCAGGACGTCTTGCCGATCTGCCGCCACGGATGGGTGTTCAGCCGATGACAGGATGTACAGCACTGCATCCGTAGTCTCGGCCGATACCGGGCGTCCGCCGGAAACCAGGGCATCGTAGGGCGGACTTTCGGCATACACCCACCGGAAATCGGGGTCGTAGCGAAACAGGCGCAACATGGTCTTGATCAGGCCGCATTCGGCGTCTGGCAATTCCGTGATACCCAGGCGTAGTTCGCGCTTGCTGGGGTGGGGCATGATTGGCGTCAAGACGGAAAAGGCGGCTCGGCCGCGATATGCGGAGGTGCCGTGGGTGAGAGGGTTGATGCCAGGTCTACGAGCTGTGCTTCGCTCATCGGCGCACCAAACAGAAAGCCCTGGCCGAACTCGCAGCCGAGTTCCATCAGGTGCTGGTGTTGCGCCGGGGTCTCGATACCTTCCGCGACGACCTCCATGCCCAGGCCCTGGGCGAGCAGCAGGGTGGCGCGCAGGATGGCGGCGTTGTGTCGATCGGCCGGGGTCTGGCAGACGAACTGCCGGTCGACCTTGATCGTCTGGAAGGGCAGGTACTTCAGGTAACCCAGGTTGGAGTAGCCGGAGCCGAAGTCATCGAGTGCGAACGACACCCCCAGATCACTCAACTGGCGCATGACCTGGGCGGCGTGGTCGGCCTCGTGCACAAACGCCGACTCGGTGAGCTCCAGCTGCAGCAGGGACGGCGACGCGCCGCTGCGATCGAGCGCGACCCTGACCTGTCTGCAGAAATCTGGTGCCAGCAGTTGCAATGGGGAGACATTGACCGACAGCGTCAGCCCGGGAGGGTGCAACCGCGCCAGCCGAGCAGCCACGGTGCAGGCCTCGTTCAACACCCAGTTGCCCAGGTCGTGTATCAAGCCGCAGTCTTCGGCAAGTGGGATGAACACTGCCGGTGGCACGCTGCAACCGTCGGAGCTCGTCGTCCAGCGCAGCAAGGCTTCCGCCCGGCAGATGCGCTGGTCGGCAAGCCTCACGCTGGGCTGGAAGGCCAGGTGCAGCTCGCCATTTGCGATTGCGCTGTGCAGATGGTGCTCCATGCTCAAGCGGTGGACGGTGCGTTGGTCCATGGCCGGGTCGTAGGCGCGGATGGTGTTTCCGCCAGCGGCCTTTGCGCGGTACATCGCCACATCTGCCCGGCTCAGCAGTTCTCCGATGTTGTTGCCGTCGCGCGGGAAGAAGCTGATGCCGATGCTCGCGCCGATTCGGCACTCCGTTGTGCCGGCGGGGACCGCGGCCTTGGCCGCATCCAGCAGCAAGTGTGCAGGGCGCAGAATGGCGTCATGGTCCTGCAGGTCCGGCAGGATGGCCACGAACTCGTCGCCACCGAAGCGCCCGAGCATGTCTCCGGCCCGCAGGCAGGTTGCGAAGCGTCTGCCGATCTCCGTCAGCACCTGATCGCCGATGGCATGTCCGAAGGTGTCGTTGATCGGCTTGAAGCGGTCCAGGTCGACTAATACGATGGCGACCTGGGTGCCGTTGCGCCGGGCGCGTGTGATCTCGAGTGCTCCCCGGTCTTCGATCAGCGTCCGGTTGCCGAGACCGGTGAGTGGGTCGCGAAGCGCAGATACGCGGATGCGCTCGAGTTCGGCGTGCCGATCGGTGATGTCGCGCAGCAGGCCGGCGTATCGCGCGCCGTTGGGCGTACCGTCCGGCAGACGGATGATGTGCAGCCACTCCAGGTAGAGCTCGCCCGACTGGTGACGATTCCAGATCTCTCCCTGCCATTCTCCGTCCCGCGCGAGGCGATCGAGCATGGCGCGGTAGAAGGCGTCCGGATGCTTGCCTGAGCGCAAGACCTTCGGCGTCATCCCGATGACCTCGGCGGCGCCGAAGCCCGTGATCGAGGTAAACGCCTGATTGACGTGCAGGATCACGAAGCGCTCGTCACAGATCACCATGCCGTGGCGAAAGCGGTCGACGACGTCCGACGCGATCCCCAACCAGTTGTCCGGGGTGCGGCATGCGTCCGGTGGCGCGAACGGCATGGGAAGGGAACTGTTCATTACCGTGCCCTCCGCGGCGGGTTGTCGTCTGCTAGGAAACAGGCGTACGAATCGAACATGGGCTTCTCGCGAGCCAGCCTTTTTGAGGCGACGCGCTATGCATGATTGGGCAACCATGTCCGCGGGGGCTGGGCGGAACAGCTTCAGTCTATCGGTTTCAGGGGCGTCGCACGCGCAGACCATTGTCACGATTCGTCACGTTTCAGTCGTTGTCGCGCACAGCCTTGGTACTCACTTGGATTGCAGTGCTGCGGCGAAGCCTTCGACCACCTCGACCACGCGCTCCGTCTGTTCGCGCACCGAAAGCATCGCCCTTGACGCTTCGCCGGCCAGTTGCACGCTTTCGCCAGCGCGCTCGCGGGTGTCCTGCATGCGCGCGATGGCTGAGCGTGTGCCTTCCTGGACAACGTTGATCTTCGACGAGATGTCGGTGGTGGCGTTGGAGGTCCGCTCGGCGAGCTTGCGCACCTCGTCGGCGACGACGGCGAAGCCGCGGCCTTGCTCGCCGGCGCGGGCAGCCTCGATGGCCGCATTCAGCGCCAGCAGGTTGGTCTGATCGGCGATCTCACGGATCGTCTGGACGATGGAGGTGATCTGCGATGACTGCTCGCCCAGGTCGCTGATCGTCTCGGCCGCCGCTTCGGCACTGCTGGAAATGGCCTGCATCTTGGCGCTTGCATTCTCGATCACCCGTGCGCTCTCACGCGCGTGATCCGCCGCCTGGCGGGAGATGTCCAGCGAACCATGGGCGTTTTCCACCTCGCGTTGTACGCGCTGCACGCGCTCGCTGATGTCGGCAGCGAACTTGACCACGCGTATTACCTTGCCACTGGCGTCGGTCACCGGGTTGTAGGTGGCTTCCAGCCAGATGCTGCGTCCGCCCTTGCCCACCCGATGGAACTGGCCCGACATGAACTCGCCGTGTGCCAGGCGCCGCCAGAAGCTGGCGTACTCCGGGCCGCTGGCGTACTCCGCCTCACAGAACATGCGATGGTGTCGTCCGGCAATCTCGTTCAGCGCGTAGCCCACGGTATTCAGGAAATTGGCGTTGGCGGTGATGATCGTGCCATCCGGTTCGAACTCGATCACCGCATTGGAGCGATCGACCGCATCGACCAGCCCCTGCGCACGCAGCGCGGCCTCGGCGTCGCGGGTCACGTCCAGCGCATACTTCACCACGGCTTCCACACGCCCCTGTGGCCCCAGCACGGGGCCGTACATCGCCTCGATCCACACCGTACGTCCTTGCTTGTTGCGTCGCTTGAAGCGTCCGGTGACGAACTCGCCGCGCGCGAGCCGGGCCCAGTGTTCCGCATAGTCGCGGGACGACGTCCATTCCGGTTCACAGAACATGCGGTGATGCTGACCGACGATCTCCGCACGCTGGTACCCCATGACGGTCAGAAAGCTGTCGTTCGCGTCGGTAACGACGCCTTCGGGCGAGAACTCGATTCGCGCCATGGCGCGGTCGATAGTGGTGAGCTTCGCCGTGAGCTGGGCGATGGTCTGCTGCTGTTCGGCGATCTGACGCTTGAGGGCTTTGGTACTGAACATGGGCGTGTGGTCTGGATGAAAATGTGATCAGAATGCCTGCGTGCCAGCCAAGCCGGTGCGCACCGTGTCCGTGAAGAACGGGCGCGTGGGTGAGTGGCTAGGGGTAGCTGTGGGGGCGGTCGATGAGCGCGGGGCGCGCATCGACACGTCGGCGAGCGCGCAGCTGCCTGACGATTTGGAGGGTGTTGGGGTAGCCCCGTAGCGAGTGGTGCAAAGTAGCGCGGACATGATTTCGAAAGCAGGTTCGAAAGCGCCGACGGTCGTCGGCAAGTCCGCGGGGGCTGGGCGGGTATGGAGCTATTCTATGGCTTAAGTGATACGAGTGTCACGCGTACGATTTCACATTTGACACATTTAACACTTTTGGCCGCGTGCTGAGTGTTGTGCGATGCCCGTGTTGTTTGCGCAGGCTGCGGCCTTGATCAGGCGCGCTTGTCGTTGTCGCCGGCGCGGCTCGTCTGCTCGATGATCTCGCCAGCGTAGACGCTGAGCGACTTGCGTTGCGCGCGCGCCTCGCGCCGGAGTTGGTTGAAGGCTTCCTGCTCGCTCAGGCCGGCATAGGCCATCAACATGCCGACGGCGACGCTGACGGCGCGGTCGCCGTTCAGTGCATCTTCCAGACGGGCACTCTCGCTGCGCAGGCGGCCGATCTCGGCGGCACGGGCAAGTGCGGCGGTGACCGCTGGCACCAGCTGTCCCATGTCGATCGGTTTGACCAGATAGCTCAGCGCGCCGGCCGAGACGGCGCGCGACACGGCATCTTCGTCGCCGTGTGCGGTCATCATGATGAAAGGGATGCCGTGCCGAGTTGCAAGACGCTCGGCCAGGTCGAGGCCGCTCAAACCGGGGAGGGAAATGTCAACTATTGCGAGCGACGGGGCGAGACCGGCTTCGAGTGCGGACAGTGCGGCCTCGGCGGTTTCGAATCCGGTGACCGACATGCCTGCACGCTCCAAGCCCAGCGTGACGATTTGAAGTACCACCTCATCGTCGTCGATGACGACGACCGTGTGGCGGGAACTGACGGAGGGCTCGCGCAAGATCGGCATTGGATGACGGCTGAGGTTTGAATGAAACAAAAAGTGGTCTTGCAGTCTGTCGGACGTGAGGCTGATCTGCTGCGTCAGCGGGAGAGGCGGTCCGTATCCGTTCGTTTTATCGTTGCATAGAACCACTATGCGCCTCAAAAACGAACGAATCTGGCCTCGCGCTCCCACTCGGCTCGCGACGATCGCTCAAGTCCGACAGGCTGCTAGCCATTATAGCGGCATGGTGCGTTGCCCACCGTCACCCCGTGGGGATTCGTGTCGAACGGTTATGTGATTTCACCTCATGCAGGGAAAGGCTGAGCTCGTCGGCGAGTCGCCCCAGGGCGGCAAGCGATGCAGTGTTACCGGTCCGTTGTTGTCCAAGCGTTTCGATTTCCGACACGAGCCCTGTCAGCCCCAGGCTGGCCGCAGCGCCCTTGAGCTTGTGCAGTCTGCGCTCGAGTGTGGCGAGGTCATCTTCGCCGAGCAGCTTCACCAGCTCGGCAAGACAGTCGGAATACGCCGCGACGAAGCGCTCGCAGACGCGTGCGAAGTCCGCGGCGTCGAGTCCCGTTCTTTGCTGGGCAGCGGCAATGTCGTGCCGGCACTCGGGCGGCTCGCCTATTCGGGAGATGGATGGGTGCCGCGCGAGCGCGCGCAGTGCGGAGACGAGGGCGGCTCGATCGATCGGCTTCGACAGCAAGCGGTTGGCGCCGACTGCATGACTGAGTGCGAGTGCATGGTGGTCGGCAGTCGCACTCAAGGCGAGGATGGGAATGGTGCTCTGCCGGTTGCGACGAAGAACGTCGATGAATTCGAAACCGTCCATGCCAGGCATGCGTAGATCGGTGACGATGGCGTCATAGCGCGTGGCGGCGCGATCAATGACCGTCAGCGCGTCGGTGGCGCTTGCGACGGCATGAACCACCGCCCCGGCGTTGCGCAGTACCGTGCTGATGACTTCGCGATTCAGTTGATCGTCCTCCACGAGCAGAATGCGGAGCGTCAGTAGCGGTCGTTCCGACGCAAGGGCGGTCGTTCCGGCGTCCCGGGTGTCTGCTTCCTGGCGGTGATCTTCAGTGCGGGGGGCGCCTGACGATCCGGCCGCCGCGAATCGGACGTCCAGCCAGAAGGTGCTGCCCATTCCGATCCGGCTTTCAACGCGCACGTCGCTGTTCATCAGGCGGGCCAGCCTGCGCGATATCGCGAGCCCGAGACCCGTGCCGCCGAGGTGTTCGTGTTCCTGGGAAAAAGGTTCGAAGATCTTCTCAAGACGATCGGGCGCGATACCGATTCCGGTATCCGCAACTGCAAAGCGCACCGTCTCCGCATCCGCTGTGTGCCCAGTCTCACGCATGACGATGTCTATCGACCCGCCCTCGGAAAACTTGATGGCGTTACCCGCCAGATTGAGGAGGATTTGACGCAGCCGTGGTCGGTCCCCATGTACTTGCCAGGGGCGGGGCTTGTCGAGCGCGATGTTCAGCACGAGCCCTTTCGCCTTGGCGCCGGGGCCGAGCAAGGTGGTGATCTCCGCGGCAAGGTCGTGAAGATCGAAGGCCCGGATGTTGAGCCGCATGTCTTCGGTCTCGACGCGCGCCAGCGCCAGAACATCATCCAGCAAATCGCGGAGTGCGCGGGACGCAATGGCGATTTTCCCCACTTGGTCGGCCTGAACCGCCGACAGATCGGATTCCTCAAGCAGGTCCGTCAGTCCGAGAATGGCGCTGAGCGGGGTCCGGATTTCATGGCTGATGTTGGCGAGGAAGCGTGTCTTGGCCTGGTTTGCGGCTTCGGCATCCTGCCGCGCGGCGGTCAGCGCGAGTTCGGTCTGCTTGCGGCGAGTGATGTCGGTATGCGTGCCCAGCATGAGCAGCGGGCGTCCGGATGCATCACGTGTGGCCACCTTGCCGCGGTCGTGCACCCACACCCAGTGCCCATCCTTGTGGCGCATGCGCGCCTCGCATTCGTAATAGTCGAGTTCGCCCGAGAAGTGTCGTTCGAGCAGTTCGCCAGACTGTTTCAGATCGTCAGGGTGTGCCAGCGTGAGCCAGGTGTCGATGTTCGTCGGCGACAGCTCGGCAAGGGTGCATCCCACGATCTCCGCCCAACGTTCATTGAAGGTCGTTTCGCCCGTTTGTACGTTCCATTCCCAGGTGCCCACCCGGGTGCCCTCGAGAATGCCGGTCAGTCTCGCCCGCATCGATTCGTTCTCGTTCCACGCGGTGTCGAGCAGGGATATGGTGCGCGCGTGGTTGCGGCGGAACGCCAACAGGGCGAACAGGCTGACCACGAGGAACAAGCCACCCGCCCACAGCACCGCGAAAAGTTCGTTGAGCCACGGTGCGAGCACCGCGCCACGGTCGCGACTGACGAGGACGAACAACTCGTCCTCGGCGCGAGGTGTTGTGGGTGATATGGATCGGATCACCAGCTGTCTGATGCCCGAATCCGTGCTGAATACTGCGGATTCGACTCTGCCACTGCGCCAATGCCCGAGCAGCGTCTTGTCCGGTGCGGTTGGTTGTGCCGAGATCTGGGTACCGGTCGCATCGGCGCTGAACAGCAGTGCGTCCGGACGGGCAAGTTGCACGCGCATGTCTTTGGCGTAGATGACGGATTCGAGCAACGGGCCGAGGGATCGTTCGGTGAGCGCGGCTACTGCCACGCCGGCGAATCGGCCCCATTCGTCGGCGATGGTGCGGCTGACGGTTACCGAGTAAACGCCCGAAACGGTCAGGAACGGCGCTGACACGACGAGCGGACTGCCCAAAGGTTGACCGCGAGCGCGCTGGAAATACTCACGAGTTGCGAGGTTCTGCCCGAGCAGGTCGGGGAGGCTGGATCGGATGCCATAGCCATTGGCATCGATTACCAACAGCACGCTCACGCCGGGCAGGATTTCGGTCAGCTCCCGGAGCCGTTCGGAGTCGCGCGCGCTGTCGCGCTCGGACGCGATGGCAGCCGGGGCCTCCACCGCTTCCCGGGCAAGGTTGGTCAGCACGCGGTCGATGGCGGCGAGCTGGTTTTCGACGTTCAGGGCAATCACCTGTGCCTGGGTTGCAAGGCGACTGTGTTCCAGCGCAAGCGTTTCTTTGTGATCGCGCGCCAGATCGGCGGCGAACAAACTGATCATGACCACCACGATCGCCGCAATCGTAAGCCACTGTGCCTGGTGGTGACGGGCGAAGTCCCGGGCAAGGCGGCGGGCGCCCAGGTACGTGCTTCTTTCGCTGCTGCCAGGAGGCGGGCGCGTCATCTCGGGTCTCGCCACGATAGGGGGGCCAAGGCTCAGGTGCCGTCGGCGTCCCTGAGTTCGTCACGGGTATTGATGTTGCGGAAGGCTTCTTCCTGGTCGTCGAACTGCACAGCGACGACGCGCAAGCTGGCGTACCAACGGTCGATCTTGCGACCGCCGCCGGCCAGAAAGTCGGCAAGATGGGGAAGCACGTCGCGACGGCACAGGCAGAACACCGGGTGGGCCTGGGCGAAGGTGTGGGCGACCGCGAGCTGGGCGTCATCGGCGATCAGGGCGGCGTGCAGGCGGCTGACCAGATCGGTGGGCAGGAATGGCGAGTCGCATGGCGCGGTGGCCACCAGCGGCGTGGTGGCGCGTGCCAGTGCGGCATGCAGGCCGGCAAGCGGACCGGCGAAGCCGGCGATGTCGTCGGGAAACACCGGATGACCGAAGGCGGCATAGCGTTCGGTGTTCTGGTTGGCATTGATGAGCAGGGCATCCACCTGGGGGCGCAACCGCTCGATCACCCAGTCCACCATCGGGCGTCCGCGCAGCGGCACCAGGCCCTTGTCCACGCCGCCCATGCGGCTGCCCTGGCCGCCGGCCAGAATGACGCCGGTGATCGGCGCGCGGGGCGCGGCGGGGTGCGGGTCGGGAGTGGGCAGATCAGTCACGGGTGAAGCGCTCCTCGCCAGAGAACAACAGGTAGTGCTTGCCCTGGGCGCGGCCAATCATTGTCAGGCCGATGCGTCGGGCGATGTCCCAGCCCATCTGTGTCAGGCCGGAGCGTGACACGAGGAAGGGGATGCCCATCTGGGCGGTCTTGATGACCATTTCCGAGGTCAGCCGGCCGGTAGTGTAGAACACCATGTCGCCCCCCTCCAGACTGTCCAGCCACATCTGTCCGGCAATGGCGTCGACGGCGTTGTGGCGGCCGACGTCCTCGACGAACATCAGCACCTCACAACCACCTGCCGCGTCCGGGCGGGCGAGCGCGCAACCATGGACCGCGCCGGCCTGCTTGTAGATGGATTCGTGCACCCGCACCGCGTCCATCAGCGTGTACAGCGTGGACTGCGACAACCGCCGTTCCGCGGGCAGGCGCACCGCGTCGATCTCGTCCATGAGGCCGCCGAAAACCGTGCCCTGGCCGCAGCCGGTGGTCACGGTGCGCGACCCAAGGCGGGTGTCGGCGTCGCGCAGGCCGTTGCGGGTGACGACCGATACCGCGTTCACCTCCCAATCCACCTGCACGGATACGATCTCGTCGAGCGCGGAGACCAGCCGCTGGTTGCGCAGCCAGCCAATCGCCAGGGCTTCCGGCGCGGCGCCCAGGGTCATCAGCGTGACGATCTCGCGCTTGTCCACATACAGCGTCAACGGATGTTCGCCGGCGATCGAGGTGGCAACGGACTCGCCATGCTCGTTGACCGCCGGAATGGTGACGGTCAGCGGCCGGCTCGCACGGCTGAGCAGCGGGCGCTGCGGGATGGGGTCGGGGGCAGGAGTATTCATGGCGCGCCGGGTGGGGGGTGGATCAGCCATTGTAGCAACTGTCCCTGTGCGGACGGCGGTGCGCCGTCCGCACAGGGCGTGGGGGGAGGGTCAATGCAGGATGTGGTTCACGTCTGCGACGATGGGGGCGAGGGCGGCCTCGATGCGCTGGCGTTGCTGGCGGTTGATCAGCGCGCCGAGGGTGCTCTGGAAGCGTTCCCCCTGAACGCCGGACACGATGTACTGCCAGCGGTAGGCGCGCAACACCGTGGCGCGGATGCGGGCGGACTCCTCCGGTGAGAAGCCGCGGGTGTTCACCGCCACGAAGTAGTCGGCATCGGCCCGTGCCTGGGCCTGGAGGATGTTGTCCACGGCCGCGACCAGGCCGATCAGGTCATTGACGGCGCCGTCGCGCTCGGCCTCGCCCAGGCGGGCATCCTCGCGCGCCCACTCGAGTTCGTCGAGGATGGCATGTTGCGATTCCTCGCGGGCGTGGTGCAGGAATACGTCCTTCCACAGCTCGGACAGGTTGTCGTCGGGATCGATGCTGCTGTGGTAATGCTGGAGCACGAAGATCTCGATATGGCAGATCAGCCCCAGCACCGCCCAGCGCGACGCGGACAGGACCGCGCGGGCGACGTCGTTGGGGTCGGGTACGAAGACGTAGCCCTCGGGCATGCCGGCCGCGGCCATGCGCTCCAGCCGGCGGAACATCTCCTGGTGCTTGATCTCCTCGTCGGTGAAACGTACCAGGGCCTCCAGTGCGACCTGGTCGCCGAACCAGTGATCGCGGCTGACGTCGAGCATCTGCGCACTGATGAAGCGTTCCACCAGGCCGAATATGTTGGCGTAGGAACGGCCCTGCACCTGCGACAGGAAGCGCTTTTCGGCCGGAAGCAGAAAAGGCAGCGCGTGGATTTGCGACAGCCCGTCGGGCAGGAACTTCTTGTTGAAATCGAACTGGCGTCCGCGAATGACGTCGCGGTCGATGTCGAAGCGCACGCGCTTGGACACTTCCACGGCCTTGGCGTAACGCTGGGCTTCGCTGCGGGTTTCGATGGCGGTTTGCATGATGAGACTCCTTTGCTCAGGGGGGGTTAGTACAGCGGTGATACCGAGCCGTCGGCGATGCGGCGGCGGGTGATGCTTGCCTGGCCGAAGTGCTCGGCGGTGGCTGAGTCGATTTCCGAGCGGTGCAGGCCGATGTCCTTGAGCGTGCGCTCGTCGAGTTCGGCCAGCATGTGGCGCTGGGCGCGCATGGCCCGGCGGAGGCGGCGGCGTCGGCTGGCCTCGCGCATGGCCTCGGTCAGCCATGCGGCCAGTGCCGAGGCGGTGCGCAGGCCGCGGCGCAGGCTGCCGGAGCCGTGATGGCGACCAGCGGGCGTGAAACCGTCGGAATGGTCGTCTGCAATCGTCTTCATTGGCGTACCTCCAGTCTGTTGGGGAGGCGGCTGAGTCATCGCCCCGCCGCCCTGTTTGCTTTCGCCGACCTGGCCGGACCGTCCGGGTGCGTCGTCGATGGGTGCATCCTAGGCATTGCCGGTATCTGGCTTCTTTCGCTTGTGTTCGTTGTGGTTTCGGTTTGTATGTGGTGTGTTTCAATCCGGTGGCCGCCGCATGCGGATGGCCGGGGCGTTTCGGATTGGCGCTTGATCCGGCGTCGGCGAGCGGCCAAACTGCGTTCAGGCACTGCCGTGGCGTGCGCCCGGCAGCCAGCCGCACGAACCTCCGGAGCTGCTGAATGCAAGGGAACGGCCGAATCCTGTTGGTGGACGACGACCCCGATGTGCGTGCCATGCTGTCGGAGTATCTCGAGATGCACGGCTTCAACGTGGTGGCGGTCGACGGCGGGGCGGCGATGCGCGTAGCGCTGGAGCGGCAGGTGCCCGATGTGGTGCTGCTCGATCTGCGCCTGCCGGGTGAGGATGGTTTGAGCCTGATGCGCTACCTGCGCGCGCATTACGCGCTGGGGGTGGTCATGGTCACCGGCGCGGGCGAGGTGGTCGATCGCATCGTCGGGCTGGAAATGGGCGCTGACGACTACATCGCCAAGCCCTTCGAGCCGCGGGAGTTGCTGGCACGGGTCAAGAGCGTGATGCGGCGCATCCAGGCCGCGCCGTGTTCTGTCCCGCAGGACGCACCGTCCGGGGTGTCGCCACCGGCTACCCGGGATGGGCGTGTGGCGGTGGGGGACTGCTGGCTGGATCTGCGCGCTCACCGAATGTTCGACGACGCTGGCGCAGAGGTGCTGCTCACGTCCATGGAATTCGATCTGCTCAAGGTCTTCGTCGAGCACCCCAACCAGGTGCTTTCGCGCGACCGTTTGCTGACACTCACCCGCAACCGCGAGTGGGAACCCTTTGACCGTTCCATAGACATTCGCATCGCCCGTCTGCGACGCAAGCTCGAACCCGATCCCGAGCGGCCGCGCTTCATCCGTACCGTGCGCGGGGCGGGTTACATGTATGTGCCCGATTGAACTCTCGCCACGTCTCGTCGTTGCGGCCGTGTGCCCGGCATCTGGTCCGTGTAACCGGTCTGTTTCCAGGGTAACCGCCGGGTAACAGTACGCTGACGGGTGGCCGCCGCAGACTAGACTGGGTTGAACCGTGGATGCGACGAGGCGTGACATGAGGCGCAGGGACCGACGCGGCACTTCCTTCACCATGAGCTTGCAGGGTCTGGAGTTGCCAGTCCTGGTGATCGCCCGCAGCATCGTCGATTGCAACCCGGCGGCGTGCCGCCTGCTCGGACGCAGTCGCGAGGCGGTGCTGGGGCGCTCGCCGATCGAGTTCTCGGCCCCCCGCCAGGCCGACGGCAAGGCGGCCGAGGTTGCTGGCAAGGCGCGCATCGACGCGGCTTTGAGCGGACAGCCGCAGTGGTTTCAGTGGCGTTTCCTGGCCGGTGGGCGTGAGCTTGCGACACTGGTGCACCTCGAAGCGCGCGAGATCGACGGTCGTACCCGGCTGATCGCCCACATCCAGGATATGTCCCGCCTGCTGCGGGCCGAAACCTCGCTGCGCGAAACCGAGCTGCGCCTGCGCCAGGTGCTCGACCAGACCAACGCCGTGGTGTTCTGGAAGGATCTCGAAGGTCGATATCTCTTCGTCAATCGCGAGTTCTGCCGACTGGTCGAACGTGCGCCCGAAGCGGTGCTGGGGCGAAGCGACGTCGACGTGATGCCGGCAATGGTGGCTGCGCGCCTGCGCGCCAACGATGCGCGCGTGCTCGACGCGCGCCGTACCGTGACCTTCGAGGAACAGGTGGTGTTCCAGGGCGAGCCGCGCACCTACCTGGTAGACAAGTTTCCGCTGCTCGACGGTTCGGGTGCCCCCTACGCGGTATGCGGCATCGCTACCGACATCACGCCCCGAAAACGGCTTGAGGAGGCTTTGCAGGGGGCCTCCCTGGCGGTATCGGGTGCCCATGGCGCAAGCATTTTCCAGGAGCTGGCACGCTACTTGGCCACGATTCTGGAGGCAGACTGGGTGTTCGTCGCGGTGCGCGACAGCGAGCTCGACCACTGCATGCACGTGCGTGCCTGGTGGCGCAATGGCGAGATTGCCGAGAACTTCGATTACGAGTTGCCCGGCACGCCTTGCGAAACCGTGGTCGGGCAGGGGTTTCGGGTCTATCCGCGGGGGCTGGCCGAGTTGTTCCCGCACGATGCGGATTTCGTACGTGTCGGCATGGAGAGCTATGCCGGCTACCCGCTGACGGATACGCGTCGTCAGCCGCTCGGCCTGATCGCGGCCGTGTCGACGCGGCCCATCAGCGATTCTGCCTTCGTCGAATCGGTGATGAAGATCTTCGCCGTGCGTGCGTCCGCCGAGATCGAACGCGAGCGCATGGACCAGGCGCTGCGCCTGTCCGAGGCCAGCTACCGGGCGATCTTCGAGGCCGCAGAGGACTGTATCTTCATCCACGACATCGACACCGGCGCCTTTGTCGACGTCAATCCCAAGGCGTGCCAGACCTACGGCTATGACCACTCCACCCTGATGCGCCTTGGCCCGGGTGACCTGGGTACCGGGGTGCCGCCTTATTCCGCCGAGGACGCCTTGCAGTGGCTGGTGCGTGCCCGCGCCGGCGAGGTGGTGCGCTTCGAATGGCGGCGCCGCAACGCCGATGGCAGCCTGCATTGGGACGAGGTCTGCCTGAAGCGGGTACAGCTCGCCGGCGTGGACCGCATTCTTGCCGTCACCCGTGACATCACCGCGCGCAAGACCTCGATCGAAGCCATTGCGCGCAGTGAGGGCCGCTTGCGCGCGACCGTGGAGGCGGCGCTCGATTGCATCATCAGCATGGACGAGGACGGCTTGATTCGCGGCTTCAACCCTGCGGCCGAAGCCTGCTTCGGCTATCGTCGCGATCAGGTCATTGGCCGCAGCCTGGCCGAGTGCCTGATTCCGGTACGCCTGCGCGGTGCCCATCAGGCAGGCATGGCGCGCTACCTCGCCGGCGGCCAGGGGCCGTATATCGGACGGCGGGTGGAGGTCGTCGCCCAGCGCGCCGACGGCAGCGAGTTTCCCGCCGAGCTGGCGATTGCGGTGGCCGAGGGCAGCGAGGGCCGGATCTTCGTCGGCTATCTTCGCGACATTACTGCCGCCAAGCGAGCCGCCGAGGAAAGCGCCATGCTCGAAGCGCAGCTGCGCCAGGCGCAGAAGATGGAGGCGATCGGCCACCTCGCAGGGGGCATTGCCCACGACTTCAACAACATTCTCACCAGCATCACCGGCTATCTCGCGCTGGCGGACGAGCGTCAGGCCCAGCTTGGCGATGCCAAGCTGGCTCGCTACCTTGACCAGGCCAGCGTGGCCGCGCGCCGCGCCCGCGACCTGATCCGCCAGTTGCTGACCTTCAGCCGCGGTCAGCGCGGCACCCCGCGGCCCTTGTCACTAAGTGCGCTGGTCGAGGAACTGTCCCATTTCCTCGGACCCATGCTGCCGTCTACGGTGGTCTTCGAAGTCGATCCCGGCGGTGCGCCGGCCCATGCCATGGCCGACCCGGTGCAGATCGAGCAAGTCGTGATGAACCTGCGCATCAACGCCCGCGACGCGGTAGACGGCTGCGGTCGCGTGCGCATCGCGGTCCAGCCTCCGGTCGTGGGTACGGCGGTGTGCGCGTCCTGCCGGGCCACGCTCGCCACCGACGGCTACGTTGCACTGGCGGTGAGCGACGATGGCCCGGGCATCGCCCCCGAGGTGCTGGAGCGGATCTTCGAGCCCTTCTTCACCACCAAAGCCGTGGGCAAGGGCAGCGGCATGGGGCTGGCCACGGTGCACGGTATCGTGCACGAACACGGTGGCCACGTGCTGATCGATACCGCGCCGGGCGCCGGCACCGTGTTCCGGGTGCTGCTCCCGGCGCTGCCCATGTCGCCCCCCGCCGCCGGGGGAGTGCCACCAGAGGGTGCGCGGGTGGGCGGAGGGCGTGACGCACGCCTGAGCGGGCGGGTGCTCGTGGTTGACGACGAAGAGATGGTGACGGCGTTCCTGCGGGAGCTGCTGGAGGGCTGGGGCCTGATCGTCGACATCGCCCACGACGGTCTCGCCGCGAAAGCGCTGGTAGTCGAGGACCCGTTCGGCTTCGACATGGTGTTGTCGGACCTGACCATGCCGCGCATGACCGGTGTGGAACTGGCCAGTGCAGTGCATGGCCTCAACCCGGCGGTACCGATCGTGCTCTTCTCCGGCTACGCCGACGGCCTCGCACCGGCGTCACTCGAGGCTGTCGGCGTGCGTGCGCTGCTCGCCAAGCCGGTCGAGCCAGCCGCGCTGTTCGGCGCGCTGGCCGGCGTCCTCACGCGCCCGCTGGCGTGAGTGCTGGATGGGCGGCTGCGGTTGCGGGCAACGCACCGCGCGGGTGTTCGCGCACCGGCAGATGGATGAGGACCGCCACCAGGGCGAGTGCGATGTCGGCGTACCACAGCCAGTCGTAGCTGCCGTTCAGCGTCACCACGATGCCGCCCAGCCATACGCCGAGGAAGGCGCCAAGCTGATGCATCAGCATGACCACGCCGAACAGCGTGGCCATGTGGCGCAGGCCGAACAGCCGTCCCACCAGTCCGGCGGTGGGCGGCAGTGTGGCCATGTAGGTCAGCCCCATCCAGCAGGCAAAAATCAGCATGACGGCGGTCGTCTTGGGCACGACCAGGAACAGTGCCACCCCGAGCGCCCGCAGTGCGTAAAGCACCATCAGCGTGTTGCGCATTGACCCGCGGCGGATCATGTAGCCTGCGCCGATGCTGCCGATCACGTTGCACAGCCCGACGAGCGCAAGCCACCAGCCTGCGAGGCCTTCCGGCAGGCCGCAGAGCGCGATCACGCCGGGCATATGGGCGATCAGAAAGGACACGTGAAAGCCGCAGACGAAGAAACCACCGGCCACGCACCAGAATGCCGGGTGACCGAGCGCCGCGCGCAGCGAGCCGTCCGGCCCGTCGCGCGGTGCAAGTTCCTGCCCGGCCCTGGATGGATTGCGGAATGCCCAGGCCAGGGGCAACGCCAGCACGGCGAGCGCCGCCATGCCATACAAGCCAGCCTGCCACCCGGCCGCGGCGATGGTGGACTGGGCTGCCGGGGCGAGCAGCAACTGCCCGACCGACCCACCCGCGCCGACGATGCCGAGCGCCACGCCCTGGCGTTCCGGCGGCACCCGCCGGCCGACCTCGCCCAAGAGCAAGCCGTTGCTGCCGGCCGCGGCACCGGCCAGGGCCATGACCGCCAGCGCCAGTACCAGTTGCGCGGCATCCTGCACCCACGGCAGCAGCGCCGAGGCCGCGGCCAGCAGCAAGCCGCCCGAGGCGATTACCCGCGCTGCGCCGTAGCGCTCGGCAGCCAACCCGATGAAGGGTTGAGCGATGCCCCACAGCAAATGGTTGAGCGCGGCGGCGAAGCTGATCGTCGCCAGCCCCAGCCCTGTCGTGGTATTCAGTGGTGATACGAAAAGCCCGAACGACGAGCGCGACCCCATGGTGATCGCCATCAGCGTCGCGGCGGCGAAGGCGATCGCGAGCGGGCCGAACTGGCTTTCCCGCGCATCGGGACTGAGAGCATTGGTTTGCATGATGGGCTCCATACCGCTTGGCGGCGGGAATTCGCTTTCCCGCTTGATGGGAGCCCATGCTAGAACTGGCGGGTATTCGGCTTATTTCGTTTATGAGCGATTTTGTTTCCAGCGTGTTTCCGCACCGTCGTCGCGCATCGCTCGTGACACCGGGTGGTTTATGCCCGGGGCTTGCGGGCGGCGGCGTTCTGCTGCACTCTGCTGCCGTTCGGCTTCAGAAGATTCGCCATGGAGCGAATCCAGTCCGAACCGCATTCAACCCTCGTCGAACCCGGAATTCGTGGTCATCGTTCAAGATGCCTGCTCCGGTTTCCCGGTCCGACCCCCATTCAAGACGGAGATCAACATGAGCACAGTTACCCTCGGAGGCAATCCCATCGAAGTGGCCGGCCGTTTCCCCCAGCCGGGCGACAGCGCGCCGGCCTTGTCGCTGGTGGCGACCGATCTTTCCGACGTCACGCTCGCCACCTATGCCGGCAAGCGCAAGGTGCTGAACATCGTGCCGAGCCTGGATACGCCCACCTGCGCCACGTCCACGCGCAAGTTCAATGGCGAGGCCGGTGCGCTCGCCAACACCGTGGTGCTGGTGATCTCGGCCGACCTGCCGTTCGCGATGAAGCGCTTCTGCGAGACCGAGGGCCTGGCCAATGTGGTGAGTCTGTCCACGATGCGCGGCCGCGACTTCATGCGCGACTACGGCGTGGAGATCGCATCCGGCCCGCTGGTGGGGCTGACCGCGCGTGCGGTGGTGGTGCTCGACGAGCACGACAAGGTGGTGCACGCTCAACTCGTGCCCGAGATCAAGGACGAACCTGATTACGCCGCGGCGCTGGCCGCGCTCAAGTGAGCGGTCGCGACCAGTCGCGCCGGACGGCATGACGACGTCCGGGTCCCGGCCGACGCAGGCTAGCGCGCGCACCGGATCGTCCGCACGCAGCCTGGTGGCGGCCAATGCCGGCACCCTGGTGCTGGCGGTGGTGTTCGGCTGGGACCTCGGCTGGCTGATGTGGCCGTACTGGATACAGAGCGTCGTCATCGGCTGGTACGCGCGCACGCGCATGCTGTCACTGCGTGACTTTTCCACCGAGGGCTTCACCTCCAACGGCAAACCCGTGCCCGAAACCGAGGCCGCCAAGCGCTCGACGGCGAACTTCTTCACTTTCCACTACGGTTTCTTCCATGCCGGCTACCTGGTCTTTCTCCTCAGCGAGCATGCCGTCGGCACGCCGTTGCAGATGTTGGTGCTCGCCGCTTGCGGCCTGCCCTTCATCCTGTCGCAGCGCGAGACCTATGCCGCACAGCATGCCGCCGACCTGCGCGGACGGCCCAACCTCGGCAGCCTGATGTTCCTGCCCTATCTGCGGGTGCTGCCGATGCACCTCGGGGTGATCTTCGCCGGTGCCTTCGATGGCGGCACCAGTGCATTGATCCTGTTCGTGGCGCTCAAGACTCTGGGCGACCTCGGCCTGGATCGTGCCGACCGTGCGATCGCGGAGAAGGGTGCGCGCGAGGCGGCGGCCCGCGGTTGATCCTGTGGGGCGTATCGGAAGCCGTTTGGCGGCAGTGTCGGCCGCCATCCCGACAACATCGAATCGTGCGATCATCGTGGCTCCGACGCTTGCCGGAGGAGTCGCGCGATGCCCAGGCCCTACCCGCTTCACGTCCACATCTCCACCTTGTTCGTGGTGCTCATCCTGCTCGTCGGCGGCACCATCGGCGGTCTTGGCTACCGCTTCAGCCACGACATGCTGGCATCGGCTGGCGACGACCTTTCACAGCGCGTCAGCCGTGAAACCCGCGGCGAGCTCGAACAACTCTTCGCCCCGGCGCGCATGGCGGCCGGTCTGCTCGCGCATGACGCGCTGGCGCACGCGACCACCCTGGACCAGCGTCTTGCCCGCCTGCCCTTGTTGCGTGAGGCGTTGAGCCACTCACCCGCGTTGTCGTCGCTTTACCTGGGCTATCCGGAGGGCGATTTCTTCTTTGTTCGACGGCTGCTCGACGACGCCGAACGGCGAGCGCTGGACGCACCGGATGGCGCCCAGTACGTGGTGCAGAGCATCGTGCGCAGCGATCCGCCGCGTGGTGAATACCGCTATCTGGACGCGCAACTCGGGGTATTGCGCATCGACGACCGCCCCGACTACGCCGCCGCCTTCGATCCGCGTTCGCGGGCCTGGTACTGGAATGCCCTGGCGGCCGGCGGCTTTGTCCATACGCCGCCTTACGTCTTCTTCTCCAACCGCAAGGTCGGCACCACCCTGGCGGTGCCGGCCGGCGAAGGCGTGGTGGTGGGGGCCGACATCCTGCTCGAGACGCTGGGCCAGGGGCTCGCGGCGCAGAAGATCACGCCTGCCAGCGAGCTTGCGCTGCTCGATGCGACGGGGCGGGTGATCGCCCACGAGGATGCGGCACGCCTGATCGGCAACGGCACGACGACGGCCGATGCGCTGGAACTCGCACACGCCCAGGCCTTCGGCGTACCGGTGCTGGCGGCGGCGAGCGACTGGTTGGGCGAGGCCGAGGAGGGGGTGGTGCCGACGCGTCGCCTGCGGCTGGACGGCACGGACTGGCGGGTCGGCATACAGCGCCTGAGCCCCGGTAGCGAACCGCTTTATCTCGTCGTCGCCCTTCCGGAGCGGGAACTCCTAGGTTCCGCCTACCGCCTGCGCGACTCGGCGGTATGGATTACCGCCTTCATCGTGCTGTTGTCCGTTCCGCTCACCTGGGCGCTGGCGCGCGGCGTGTCCGGCCCCCTGCGGGCGCTGGCCGACGAAGCGGAAAAGATCGGCCACTTCGAGTTCACCGCGCCGATCCGGGTGCGCTCCATCGTCAAGGAGGTCCAGGCGCTGGCGATGACGATGGGTGGCATGAAGCGTACGATCCGGCGTTTTCTCGACATCAGCACGGTGGTCGCGGCCGAGGCCGATTTCGACCGGCTGCTGCCGCGACTGCTGTCCGAAACCCTGTCCGCCGCCGAGGCCGAGGCCGGCGTGCTGTACCTGGCCGATACCACCCGGCTGGTGCCGGCCGCGGCGATGCGCGCCGATGGCACTACCCTGGCCGACAACCTGCCGGCGCTCGACCTGCACGCGCCGACCTGCGCCGTGCAACGTGCGCTGAGTGGTCGCGGATCGACGCTGGTAAGACTGATGCTGGCAGACCGCGCGGCGCTCGGGTTGCCGACCGACGTGGTCGCCGCTGACCACGCCATCGTGGTGCCGTTGCAGAATCGCGACGGTCACCTCGTCGGGGCGCTGCTGCTGTTGCGCGACGGCGAAGCCGAGGAGGCGCTGCTCGGCTTCGTCGACGCGCTGTCGGGCTCGGCGGCGGTGTCGCTGGAAACCAAGGAATTGATCAAGCTCCAGCGCGAACTCTTCGAATCCTTCGTCAAGGTCATTGCCGGCGCGATCGACGCCAAGAGCCCCTACACCGGCGGCCACTGCGGCCGCGTTCCGGAACTGGCCAAGATGCTGGCGCGCGCCGCCTGCCAGGCGAAGGACGGCGCGTACCGCGACTTCACCCTCGACGAGCAGGCCTGGGAGGCGCTGCATCTGGCCGCCTGGCTGCACGATTGCGGCAAGGTCACGACCCCCGAGTACGTGGTGGACAAGGCCACCAAGCTCGAAACCCTGAATGACCGAATCCACGAAGTTCGTACCCGCTTCGAAGTGCTCAAGCGGGATGCCGAGATCGACTGCCTCAAGGCCATCGCCGCGGGCGAGCCGGAGTCGCTGGCACGCGCCCGGCTGGCGGCCGAACTGGCTGGCCTGGATGACGATTTCGCCTTCGTCGCTGAGTGCAACCTCGGTGGCGAGAGCATGGCGGAGGAGCGCATCGCCCGCCTGCAGCGCATTGCTGCCCGTACCTGGATGCGCACCCTGGACGACCGCATCGGCATCTCGCACGAGGAACTGGCGCGCAAGTCGCGTGTGCCGGCTTCACCCCTGCCCGTGCGGGAGCCACTGCTCGCCGACTGCCCCGAGCATCTCTTCGAGCGTCGCGACAGCGAGCGCATCCCCGCCGACAATCCATGGGGCTTCCGCATGCGGGTTCCACACTGGTTGTACAACCGCGGTGAACTCCACAACCTGTCGGTCACGCGCGGCACCTTGTCTGACGAGGAGCGCTACAAGATCAACGAGCACATCGTCCAGACCGAGATCATGTTGCGCCAGCTCACCTTCCCCCGGCACCTGCGCGACGTACCCGAGATTGCCGCCGGACATCACGAAAAGATGGACGGCACCGGCTATCCCAAGCGGCTGACCGGCGCGCAGATGAGCCCGCTCGCGCGGATGATGGCGATCGCGGACATCTTCGAGGCGCTCACCGCTGCCGACCGTCCCTACAAGAAGGGCAAGACGCTCTCCGAAGCGGTCGCCATCATGGCGCGCATGCGCGACGAGGGCCACATCGACCCCCAACTGTTCGCGCTGTTCCTCACCGCCGGGGTGCATGAAGAATACGCGCGGCGCTTCATGTGCGACGCACAGGTGGACGCGGTGGACGTGTCGCGTTACCTCGACCCGCGCGCGGCATGATCCTGGCGTCTGGCGCCGACACATGCGCGGGTGGCTTCACGCAACGGTAACACCGCCATGTCACGCTGCGGTCATGATCCCAGAAACCGCAGTTGACCGCTTGCGACGGACCCGGAATCCGGAAGAACGCTGCGTTGGAAACCTTCTACCGGCCTCACCGGCCGGGCGTGCGCAAGGGCGGCTTTCACGATGAATCCGGCGTTCGCGACCGTCGCATCCGCCCGCGCCGGCACCCGCCCGATCCGGGTGCTGATGGTGTCCGACGTGTATTTTCCGCGGGTGAACGGCGTATCCACCTCGATCGAGACCTTCCGCCGCAGTCTCGCCGAGTTCGGTGTGGACGTGCGCCTGCTGGTGCCGCGCTACGGCGACGAGCCCGACGCCGAAGGCATCCTGCGAGTGGCCGGGCGGCGTGTGCCGGGCGACCCGGAGGACAGGCTGGTGAGCTGGCGCGACATGCACCACAGCGCCCGCCGTCTCGCCGCGGAATGCGATCTGGTACACATCCAGACCCCCTTTGTCGCACACTACGCTGGCGTGGCCGCGGCGCGCGTTCATCGGCGCCCACTGATGCTCACCTATCACACCTTCTTCGAGGAATACCTCCACCACTATGCGCCGTGGTTGCCCGCGGCGTGGCTGCGCGCAGCGGCACGGCGGTTCTCGCGCGCCCAGTGCAACCAGGTGGATGCGGTCGTCGTGCCGTCCACAGCAATGCGCGACCGCCTGGAGGCCTATGGCGTCACCCGGCCGTTGCAGGTGTTACCCACCGGCATTCCACTGGAAGGCTTCGGCGCCGGTGACGGCATGCGCTTCCGCACCCTGCACGGCATTTCCCCGCGCGCCGAGCTGGCTTTGTTCGTCGGCAGGGTCGCGCATGAAAAGAACATAGCCTACCTCATCGACGTTGCCCATCGGCTCAGGCCGCGTCTGCCCGAACTGGTGTTGATGATCGCTGGTGAAGGGCCCGCCATGCCGGCCCTGCGCGCCCAGGTGGCGGCCTGCGGGCTGGATGAGTGCGTGCGCTTCGTCGGCTATCTGGACCGGGCGCGGGCCTTGCCGGACTGCTACGCGGCCGCCGATGCCTTCGTCTTTGCCTCACGCACCGAGACGCAGGGTCTGGTGCTGATCGAGGCCATGGCGGCGAGCCTGCCAGTGGTCGCACTCGCCGCCATGGGCACCGTCGACATCCTCGCGCCCAGGCGTGGTGCAGTGGTGCCGGAGGATTCGGTGGAAGCCTTCGCCGAGGCGCTGGGTGGGGTGTTGACGGACCGCGAACTGCGTGCCCGCCTTGCCCGTGACGCGCAGGCATACAGCGTCGAATGGTCGGACATCGCCATGGCCGGACGACTTGCCCGGCTCTATGCCGAAGTGGTGGAGGGGGCGTGCGGCGCCTCGGACGGAAGGCACGCCGTCCAGATCGCCCAGGGTTTGTGAAGCGAACGACCGTCAGGCGCGCGCGACGCCCTGCAGCGCAAGCGATCCGCTACGATCCGCCTGGCGGCTCTCAATATGCGTTGCGATCCTTCACGACCAGCAGCACGGTCTTGATGATGATCCACAGGTCCAGTCCGAGCGACCAGCGACGCAGGTATTCCAGATCGAACTCGATGCGCTTTTCCATCTTGTCGATGGTTTCGGTTTCGCCGCGATAGCCGTTCACCTGCGCCCAGCCGGTGATGCCCGGCTTGACCTTGTGGCGGATCATGTAGCCGCGGATCAGCTTGCGATACATCTCGTTGTGCGACACCGCATGCGGCCTTGGGCCGACGATGCTCATCCGGCCCTGCAGCACGTTGATGAACTGAGGCAGTTCGTCCAGCGAAGTGCGGCGGATGAAGGCACCGAAAGGAGTGATCCGCTGGTCGTTGCGGGTAGCCTGCTTGACTACGTCGCCGTTGTCGGTGGCGGTCATCGAGCGGAACTTGTAGACCAGGATCTCGGCGCCATCCAGTCCATAGCGCCGTTGCTTGAAGATGATGGGCCCAGGAGACGAACGCTTGACGCCGATCGCCACGGCCAGCAGCACGGGTGTGAGCAACACCAGGATGAGGCTCCCCAGCACGATGTCCATGATGCGCTTGGCCACCCCGGCCAGACCGGTGAAGGGCGTTTCGCATACCGCCACCACCGGAATGCCGTCGATGTCCTCCATGCGGCCCTGGATCAGGTCGGTGACGAAGATGTCCGGCACGAAGTAGATCGAGGCAGTGGTGTCCTTGAGTTCGTCCAGCAGTGCCAGCACCCGTGGCTGGGCCGCCATGGGCAGGGCGAGGTACAACAGGTCGATGCGGTTGTCCTTGACGAAGGCGGCAATGTCGGTGAGCCGGCCCAGCACCGGCGCTTCCGGTGGCGGACTCAGGCGGTCGCCACTTCGGTCGTCGAAGCACGCCACCACCCGGGTGTTGAGCAGGGCGTTGCCACGCAAGCGCTCGATGAGCCGGGTGCTGGTTTCGTTCACCCCTGCGATTACCGCGGTGCGCGGTTGAAGATTCGCCGCGATCCAGCGCGGCAGCAGTGAGCGCACGCCGATGTGAGTGGCAATCAGCACCACCGGTGTTGCCGCGAGCCAGGTCAGGATGGCGGCGGGTGGAAACATGAAAAGGTAGCCGCTCACGTATCCGAACAGCCCGAGCAGCCCGACGATCAGCAGCCAGTCCACGACGACTTTGCGCACCACCCGGCGCAGCGGTTCGTACACGCGGACGTTCCCTGGAAACGACAGCGCAAATGCGAGGACCGCGAGGACGGCAATCGCGGGAGACATAGCGATGCCGTGGATGGCGGCACTGGCCGCCAGCATCGCGACGATGACCAGCGGATCGATCAGACCGCCTACCACACTGGGCAGCGACAGATTGGGGCGGACGAAAGGGCTGTTGCGATCGAGTGCGCCGAGCATGGGCGACTGGACTCCTTAAGGAAAGGGCTTGATTTGTTGCGCTGCAGAATCTAGGAAGAATAACGGTACACCAAGGGCATCCGATGGTTCGTAACGAAAGTGTTTCATAAGATTAACCGGTGCTCGCTCAAGAATCGATGGCTTGCAAGCATATTGTTTTAATAAACATATGGTTATGTATCAACTGTGAAGGCGATTCCTCCAAAAGGATATCTTTTGTGCATCATTCTGGTGCATCACGGAGCATGGCAGGGTACTAGACGTATGGTATGTTTGATTTCAAGCGCATAGTCCGGGATGGTTTGCTGTATAGCAGCATGCCGAACGGCTGGCATCCGGCGTATCCCACAAGGGGGCGTCGGTTTCATTGATTGGTTCATCGCTGGAGCAGACGTATGCGACGACACGCTTTATTCAGCGGTGCCGGCCTGGGCGTTGCAATCGCCGGTCTGGTGCTTGCTACCACAGTGCACGCGACCGAGCCCGCGCCGTCCGTGCCCGCACCGTTCGCCTTGCCGAGCGCACCTGCCGGCAATGGCCTGGGCCCCATGGCCCGGCTGGAGTCAAGACTGCAGTTCGTTGCCGCGGGCAGTGTTTCGGGCTTGGGCTACGAGCGTGAATCGGTGGTATTTGATCCGGTGTCGACGATGAGCGGCTGGCCGTTGTCCGATCACATCGGGGCAATGGCGAATGCCCCGCTGGCCTGGAGCGGCCAAGATGGCGCCGGGGCCTGGTCGGGGTGGGGCGGGGCCGCACAGCGCGGCCCGGAGTTACGCGAGATCGACAAGACGACCCTCGCGCTGGTCGCACTGTTGATGATCGGAATGGTGGCGGCACGCCGGTTTTCGTGAGCGTCGTTTGATGAAGACAGAACAACGCGCGGGCCGCGATACCGGTCCGCTGAGCGTGAGAGGAGGCGCGATGGCGCAGGGGGGTTGGAGGCTGATCGGGGCGGTGGTCCTGTCAGCCATGTTGTCGGCGTGTGCGGCGATTCCGGGCATGAGCGGATCGGCGATGCGCGAACGTTCGTCCGTCGAGCTGCCGGTACGCACCGGTGATGAACTGGTGCCGGCGCATGTAACGCTGCGGTCGATCGACGCGCAGTTGATCATCGACCAGTACCGTGCAGAGGCAGCGTCCGAGCAGGCCGCTCCGGCGCAGGCCAGACCGTTGCCACAGCATGCGGACCGCTATCTGGACTACAAGCTGGGGCCGGGCGACATCATCAACGTCATCGTCTGGGATCATCCTGAACTCACGATACCCGCCGGTTCGTACCGTTCGGCGGAAGTGTCAGGCACTTTGGTGGCGGAGGATGGCACCATCTTCTACCCCTATGCGGGCATGCTGAAGGTCGAGGGATTGTCGGTGCGCGAGGTGCGGGAGATCCTCGCCAAGCGCCTGGCAGACTACATCGAGAAGGTGCAGCTCGACGTGAGGGTGGTCGCTTTCCGCAGCAAGCGCATCTATGTCGTTGGCGAAGTCCGCGAGCCGGGGTTGCAGGAGATCAATGACCTGCCTGTGACAATGCTCGATGCCGTCAACCGCGCCGGCGGCTTTTCCCCCGAGGCCGATCACAGCCGCGTGTTGTTGACGCGTGGTGGTGATACCTACCGGGTGGACTTGCAAGCGGTGTACGAGGACGGTCAGACTTGGCGGAACATCCGCCTGGAGGCCGGCGACATCCTCAATGTGCCGGATCGTCAGTACAACAAGATCTTCGTGCTTGGCGAGGTCGCAAAGCCTGGCTCCTACGTCATGAACAAGCGCCGGGCGACGCTGGCCGAAGTGCTGGGTGACGCCGGTTTCGTCAATCCGATCACCTCCAATCCGGGCTGGATATTCGTGCTGCGCGGCGACGTTGATCGCCCCGAGCTGTTCCACCTAGATGCCCGTTCTCCCGATGCGCTGCTGCTCGCCGACCGTTTCCCGATGCGTCCGCGCGACATCGTCTATGTGGACGTCGCCGACGTTGCCCGCTGGAACCGGGTGATCACCAACATCCTGCCGACGGCGACGATGCTGAACACGATCAGCAACGTTGAATATCCGCTCTTCGGTGGCCGCCAGGGCCAGCCGTGACCGCGCCGAACCGCCCGCGACCGTCGTCGCGGGCGCCTGTCCGGGCGTTGCCCCAACTACTGGAAGTTGCATGAACAGACATCAATTTTCCGATCTGGATGGCCAGGATCGGAGCGAACATCGATCTGGCGCCGACGCGGTTGCTGGCGACGAGATCCGCATCGGCGAGATCGTCGCCGCCCTGCTCAGCCACAAGTGGCTGATCGTCGCCCTGACCGCCCTGGGGCTGTCCGTCGGCGTGGTGGTGATCTACCTCAGCACGCCTGAGTACCGAGCCGATGCGATCATCCAGGTCGAGGAAGGCGGTCGTGGCATCTCGGCGCTGACCAGCCTGCAGCCCTTGCTGGATGACACCACCACGGTGGACGCCGAGATGGAGATCATCCGCTCGCGGATGATTCTCGGTCGGGTGGTGGAGCGGCTGCGCCTAGAGGTCCGTGCCGAACCCGCCTACTTTCCGCTGCTTGGGCGCGCGGTGGCGCGTCGCCATGCGGGTGGGGAGGTGGCCGACCCCTTGCTCGGGTTTGCCTCCTATGGCTGGGGGGGTGAGCGGATCCGGGTCGAGTCCCTGTCGGTGGCCGATCACCTGATCGGCGAGCAACTCACGCTGACGGCGTTGGAGGACGGCCATTTCGAAGTGAGCTGGGGCGACGAGATGTTGATCGAACGCGCCCGCGTCGGCGCTGCGGTGGAGTTGCCGGCGATCACCCTGTTCGTCTCCGAGTTGCTGGCACGTCCGGGGACGCGCTTTCAACTGAGCCGGGTATCGCGCGAGGAGGCGGTCGCCAGCCTGCGTGCGGGTCTGAGCGTTGGCGAGCGTACGCGCAAGTCCGGCGTGCTCGGTTTGTCGCTGGTCGGTCAGGATCGCGCCCAGATCGCCGAGGTGCTCGACGAGATCCTCAACACCTACGTGCGCCAGAACGTCGAGCGTCGTTCCGCGGAAGCGGAGAACACCCTGAAGTTCCTGGAATCACAACTGCCGGCGCTGAAGAGCCAGCTCGACGCGGCCGAGGCGGCCTACAACAACTACCGCCAGTCGCGCGGTTCGGTCGACCTGACGCTGGAGACACAAAGCGTGCTGCGGTCGGTGGTCGACGTCGACAACGAAATCGTCAAATTGCAGCAGCAGCGCGAGGAATTGCGTCAGAGCTATACCCCGCAGCATCCGCGGGTGGTTGCCCTGGACGCCCAGATCCAGCGCCTGGGCGGTCGCCGCTCGTCACTCGAGGAAAGCGTCGCCAAGCTGCCAGACACGCAGCAGACCGCCTTGCGGCTGCGGCGCGACGTCGAAGTGACCAATGCGCTGTACATGAGCCTGCTCAATACCGCCCAGCAGTTGCGCGTATCCAAGGCCGGCACCGTGGGCGACGTGCGCATCATCGACTCGGCGCTGAGCGCCCGTGACCCGATCAAACCGCGCAAGGCAATGATTCTGGCCGCGGCTGCAGCCGCCGGACTGTTGCTCGCGCTGGGGTTGATCTGGCTGTACCGCCTGATGCGCGTCGTCGTCGAAACCCCGGAGCGTATCGAGCAGGCGCTCGGTCTGCCCGTCTATGCCACCATCCCCCACAGCAAGACCGAGGTCGGTTTGACGCGGCGCCTGAAGGAAAGCCGCGCGGCGCGCGGCAAGGGCGTGCTGGCAATGGTCGAACCGGAGGACGATGCCATCGAGAGCCTTCGCAGCCTCCGTACCACGCTGCATTTCGCGCTGTTCGATGCGGCCGGCACCGGCGGATCCACCCATGGCTCCATTCAGATTACCGGCCCCAGCCCCGGGGTGGGAAAGAGCTTCATTTCGCGCAACCTTGCGTCGGTGCTGGCGCAGGCGGGACGCAAGGTGGTGTTGATCGACGGCGATCTGCGCAAGGGGCACTTGCACAAGGAGTTCGGTTTGCCACGCGAGGGCGGCCTGTCCGAGTTCATCAGCGGCGTCCAGGATCTGGACAGCGTCGTGCGGCCGACCTGTATCGACGGCGTGAGCCTGATCACCACCGGCGTGTTGCCGCCCAACCCGTCCGAGCTGCTCATGCACCCGCGCTTCAAGGGCTTGCTCGATGCCCTCGGACAGCGCTTCGAGATCGTGCTGATTGATGGCTCGCCCATCCTCGCAGTGTCCGACTCGGCGATCATCGGCCGGCACACCACCGCGACGCTCCTGGTCGCGCGTGCAGGCATGCATCCGGTGGGCGAACTCGACCAGGCCGTGCGCCGTCTCGCGCAGGCGGGCGTTGCGGTCAAGGGCTTCGTGTTCAACGACTTCGATCCGCGGCTGCAGCGCTATCGCTACGGTTACGGCGGTTATGTTTATCGCTACAAGTACTGAAAAGACATCCATTCAATCTGCAAGGTGAACGCATGAAAATTACCGTAGTGGGAACGGGCTATGTAGGTCTGGTTTCGGGTGCGTGCCTGGCCGACGTCGGCAACGACGTGCTGTGCCTCGATGTTGATCCGCGCAAGATCGCGATGCTTGAGGCGGGCGAGATTCCCATTCATGAACCGGGGTTGGACGAACTGGTGCGCCGTAACGTTGCCGCTGGTCGGCTGTCCTTCACCACCGACGTCGAACGCGCCGCGCGCTTTGGCGTCGCGCAGTTCATCGCGGTCGGGACGCCGCCCGACGAGGACGGTTCGGCCGACCTGCAGTACGTGCTCGCGGCCGCCGCCGCGATTGGTCGCCATATGGATGGCTACCGGGTGGTGGTGGACAAGTCGACGGTGCCGGTCGGCACCGCTGATCGGGTGCGCGAGGCGGTACGCGCGGAACTCGATCGACGCGGCAGCGATCTGGAATTCTCCGTGGTGTCGAATCCCGAATTCCTCAAGGAAGGTGCGGCGATCGACGACTTCCTGCGCCCGGACCGCATCGTCATCGGTGCCGAGGACGCGCGTGCCATCGATTGCATGCGCCAGATCTATGCGCCCTTCCAGCGCAATCACGACAAGCTGGTGGTCATGGATCTGCGTTCGGCCGAACTGACCAAGTACGCGGCCAATGCGATGCTCGCCACGCGTATCAGCTTCATGAACGAACTGGCCAATCTGGCCGAATTGCTCGGAGCGGACATCGAACTGGTACGCCAGGGTATTGGTTCCGATCCACGCATTGGCTGGCATTTCCTCTACGCCGGCTGCGGCTACGGCGGTTCGTGCTTTCCGAAGGACGTCAAGGCCTTGCTGCGCACCGCGAGCGACAATGGCTACGACCTGAAGGTGCTGAAGGCGGTCGAGGATGCGAACGAGGTCCAGAAGCAGGTGTTGGTCGACAAGATCGAGCGACGTTTCGGCGCCGATCTCAGCGGCAAGCGCTTCGCCGTCTGGGGCCTGGCTTTCAAGCCCAATACCGACGACATGCGCGAGGCGCCGTCGCGGGTCATCGTGGATGCGCTGATCAAGCGTGGCGCCAAGGTCGTTGCCTATGATCCGGTGGCGATGGCCGAGGCCGAGCGTATCTTCGAGAGCGAACCGGGCATCAGTTTTGCCGGCCGGCCGAAGAGCGCACTCGACGACGCTGATGCCCTGGTCATCGTCACCGAGTGGAAAGAGTTCCGCAGTCCGGACATCGAAGCGCTCAAGACGCGGCTGCGCCATCCTGTGGTGTTCGATGGTCGCAACATGTACGACCCGCTGCTGATGGCCAGCCACGGTATCGAATACCACGCCATCGGGCGGGGCAAAGCCGGCAGCTGATGGCGTAGGCGTGCCGTCAGCGACCGGGCGCACCGGGAGGAGACAATGAGAAAGCACGACGCGGCTACGCCGTCGCGCAAACGCCGCCGCGGTTGGCGGGTGTGGGGGCCGCCAGCCGCGGCGGCGCTGTCCATGGGATTGGTCGTGCTGCTCTATCGCGGCCTCCTGGGAGGCGCCGATGGGCCAAGGGTTGAGCCGTCACCCGTTCGCGCCACCACCTATGAACGTACCGCCGAATTGCGCCCGCTCTCCCTGCCCCAGGACGAGGGGCCGCACGTCAGTGCGACCGAATGGTGGTACTACAACGGGCAGCTGTTCGGTGAGGACGGAGAGGCCCACTACTCGTTTCACGTCACGGTATTCCTGCGTGACGGTATGGTGCGGCATACCGTCTTCCATCTGTCCTTGACCGATCATCGCAGCGGCGTCCGGCACGAACGGCAACTGCGCACCGCTGGCATTCCGAGCGCGACGACCCAGGCCGGCTTCGATTTTGACTATGAGGGATGGCGGGTGCGCGGCGACGGTCAGCAGCATGCGATCGCCTTCTCCGACGACGAGATCGCCATCGATCTCACCCTTGCCGACACCGCAGCGCCGATGCTGCATCGGGAGAAGGGATCGCAGACCCCCGGCCTGCTCGACTTCGGGGATGCCGGCATCAGCTACTACTACTCCCGTCCGCGCCTCGCGACCCAGGGCAGCGTCGCGATGAATGGTGCCGACGCGGTGCCGGTGCGCGGTGAAGTCTGGTACGACCACCAATGGGGCGATTTCGAGGGGTCGCGCCTGGCGTGGAACTGGTTTGCGCTGCAACTGGACGATGGCTCGAACCTGATGGTGTACCAGTTGTTCGACGCCGCAGGGGCTCATCTGATGACGAATGCCACGCGCCAGAGCGGCGATCGCTTGATTGCGATGAACGAAGAGGAGGTGCGCCTCGTGCCGCATGGTGGGTGGACCAGTGCCGCTTCGGGTGTGACCTATCCTGCGGCGTGGACGCTCACCTTGCCCGAAGGCGAGCTGACGCTTCGTCCGTTGCGCCTCGAAAGCGAGCTGACGCTTCGTCCGTTGCGCCTCGAAAGCGAGTTCAACGGTCTCGAAACCACCTTCAAGTATTACTGGGAAGGTCCGGTTTCCATCGAGGGTGTGCTGGGTGGCAAAGGTTTTCTGGAAATGAGCGGCTACGACCACATCGCCGTCGACGGCTCGCAGACATCGCAGCCCTGATGCTTCGGCCTACAGCTTGCCCTGCCATCGGCCGACCTCTGTGGCGATGATGTCGTACACCGCCTGGTGCACTTCGCGAGGTTTGCGGTAGGGGTCAGGCACCTCGGTCTGGCTCCAGTGCCCGAGCAGGAACGTCTTGCCACGCGCGAAAGTGTACTGGCCAACGAGATGTTCAAGTTGGCCGCGCTCCATCACCAGCACAAGGTCGCTCTGGCGGACCAGGGCGAGATTGATTTGCTGGGCACGGTGCGCGGCAAGATCCACGCCGTGCTCCCGTGCGACCTCGCTGGTCGTTGCGTCCGCCGCATGGCCGATGAGGGCGCCTAGGCCGGCCGAGATCACCTCGGTCGGGCGTCCGGCGGACGCGAAATAGGCTCGAAGCAGGGCTTCGGCGAGTGGGCTGCGACAGATATTTCCAGTACAGACGGTGAGGACGCGGTTCAGCATGGGCCGGTGGTGCGCGGAAAAAACACCGGCGCCGGAACCACTTTGGGTGGTCCGGCGCGGGCGGAAGTCTTCGGTGTGGCGGCGGTGCGGAAAGGGGAAGTGTCCGGTCCGCCGTTCGCGAGGATGCTATCTGATGGCGAGCGCGTCAAGCACTCAAGCGGCCTTGCGGCGCAGCGCGCCCAGGCCGGCCAGACCCAGGCCGAGCAGGGCGAGGGTGGCTGGTTCGGGGACGGCGGACACGCGTACGTCGCTGATCACGAAGCCGGTGCTGATCACGCCGTTGGGGTTGCCGCTGGTGGCGTCGATGATCGAGTACAGACCATAGAAACCGGGCCAGCCCTCTGCAGTTTCGGTGATCGACATTTCAATACCGTCGCCGAACAGCTGGTAGCTGACGTCGAACTGGCCGCCACCAGTGGGGATCAGGAAGGTCGTGCCCAGCAGATCGTTGAGCGCGCTCAGCAGCGCCGTGGTGGTTTCACCGGTGTAGCTGGAGGTGAAGCTGTTGCCGTAGAGGAAGTCGGTGTTCGACGAATCGAAGCTGTACGTGCGCTCCCCGGGAATGAGGCTGGTGGCGAACAGGCCGGAGAAGAAGGCCGAAGCCGGCAGGGCACCCGAGAACTCCGGGGTGCCGTCCTGGTTGATGTCCAGCGTGAGGTTGCCGCCACCGACCAGGTTGGTGGTGCCGGACGAGGGCACGTTGACGAATACCGAGCCATCAAGCCCGCGCGCAGACAGCGTGTAGGTGGCCGGGTCGCCGGGCATGACCGGCGTGCCGAGGCCGCTGATGGAGATGACGCCGCTCAGCGACGTGGTTTCGAGTACGACGGCAGCGGACGCCGGCAAGGCGGTGAAGCCGATTGCCGCGACGGCGAACGTGGTGGTGAGTGTTTTCATCGACATTGACCTCATTCGGTTCGAGGGAAAGCAGGGGGCCAGCTTGTGGGTCGCTCAGGTCGATTCCGGGTCGAGGCGTTCCGAGTGGGAAGGCCGTGGTCCGGCAACAATTGCATCGTCGTTCATGCACCGGAATGATGCGCTGCACGCGATCCGACCCGGAATGCGACCGTGCGTATGCTTGCAGCAAAAAATATGCCACGAAATGGAAGCCTTTGAGTTAAATGGCGATGCTTCTATGGCATGTTGAGAGCAGGTGTCGATGTGTAAAAAATGCCGACATTTCAATCTGTTGCAATATGAAACAAATTTAATTGAGTAAGTCTTGCCACGCACGGGCATGTTAAATGTATGAGTCATGGTGCCCACCAAATCGATTCTCTTTGGATTTGCTAAAAGCATGTTGCGGTGCAGGGTGGATAGGGTGGGCGCGATTCATTCACGCAAGCAGGAGATGTAATGGCCAAGGGCATGATTTTGGCGGCGGGCCAGGGTACGCGGGTGCGCCCGCTGACGAAGAACCTTCCCAAGCCGATGGTGCCGATTCTCGGCAAACCGGTGCTCGAGTACCTGATCGAACATCTCGCCCGCTACGGCGTGCGCGAGATCATGATCAACGTCGCATACAACCATCACAAGATCGAGAGCTACTTCGGTGACGGTCATCGCTGGGGCGTCGAGATTGGCTATTCCTATGAAGGGGTACGCGACCACGGCGAGATCGTGCCGCGTCCGCTTGGTTCGGCGGGCGGCATGCGCCGCATCCAGGATTTCGGCGGCTTCTTCGACGAGACCACGCTGGTGTTGTGCGGAGACGCGATCATTGATCTGGACGTCGGCGCGGCGCTGGACGAACATCGCTACAAGGGCGCATTGGCCAGTGTGGTGACACTGGATGTGCCGCGCGACCAGGTCAAGAACTACGGCATCGTGGTAGCGGATCAGGAAGGCCGGGTACAGTCCTTTCAGGAAAAGCCGGCGCCCGAGCAGGCCAGGTCCACGCTCGCGAGCACCGGCATCTATATTTTCGAGCCCGAAGTCATCAACCTGATTCCAGGTGGTCGCAGCTTCGACATCGGCAGCGAACTGTTTCCGATGCTGGTCGAGCAGGGCTTGCCGTTCTTCGCCCAGAAGCGCTTCTTCAACTGGATCGACATCGGACGGCTGTCGGACTACTGGTCGGTGCTGCAACGCGTGTTGCGCGGCGAGGTGGCGCAGATGGAAATGCCGGGGCGGGAGCTCCGCCCCGGTGTGTGGGCGGGCGTGAACACCTCGATCGAGTGGCACAACGTCCAGCTCGTGGGGCCGGTATACGTGGGTTCCAATGTACGCATCGAACCCGGTGTCTCGATCATCGGGCCGACCTGGATCGGCCACGGCTGCCATCTGCGAGCTGGGTCGCGGGTTGAACGCAGCATACTCTTCGAGTACACGCGGATCGGCGAGGGGCAGCGCTTTGTCGAGAAGATCGTATCTCCTCACTACTGCGTGGACCGCAGCGGCGAAGCCTTGTACGTCGGCGACGACAATACCCCGCTGCGCTGGGGCGACGCCCGGGGCTAGCCCTACGCGCGGACCTTGGCAGGGCGGGAGCGTCGTGATTGACGGATGTGGGGGTGGCGGGGATACTTCAAGCGTCATGTCCCCTCCAGCCCACGCTTTCCAGGGAGTCGTCGTTTGGCCCGTTCGCTGTCACCCATGTCCGTGATGCTCGTTCCGGTCGCCCTGTCCGCCGGTCTGTCCGTCCACGCCGCGAATGCGCGTGCCGACGCCGGGCAGGGCCTGAGCGAGCCGCGTTCCATCATGTGGCTGGAGAACAGTCGCGAACAGGTGCGCGCCGCAACCGAATGGGTGGCCCGGGGCATCGATGGCTGGTTCGGCGACAAGCCCTTCGAAGAGGGCGGCAAGGTATCGCAGGGGCGGCTGGGCTTGCGCACCCTGTGGAGACAGGACGACGGTTTCGATTTCAACCTGCGCTTTTCGGCGCGCATGGAATTGCCCAATCTGCGTGATCGCGCCTATCTCTTCGTCGGCCGGGAGAATGAGCGGGAACTGGTCACCGACAAGCCCGAGACGTTTTCGCGCCAGCAGCAGCTCCTGTCCGAGAGTCGGCATCAAGACGAGACGTTTTTTGCCGGACTCGGATTTGCCATCCGTGACTCGATCGAAACCCGCATTGGCGTGCGGGGAGGCTACAAGTTCTACGCCCAGGCGCGCTATCGCCATAGCTGGCATTTTTCCGACAAGGATGAACTCGAGTTCCGCGAAACGGTGTTCTGGACTGTTTCGGACGGTTTTGGCTCGACCACCTCGCTCGACTACGAGCACCTGCTCGGCCCGTCGCTGGCATTCCGCTGGCTCAATTCGGGGACCTTTTCCCAGAAGACTGACGGCATGGCCTGGTCGAGCAGTGCGGGGCTTTACAAGGCCTTCGGCCGGGACCGGCTGTTGTCGGGCGAGGCGTTGGTGAATGGCGAGACCGGTATTGGTGTCGGCATTCGCGAATACGGTTTGCGGGTCAAGTGGCAGCAGCCGGTGTATCGTGACTGGTTGATCGGCGAAGTGATCCTGGGGCATTTCTGGCCGCGCAAGGACGAGCTCAGCGAACGCGGGCGCAGCTGGGCAGTGGGCGCGGGCCTGGAGATGCGCTTCTGAGTCTGCGGCGCTTTTCGCCCGTGGCTTGGCTCTTGGGTTTGGACTGGCAGCTCAAGTGCCTGTTTGATCGTCACTTTTCCACGAAACGGCGGGCGCCTAGACTAGGCTTCCGCGCTGCAACAGCGTAAAATCCTGCCCCTTCCGGATTTTCTCGCACCGAGGTGCGCCATGCTCTTCCCAACCCGTTTCGACGTCATCGTGGTCGGCGGCGGTCACGCCGGCACCGAGGCCGCGCTGGCCGCGGCCCGCATGGGCGCAAACACCTTGCTGTTGACGCACAACATCGAAACTCTGGGGTCGATGAGTTGCAACCCGTCTATCGGCGGCATCGGCAAGGGCCATCTGGTGAAGGAAGTGGATGCCTTGGGCGGGGCGATGGCGGCGGCCACCGACGAGGCGGGCATCCAGTTCCGTATCCTGAATGCGTCGAAAGGGCCGGCGGTTCGGGCCACGCGTGCCCAGGCGGATCGCGTGCTGTACAAGGCGGCGATCCGGCGCAGGCTGGAGAATCAACCCGGACTCACACTGTTTCAGCAAGCGGTGGACGATCTCTGCGTAGAGGGCGATCGGGTCGTCGGTGTGGTGACACAACTCGGCATCCGCTTTGACGCCCCTGCCGTGGTGCTGACTGCCGGTACCTTTCTGAACGGCCTGATCCATGTCGGGCTGGACAACTACCAGGCAGGCCGCGCCGGCGATCCGCCGGCGGTTTCGCTGGGGCGTCGCCTCAAGGAACTGGCGCTGCCACAGGGTAGGCTCAAGACGGGTACGCCACCGCGCATCGACGGTCGCAGCGTGGATTTTTCCGTCATGCAGGTGCAGCCGGGCGACGATCCGGTTCCGGTGTTCAGCTTCCTCGGCGACGCCAGCCAGCATCCCCGCCAGCTTCCGTGCTGGATCACCACCACCAACGAGCGCACCCACGACATCATCCGCGCCAATCTTGATCGCTCGCCGATGTACTCCGGCGTGATCGAAGGCGTCGGGCCGCGTTACTGTCCGTCGATCGAGGACAAGATCCACCGCTTCGCCGACAAGGCCAGCCACAACATCTTTCTTGAGCCGGAGGGCCTGGAGACTCACGAGCTCTACCCTAACGGAATTTCGACGTCGCTGCCCTTCGACGTACAGCTGGCCGTCGTGCGTTCGATCCCGGGCATGGAGCAGGCGCACATCCTGCGGCCAGGCTATGCGATCGAGTACGATTACTTCGATCCGCGAAACCTCAAGGCCTCGCTGGAAACCAAGACCTTTCATGGTTTGTTTTTCGCTGGTCAGATCAACGGCACAACCGGCTACGAGGAAGCCGCCGCCCAGGGCCTGCTCGCAGGTACCAATGCCGCGCTTCAGGTCCGGGGGCGAGAGGCCTGGTGCCCGCGCCGCGACGAGGCCTACCTCGGCGTACTGGTCGACGATCTGATCACCCGTGGCGTGTCCGAGCCATACCGCATGTTCACGTCCCGCGCCGAGTATCGCCTGCAGTTGCGCGAGGACAATGCCGACCTGCGCCTGACCGAACAGGGGCGGGCGCTCGGCCTGGTCGACGACGCGCGCTGGGCTGCCTTTTGCGCCAAGCGCGAGGCGATCGAACGCGAGACCGCGCGGTTGCGCGCGACCTGGGCACACCCCGAACACATCCCGGCGGAGGTGGCGCAACACGTCGTCGGCAAGCCCTTGGAGCGCGAGTATCGTTTCTTCGATCTCCTGCGGCGGCCGGAGACGTCCTACGCCGGGCTGATGAGTCTGCCCGGTGCGCCGCTGGTGGCGGAGACCGATCCGCGGGTCATCGAACAGATCGAGATTGCCGCCAAGTACCAGGGTTACATCGACCGTCAGCAAGATGAGGTCGCGCGTCAGCTGCAGTCCGAGGCATTGCCGTTGCCGGCGGACATCGACTACGCCGAGGTGCGCGGGCTGTCGAAGGAGGTGCAGCAGAAGCTCAGCCAGCATCGGCCTCAGACCATTGGTCAGGCCGGTCGCATCCAGGGCATGACTCCGGCGGCGATTTCGCTGCTGCTGGTGTGGCTCAAGCGACGCGAGCTGGCCGGCCGGGGCGGCGTCGGCTCCACCGACAAGAAGTCCGCATGACCCGGGCGCTGCTCGACAGCGGGCTGGCCGCGCTCGGGCTGGCGTTGCCGGATTCGGCGCGCGAGCAACTGATGGACTACGCCGCGCTGCTGCTGAAATGGAACCGCGTCTATAACCTGACCGCGATACGCGACCCGGCGCAGGCGCTGACGCATCATCTGCTCGATTCGCTCGCGGTCGTGCCACACTTGCGCGCTGTCACGACACTGGCAGACGTCGGATCGGGGGGCGGGCTGCCGGGCATTCCGCTCGCGATCGCCTGCCCGGCACTGTCGATTACCTCCATCGAGACCGTTGGCAAGAAGGCCAGCTTCCAGCAACAGGTGCGCATAGAACTGGGTCTTGCGAACTTCACGGTTGTGTCCGACCGTGTCGAGAACGTCCGTCCGGTGGCGCCTTTCGATGCGGTCATCTCGCGGGCGTTTTCCAGCCTCGCCGATTTTGTCGCACTCACCGGCCATCTGCTCGGCGACGGTGGACGCTTTTATGCGATGAAGGGCGTGTATCCTGCCGACGAGATAGCTGCGTTGCCGAAAGGATTGCGTCTGCTCGAACACATCCCCCTGGACGTGCCGGGTCTGGACGCGGAGCGCAACCTGTTGATACTTGGAACCGACTGAATGGCCCGAATTTTCTGCGTCGCCAACCAGAAAGGTGGGGTCGGCAAGACCACTACCTGCGTGAACCTGGCCGCTGCCCTGCACGAGGCCGGGCCGCGTACGTTGTTGGTCGACCTCGACCCGCAGGGCAACGCGACCATGGGCAGCGGCGTCGACAAGCATGGCTTGTCCCGGACCGTGTACCACCTCCTGGTCGGCTTGGCGGGTTTGCCCGAGGTGAGCGTCGCCTCGCCCAGCGGCGGCTATCATGTGTTACCGGCCAACCGCGATCTGGCCGGCGCCGAAGTGGAGATGGTCGATCTGGAACGTCGCGAGAATCGCCTGCGCGACATTCTCGAGGCCCATGCCGACGATTACGACTTCGTCCTCGTCGACTGCCCGCCGTCGCTCTCCATGCTCACGCTCAACGGGTTGTGTGCCGCCGACGGCGTCATCATTCCGATGCAGTGCGAGTACTACGCGCTGGAAGGCTTGTCCGATCTTGTGAACACCATCAAGAAGGTGCATGCCAACCTCAACCGCGATCTCAAGATCATCGGCCTGCTGAGGGTCATGTTCGATGCGCGCATGACCTTGCAGCAACAGGTGTCCGCCCAACTCGAAGCGCACTTTGGCGACAAGGTTTTCAAAGCCATCGTGCCGCGCAATGTCAGACTGGCCGAGGCACCCAGCCACGGCATGCCGGGCGTGGTCTTCGACCGCAACGCCAAGGGGGCGCAGGCCTACATGGCCTTTGCCCACGAGATGATCGATCGCGTCCGGACGCTGTGACCGACTACCGACCCCTTCACGCTGACCCATGACCCCACCCAAACTCAAAGGCCTAGGCCGCGGACTGGACGCCTTGCTCGCCGGTAATCGCGACGACGAGGCCGAGAAAGGCGAACTCCGCTCGCTTGACGTCGATGCCTTGCAGCCCGGCAAATACCAACCGCGCACGCGCATGGATCCGGGCTCGCTCGAGGAGTTGGCTGCGTCCATCAAGTCCCAGGGGGTGATGCAGCCCATCCTGGTGCGGCCGGTGGGTGCCGACCGCTTCGAGATCATCGCCGGCGAGCGCCGCTGGCGTGCTGCGCGCATCGCCGGTCTGTACGAGGTACCTTGCCTGGTACGGGAGATTCCCGACGAGGCGGCGCTGGCGATGTCGCTCATCGAGAACATCCAGCGGGAGAACCTCAACCCGCTCGAAGAGGCCGCCGGCATCCAGCGCCTGGTGGACGAATTCGGCATGACGCATCAGCAGGCCGCGGATGCCGTCGGCCGCTCCCGCTCCGCCGCGAGCAACCTGCTACGCCTGCTCAATCTTGCCCTGCCGGTGCAGGAGTTGCTGATGGCTGGCGATCTCGACATGGGACACGCCCGCGCACTCCTCCCGCTGGACCCGGCCGCGCAGATCCAGATCGGCAACCAGGTGGCTGCGCGCGGGGTTTCGGTGCGCGATACCGAGCGCCTCGTCCAGCAATTGCTCAACCCCCGCCCGGAGAAGCCGCCGCGAGAGGCCGATCGCGACCTTGTCCGGCTGGAGGAGGAGCTCGCCGATACGCTGGGTGCGACGGTCAGGATCAAGACCAACAAGAAAGGGGTGGGCGAGCTGAGCATTCGTTTTTCCAGCCTCGACCAGCTCGACGGGCTGTTGTCGCGGTTCCGCTGAGACTTTCATGCTGCACGAGCGGACTGTTATCCTGTATAAGATGTAAGACAACTGAATGCCTGTTGGTGCACCGCCTCGCAGTTTGACTTTACTGCGGTTAACCCCTACCATTCGCGAAATTTTTTAGGTAGCCGGCGCACCAACACGGCGTCCGCATATCCATGTTCAAAATGGTATTGCTGCAGCTAGGCGCCACCCTCGTTGCAACGGCCATCGCGGCCGTTTTTTTCGGGGTGCACGGTGCGGTGTCGGCAGCCCTGGCAGGGCTCGCGTGTGTGTTGCCCAACGGATTGTTCGCGCTGCGTCTTGCAGTCGCCGCGAAGCGTCCTGGTGGCCCCCCGGTTTCTGCCTTTTTCGTCGGCGAAGTGGTCAAGGTCGCGGCGATAGTGGGATTACTGGTGCTGATCAAGCTGTTCTACGACGACCTTCATTGGGGGGCGTTGTTCCTGGGCCTGATCGTGGCGCTGAAAGCGAATTTATTTGCATTTTTGGTAAAGACATAACCATGGCTGGAAACGCTCCCACCGCTTCTGAATACGTCGTTCACCACCTGACGCATTTCAACAACACCGGACATGCCCAGGAAGCCGTCATCAATTGGGGGGTGATCAACCTCGATTCGATGTTCTGGTCGCTGCTGCTGGGCCTGCTCACCGTGTTCGTGCTCTATCGCGTCGCGAACAAGGCAACGTCCGGTGTTCCCGGTCGCTTCCAGGGGTTCGTGGAACTTCTGGTCGAGATGGTCGCTGACCAGGCCAAGGGCATCGTCCACAGCGCCGAATCGCGCAAGTTCGTCGCCCCGCTCGCGCTCACCGTGTTCATCTGGATTTTCCTGATGAACTTCATGGATCTGATTCCCGTCGATCTGCTGCCGCGCATCTGGGAAGGCATGGTCGCCGCTGGTGGAGGCGACCCGGCCCATGCCTACATGCGCGTGGTGCCGACGGCGGACCTCAACATCACCCTCGGCATGTCCTGCGGCGTGCTGATGCTGTGCATCTACTACAACATCAAGATCAAGGGTTTTGGCGGCTGGGTGCACGAGCTCTTCACCGCCCCCTTCGGCAGCCATCCGGTGCTGTGGCCGATCAACTTCCTGATGCAGATCATCGAGTTCCTCGCCAAGACCGTGTCCCACGGCATGCGGTTGTTCGGCAACCTTTACGCGGGCGAGTTGCTGTTCATCCTGATTGCCCTGCTGGGCGGCACCGCCACCGTGTTCGGTTTCGTCGGCCACTTGATTGCCGGCTCGATCTGGGCGATCTTCCACATCCTCATCATCGTGCTGCAGGCCTTCATCTTCATGATGCTGACGCTGGTGTATGTCGGCCAGGCCCACGAAGGTCACTGACGAGTCACGAGTTTCGTTTTACCCCAGTTCTTAACTTAGTCATTTTCAATAAAAGGAGTTGTCATGGAACACGTTCTCGGTTTTGTTGCTCTGGCTTCCGGTCTGATCATCGGTCTGGGTGCGATCGGTGCTTGCATCGGTATCGGCATCATGGGTTCCAAGTACCTCGAGGCCTCCGCCCGCCAGCCTGAGCTGATGAACGCCCTGCAGACCAAAATGTTCCTGCTGGCCGGTCTGATCGACGCCGCGTTCCTGATCGGTGTCGGTATCGCCATGATGTTCGCTTTTGCCAACCCGTTCGTGCTCTGATCGGTTCCGACCATTAACTCGAACGAGGGCCTCAAACAGTGAATTTGAACGCAACCCTGATAGCCCAGATCGTTGTGTTCTTCATCCTCGGCTGGTTCACGATGAAATTCGTGTGGCCGCCGATCATGAAGGCACTCGACGAGCGCGCGAAGAAGATCGCCGACGGGCTGGCAGCTGCGGACAAAGCCAAGGCCGACCTCTCGCTTGCCGAGAAGAAAGTTGTCGAGGAAATGCGCAAGGCCCGCGAGTCCGCGGGTGACGTGCGTGCAACCGCCGAGAGTCAGGCGGCCAAGATCCTCGAGGATGCCCGTGCCGAAGCCAGCCGCATCATCGCCAAAGCTCGCGAAGCCGCGGAGGGCGAAGCCGCCGTCGCAGCGCAGCGCGCCAAGGAAGACCTGCGCGACCAGGTCGCCCAGCTTGCCGTCGCCGGCGCGGAGAAGATTCTCCGCCGCGAGATCGACGCCAAGGTGCATGTCGACCTGCTCGCCAACCTGAAACAGGAACTGCAATAAGCCATGGCCGAGAACGTCACCATCGCCCGCCCCTATGCAGAAGCAGCTTTCGAGCTGGCACGTGGGGCCGATGCGCTGGCGCCTTGGTCGGAAGCCCTGGATCGACTGTCCGCCATCGTCGCGGACACGTCGATGCAGGCCTGCATCAGCGACCCCAATCTCTCGCAGGACCAGCTCATTCGGCTGGTCCTCGATGTCGCTGGTGAGGGCCTCGTCCCGGAACAGCAGAATTTCGTTCGCGTACTCGTAGAGAACGACCGTCTGCAGGTGCTTCCAGAGATCCGCGATCTGTTCGTCGACAAGAAGAACGGATTCGAAGGCGTCAAGGAGGCCGACATTGCCTCCGCATTCCCGATTGACGACGCAAGCCTCGCCAACCTCAAGTCCGATCTCGAAGCCCGCTTCAAGGCCAGGATCAACGTGACGGTTCGCATCGACCCCGAACTCATCGGCGGAGTCAGGATTGCAGTCGGCGACGAAGTCATCGACGCCTCGGTACGCGGCAAGCTCGCGAACATGGCAGCTGCGCTAAAGAACTAGGAGCATACTTACATGCAACTCAATCCCTCTGAAATCAGTGATCTGATTAAGAGCCGGATCCAGAACCTGCAACTGTCTGCCGCTTCGAAGAACGAAGGCACGGTTGTTTCGGTTACGGATGGCATCACCCGCCTGCACGGTCTGACCGACGTGATGCAGGGCGAGATGCTGGAATTTCCCGGCAATACCTTCGGCCTCGCACTGAACCTCGAACGCGACTCCGTCGGCGCGGTGATTCTCGGCGACTACGAGCACATCACCGAGGGTGATACCGTCAAGGCGACCGGCCGCATCCTGGAAGTGCCAGTCGGCCCCGAACTCCTGGGTCGCGTGGTGAACGCACTGGGTCAGCCTATCGACGGCAAGGGTCCGATCAACGCCAAGCTCACCGACAAGATCGAGAAGGTCGCGCCGGGCGTCATCGCCCGTCAGTCCGTCTCCCAGCCGGTGCAGACCGGTCTGAAATCGGTCGACTCCATGGTGCCGATCGGCCGGGGCCAGCGCGAGCTGATCATCGGCGACCGCCAGACCGGCAAGACTGCGGTTGCGGTTGACGCGATCATCAACCAGAAAGGCCAGGACATGTACTGCGTGTACGTGGCCATCGGCCAGAAGGCCTCGACCGTCGCCAACGTGGTGCGCAAGCTGGAAGAGAACGGCGCGATGGAATACACCATCGTGGTCGCCGCCACCGCGTCGGAATCCGCCGCCATGCAGTACCTGGCTGCCTACGCCGGCTGCACCATGGGCGAGTACTTCCGCGACCGCGGCATGGACGCGCTCATCGTCTATGACGATCTCACCAAGCAGGCCTGGGCCTACCGTCAGGTCTCCCTGCTGCTGCGCCGTCCGCCGGGCCGCGAAGCCTATCCGGGTGACGTGTTCTACCTGCACTCCCGCCTGCTTGAGCGTGCTGCGCGCGTGAACGCCGACTACGTCGAGAAGTTCACCAACGGCGAAGTGAAAGGCAAGACCGGTTCGCTGACCGCCCTGCCGGTCATTGAAACCCAGGCTGGCGACGTGTCCGCCTTCGTGCCGACCAACGTCATCTCGATTACCGACGGTCAGATCTTCCTGGAAACCGACCTCTTCAACGCCGGTATCCGTCCCGCGATCAACGCCGGTATCTCGGTGTCGCGCGTCGGTGGTGCGGCTCAGACCAAGGTCGTCAAGAAGCTCTCCGGCGGTATCCGTACCGACCTCGCGCAGTACCGCGAACTCGCGGCCTTTGCGCAGTTCGCGTCGGACCTCGACACCGCAACGCGCAACCAGCTCGAGCGCGGCCGTCGCGTCACCGAACTGATGAAACAGCCGCAGTACGAGCCGCTGTCCATCGCCGAGATGGCCGTGTCGCTGTTCGCTGTGAACAAGGGCTACTTCGACGACATCGACGTGTCCAAGGTGCTCGATTTCGAGAGCAAGCTCCATCAACACGTCAAGTCCAAGCACGAAGCGCTGGTCAACAAGATCCTGTCGTCGCGCGAACTCGACGCCGACGGCGAGAAGGAACTCGCCGCCGCGGTTGAAGAGTTCAAGAAGACCTGGGTCTGACGGAGACGGAACAATGGCTAGCGGCAAGGAAATCCGTACCAAGATCAAGAGCGTGCAAAACACGCGCAAGATCACCAAGGCCATGGAGATGGTTGCGGCATCCAAGATGCGCAAGGCGCAGGACCGGATGCGGCACGCCCGACCCTATGCCGAGAAGATCCGCCAGCTCGCCGCCAACCTGTCGCAGGCCAACGTCACCGACTACAAGCACCCCTTCCTGGTCCACAAGGACCAGGTCAAGCGGGTAGGCCTGATTCTGGTCACGACGGACAAGGGCTTGTGCGGCGGTCTCAACACCAACATCCAGCGTATTGCGCTGACCGCGATGAAGGAGTGGGAGACCAGTGGCGTGACCGATATCCGTGCCTGCTGCATCGGCAACAAGGGACTCGGCTTCATGCAGCGCGTCGGTGCCAGGGTGATGTCGCATGTGGTGCATCTGGGCGATACGCCGCACCTGGAGAAGATGATCGGGCCGGTCAAGATCGTGCTCGATGCGTACCAGAACGGTGAACTCGACGCGGTCTACATCGCCTACACCCGTTTCATCAACACGATGAAGCAGGAGCCGGTGATGGAGCAGTTGCTGCCGCTGTCGGGCGAGCGACTGGGTACGCCCAAGGGCAGCTGGGACTATCTGTGGGAGCCCGATCCGCAGGTGGTCATCGACGAGATGCTGGTCCGCTACGTCGAAGCCCTGGTCTACCAGGCGGTCGCCGAGAACATGGCATCCGAGCAGAGCGCGCGCATGGTGGCGATGAAGGCCGCCTCCGACAACGCCAAGAATGTGATCGGCGAGCTTCAACTGGTCTACAACAAGACCCGCCAGGCCGCGATCACCAAGGAGTTGTCTGAGATCGTGGGCGGTGCCGCCGCGGTGTAACGGATTATTGATTTCAAGGAAAAACGATGAGTACTGGTACGATCGTTCAGTGTATCGGCGCCGTGGTGGACATCCAGTTCCCGCGCGAGTCGATGCCGAAAGTGTATAGCGCCCTGACGCTTCAGGATGTGGGTAGCTCGTTCGCGGAAGAAGGTCTGACCTTCGAGGTGCAGCAACAGCTTGGCGACGGCGTGGTGCGTACCATTGCACTGGGCTCGACCGACGGTCTGCGCCGCGGAATGCCGGTAGCCGACACTGGCGCGCCGATTTCGGTGCCGGTCGGTCACGGCACCCTCGGCCGCATCATGGACGTGCTGGGTCGCCCGATTGACGAAGCCGGCCCGATCGAAACCGACGAACTGCGCGCCATCCATCAGAAGGCGCCGAAGTTCGACGAGCTGTCCCCCTCGGTGGAACTGCTCGAGACCGGTATCAAGGTGATCGATCTGATCTGCCCGTTCGCCAAGGGCGGCAAGGTCGGCCTGTTCGGCGGTGCCGGTGTGGGCAAGACCGTGAACATGATGGAGTTGATCAACAACATCGCCAAGCAGCACTCGGGCTTGTCGGTGTTCGCGGGCGTGGGTGAGCGTACTCGTGAGGGTAACGACTTCTACCACGAGATGAAGGACTCCAACGTGCTCGACAAGGTGGCGATGGTGTTCGGTCAGATGAACGAACCCCCGGGCAACCGTCTGCGCGTGGCGCTGACCGGCCTGACCATGGCCGAGCGCTTCCGCGACGAAGGCCGCGACATCCTGTTCTTCGTGGACAACATCTACCGCTACACGCTGGCCGGTACCGAAGTGTCGGCGCTGCTGGGCCGGATGCCGTCCGCCGTGGGTTACCAGCCGACGCTGGCCGAAGAAATGGGCCGCCTGCAGGAGCGCATCACCTCCACCAAGGTGGGCTCGATCACCTCCATCCAGGCTGTGTACGTGCCCGCGGATGACTTGACCGACCCGTCGCCGGCCACCACCTTCCTCCACCTTGACTCCACGGTTGTGTTGTCGCGTGACATCGCCGCACTGGGTATTTACCCGGCGGTCGATCCGCTCGACTCCACCAGCCGCCAGCTCGATCCGCTGGTGGTGGGCGAGGAGCACTACAACGTGGCGCGCGCGGTGCAGCAGACCCTGCAGAAGTACAAGGAGCTGCGCGACATCATCGCGATTCTGGGTATGGACGAACTGTCCCCCGAGGACAAGCTGGCCGTTGCGCGCGCGCGCAAGATCCAGCGCTTCCTGTCCCAGCCGTTCCACGTGGCCGAGGTGTTCACCGGCTCGCCGGGCAAGTACGTTTCGCTCAAGGACACGATCTCCGGCTTCAAGATGATCGTGAACGGTGAGTGCGACCACATGCCCGAGCAGGCGTTCTACATGGTCGGCGGCATCGAAGAAGCGATGGAGAAGGCGAAGAAGCTGTAAGCCGCTTCGCATGAACCCAGGCCGCGCACCACAGGCACGGTGCGCGGCGGCTCAAAGGACACAGTATGGCAATGACAGTACATGTAGACGTCGTCAGCGCGGAGGAGCAGATTTTTTCCGGACTGGCGGAGTTCGTCGCGTTGCCGGGCGAAAGTGGCGAGCTGGGGATTTTGCCCGGCCACATGCCGTTGATGACCCGTATCAAGCCGGGTGCGGTGCGTCTCAAGTTGCCGAATCAGGTGGACGAGGAGTTGGTATTCGTCGCTGGTGGCATTCTGGAGGTGCAACCGGGTTTGGTGACGGTGCTCGCCGATACCGCCATCCGCGGCAGCGACCTCGACGAAGCGAAGGCGCTGGAAGCCAAGCGCGCCGCCGAGGAAGCGCTGCAGAACCAGTCGGCGCAGATCGATTACGCCAAGGCCCAGGCCGAGTTGGCTGAAGCGATCGCGCAGATTGCGGCAATCAACAAGTTGCGCAAGCGTAGCCACTGATACGCGGGCGAACGCCCGAAAGGGCAGTGGAGTCGTGAAAAAGCAGCCTTAGGCTGCTTTTTTTTGTCCGTCCATCTTCCGGTCGGGTCAAAGCGTCAGGCACGTCGGCGCGCTGGGGGGCTGGCGATGGAACGGGCCAGCGGGGAATGCAGGGAAGGGCGGGGTACGGCGCTCAGGCTGTTGGTGCGCCGCGCCGACGTTCTAGCCGGCCAATCCGTTTTTCCAGACGGGCGAGATCGTCCCGCAAAGTATTCAGTTCGACGTTCATGGGAGTGAGGGCGGCCGGCCGGACCAGCATCGCCGCCTCTTCGGTGAGATACTCGCCCAGGTTCGCCGTGACCGACTCGAGCGCTCTCAGGTTGCCCCGGTGGAGCCGTGTGGCGCCGCTGACCAGGCGGTGAGCGGCGATGTCGCCGACCACCCGGGACAGGTCTTCCTCTGCGTCCCAGCGCAGATTGCGGAACACGAAACCCAGTGCTTCGGCGAGGTCCGCGTCGCCGTCCAGACGGATCGCACCGCCTGTCTTGTCCAGGCCCTCACCCAGCAGGCTCGGGAGGCGGTCGAATGCGACCACGAGGGTGACGTCGGGCGCGGCGCGCTCGTCCTCGTCTCCGCTGCGTTCGATCAAGGCATGACCATCGGCGGCGAGCGCGAAGCCGATCGCCAACGGGCCGGAGACCAGCCGGACGTGCCGCCCGGCGTAGGGGGACAGACGTTGCTGGGCCCACGGGGCCTGATCGATCAGGTGGTTGAACGCGGTGACGAAGGCGTGTTCGAACAGACGCATGGCAGGATGTTCCGGATGCTGGTTGGGGCTGCGGCAATGGCGCCAGGGTAGCCGAAGTACGCGCCAATGCAAGTGCCAGGGAAACGCATGGCGTCGGGCTGCAGAAGCGGCATCCGATCGACACCGCCGGCCGGCACGAAAAACCCGGCGCATGGCCGGGTCGGAGGGTGGCTGTTCACGCCGCTGCGAACTTCACGTGCAGCGACGGACACGAGGATTCCATGACCGTGCTGCTAGGGCGCCAGCGGTGCGTGCCGGTCGTGGCGCAGCTGTTTGCCCGGCGGGGCCCGCTATTGCTGCCACGTCCGTCCGGGCGCTCAGGCGATTTGCTGGATGCCGGCGATGACCCAGCCGCGGTTGCCGTCCTTGTTCTTGGTGAGGTGCCAGATTTCGTCGAAGGCCACCGGTGCGGCGTCGGCTTCCTCGCGCAACAGGCCGTTGAAGCGTACGCTGACGATGTAGCGCTGGGCCTCTTCCGCGACCTCGACAACTTCGGCGTTGAGCTCGACCACATCGGTGCGCTGTTGCTGCTGACCGCGCTCCGCCATCTGCATGCGGATCTCGGCAAACACTTCCGGTGTGGTGTATTCGCCGATGTCGTCCAGATTGCCGGTATCGTGTGCGGCCTGCAGGCGAATGAACTGTACCTTGGCCTGGCGCGCGAAACCCTCGGCATCGAAGTCGGCCGGCAGGGTGCTGGCGTTGGTGTCGGACGCGTGGACGGGTGCCGGCGCGGCAGACGACGAGCCAGCTGCTGCGGAGAAGGGTTGTTGGGCGCCCATCCCGGGGGCGGCATGGGCGCCCTGTGCGGCGAACTGCATCGGACGTGCGCTTTGGGCGGCGCCGGCAGCACGACGGGTGAACATGCGGAACAGCATGAAGGCGGCGAAGGCGAGCAGCGCGATCAGCAGCAGGGAACCGAGTTCCTCACCCAGGCCGAGGTGCGAGAACAGCGCGGCCAAGCCGAGGCCGGCGGCGAGCCCGGCGATCGGTCCCATCCACGAACGGCCACCTGCGGCGGCCGGTTGCTGGCCCTGGGCGGGGCGATTGAGATTCTGTTGCGGTGCGGCAGCAGGCTGGCGCGGTGCCGGTGGGGTGGCCTGACGCTGCATGCCGAAGCTGCTGCCACCGCCGAGACGGCGGGCGTCGGCTTCTGGGATGACGCCGGCGAAGGCGAAGATCGCGACGAACATGGCGATGAAATACTGCTTCATTGAGTGGAGTCTCCTTATGGTTGAGGTGCCGCTGCGAGCAGCTTGCCGCAGCGGCGCGATAGCGATTTGCATGGATCGGTCGGTCGCTGAAATGCCGCGAACGCCTGGTGCGCGACAAATCCCGTGCCGCGGCCGACGCATCGGAGCGGGGTATCGGGGTCAGTACTTGAACCCGCGATGCAGTGCCACGACGCCACCGGTCATGTTGTGGTAATCGACCTTGTTGAAGCCGACTTGTTCCATCAGTGCCTTGAGCTCCTCCTGGCCGGGGTGCATGCGGATGGATTCGGCCAGATAGCGGTAGCTGTCGGCGTCGTTCGCGACCCGCTGACCCATCCAGGGCAGAATCTTGAAGGAGTAGAAATCGTAGGCAGGTGCGAGCGGCTTCCACACCTTGGAGAATTCCAGCACCAGCAATCGTCCGCCAGGACGCAGCACGCGCAGCATCTCTGCCAGGGCGACGTCCTTGTGGGTCATGTTGCGCAGCCCGAAGGCAACGGTGACGCAGTCGAACCAGTTGGAGGGGAAGGGCAGGCGCTCGGCGTCGCACTGGGCCACGGGCAGGTCGAAGCCGCGGTCCAGCACCCGGTCGCGGCCGCGCGCAAGCATCGGATGATTGATGTCGGTGAGCCAGACCTGCCCTTGGGCGCCGACGCGACGCGCGAAGGCGAGCGAGAGGTCGGCGGTGCCGCCGGCCACGTCGAGCACGCGGCTGCCTTCGCGTACCCCAGAGAGCTGGATGGCAAAGGCTTTCCACAGTCGGTGCAGCCCCATGGACATCAAGTCGTTCATGATGTCGTAGCGGTCGGCCACCGAGGAGAAGACCTGCCGCACGCGGCGTTGCTTTTCGTGCTCGGGTACGCTCTGGAAGCCGAAATGGGTTTGTTTGTCGTCCATGATCAGTGTCGGTGGCTGGCGCATCCGCCCGTGGGCTGCGGTGGCGGGGCGAGCGCGGGGTCGCGGCTGGCGCCCGCCGCTTCGAGTTGCTGGAGGTAGTCCCGCCACAGGGCTTCCTGGCGCTCGCCGAGCATGTAGAGGTAGTCCCACGAGTAAAGCCCGCTGTCGTGACCGTCGGAAAAGGTAGGCTTGACCGCGTAATTGCCCACCGGCTCCAGCCCAAGCATATCGACGTCGCGCTTGCCGACCTGCAGGACTTCCTGCCCCGGGCCGTGGCCGCGCACTTCTGCGGAGGGGGAGTACACCCGCAGGAATTCGAACGGCAGGGAGAACGTCCGGCCGTTGTTGAACACGATTTCGAGCACGCGCGACTTGCGGTGCAAGGTGATGCCCGTCGGTACGGGCGTGGTGCTGTCCAAACCTGCCATGATGATGTGGTCCGTCGAGGTGGGTCGTGGCGCATGCGCGGCGGCCGCCAGGGACGCCGCGCTACGCCCGCAATGATACCTGCTTTCCGGACCCCTCCGGAGCGGTGCTGGCGAACGTTTCAAGCCGATGACCTGTCATCAAAACGTCAAACAGCTGCAATACACTGCGGGCTTCTGCTAGGGAGGGTGGTCATGCCAGCCAACATTCTGCTCGTCGAGGACGAGCCGGCGATCCAGGAGCTCATTGCGGTGAATCTGACCCGTGCGGGTCATCATGTGGTGCGGGTGTCGGACGCCGAGACGGCGCAGCGGGTGGTGAAGGAGGCCTTGCCGGATCTGGTCCTCCTCGACTGGATGCTGCCGGGCGTGCCCGGCATCGAGCTGGCGCGCCGCCTGCGTGCCGACGAGCGTACCCGCGCAATTCCCATCATCATGCTCACGGCGCGCGGTGAGGAGCAGGACAAGGTCTCGGGCCTGGAGTCGGGCGCCGATGACTACATCACCAAGCCGTTCAGCCCGCGCGAACTGGTGGCGCGGATCAAGGCGGTGTTGCGGCGTCGTGCACCGCAGACGACCGAGGATCCGGTCGCCCTGGGCGGGCTGTGCCTGGACCCCGCCACCCACCGGGTCAACGCCGGTGACCAGGCGCTCAATCTCGGTCCCACCGAGTTCCGTCTGCTGCACTTCCTGATGACCCATCCGGAACGCGTGCATTCGCGCACGCAGTTGCTCGACCAGGTGTGGGGCGACCATGTGTTCGTCGAGGAACGTACGGTCGACGTACACATCCGGCGCCTACGCGCGGCCCTGGAGGCAAGCGGACACCATCGTCTGGTGCAGACGGTGCGCGGTAGTGGCTATCGCTTTTCGGTACAGGTGGACGAGACCAGCGTCCAGTAGTTAGGGTTACGACCGGGCGTAGCATCGCCGTCGTTCCCTGCCTCGCACGCCGCTGATGCGTGAGGGGCTGGCACGGCGTGCCATGTTCGGTGCCATGCCGCCGTCCCTGCGCCCCTTCTTGCGTTCCTTCCATACACGGTGAGCCAGATCAACAATCGCAACGGAACGTCCATTCTGACGGGCACCGCATGGGCCCTGGTGCTGGTGACACTGCTCGCCGTGGTCAGCGGCTTCATCTCAGGCTCTGACCGGGGCTGGGCGACCATGGTCATCGGTTTGTTCGGACTGCTGGCCTACCACGTCTACAACCTGGTGCGCCTGTCCGAGTGGGCTACCGGTTTGGAGAAAGAGCCTTCGTTGCCGCACGAGGTATGGTTGTGGCGAACGGTGTTCAACAATCTGAATCGCCGTGCCCGGGAGGCGCGCGAGCAGCGCGAGCGCCTGTCGGAGGCGCTGGAGCGGTTTCGTGCCGCCAGCCAGGCAATGCCCGACGGGGTCATCTACCTGTCGGAGCATGACGCGATCGAGTGGTTGAACGAGCGCGCCGAGCAGCATTTCGGGCTGGATCACACACGCGATATCGGCGTCTCGCTGGTGGGGCTGGCGCGCCATGCGGAACTGGCCGACTACCTGCGCAATGCCCCGCAGCAGGGGCCATTGTTGCTGCAATCGCCGCGCCGACCGGGTATCCGGCTACTGGTGCAGGTGGTGCCGTTCGGCGACGGCCAGAAGATGGTGGTGTCGCGCGACGTGACCCAGATCGAGCGCCTGGAAACCATGCGCCAGGACTTCATTGCCAACGTGTCGCACGAGTTGCGCACGCCGCTCACGGTCGTCGGCGGGTTTCTCGAGACGGTCATGGACGGGCTGGACGACCTCAGTCGCGACGACGTGTTGCGCTATCTGGGCCTGGCGCTCGATCAGTCCACCCGCATGCGCCGCCTGATCGAGGATTTGCTCGCGCTGTCGGCGCTGGAAACCGGGGCGCCGGCGCCGGCCGAGGAGCAGGTGGATGCGGTGGAGTTGGTCCGGCAGGTGCATCAGGAAGCGGAACTGCTGTCATCCGGACGCCATGAGATCGCCCTGGAGGTCGATCCGCGCGACCTCGGGATGGTGATTGTGGGGTGCGAGAAGGAACTGCACTCGGCATTTGCCAACCTCGCCAGCAACGCGGTGCGCTACACCCCGCCAGGCGGGCGGATCAGCGTGGGTTGGCGGCGTGCCCCGCAGGGCGCGGTGTTCTGGGTCGAGGATAATGGCATTGGTATTGATCCGACCCATATCCCGCGCCTGACCGAACGCTTCTTCCGCGCCGATCGCGGGCGTTCGCGCGAAACCGGCGGCACCGGGCTGGGGCTGGCCATCGTCAAGCACATCGTGTCGCGCCACCATGCCGAGCTGCGCATCGAGAGCGAGCTCGGCAAGGGTAGCCGTTTCAGCGTGTTCGTGCCGGCCAACCGGATCAGGTTCCGCTCTCGCTGACCACCTCGTAGGCGACTTGATCGAAGTTGGCGCCGCGCAGCAGCAACTGCGTGAGGCGGAACTGGCGGGGCTTGCCGTCGTGCACCTCGATGACCCGATGTGGCTGATACCAGGCGCCGGGTAGCACCACCGATGGCGGACGCTTGAGCGCTGGCGTTTCGGGCAGCCAGAAGGCTTGCTGGTAGGCGCTGCGCGGCCCCGCATTAAGGCCGATCTGGCGCACGGCGACGACCTTGGGCATGCCATTGAGCATTTGCACGCCGATCTCCATCACCCCGTCCTCGCGGTACATCAGCCAACTGATTTGACCCAGTAGAAAGTGGGCGCTGTCGGGCGGGCGGATGCCCACCAACTGGTGATACTCGATGCGCTCAGCGCGCGGCCGGTGCTGCAGTCGGAAGCCGCCCACCGACTGGTCCAGCATCTCCCAGCGCTCGCAGACGAAGCCGTGCTTCTCAGCCTCGCGCTGGCGCTGCTGGGCGGAGTCGGCAGCATCAACCTCGGCGGCGCGCTCGCCAAAGGTCAGCAGGGTGATGTCGCTGCGCAGGCTGCGTGGCGTTGAGCCTCCGATAGGCTGTTCGAACAGCCGGCCGCCCACGTGGAAACCGACCGAAAGCCAGTCGCTGGTGAGTTCCGCACGTCCCTGACAGCCGCGGCGTGGAAACTTGCGTCCGGCCGAGCCCAGTCCCCAGGGGCGGTACAAGGACAGCAGCAGGCGGGCGCTGGCTTCTACCGGGCAGTCTTCGCCGAGACCGAGCGCGACCGGACGAACCCCTTGCTTGAACTGGTTGAGGACGGCCTGGATCTGCCCCGCCAGTTTGGCGCCCTCGAAGCGCCGCAGCGCTGCGCCCTTGGCGAGCACGCCGATCGGCCGCAGGCCGTGGTCCAGGCCGAGATTGAGGCCGTAGGCGGTGGGCTTCACCTCGTCGCCCACTTCGCCCTCGGCGAGCAGGTCGCAATACGGCGCGAAGCGCTGCGCCCATCGGCATATCCAGCCGAACTCACGACTGCTGCGGCCAAAGGGGTTGCTGAGGTCGACCAGCAGCACCGCGATGAAGGCTTCGGTGGCGCTTTGTGCATGCCATACCTCGTTGAGCGCATCGGCTACGCGCACACGCGCCACGCCCTGGGCTTCGGCCATGGAGAAGCTCTCGTGCAGCTCCGCCCAGACCTGCGCGGGCAAGGCCCGGTGGGCGCGGTAGTACTCCAGTGCCGACTGGCCGGCGTAGAACACCCGTCGCTGCGACAGCAGGGCGCGCTGGTCGTCGAGCGTGCCGGCAGCGGCATCGCGGCGGGTGATCTGGGCGTAGGAGCGGGCCATCAGCCGCCACAGTCCGACGACCCGCAGCAGCGTCGCATTCCCGGCGCTGTCCGGGGGGAGTGGCTGCAGCGCATAGTGGCGGGCGGTCTCCGCCTGGGCCAGCGCGACCGCCTCGCGGCAGGCTTCGAGTACTTCCAGATGCTGGTTGGCCGCGGGTGAGGCGTCGGCCAGTGCCTGCAGCATTGTCGTCAGGGTCGCGTGGGTCTCATCGACGTTGACCGGGTGCAGGTTGTTGATCGCTTCGAGGCACTCGGCAGGGTTTCGATAATCCATGAGGACTCCGGTGGGTTCGCGTCGTTCGGTTGGCCGCTTGCGCTAGCCGCAGGTGATCTCGGTGAGTGCCGATTCAATCGCCACGCCCAGCGTGACCCGATCGGGTGCGGTCCGCGCAATTGCCTCGCGGCGCGGCGTGGCCCAGATCGGGTCGGGAAAATGGCGGTCGTCGCGAAAGCGCGGGATGACGTGCCAGTGCAGGTGCGGTACCACGTTGCCAAGACTGGCGAGATTGATCTTGTCGGGCTGGAGCAGTCCGCGCAGCGCGGTCTCGACGGCGAGCACCACATTCATCAGGTGACGCTGCTCGAAGCCCGGCAGATCGCTCATCTCGCTGACGTGGCGCTGCCAGATGACGCGAACGAAGCCGGGGTAGTAGGCATCGTCGACCAGGATCGCCCGGCAGGAGGCGTCGTGCCAGACCACCTGTTCGGCGACGGGGCGACAAAGTGGACAGTCGCCCTGGGCGGGGACATCAGGGGCGGACGCGGATATGGTCATGTCGTGGTTTCCGTTCGGCTCACCAGTTTAATGCCTGCAGCGATCGCCGCGAATAGCCGATTCGGCGTCGACTGTGAGATTTGATGGCGTGCACGCGAGGGTGCGTGTCTCACCCAGCGCTTCGGGGGCGCCGTGATGGAAGCACAGCAGGTTGCCGGGGGGAATGAGCGTCCAGGTTTCGTTGTCGGTGAGCGGCGTGGTGGCGATCACCGCGACGCGGTCGCGCGGCGTCGTGAGCTCGCTGAAATCGACGCTGACGTCCTGGTCCGACAGATGCGCGACCGCGAACGGCGCCTGGCGGACGATGTAGGCCAAGCGCGAGGAGCTGTGCGCGAACAGGCGCTCGCCATTGCAGAGCAGGAAGTTGAACTCGCCGTGGGCACTGATCTCGATCGCGAGTTCGCGCAACGCCTGGTGCAGGGTCTGGGGCGGCGGTGGGCCGTCGGGGTGGCGGTCGGCGAGCGTCTGGAGGATGTGGCAGAAGGCTGCTTCGGAATCGGTACTGCCCACCGGGCGGAAGCGTCCGTTCAGCGCCGGTGCGTAGTTCAGCAGATTGCCGTTGTGGGCGAAGATCCAGTAGCGCCCCCATAGCTCGCGCTGGAACGGATGGGTGTTCTCGAGGCGGATGTCGCCCTGGGTGGCCTTGCGGATGTGGGCGATGACGTTGAGCGAGCGGATCGCGTAACTGCGTACCAGTTCGGCCACCGGTGAGTCACTGCTCGGCGCCGGGTCCAGGAACAGCCGCACGCCACGCCCCTCGAAGAAGGCGATGCCCCAGCCGTCGCGGTGATGGTCGGTGAGGCCGCCGCGGGCGCGGAAGCCGGTGAAGGAAAAGCAGATGTCGGTGGGCACATTGCAGTTCATGCCGAGCAGCTGACACATGCACCCCTCCGGTCGCGTTCGCCTCACATAGACCGATTATAGCGTCGCCAGTCCGCGCCTACCGCGGGGATCGCCCGGGAGTGCCCGTGCCGGGCGCCCGCGCGGCGGGGCATGGGCACCTCAGCGTGGCGTTTGCTGGAGTTGCTTCATCATCTCTTCGAGATTGATGCCTTCCATGCCCGGCATGCCGGTGATTTCGGTGTCGCCCGGTTGCTGTCCCGGGCGGCAGGCGCCGACCCAGCGCGCTTCCATGTTCATGGTCATCCTGGCCATGCCCTGCAGCGGTGGGTCGTAGGTGGTGACGATCTCCCCTTTGTAGGCCTTGCTGAAGTCACCGGTGAAGATGCCCTTGATGGTGGCCTTGCTGCCCTCCGCGTCGCAGACGCCCTCGAACACCACGCGATTGCGGCCCTCCATGCGGTAGGACTGCTTCTCGCAGTTCATCTCGTGCGCCTGCTGCATCATCAGTTCGTCGCTGCGCTCGTCGATGCAGGTGCGCAGGCTCATGCCCATGCCGCCCATTTCCACCATGGTGTTGGACATCTCCCACAGCCCGGGCTGGCGCTTGGGCAGGTCGGCCGGCAACTGGGCCAGGGCCGGCGTGGCGAGGGCTAGCAGGGCGAAGCACCAGGGCGTGCGTGGGGTAAGGCGCTTGGACATGGCTGCGTTCTCCGAGAGAAAGGGGTCAGGCGCCAGCGTCGAGCTTGCGGCGCAGGATGTCGTTGACCTGGGCGGGGCTGGCCTTGCCGCGGCTGGCCTTCATGACCTGGCCGACCAGGGCATTGAAGGCCTTGTCCTTGCCGGCGCGGAACTCGTCCACCGACTTCTGGTTGGCTGCCAGCACTTCGTCGATCATGGCCTCGATGGCACCGGTATCGGTGACCTGCTTGAGACCTTGTTTGTCGATGATTTCGTCGGCGTTGTCGCCTTCGCCATTCCACAGGGCTTCAAAAACCTTTTTGGCGATGGCGTTGGAAACGGTGTTGTCGGCAATACGGGTGATCAGCCCGGCAAGCTGAGCCGGCGTGACCGGCGAGGCGCCGACGTCGAGTTCGGCCTTGTTGAGTCGCGCCGCAAGGTCACCCATGACCCAGTTGGCGCAGGGCTTGGCCTGCGCGGTGCCGGCGACATCCACTGTTGCCTGATAGAAGGCCGCGACTTCGCGTGAGGCGGTCAGGGTGGCGGCATCGTAGGCCGACAGGCCGAAGGCCTCCATGAAGCGCTGGCGCATGGCCCCCGGCAACTCGGGCATTTCGCTGCGGACGCGGGCGATCCACTCCGGCGCGATCGTCAGCGGCAGCAGGTCGGGATCGGGGAAGTAGCGGTAATCGTGGGCGTCTTCCTTGCTGCGCATCACCCGGGTTTCGCCGCTGTCGGGATCGAACAGCACGGTGGCCTGCTGGATGGTGCCACCGTCCTCCAGGGTATCGATCTGCCACTGCACCTCGTAGTCGATGGCCTGCTGCAGGAAGCGGAAGGAGTTGAGGTTCTTGATCTCGCGTCGCGTGCCGAGCGGGCCGCCGGGGCGGCGCACGGAGACGTTGGCGTCGCAGCGGAACGAGCCTTCCTGCATGTTGCCGTCGCAGATCTCGATCCAGCGCACCAGGGCGTGCAGCGCGCGGGCGTAGGCGACGGCCTCGGCCGATGAGCGCATGTCGGGCTCGGAGACGATTTCCAGCAGCGGGGTGCCGGCACGATTGAGGTCGATGCCACTCATGCCGTGGAAGTCCTCGTGCAGGCTCTTGCCGGCGTCTTCCTCGAGGTGGGCGCGGGTCAGGTTGACGGTCTTTTCGTAGGACTTGTCACCTTCCCCGACGCGGATCGTGATCGTGCCGCCAGATACCACCGGCAGCTCGAACTGACTGATCTGGTAGCCCTTGGGCAGGTCGGGATAAAAGTAGTTCTTGCGTGCGAACACGCTTCGCGGCGCGACGCGGGCGTCGATGGCCAGGCCGAAGCGGATCGCGCGTTCGACGGCACCGCGGTTCAGCACCGGCAGCACGCCGGGCAGGGCGAGGTCGACCGCGCTGGCCTGGCGGTTGGGTTCGGCGCCGAAAGCCGTGGCGGCGCCGGAGAATATCTTGGAGGCGGTGGTGAGCTGGGCATGGACTTCCAGTCCGATGACCACTTCCCAATCGTTTCTGCTCATCTCGGATCTCGTGGTTCAGTCAGCCAGGGCGGGGCGGCGCAGGTGCCAGTCGGTGACCTGCTGGAAGCGGTGGGCGGTGTTGAGCAGCCGGGCCTCGGCGAAATAGTCGCCGATCAGCTGCAGTCCGACCGGCAGTCCGCCGTCGCCGAAACCGCAGGGGTGGGACAGGCCGGGCAGGCCGGCAAGGTTCACCGCGATGGTGTAGATGTCGGAAAGGTACATCTGCACCGGATCGTCGGTCTTCTCGCCTATGCCCCAGGCGGTGGTCGGGCTCACCGGGCCGGCGATCACGTCGCATTGGGTGAGCGCGGCCTGAAAGTCCTGTGCGATCAGGCGGCGCAGCTTCTGGGCCTGCAGGTAGTAGGCGTCATAATAGCCGTGCGACAAGACGTAGGTGCCGACCAGGATGCGCCGTTTGACCTCTTCGCCAAAGCCTTCGGCGCGGCTCTTGCGGTACATGTCGTCGAGATCGGTGTAGTCGGCCGCGCGGTGGCCATAGCGCACGCCGTCGAAGCGCGACAGGTTGCTGGACGCTTCGGCGGGGGCGATCACGTAGTAGGCGGGAATGGCCAGTTGCGCGTTGGGCAGGCCGACTTCGACGGTGGTGGCGCCGAGCGCGCGATACTGGTCGAGCGCCGCCTCGATGGTGGCGCGCACGTCGTCGGTCATGCCGGGGCCGAAGAACTCGCGCGGCAGGCCGATGCGCAGACCGGCCAGCGGCCGCTGCGCATCCACCTGCGCGAGGATGTCGCGCAGCGCGTCCTCGGCCGGGCGTTCCAGGCTGGTGGAGTCGCGCGGGTCGAAGCCGCTCATGGCGTTGAGCAGCAGTGCGCAGTCTGCCGCCGAGACGCCGAAGGCCCCGCCCTGGTCGAGCGAGGAGGCGTAGGCGATCATGCCGTAGCGGGACACCGTGCCGTAGGTCGGCTTGATGCCGGTGACGCCGGTCAGCGAGGCGGGCTGGCGCACCGAGCCGCCGGTGTCGGTGCCGGTGGCAATCGGCACCAGGCGCGCCGCCACGGCAGCGGCCGAGCCACCGGACGAGCCACCCGGCACCCGGCTCGTGTCCCACGGATTGCGCGCCGGGCCGAAATGCGAGTTCTCGTTGCTCGAGCCCATCGCGAATTCGTCCATGTTGGTCTTGCCCAGCATCACCGCACCGGCCTGCTTCAGGAGGGCGACTACGTGCGCGTCGTAGGGGCTGACGAAGTTGGCGAGCATCTTCGAGCCGCAGGTGGTCAGCACGCCTTCGGTGCAGAAGACGTCCTTGTGCGCCAGCGGAATGCCGGTGAGCGGGCCTGCCTGGCCGGCCGCCAGGCAGGCATCGGCGGCACGCGCGGCGGTCAGCGCCCCGTCGCGGTCGATGGTGATGAAGGCGTTGAGCGTCGGGTTGAGCCGCTCGATGCGGTCGAGGAACAGGCTGGCGAGCTCGACCGCGGTGGTCTTGCCGGTGTCGAGCGCCGCGCGCAATTCGGTGAGGCTGGCGTGGATCATGGTCGCTTGGAAGTCGATGGGGCGCGGGGTGAGGCGCAGATGAGCGCGATGGGTCGATGTGGTGGCCGTCGCGCCGACCTACTCGATGACCTTGGGCACCAGGTACAGGCCGGCCTCGGTCTGGGGCGCGACGCGCAGGAAGTCGTCACGCCGGTCGGTTTCGGTCACAATGTCGTCGCGCAAGCGCTGGGCGACGTCCTGAGGGTGGCTCATCGGCTCGACGCCGGTCGTGTCGACGGCCTGCATCTGCTCGATCAGCCCGAAAATCCCGTTGAGCTTGTCGCGGGTGGTGTGCGCGGCGTCGACGGAAAGCTCCAGGCGGGCGAGCGCCGCGATGCGCTGAACTTGTTCAATGGTGAGGGACATGCGGTAACAAAAGCTGCTTAATTCACAAAGGTTTGTAGGTTATCATATTCGCTTTTCGCCTGTTCGGGCGGGATGATCTGCGCTCCCCGTCGCGGAGCTTGTCCACACCGGTTTCGGAAACACCCCATGTTCGGTTTTCTACGTTCTTATTTTTCAAGCGATCTCGCGATCGACCTTGGTACCGCGAACACGCTGATCTACGTGCGCGGCAAGGGCATCGTGCTCGACGAGCCGTCGGTGGTGGCGATCCGCACCGAAGGCGGTCCCAACGCCAAACGCACGATTCAGGCGGTGGGTTCGGCGGCGAAGCAGATGCTCGGCAAGACGCCCGGCAACATCACCGCGATCCGACCGATGAAGGATGGGGTGATCGCCGATTTCGTGGTCACCGAGCAGATGATCAAGCAGTTCATCAAGAAGGTGCACGACTCGCGGATGTTCTCACCCAGTCCGCGCATCATCATCTGCGTGCCTTGCGGCTCCACCCAGGTCGAGCGGCGTGCGATCCGCGACGCTGCGCTGGCTGCCGGTGCCAGCCAGGTGTACCTGATCGAAGAACCCATGGCGGCGGCCATCGGCGCCGGCCTGCCGGTGTCGGAAGCGACCGGCTCGATGGTGGTCGATATCGGCGGCGGCACCACCGAAGTCGGCGTGATCTCGCTGGGCGGCATGGTGTATAGCGGTTCGGTACGGGTTGGCGGCGACAAGTTCGACGATTCCATCGTGAACTACATCCGGCGCAACTACGGCATGTTGATCGGTGACACCACCGCAGAGAACATCAAGAAGAGCATTGGCTCGGCTTTCCCTGGGTCCGAAGTGCGCGAGATCGAGGTGCGCGGCCGCAACCTCGCCGAAGGCATTCCCCGTAGCTTCACGATTTCCAGCAACGAAATTCTCGAGGCTGTCACCGAGCCGCTCAACCAGATCGTGTCCGCGGTCAAGATCGCGCTTGAGCAGACGCCGCCCGAACTGGGTGCCGACATCGCCGAACGCGGCATGGTGCTGACCGGTGGTGGGGCATTGCTGTCGGACCTCGATCGCCTGCTGATGGAGGAAACCGGCCTGCCGGTGTTCGTGGCCGACGAGCCGCTCACCTGCGTCGCCCGCGGCTGCGGCATGGCTCTCGAGAAAATGGATACGCTCGGTTCCATTTTCACGCCCGAGTAACACGTGGCTTGGGTGGCCCGCCCCGTTTGCGCGCCACCCGGCCGGTAGTCCGCAATCACGATGTCCCTTGCCGGTCATCCGTCTCCGCCGGTATTCAAGCGCGGTCCTTCGCCGCTTGCCCGCCTGCTCGCCTTGGTCGCCGTGTGTCTGGTGATGCTGGTTGCCGACCTGCGTTTCCGCTATCTCGAAGTCGCCCGCCAGGGGCTGACCGTGGTCACTCATCCACTTCAGGTTGCTGCGGCGGCACCGGTGGACTTCGTGCGCAATGCCGCGGTGTATTTCGCCACTCTGGTGGAGGTGCAACTCGAGAACGCCGATTTGCGCCGCAGCCAGCTCGAGGCCGCGCAGCGGCTGTTGCGCTTCGAGCAGCTGGAGCAGGAGAACGCCGAGTTGCGGCGCCTGCTGGGCATGTCTGAGTCGCTGGCGATCCGCAGCGTGGCGGCGGAAATCCTGTACGACGCGCCCGATCCGTTCGCGCGCAAGGTCATTCTCGACCGCGGTGCGCGCCATGGCGTGGTGCCGGGGCTCGCGGTGGTCGACGCCCAGGGCATGATCGGGCAGGTCACCCGGGTGTATCCCATCCAGTCCGAAGTCACGCTGTTGAGCGACAAGGAACAGGCGGTGCCGGTGCAGGTGCAGCGCAACGGCCTGCGCGGGGTCTTGTTCGGCAATGGCAACGCGCCCCTGGAGCTGCGCTTCATCATGGCGGGCGCCGACGTGCGCAGCGGTGACATGCTGGTCACCTCGGGGCTGGACGGGGTGTTCCTGCCCGGATTGCCGGTTGCGCGCGTGATCGGGCTGGAGCAGGATAGCGACGGTTTCATGAACATCCTCGGTGAGCCGGTCGGCCGCGTCGAACGTGCCGTGCAGGTGTTGGTGCTGGGGCGCGACGACCCGGCAGTGCCGCGCCCGGATCCGGCGACGGCCATCGTCGCGCCGCCCGATCCGGCGCCCGCGGCCGCCGAGGAAGCGAAGGCAGGGGGCTGATCATGCAACCGACTCATCGCTCGAACCGTATCCTGCAGCCGGCGCGTGGCTGGTTCATCTACTTCAGCCTGCTGGTGGCGCTTGGCCTGACCTACATCCCCACCGGGCGGGTGCCCGGCGTGCCTGACTGGATGGTGCTGGTGCTGGCCTTCTGGACCATCCGCGAGCCGATGCGGATCGGCATGGGCGCGGCCTTCGTGTTCGGTGTGCTGGTCGATATCGGCCATGGCGCGGCCATGGGCCAGCACGCCTTGGCCTACGTGGTGGTGGTGTATCTGGCGGCTGCGGTGTCGCGCCGCATCCTGTGGTTTTCTACGCCCCAACAGGCGCTGCACATTTTGCCACTGCTACTCGTGGGCCAGGCCATCATGGTGTTGCTGCGGGTGGTCGCCGGGGCGGAGTTTCCCGGTTGGTGGTACTTTGCCACCAGCCTCAGCGGTGCGCTGCTGTGGGCGCCGTTGAGCTTCCTGTTGATGTTGCCGCAGTACCAGCCGGTGGAGCGAGATGACAATCGCCCGATCTGAAGCCGTGGGTGCCCGGCCGGCATGACCGAGTTCCGCCGCCCCAAGGAAGAGCTTGCCGCGTTTCGTCGCCGGGTACTGGTGGCGTTGTTGTTCGTGCTCGTTTGCTTCGGCCTGCTCGCCGGCCGCTTCTACTACCTCCAGGTTTCGCGCTACGACTATTTTCATTCCCGGGCCGAGGGCAATCGCATCGCCCTGCTGCCGGTGGTGCCCAACCGCGGCGTGATCGTGGACCGCAATGGGGTGGTGCTGGCGCGCAACTATTCCGCGTATACGCTGGAGATCAATCCCTCGCGAGTGCGCAACCTCGAGGCCATGATCGATGAGCTGGCCAAGATCGTCACCATCGAACAACGCGACCGGCGCCGCTTCCACAAGCAGGTGCTGGAGAGCAAGTACTTCGAGAGTGTGCCGATCCGAACCCATCTCAGCGACGAGGAGGTGGCCCGCCTGGTAGCCCGGCGCTATCGCTTCCCCGGGATGGAGGTGCAGGCACGGCTGTTCCGCGATTACCCGCTGGGTGAAACCGCTGCCCATGTGATCGGTTACATCGGCCGAATCAATGACCGGGATGTGGAGCGAATCGAGAACTGGGGGGCGACGGCGAACTACCGTGGTTCGGAATACATCGGCAAGAGCGGGCTGGAGCTGTCCTACGAGTCGGAACTGCACGGCATCACTGGCGTTGAGCAGGTAGAGATCAATGCAGGCGGCCGGGCGGTGCGGCTGATGTCGCGGACCCCCGCGGTGCCGGGCAACGATCTGGAACTGACCCTGGACATCGAGTTGCAGAAGGTCGCCGAGGCCGCCTTCGGCAACCGCCGCGGCGCGCTGGTGGCGATCGACCCCGCCACCGGCGGCATTCTGGCGCTGGTGTCCACGCCTTCGTTTGATCCCAATCTGTTCGTGGAGGGCATTTCGGTGGCGGACTGGCGGGCGCTGTCGGATTCGCCGGATCATCCGCTGCTCAATCGCGCGATCTACAGCACCTACCCGCCCGGTTCGACGTTCAAGCCCTTCATGGCACTGGCCGGTCTGGAGAGCGGCAAGCGGCGCCTGGAGCAACGCTTCAACGGCCAGGGGGTGTTCACCTTCGTCGGCCATCGCTTCGTGGACCGCAAGTCCAACTGTCAGAACAACGTGGACCTGCACCGCACGCTGGTGTATTCGTGCAATACCTATTACTACCAGTTGGCCCACGATCTCGGAATCGATGCAGTGGCCAACTTCATGCGCCAGTTCGGCTTCGGCCAGCGCAGCGGCATCGACATACCGGGCGAGACCGCCGGTGTGCTGCCCAGCCCGGAGTGGAAGCGCAATCGCTTCAGCCGCCGCGAACAGCAGACCTGGTTCGGCGGCGAAACCCTGTCGGTGGGCATTGGTCAGGGCTACAACGCCTATACGCCGGTGCAGGTGGCCAACGCCATTGCGGCGCTGGCGAACGACGGGGTGATCTTCCAGCCCCACGTGGTGAAGAACGTCGTGGATGTGCGCAACGGCGAGCGACGCGCGGTGCAGCCCGAGCCGCTGGCACGGATTCCCGTCGATCCGGCGCATACCCGGGCGGTGCGTGCGGCGATGGTGGATGTGACCAAGGTCGGCACGGCTGCGCGGGTGTTCAAGGATGCAGCCTACGAGTCGGGCGGCAAGACCGGCACCGCCCAGGTGTTTTCCTTGCGCGGCCAGCGTTATGAGGAAGGCAAGGTCGCCGAACGGTTGCGCGATCATTCCTGGTATGTGGCGTTCGCACCGGCCGACAAGCCCCGCATCGCGCTCGCCGTGCTGGTCGAGAATGGGGGCTTCGGCTCGCAGTCGGCGGCACCGATCGCGCGTCAGGTAATGGATTTCTATCTCGTCGGCCAGCGCGCAGATCAGCCGGCCGACGAGATCGACGAGGCCCTGGCAGCGGAGCTGGAGCAGTGAGGAAGGGGCGATGAGCGAAACCCGCATCAATCCGGTGGCGCTGCTCAAGGCGCTGTTCCGCCCGCTCGACCCGGTGCTGCTGCTGACGTTGGGCCTGCTGCTCACGTATTCCTACGTGTTGATGACCAGCGCCTCGCCGGAGCGCCTGGCGACGCTCGAGATTCACTTCGCCGTGGCGTTCGCCGCGATGTGGGCGGTGGCCTTGGTGCCGCCCAAACGCCTGCTGCAACTCGCGCTGCCGATGTATGCGCTGGGGCTGTTCCTGCTGGTGGGGGTGTTCCTGTTCGGCGAGACGTCCAAGGGTGCCAAGCGCTGGCTGGATCTGGGTTTCGTGCGCATCCAGCCGTCCGAGTTGATGAAGATCGCCGTACCGCTCATGCTTGCCTGGTATTTCCAGCGGCGCGACGCGGCCATCCGCCTGCCTCAGTTCATCGTGGCCGGCGTGCTGCTGGCGGTGCCGCTGGGCCTGATCGTGGTGCAGCCCGATCTGGGCACCAGTCTGCTGGTGGCGGCGGTGGGCTTTTACGTGATCTTCTTCGCCGGCCTGTCGTGGAAGCTCATCGTGCCGGTGTTTGCGATCGGTGCGCTGGGCATTGGCGCGATCGTCGGTTTCGGTGACGTGTTGTGCCAGCCGGAGGTGGACTGGCAGGTGTTGCGCGAGTACCAGAAGCAACGCGTGTGTACGCTCCTGGACCCGACCCAGGACCCGCTAGGCAGGGGGTTCCACATCATCCAGTCCACCATCGCCATCGGTTCTGGCGGGGTGTGGGGCAAGGGCTGGATGGCGGGCACCCAGACCCATCTGGCCTTCATTCCTGAGCGTCATACCGACTTCATTTTCTCGGTACTCGCCGAGGAGTTCGGCCTGGCCGGGGCGCTGGTGTTGCTCGGGTTGTATGCGTTGCTCATCGTGCGCGGCTTTCTGATCGCGGCGATGGCACCGACCTTGGCCACGCGTCTGCTGGCCGGCGCGGTAACATTGATCTTCTTTACCTATGCTTTTGTTAACATGGGCATGGTCAGCGGCATTCTCCCGGTCGTGGGGGTGCCGTTGCCGTTCATCAGTTATGGAGGCACGGCGCTGGTGACGCTTTGCATCGGGGTCGGCATCCTGATGAGTATCGAGCGCAGCCGCGTGCCCGCCAAGGATTGACCACATGACCCGTATGTCTCCCAGCCACCCGTTTCACGCCCTGCCCGATGGTCGCGCGCCGCAAGCCACGGCGGGTCGTGGTTCGCCCGCCGCCCGCCCCACCCGATCGCATCTCGCGACGCTGGCCGTCGCGGTGCTCGCGGTCGGCCTGAGTGCCTGCGGCTCCAAGCCGGCGCGGGTGAGCGGCGGCGACGGAAGTGCCGGCGCATCGGCGCCGGTTGCGGCCTCGTCGGGGCGTGGCGGTGGCTATTACCTGGATGACGGGCCGGGCGACTACATCCCCCCCAATCTTGACGCGATCCCGGACGCGGTGCCGCGCATCGAACCCCTCCACGGTCCGGCGTTGCGGCCTTATACGGTGATGGGCCAGAGCTTCGTGCCGCGCACCGAGCTCACCCCCTACCGCGAGCGTGGCCACGCCAGCTGGTACGGGCGACGTTTCCATGGCAATCCGACGTCGATCGGCGAGCCCTACGATATGTTCGCGATGACGGCAGCCCACCCCACGCTGCCGATTCCCAGCTACGTGCGGGTTACCAATCTACAGAATGGCCGTACCGTGATCGTGCGGGTGAATGATCGTGGCCCCTTCTTGCGCGGGCGACTGATCGATCTGTCCTATGCTGCGGCACACCGGTTGGGTTATGTGAACGCCGGCAGCGCCATGGTGGAGGTCGAGTCCATCCTGCCTGACGAGATCCGAATGATGGCCTCCGGGCAGACGAGCCCGGTACCGGTGGTGGCGCAGGGCAGCGCCGCTACGCAGCCGCAGGCGGTGCAGGCCAGCCCGCTGCCACCCTTGGTTGTGCCAGCACCTGCGCCGGTGCCGGTCCAGGTTCCGATCCAGGCGCCGGTCGCATCGGCGCCGGCATCGTCGCCGATCACGACGGGTGGGGCGTTCGTCCAGCTCGGCGCGTTCTCGACCGCAGCCAACGCGCAGGACATGGCCGGCCGGGTCCGCACCGAATTGGGGGTGTTCGCCGACCGTCTGCATCTGCTGTCCGACGGTGGTCGCTACCGCTTGCAGGTGGGGCCATTCGCCTCGGCCGACGAGGCGCGCATGGAGGCGGGCCGCATCGGCGCGCTGCTGAATCTGCAGCCCTTCGTGGTGTTCCGCTGAACCAACCCGCCGCGTGCGAGTCTGGCTGAGTTCCGGGCGAGTCACTCGGCCGAGACCGCCGCGGTTCGCCGTGTTTCAATTCACAAGAGATTTTCGAGTTCCGATTCCCATGCGTTTTCTCACTGCCGGTATCCTGATTCCCGTTTTCGCCTTCATGCTGTCCTTCGCCGCGTCCGCCCAGACGCCGCCGCCGCCAGCGCTTGCCGCCAACGCGTGGTTGCTGATGGATCACAGCACCGGCCAGGTGTTGGTGTCCCACAACCCGGACGAGCGCATCGAACCGGCCTCGCTCACCAAGCTGATGACGGCCTACGTGACCTTTGCCGCGTTGAAGGCCGGCAGCATCAGCCTGGAGCAGGAAGTGAGCGTGTCCGAGCGGGCGTGGCGCATGGAAGGCTCGCGCATGTTCATCGAGCCGCGCATGCCGGTTAGCGTGGACCAGCTCATCCACGGCATGATCATCCAGTCCGGCAACGATGCCTGCGTGGCGCTGGCCGAGTTGATCGCCGGTTCGGAGGAGGCCTTCGTGCACCTCATGAACCGCGAGGCCGAGCGGCTGGGCATGACCAACACCCGGTTCGCCAATTCGTCCGGCCTGCCGGACGACAATCTGTACACCACCGCGCGCGACCTGGGCTTGCTGGCCTCGGCGCTGGTGCGTGATTTTCCCGAGTTCTACCGGCTGTACTCGGAGAAGGAATACACCTACAACAAGATCACCCAGCCCAATCGCAACCGCCTGCTGTGGATGGATTCCACCGTCGACGGCATGAAGACCGGCCACACCAGCCGTGCCGGCTATTGCCTGGTGTCCTCGGCCGAGCGTGGCCCACGGCGGCTGATTTCGGTGCTGCTCGGGGCGGAATCGGAGACGATCCGCGCGCAGGAGTCGCTCAAACTGCTCAACTACGGCTTCCAGTTCTTCGACACGGTGAAGCTCTACGACGCCGAACAGGCGCTGTCTCAGTTCCGGGTATGGAAGGGCAAGGACAACGAGGTGCCGGTGGGCTTTCTCAACGAGTTCGTGATGTCGCTGCCCAAGGGCCAGTCGGAGCGTGTCGCGGTGACCCTCACCAGCGTGCAGCCGGTGCTGGCGCCGATCCAGAAGGGTCAGACGCTGGGCAGCATGAAGCTTGCGCTGGACGGTGAGACCATCGGCGAATACCCGGTTGTTGCGCTTCAGGACGTCGAAGTGGCCGGCTTCTTCGGTCGCAGCTGGGATGCGCTGCGGATGTGGATCAAGAGTCTGTGAGCACGGTGAAACGGGCCTTCCCCGACCTATGAGTCTCTGCTATCTGAACGGCGCCTACCTGCCTTTGGAGCAGGCGCGTATCTCGCCAATGGACCGTGGCTTCCTCTTCGGTGACGGCGCCTATGAAGTGGTGCCGGTCTACGCGCGTCGCCCGTTCCGCCTGGATGCGCATCTGGCGCGGCTGGGGCGCACGCTCGCCGCCATCGGCATTGCCGATCCGCACTCGCGCCAGGGGTGGCGCGACATCGTCACGCGGCTGGTGGCGGAACATCCGCTGCGGGATCAGGCGGTCTATCTCCAGGTCAGTCGCGGCGCCGACAAGCGGCGCGCGCATACCTTTCCGGACGGCGCCGCCCCCACCGTGTTCGGCTACAGCGACGGGCTCAACGGCAACACGCCGGAGGCCCTGCGCGACGGCGTGGCGGTGGTGTCGGTGTCCGATTTCCGTTGGTCGCGCTGCGACCTCAAGACCACCTCGTTGCTTGCCAACTGCTTGCTGCGCCAGCACGCGCTGGAAGCCGGTGCGGCCGAGACCATCTTGTTCCGCAACGGTCTGCTGGCCGAGGGGGCCTCGTCCAACGTGTTCGTGGTGCGTGACGGGGTGGTGCTGGCGCCCCCAAGAAGCCACATGATGCTCTCCGGCATCACCTATGAGGTGGTGCTGGAACTGGTGGCCCGCCATGGCTTCGAGCATCAGCTGCGGGAGGTGCGCGAAGACGAGGTGCGCCGCGCCGACGAGTTGTGGCTGACCTCGTCCAGCAAGGAAGTGCTGCCGGTGACCCGACTCGACGGCCAGCCGGTCGGCAGCGGGCGGCCCGGTCCGGTGCATGCCCGCATGCATGCGTGCTACCAGCAACTCAAGCGTGAGGAAGGCTGAGATGTCCGAGCAAGATCGCAAGACCCTGGTCGAGTTTCCCTGCGACTTCCCGATCAAGATCATGGGCGCGCGGGTGGACGCGTTCGCCCAGGCCGTCGTCGAGGTGGTCGTTCGCCATGCGCCGGACTTCGACGCGTCGACGGTGGAGATGCGTCCGTCCAGCAAGGGCAACTACCTGTCCCTGACCTGCACCGTCAACGCCACCTCGCAGCGCCAGCTCGACGATTTGTACCGCGAGTTGAGCGGCCATCCGTTGGTCAAGGTGGTGCTTTGATCGCAGCCGAACACGCCGCTTGGGCCGCACCCGCCGATCCCATGCTGCGGGTACGGCGCTTCGACGGGTTGGTGCCCTATGAGTCGGCCTGGGTGCATATGCGCGACTTCACCAATACGCGCGGCAGCGACACGCCGGACGAAATCTGGCTGCTGGAACACCCGCCGGTCTATACCCTGGGCCAGGCCGGGAAGCCCGAGCACCTGCTGCGCGACGTCGGCATTCCCATGGTCAAGATCGACCGTGGCGGCCAGATCACCTACCATGGCCCGGGGCAACTGGTCGCCTATCTGCTGATCGATCTGGCGCGACGCCGGCTCAAGGTGCGCGAACTGGTGCACTTGATGGAACAGGTGCTGATCGACTGCCTGGCCGGCTACGGCCTGCGCGCCGAACGCAAGGAGGGTGCGCCGGGTGTGTACGTGGGCGCCGCCAAGATTGCCGCACTCGGGCTTCGCGTGCGCAACGGCTGCAGTTATCATGGCCTGTCGCTCAATGTCGACATGGATCTGTCGCCTTTTTCCGCGATCAACCCCTGCGGTTACCCAGGTCTGGAAACCGTGCAACTCAAGGATTTTGGCGTGAGCGCAGATGTGGAAGCGGTTGCCCGGCAAGTGCTGGACCACCTGCTGGCGGCCCTGCCGCCGGTGCGCGAGGCCGCCCACCCGTTTGCTGGCGCCGACGCCTGAACCCCCTTGTCCCGAAGAGAAGTCACCATGGAAACCCCGGTTCGCAAACAGCGCGGCGCCGACAAGACCGCCCGCATCCCGATCAAGATCGTGCCCGCGGAGCGGCTCAAGAAGCCCGACTGGATCCGCATCAAGCTCGGCGCTGGCGAAGAGGCCGAGCGCTTCAACGAGATCAAGGCGACGCTGCGCGAACACAGGCTCCACACCGTGTGCGAGGAAGCCTCTTGCCCGAACATCCACGAATGCTTCGGCAAGGGCACGGCCACCTTCATGATCATGGGGGATATCTGTACCCGCCGCTGTCCGTTCTGCGACGTCGGCCACGGTCGTCCCGAGCCGCTCAATGTCGACGAGCCGCGCGATCTGGCCAATACCATTGCGGCGATGCGGCTCAACTATGTGGTGATCACCTCGGTTGACCGCGACGACCTGCGCGACGGCGGGGCCCAGCACTTCGTCGAATGCATCCGCGCAACGCGCGAGGCTTCGCCCAAGACCACCATCGAGGTGCTGGTGCCGGACTTCCGCGGACGCATGGAAATCGCGCTGGAAATCTTCGACCAGGCACCGCCGGACGTGATGAACCACAACCTGGAGACGGTGCCGCGCCTGTACCGCCAGGCCCGGCCCGGCTCAGACTACGCCTATTCGCTGCGCCTGCTGAAGGAATTCAAGGCCCGTCACCCCGAGGTGCCGACCAAGTCCGGGCTGATGGTGGGGCTGGGCGAGACCGACGAAGAGATTCTCGGGGTCCTGCGCGACTTGCGCGCCCATGACGTTGATATGCTCACCATTGGCCAGTACCTGCAGCCCTCGACCGGCCATTTGCCGGTGTTGCGCTACGTGCATCCCGACACCTTCAAGATGTTCGAGACCGAGGCGCTCAAGATGGGCTTCCGCAACGCCGCCTGCGGTCCGATGGTGCGCTCCAGCTACTGGGCCGACCAGCAGGCACACGGCGCCGGGGTAGTCTGACCGGCACTTGGGCCGGCCGGGATGGCCGCCGCCCGGCGCGGCAGCCATCGTGAGTCGTCAGCGCGGCGGGCTGGCGAAAACCGCCGCTCGCTCGCTGTCTTCACGAGTGCTCAGCGGAACTGCCGTTCCGCCCGTTCGTGGCGCTCCTGTTCCTCGATGCTCAGGGTGGCGGTCGGACGGGCGATCAGGCGGCGCAGGCCTATGGGCTCGCCCGAGGCTTCGCAATAGCCGTAGGTGCCGTTGGCGATGCGATCCAGCGCGCTGTCTATCTTGTGAATGAGTTTGCGCTCGCGGTCGCGGATGCGCTGTTCCAGAACGTGCTCTTCTTCCTGCGTCGCCCGGTCGGCTTCGTCCGGGGTGGCGGTGGTTTCCTGCAGGTGGTTGATGGTGGATTGGCCGTTTTCGAGCAAGGCCTCCCGCATTTTCACCAGCAGTTGCCTGAAGAAGGCGAGTTGGTCGGTGTTCATGTAGTCGCTGTCGGGCATCGCCAGCAACTCCGCCTCGCTGATGCAGGGCTCTTCGGTTCGTGTTTCGGTGTTCATGTCCGGCCACTCCCGCAAGGTGTGAAAGCCATTATGCCGCACGACACGCCCGGATCGCGTATCCGGCATGGGAAACGGCAGGGCGTCGCCCGCCGTTCAGCCTTGCATTCTGCGAGGTTTTTCGGCCCTTGTCATCCTTGCCGGTGAGTCGGTCGGGCGCTGAGTGTGCTCGCGGCCCCCGCCGTTGGTCGCCTGGGGGCAAGTGGACGTACCGCAGGGCGGGTGAGCGGCGGTGTCTTGGACGCATCGGGTAAAATCGGCCAGCGCCTCCGGCGCATTTGTTTTCTCGGGAAATGCCATGTCCGCACACTTGAACGCCCCGCAGCGCGAGGCCATCCACTACCTCGACGGTCCCAGCCTGGTGCTGGCCGGCGCGGGCAGCGGCAAGACGCGGGTGATCACCCACAAGATCGCATACCTCGTCGACCAGTGCGGCATCAGCCCCGCCAACATCGCTGCGATCACCTTCACCAACAAGGCCGCCAAGGAGATGCAGGAACGCGTGGCCGGGTTGATGGGCGGGCGGGCGCCCAAGGGGCTCACGGTCTGCACCTTTCACGCCCTGGGGGTGCGCATCATCCGCCAGGAGGCGCAGCACTGCGGGCTCAAACCGCAGTTTTCCATCCTGGATGCCTCCGATACGGTGCAGATCGTCGCCGACATCGCCCGCGACACCGACAAGGGCATTGCCAAGCAGATGCAGTGGCAGATTTCGTCGTGGAAGAACGCGATGATCACGCCCGATGAGGCCGCCCAGCTTGCCGACAACGAACTCTCCAGCGCTGCTGCGACCCTGTACGCCGAGTACGAACGTACCCTGCGGGCCTACCAGGCGGTGGATTTCGACGACCTGATCTCGCTCCCGGTACAGTTGTTCGACACCCAGCCCGACGTGCGTGAGCGCTGGCAGAACCGCCTGCGCTACCTGTTGATCGACGAATACCAGGACACCAACCGCGCCCAGTACCGCCTGCTGCGGCTGCTCGCCGGCGTGCGCGGGGCCTTCACCGCGGTCGGCGACGACGACCAGGCAATCTACGCCTGGCGCGGTGCAGACGTGGAAAACCTGCGCCTGTTGCAGCAGGACTATCCGAAGCTGCGGGTCATCAAGCTGGAACAGAACTACCGGTCGTCGGCACGCATCCTCAGCGCCGCCAACACCCTGATTGCCAACAACGAGAAGCTGTTCGAGAAAAAGCTCTGGTCCGAGCACGGACCGGGCGAGCAGATCGCCGTCACCGCCTGTCGCGACGCCGATCATGAAGCCGAGTGGGTGGCGATGAAAATCACCGCCCACAAGTTCCAGAACCGTACCCGTTTCGCAGACTACGCCATCCTGTACCGTGGCAATCATCAGGCGAGGCTGATCGAGCAGCAGTTGCGCAACCAGAAGATCCCCTACGTCATCTCCGGCGGCCAGTCCTTCTTCGACAAGGCCGAGATCCGTGACCTCATCGCCTACCTGCGGCTGATGGTCAACGAGGACGACGACCTCGCCTTCATCCGCGCCATCACCACCCCGCGCCGCGGCGTTGGGGCCGCCACGCTGGAGGCCTTGGGCAACTACGCCGGGCAGCGCCACATCGGCCTGTTCGCAGCGTGCTTCGAGGAAGGCGTCACCCAGCACATGAACGTGCGCCAGCTCGAACTGGTGCAGGCCTTCGCCGCCTTCATCAACCGCTTGCGATACCGCGCCACGCGCGAGCCGGCGGCACAGTTGCTGGAAGACTTGCTGGCCGCGACCCGCTACGAAGCGTGGCTGTTCGAGCACCTCGATCCGCGCGAGGCCGAATCCAAATGGAGCAACGTGCGCGACTTCGTCGGTTGGCTGGGGCGCAAGGGCGAGGAGGACGGCAAGAACCTCATCGAGCTGACCCAGACCATTGCGCTGATCTCGATGCTCGACAAGGAAGACGCCGACTTCGACGGCGTGCAGCTTGCCACCTTGCATGCCTCAAAGGGGCTGGAGTTCAAGCACGTGTTCATGATCGGCGTGGAAGAGGGGCTGCTGCCCCACCAGTCGAGCATAGACGAGGACAAGATCGAGGAGGAACGGCGCCTGATGTACGTCGGCATCACCCGTGCCCAGCGCACCCTGGACATCACCTGGTGCGAAAAGCGCAAGGCGGGCAAGGAAAGCCGTGTGTGCGAGCCCAGCCGCTTCATTGCCGAAATGGGGGGCGACGTGCGCATCAGTGACCGCAAGAACAACACCCCGGTCTCAAAGGAGGACGGCCGCGCCCGCGCCGCCAATCTGTGGGCCATGCTCGAAGCGCGCGACAAATCGTGAGCACGCGGCGCGCGAACACCGCTTGCGTGCCGGCCTGATCCCCCAGGTGCGACTGCGGCGTCCTCACCGCGTGCGTCGGCCCTGGCACGCCCGCAAGCGCGCAGCAAAAAGGGTGGCCTGGCCACCCTTTGCAGTCTTTCAGCCCAACCCGTGGGTCAGGCTATGAACCTGGCCCTTGAAAATGCCAGTTCCGCTCGCCCTTCGACCGGCTCAGGGCGAGCGGGGGTGCCTGTTTCAAAGGTTCGCTTTGCCACGCCCACTCGGAGCTTGCTTCGCTCAGCCCGAACGGTAGGCAGTGACTTCAAGGGCCGGGTCGATAGCTTCGGTCTTACTCCACCGGCGGCTCGGTGAACCCGGCACCCACGGTGTTGGCCAGATAGGCCGTCGCGCGCTCGATCTCGGTGTCGGTGAGGTCCGCGCCACCGCCCTTGGCCGGCATCGCGCCCTTGCCGTTGGTCACCGACGCCACCAGCGCCTCGAACCCCTTCGGCAGCCGTTCTGCCCAGTCACCGGCCTCGCCGGTGCGCGGTGCATCGAGCGCGCCCGAGGCGTGGCAACTGGTGCAGATCGCCTTGTAGATCTCTTCGCCGGTGCGCTTGCCCGGCTCGATCTTGACCACTTTCAACTCCACCCGCGCGACCGGCAGGATCAACTCGGCCGTACGCTCGTACTCGACCTCGGGCGCCTTGCCACAGGCCACCAGCAACACGGCAGCAAGAGCGGAAACGGCAGGCAGGGCAAGGCGGGAAGGCCGTCCGGCGGCACGCTGGAAACGAGTGTTCGACATGCTTGAGTCCCTTAAGTGGTCTGACCGAAATCAAAAACGCGATTATAGCCGTCGGAAAAGCGTTTTTGTGCTCGTGCAGCATGGACTTGTCACCCGTTCCGGTATATCCTTTCGCGCCTTGACCGACAGAAGCATCGCCGGTCCAGTCCCCCAAGCGCCCGTAGCTCAGCTGGATAGAGTACTGCCCTCCGAAGGCAGGGGTCGTGCGTTCGAATCGCGCCGGGCGCGCCAGACATTCAAGTGACAACGCCACCGCTTCAGGTGGCGTTGTCACGTTCAGAGCGGGCGCATGATGGCGACGGACGCCGAAGGGTCGCGGAACTGGTTCGAGCGGGGCGGGCAGGACTATGCCCGCTACCGGCCGCACTATCCGCCGGCGCTCGCGGCCTTTCTTGCGACCATTGCAGCGGATCTTCGTCTTGCAGTGGACGTGGGCTGCGGCACCGGACAGCTCACGCGACTGCTCGCCGATCATTTCGACGCCGTGGTGGGGCTCGACCCCAGCGCCGACCAGATCGCCAACGCCACGCCGCATGCGCGTGTCCGCTATGAGCAGGCCCCGGCCGAGCACCTCCCCCTGCGCGACGCGTCCGCCACGCTGGTGACCGCGGCGCAGGCCGCCCATTGGTTCGACCTGCCTGCGTTTCATCGCGAGGTGCGGCGCATCGGCGCGCCCGCTTGCGTGCTGGCCTTGATCAGCTACGGTATTCCAGAACTGGACGCCGACCTCGACGCGCGCTTCAAGCGCTTCTACCACCACGAAATCGGCCCCTACTGGCCACCGGAACGGCAACTGGTCGACTCCGGCTACGCCACGATGGCCTTCCCTTTTGCCGAAATCCCGGCGCCCGCCATCCGCATCGAGCTCGACTGGGACTTGCCTGCGTTCCTCGGCTATCTGTCCACCTGGTCGGCCGTGCACCGCGCCCGCGAGGCGGGGCGCGCCGATCTGCTCCACGACTTCGCCGAGGCGCTGGCACGCCAGTGGGGCGATGCTGCGCACCGCCGCACTGTTGCATGGCCGGTGAACATGCGGGTCGGGCGATTGTGAGCGACGGGCGGACGCCGCCAGTGGGCGTGCGCCGCCTGTGCCGCGGCCCTGTCATGAGTGGCGTCCAGCGGCGATCACAGCGATACTCGTGGCAGACGTGAGGTGAGAACGCGTCCCCACCCGGCACGCACAACAGACTGCTAGGGCGCACGCCCGGCCGATATTAGGCCGTAGTGCTCGCGGAGTGCGTTGCCGAACGCTTCGTCCAGCGCCGCCGCCCGGACAGGGTCGCCAGGATCGCTGCCAAGCGAGTCTGCCACCATTCCACCGATTACCCCACCGCCCAGACTGCCGGCGGTGGTGCCGGCGGGGTTGGCGGTGAAGATGGTGGCGATGCTACCGCCCACCCAACCGCTCACAGCGGCGCCCGCGGCAACTTGCGCCATGTGCAGACTGCTACGCCACAGTTGATGGAGGTCCAGCTCACCCCGGTAATGGCGTACCGCGTCTATTGCGACGCCTGCGCCCAGGGGCACCAGCGATGCGGCTCCGCCCAGGCGGCCCAACCTGTAGAGTCGCCCCTGCATGAGTTCGTTCTGCATGGGAGACGCCAGTAACATGGTGCCCGACAACATCACCCCGGTGCCGCCAGTCGCGTAGCTCAGGTCGCGTCCCAGCTGCAGCCATGCCTGCGCCGATGGGTCGTCGGACGCTACGATATGGGTCAGTGAGCCCCAGGCCCGGGGGAGCGAATCGGCCGCGATCATTGCACCGGACAAAGTCATGGTGCTGCCGCCCAGTGCGCGGATTCGCGCCCGGTGCAGAAAATGGCGATCCATCTGGTCCAGAGTGTGTGCGAACGGCGTAACGGCCTGGCGGCCAGTGGCGACATTGTCGAACGCCTGGATGCCGGAGCGTTGGGCGTACGCCATGAGCGCCGGGCTCATGCTCCGGCGGTTGATCCAGAACTGGGGCTGCCCCGTCACCTGAGCTTCGCGGGCCATTTTGTCCATCTGAACGATCAGGCGGTCGTGGTTGCGGCGCTGCGACCTCAGCGAGTAGTCCTTGATCTCGATGCGGCCATGCAGTCCGGTCCGGTGGTTCCTCAGCAGAATGTCTGCATCGGTGCGTCCCCATGGGCGGTGCATCGGCCGTCCCATCGCGACGAGTTGGTTGCGGCGGTCATGGTGCAGGGCAATGGCATACAGCAGCTCCCGCGTATGGCCCTTGACCTGGGATGGGTTGGGAGATGCGAGCAGTCGGGCGGTGCGCTCCAGGCCTGGAATCGACGGATCGACGGACATCCGCCCTTCGAAGTTGTTGAAGATGCGGTGCAGCCCGTCTGATCCCAGACGCCCCGTGGCGACGATCTGGCGAAGTGCCATCACGCGCGCGCGCTGGTTCGGTCCAGAGGCCAGGAATTGCTCGTGCCAGGTCTTGATGGCACCGTAGTCGTTGTGTCCTGTCGGCGACCGCGGCCCTCCGGGTTGCGACTGTGCCGGAGCGGTTGCGATGCTGCCAAGCATGACCAGCGTGACGCCCGCGATGGTCCGCAGGTGCTTCATTCCAGCGCACTCCCGAGCGGCCGCTTGGCCGTTTTTGCAAAGTGCTCGACGACCATCAACTGATGTGGTTCGTCCAGTTCGGCAAAGCGGCTCTGAAACACCATCCGGTACCGGGTGGCAACGGCCTCATCGAGCAGCCGCGTATCGATCGACGCGAGCTGCTTCGCCAACTGGGCTGCCGCGTGCTCCATGGCCGCAGCCCTGGCGTTGACGTTTGCCGAAGCGTATCGATTGCGCCGATCCAGGGCACTGGGAATCTTGTTGATGTGAGTCCGCTCGATTGCCGCCAAGGGCTTCAATGAGCCGATCTGCGTGAGCGCCCATTGCTGATAGTTCGCCACGCTGGCGGCGGCTCGTGCTTCGGCGCGGTGTCCAAAGTAGTCCAGCCCTTGCTTCAGGCTTGCCAGGCGTGCATCGGCGGTGGCGTCGGGTGGTTGCAGGGCCAGCGCTTCCAGCTGCAAGCTGGCGTGGTGGTCGCGCAGCGAGGCCGCGATCCGTTCGGCGAGTTGTTCGTCCTCGAGCCTGTCGAGCATCTGGAGGCGGGACGCCAGCGCGTCCAGGGCTTGATCAAGGGTGTCGAGGTTGACGAGGCGCTCGACGCTCGGGTGAGCGTTCCGTGCCGCCTCTTCGTCCAGGTATTCGATCAGGGCGAGCGCCTCCAGTACATCGCCGCCGTTGGCGAGGGCAGCGTCAAGCTCGCGCTTCGCCAGCTCCGGGATGCGTGCTTCAAGTTTCGCGATGTACTCGGCCGCGGCGCCCGCCAAGGCGTCCGAGGCAGGGCCGGTCGGTTCCCGGGCACTGAGCTCGCGCAAGGGCTGCAACAACGCCACGGCCTCGACCACTTGCTCCGGTTCCGGCTGCGCCATCAGCCAGAGCGTACTCAGCGCGCCGTCTATGAGCGTTACGCGCGGCAACAGCGCCTCCTGTACCCACGGCGGAAGTTCGCGGAACTCACGGTCGACGCGTTGGTGCAGCTCTGCGACCTCGTCCGGGTGCGTTGGCCACTGATTGGGATTGATGATCAAGGTCTCGATGTCCGCAAGACGCTGATCGATCTCCGGCGGCACACGCATCGGAATGACGCTGCCGACCGCCTGGTGCAGTATCGAGGCGTGCTGGTCGAGTTGAAGGGAGAGCGAGCCGATGCGCCGATCCGACCGATCGGCATGGGTTTTCTGTGCGGCGTTTCCATTCGCCAATGCGATTTCAAGGGCATCGATCTTCCGCTCCTGCTCCAGCAGCAGGAACACGATCGCGCCGAGTAGTGCAAAGCCGAGAAGGGTGATGAGGTAGGTCGCGGTACGTGGCATGGTGTATTGGCAGGGGTGGGTCGCGTTCGAACGGGGGGCGAAGGAATACGCCGGTGGCGATGCAATGGCCATCGCATCGTAGTGCAGGGCGCCCGCGCCCGCCGTGGAACGCGCCGGTGAGTGTGCATTACTGCACGGGGGCGCACCGGCTTGTCGTCGTGTGACGTGATATCGTCCGATCCCAGGCGGTTGTCGAGTGCGAACCCAATGAGCAAGAAGACGCTTTCCGAGCGCGACATCTGTACCAAGTACATCACTCCGGCATTGATCGGCGCGGGGTGGGATTCGCTGTCGCAGATTCGCGAAGAGGTCACCTTCACCGCGGGACGCATCGTCGTGCGCGGCAAGCTGCACAGCCGCGGCAAGACCAAGCGTGCCGACTACCTGCTCTACTACCGGCCCAACCTGCCGATCGCGGTGATTGAGGCCAAGGACAATACCCACAGCATCGGCGACGGCATGCAGCAGGCGCTCGCCTATGCCGAGGCGTTGGACCTGCCCTTCGTCTTCTCCAGCAACGGTGACGGCTTTCTCCTTCACGACCGCAGCGGGCAGGCTGTGCAGACCGAAACCGAACTCGCGCTCGATGGCTTTCCGCCGCCGGACGAACTGTGGCAACGTTATTGCGTGTGGAAGGGGCTGACCACCCCGGAGAGCCGCGCGACGGTCACGACGCCCTACTACGACGACGGCAGCGGCAAGACGCCACGCTACTACCAGGTCAACGCCATCAATCGCACCATCGAAGCGATTGCCCGCGGCCAGCAGCGCATCCTGCTGGTGATGGCCACCGGCACCGGCAAGACCTACACCGCCTTCCAGATCATCTGGCGGCTGTGGAAGTCCAAGGCCTGCAAACGCATCCTCTTCCTTGCCGACCGCAACATCCTGGTCGACCAGACTCGCAGCAACGACTTCCGCCCCTTCGGCGCGGCGATGACCAAGATCGAGAAGCGCCAGGCCAACAAGGCCTTCGAGATCTATCTGTCGCTGTATCAGGCGGTCACCGGCAACGAGGAAGAGAAGAACATCTACAAGCAGTTCTCGCCGGACTTCTTCGATCTGGTGGTGATCGACGAATGCCACCGCGGCAGCGCCGCCGAGGATTCCGCCTGGCGTGAGATCCTCGACCACTTCTCCTCGGCCACCCACGTCGGCCTGACTGCCACGCCCAAGGAAACCCGGGAGGTTTCCAACATCCACTACTTCGGCGAGCCGGTGTACAGCTACTCGCTCAGGCAGGGCATAGACGACGGCTTTCTCGCCCCCTACAAGGTCGTGCGCATCGACATCGACCGCGACCTGCAGGGCTGGCGCCCGGCCAAGGGGCAGGCCGACAAACTCGGCCAGCTCATCGAAGACCGCATCTACAACCAGAAGGACTTCGACCGCACGCTGGTGCTGGAGGCGCGCACCGAACTCGTCGCCCGAAAAATCACCGAATTCCTGAAGGCCACCGACCCGTTCGCCAAGACCATCGTCTTCTGCGAGGACATCGACCACGCCGAGCGCATGCGCCAGGCACTGGTCAACCTCAACCCGGCGCGCGTGCGCGAGAACCGAAAGTACGTCATGCGCATCACCGGCGACGAGGCCGAGGGCAAGATGGAGCTCGACAACTTCATCGACCCCGAGAGCCGCTACCCCGTGATCGCCACCACCAGCAAGCTGATGACCACCGGCGTCGACGCCCAGACCTGCAAGCTCGTCGTGCTCGACCAGCGCATCCAGTCGATGACCGAGTTCAAGCAGATCATCGGGCGCGGCACGCGCATCAACGAGGATTACGGCAAGTTCTGGTTCACCATCATGGACTTCAAGAAGGCCACCGAGCTGTTCGCCGACCCGGCCTTCGACGGCGATCCGGTGCAGGTCTTCGAGCCGGAGCCAGGCGAATCCCCGGTGCCGCCGGAAGACGGCGCGGACGAGGAGGGCGGCGGCCCGGACGAAGCCGGCGAGGCCAAGGCCGACGACGACACTGCCTTCCCGGACGACGACCGCCAGGGGCGTACCCGCTACGTCGTCGGCCACGAGGTCAAGGTGCGGGTGGTTGCCGAGCGCGTGCAGTACTACGGCCCGGACGGCAAACTCATCACCGAATCGCTGCGCGACTACACCCGTCACACCGTGCGCCGCGCATACGCCTCACTGGACGATTTCCTGCTTCGCTGGAGCGAGGCTGAACAGAAGCAGGCGGTCATCGAGGAGCTGGAGGCCCAGGGCGTGCTGCTCGACGCCCTGGCCGAAGAAGTCGGCAAGAAAACCGGCAAGGCCTTCGACCCCTTCGATCTCGTTTGCCATGTCGCCTTCGATCGCCCCGTCCTGTCGCGCAAGGAGCGCGCCGAACAGGTGAAGAAGCGCGACCTCTTCGCCCGCTTTGGCGACCGGGCTCGTGCCGTGCTAGACGCCCTGCTCGACAAATACGCCGACGCCGGCATCGCCAGCATCGAAGACATCAAGATTCTCACCCTTGACCCCTTCAACCGCATTGGCACGCCGGGCGAGATCATCAGCGCCTTCGGCGACAAGGCCGCCTATCTGGATGCGGTACATGCGCTGGAGGATGAGTTGTACCGTGCGGGGTGAGATGAGACTACAATCTGCGTTGTTCTTTGAGTAGTTGAGGTCACAAATGCAGATTAGCGTCCGGGAGTTGAAATCCCATTTGTCTCAGGTGCTGGCCACCGCCCAGGACGGAGAAGAAGTGACGGTCACCTCGCACAAGCGGGTGATCGCCCGTATCGTCGGCGTACCCCAATCTTCCGTCGCTGAACTGCCGGCCGCATGGACCGACGCCCAGCGCGCCCGAGTGGCCCGCCTGGTGCAGCAGGGGCAACTGCTCTGGGGCGGGGGCAAGCCCCTGGGCGGGCCGGCGCATACCGTGATCGAGGGCAAGACCATGGCTGACATGGTGCTCGAAGATCGCGGATGATCAGCTACTTCGATACCTCGGCCCTGTTCAAGCTGTTCGTCGCCGAAGCCGGGCGGGAAGAAACCCTGCAACTGCGCGACGCCAGTGACCATCTGGCCACGGTGTTGATTGCCCACACCGAAATGCAGGCCACCTTTGCCCGGCGCATGCGCGAGGACCCCGCAACCAGCGATTCCCTCAAGCTCGATCGCCAGGCCTTTCTCGATGACTGGCCGCGCTGGCTGGTCGTTCCGGTCGATCCGCCGCTGGTGGAACTGGCCGGGCGCTACGCCGCACTGTTCTCGCTGCGCGCCTACGACAGCGTTCACCTTGCCGCGGCGCAAGTGCTGCGTCAGCAGACCGGCATGGAAATCACCTTTGCCTGCTTCGACCACCGCCTCAACGACGCCGCCGACCTGCTTGGCTTCGCAACGCCTTTTCTGAAAGCCTGACCCATGTCCCTCAGCACCACCATCAAATCCATCCAGGACATCATGCGCAAGGATGTCGGCGTCGATGGCGACGCCCAGCGCATCGGCCAGCTTGTGTGGATGTTCTTTCTCAAGATCTACGACGACAAGGAAACCGAGAACGAACTGCTCGCCGAGCCAGACAAGCCCTACCGCTCGCCCATCCCCGAGCACCTGCGCTGGCGCAAATGGGCGGCCAACCCGGAAGGCATGACCGGCGAGGAACTGCTCGACTTCGTCGACAAGCAACTCTTCCCCACCCTCAAGAACCTCCAGCCCAAGGGCAACGACAAGCGCGGCTTCGTGATCCGTGGGGTATTCGAGGACGCCTACAACTACATGAAGTCCGGCACCCTGATGCGCCAGGTCATCAACAAGATCGTCGCCGGGCTGGATTTCAACAAGGCGCAGGACCGCCACCTCTTCGGCGACGTGTACGAGCAAATCCTGCGCGACCTGCAGAACGCCGGCAACGCCGGCGAGTACTACACCCCGCGCCCCGTCACGCAGTTCATGGTGGACATGGTCGCCCCGCAACTCGGCGAGAAGATCCTCGACCCCGCCTGCGGCACCGGCGGCTTCCTCACCTGCGCCATCGAGTATGTGCGCAAGCACCACGTTAAAACGGTGGAAGACGAGCGCCGCCTGCAGGAATGCATCCACGGCGTCGAGAAAAAGCCGCTGCCCCACCTGCTCGCCACTACCAACATGATCCTGCACGGACTGGACGTGCCCACCAACGTGCGCCACGACAACACCCTCGCCCGTCCGCTGCGCGACTACGGTCCGAAGGACCGGGTGGACGTCATCGTCACCAACCCGCCCTTCGGCGGCATGGAAGAAGACGGCATCGAGAGCAACTTCCCCGCCGCCTTCCGCACCCGCGAAACCGCCGACCTTTTCCTCGTGCTCATCATGCACCTGTTGAAAGACGGCGGCCGCGCCGCCGTGGTGTTGCCCGACGGCACCTTGTTCGGCGAAGGCATCAAGACCCGCATCAAGGAACAGTTGCTCACCACCTGCAACCTGCACACCGTGGTGCGCCTGCCCAACGGCGTGTTCAACCCCTACACGGGCATCAAGACCAACCTGCTGTTCTTTACCAAGGGCACGCCCACCGAAGAGGTGTGGTTCTACGAGCACCCGTACCCGCCCGGCTACAAGAACTACTCCAAGACCCGCCCCATGCGCATCGAGGAGTTCGACGCCGAAAAAGCCTGGTGGACCGCCCGCGAAGAGAACGAACACGCCTGGAAGGTCAGCGCCACCGACATCCGCGCCCGCAACTACAACCTCGACATCAAGAACCCCCACAGCCCCGAGGCCGAATCCCACGACCCCGACGAACTCCTCGCCGCCTACGCCGACCTGCAAGGCCGCATCCAGACCACCCGCGACCAACTCAAGGCCGTGCTGGCCGCCGCGCTGGAGGGCCGGGCGTGAGCAGTCTGGTCACCGACAACCTGCCGCTGATTGCCACCGCCCCGGACGGCATCCAACGCCTGCGCGGGCTGATTCTGGAGCTGGCCGTGCGCGGCAAGCTCGTGCCGCAGGACCCGGCGGACGAGCCGGCCAGCGAACTCCTCAAGCGTATTGAGGCCGAGAAGGCGCGGCTCGTGAAGGAAGGGAAGATTCGGAAGGCGAAGGCGGTGGAGACGGTTGGGGAAGATGAACGGCCGTTTGCTTTACCCCGGACGTGGAAATGGACTGCTCTTGGCGACATTCTGGAGATGGTCCCCGGCGGCCACCCAAAATCCCCCAGTGATGGCCACTTCAAAATCCCCCAGTTGCTGACCGTCGGAGGTCAGGCCCGGTGATGCGCCGGGAGTAACGACAGGACATCATCCGCGCCCT
>JBKBMG010000006.1:0-2233 GCA_046295975.1 Rhodocyclaceae bacterium
GCTCGCCGATCAAGGCCTGGCAGTCCACGTCCGGGGTGTCCGCCTTCAAGCCCACCCGGAATTCGTAGAGCGCACTCATCGCCTCCTCGCCTTCCACGCTCACCGCCCACAGGGCGCTACCTAAAGGAGTATGGGCGATCAGGGCGCGATTCATGGACAAGGGCTCCAGGGCAGGATTGTGAGATGGCGAAATCATAGTGTCTGCTATGAGAAACGCAAGCGTGAAGTTTGAATGAATATGGCGAACGTTTGCAACAACTTGTATCTGGAATGGCGGATGAGTCGCCAGGATGTTCGCGCGCTGCCGCCGGCGAGGAAACCGGTGAGAGTCGAGTTCGTTCGTGAAATCCGTAGCTTGCGGTGCTGGTCAGGTTGCGGGATGCTGACGGTGTCTGTGGGGGGGGGGCGTGACGGGGGCGCCCGGGGCTGTGGGCCGCGGTGCACCGAAGCGGGTTCCATCGTGCTTCCACGCACCGACGGGTGCAGCCGGCGGCAGTCGTCTTCACGACTTTGGAACATCAAGAACAGCATCAGAACAACGAGGTGCGCACACCGATGCGCGCACGACGGAGAGGAGATACTCATGAAGACCTTGTTTGCCCCCGCAGTTGCATTGATGAACCGCTGCGGCTATCCGATGAAGTTCGGGTTGCTCGCGGTGGTGGTGGTGCTGGCGTTTGCGAGCCTGATGCTCAACCTCGCGACCCAGCTCAACCACACCATTACGCGGTCGCAAGCGGAACTGGCCGGTTCGGCAATGTTGCGGCCGATGACCGAGGTCTTGCAGGCGGTGCAGGGGCACCGCGGCATGGCGGTGGCGCTGCGGGCCGGCGACGTGGGCCTGGAGGCACGCCTGCAGGCGTACGCAGGGGAGGTGGAGGCCGGACTGGCCAGACTGGAGGCGGGCTTGTCCGACACCTTGCGTGGTCATGAGGGGTGGGCGGAGATCCGCACGCGCTGGGCGCAAGTCAGGAGTGAGGGCGCGGGCTGGAGCCACGGGCAGAGCTACGACGTGCATACCGAACTGGTCGCCCGTTTGCGGGGGTTCCAGACCGTGATCGCGGATGCCCACGGTCTGAGCTTCGACCCCGAGCCGGACAGCCACTACCTGATGACGACGGCGCTGGATCGCATGCCCAATCTGCTCGAACGGCTGGGCCGGCTGGGCGCGAAGGGTGCCGGCACGCTGGCGCTGGCGCGACTGGACGAGCGCGAGAAGTTCGAGATCAACGCCTTGCACGCCGACGTGAAACTGGCGATGGCCGAGCTCGAGGCGAACGTCGCGCGCGTGGCCGAGTTCCGCCCCGACCTGGAGGCGCCGCTGCAGGCGACCCTGGAGGCCTTGCGTGAAAAGCTGGCGGGGGTGAACAAGGTCATCATGGAGATCGTGTTTCTCGGCGCGTTCAGGAACACGTCGCCGGAGCAGTTCTACGACTTCACCGCCCAGGCCAGCGACATCGGCTATGCACAGAGCCGCGAGGTGCTGCTGCCGACGCTGGACGCCTTGCTCGAGCAGCGCATCGCGACGGCCGAGCGTGCCCTGAATCTGAACATCGGCATTCTGCTGGTGGTGTTGCTGGCGATCGTCTATCTCTCGGTGGGCGTGTATCTGTCGGTGATGGCAAGTATTCGCGCGTTGTCGGAGGGCAGCCGGCGGCTCGCCTCCGGCGACCTGACCACACGCATCGAACTGGTCGCGCGCGACGAGTTGCGCGAGGTTGCGAGCAGTTTCGACGAGATGTCGGTGGCGATGAAGTCGCTGCTGGGTGACATTAAGGGCAATGCGGGCGAAGTGGATGCGGCGGCTCACCGCCTGGTGCAGGCTTCCTCCCAGGTGGATGGCGCTTCTCAACGGCAGAGCGAGGCCGCCACGGCGATGGCGGCGGCGGTCGAGGAGATGACTGTTGGCATCGATCAGATCGCCCGCAATGCGAGCGAGGCGGATGCCCTCGCACGTCGCTCGGGCGAGTGGTCGCGCGAGGGCGGGGACATCGTTGCCGGGGTGGTCGCGGAGATTGGCACGATCGCCGATTCGGTGGCCCGTTCGGCGCGCACGGTGGAGGCGTTGGGGCAGCGTTCGGCCGAGATTTCACGGATCGTGCAGTCGATCGGAGAGATCGCGGCGCAGACCAATCTTCTGGCGCTCAATGCCGCAATCGAGGCGGCACGGGCGGGCGAGCAGGGGCGGGGGTTCGCGGTGGTCGCGGACGAGGTGCGCAAGCTCGCCGAGCGC
>JBKBMG010000006.1:2243-134347 GCA_046295975.1 Rhodocyclaceae bacterium
GGCGCTGCGGGGCGCCGGGCGCCCCCCCCCCCCCCCCCCCCGACCCAGGAGATCACCGAGATGGTCGGCACGATCCAGGACGGCACGCGCGGTGCGGTGGCAGCCATGGAGGACGGCGTGGCGCGCGTCAATGCCGGAGTCGAACAGGCGCAGCGCGCCGGTGATGCGATGCAGCGCATCCGCGAGGGGGCGAACGAGGTGGTGGCGACGGTGGCGGAGATATCCGGCGCGCTGCGCGAACAGAGCGCGGTTTCCACCGAGATTGCCCGTCAGGTCGAGACGATTGCCCGCATGGCCGAGGAAAACAGCCATGCGGTGCGCGACAGTCACGACACGGCCAGCGCACTGGAGCACCTGGCCGACACCCTCGGCCGCAACGTGGCGCGCTTTCGCACATGATGCGCCGGGGCCGATTCTAGTCACACCCGGGCGGCAGCGTTAGCCGTTTTTGGCAAGGCGTGGGCGCCAGGCAACAGACCGCAATGGTGTGGCCAGCGACCCTGGTCATGGGCGGGCCGGCGTGAGAGCATCGAACGCATGGCTTCGCAGAATGACCTCTCTTCATGCTCCCAGGGGCGACCGCCAGCCGCAAGGCGCGCGGCGTGACTGCCATGCTCGCGCGGCTGATCCGTTCCGACGATCCGGCTGCCCTGCAGGGCGGGTTGGCATGGCTCTACGGATTCGTCCGGCCGCGGCGTGCGGCCATCGCCGGCCTGCTGGCGTTGTCGCTGATCGCCTCGGCGCTGGTGTTGTTGCAACCGTGGTTGACCAAGATGTTGATCGACGACGGTTTGCTGGCCGGCGACTATCCGCGGCTGGTCGCCATCGCCGCGGCAATGATGGTGGCCGGCGTACTCGGTACGGCACTTGCCGGCCTCAACCGCTATCTCCATACCCGGCTATCCGGCGACGTCTTGTTCGCCTTGCGTGGCGACGTGTATGCCCATTTGCAGCGGCTCTCGCCCGCGTTCTACGCCGAACGGCGCACTGGCGACCTGTTGGCGAGGCTGGACGGCGACGTCGCCGAGATTCAGCGCTTTGCGCTGGACAGCCTGTTCGCGGCGGTCAGCAGTGTGGTGGGACTGGTCGGCGCGATCGCGCTCATGCTCGCCCTGTCGTGGCAGCTTTCCCTGCTGGTGTTGCTGCTGATTCCGCTCGAAGCCATCTGGTTGCACTGGATGCGGGGCAAGGTCGCCGACCATGCCCGCAGGGTCCGAGAACGCGCGGCCGATGTTTCCAGCTTTCTGGTCGAGACCCTGCCGGCGATGAAGTTCATCCAGGCGAGCGGGCAGGAGCGGCGCGAGGCGCAGCGCCTGGACGCGTTCAACCGCCGCTACCTCGGTGACTTGTTGCGGCTGCAGGTGGTGGAGTTCTTCACCCATGCGGTGCCGGGCACGCTCACGTCGCTTACCCGCGCTGCGGCGTTCCTGATAGGCGGATGGTGGGTGATCCAGGGGCAGTGGCAAGTGGGGTCGCTGATCGCGTTTTCCACCTATCTCGGCATGGCGGTCGGTCCGGTCAACAGCCTGTTGGGGCTGTACGTCGCGATTCAACGCATGAGCGTCAGCCTGCTCAGGGTCGGGGAACTGCGACGCGCCCCGCTCGGAACGCCGCTGCCGGCGGTGCCGAGGCCGCTGTCACGGCCGCTCCGGGGCGAGATCGTGCTGGAGGCGGTCGGTTTCGTCCACGTGGGTGCCGCTGCGCCGGTGCTGGACGGTGCAGATGCGATTTTCCCCGCGGGCGCGAAGATTGCGCTGGCGGGTGCGTCGGGCGCGGGGAAGAGCACCCTCATCGATCTGGTGCTGCGCTACTTCGACCCTGATTCCGGGCGAATCCTGTTCGACGGTGTTGATCTGAGAGAACTCGATCCGACCGCCCTGCGGCGAGCGGTGGCGCTGGTGAGCCAGGATATCGTGCTGTTTCGCGGCCCGGTCGCGGAGAACGTGCGCTATGCGGTGCCCGAGGCCAGTGACGAGGCCGTGCGCGCGGCGCTCGAGCGTGCCAGCCTCGGTGATTGGCTGGCAGCGTTGCCGGAGGGCATGGCCACCGTGCTGGGCGAGCGCGGCCAGCGTCTGTCGGGGGGGCAGAAGCAGCGCATCGCCATCGCCCGCGCGCTGCTGCAGGATCCGGCGGTGCTGATTCTGGACGAAGCCACCTCGGCGGTGGATGAGGAAACCGAGGCCAGGGTGATCGCATCGGTGGATCGCCTTTTCGCCGGCCGGACCCGCGTGCTGATCAGCCATCGACGCAGCACGCTTGCCGGCTGCGACGTGTATCTGCGCCTGGAGGGCGGGCGCATCGTCCGCGAAGCGGGGGCGCCCGGTGTGGCGGGGAACGACGACGGAGCAACCGACGATGCGAACCGGGACTGAACGGCGTCCACCAACCGTCCTGCGGGTGGGGGTGGTCGATAGCGGCGTGGGTGACGTGCACGCACAACGCGTGCTTGCGGCTGCGGCTTTCCAGTGGTCCGAGGGCAGTGGCGGCGCTGCCCGCCCGTGGCTGACGGCGCGCGTATGGCGGTCCCCGGGCGGGCACGGCGGTCCCCAGGCCGGGCCCGGCAAGCAGGATGGAGGCACGACCGGCACGGGCGCCGGGCCGCGGCGTGACGTGGCGGCGGATGCGCGTGCTGGACTGCTCGCGATTGCCGGTGACGAACTGGGCCATGGCGATGCGGTGATCGGCGCGATCTCCTCGCTGGTGCCGGACGCCCGGTTGCTGGTGGCCAAGGTGTTCTTCGGCCGCTTCACCACGTCTGCGGCGCAGGTCGCCGCGGCGATCGACTGGTTGGTCTCGGAGCAGGCTGACGTCATCAATCTCAGCCTCGGCCTGCGCGACCACCGTGAAGTGCTGGCGCAAGCCTGTGCCCGGGCCCAGGCGGCGGGTGTGGTGTTGTGTGCAGCCAGTCCGGCGCGCGGGGCGCCAGTCTATCCCGCCGCGTATCCCGGGGTATTGCGCATGACGGGCGACGCGCGTTGTGCACGTGAAGAGCTGTCCTGGCTGGCGACGGCCCAGGCCGACTTCGGTGGTCATGTTCAGCCGCCGCCGCGCGCACGCGCCGGGGCCGGCGCAAGCATGGGCTGCGCGCACCTGTGTGGGCACGTCCTGCGGCTGCTGGCGGCCGGGAGTGAGCGCTCGGTAGCGGCAGTTGCGGCGCAACTTGCCGCAGTAGCGCGCTATCGCGGGCCGGAGCGGCGCATGGCCGGCGCGCAGAGCGAGGTTTCCTTGGGTGAGTCGGGGCGTGTCGAAGCCGCGGCGCCAGGGGTGGGGCCAGCGGTCGATGAGTCGGGGGCGCAGGCCGCCGTGCGCGCGGCGAGGCGCGATCCGGATGGGGAGGGAACGGATGCTGGAGCGTGAGGTGTTGGTACTGGGCGGCGGGCCGGCCGGTGCGGCCTGTGCGATTGGCCTGCGGCGCTTGGGGCACGCGGTGACGGTGGTCGACGAGGCGCGGCGCTTTCGCGCGGTGGAGGGGGTGTCCGAGCGGGTGCTGGACGGTTTGCGGCAGGCTGGCTTCCGTCATGCGCTGCAGGCGGTGGCCGAGCCTTCCGCGCGGACCGTGACCTGGAACGGTGAGCGCAGCGCGGCCAACACCGAGCGACTGGTGGACCGGGCGCGCTTCGATGCCCTGTTGCGCAAGGATCTCGCCGAGGCGGGGGTGGAATGCGTGGACGCCCGGGTATTGCGCTGCGGGCGTCAGGGCGGGGCGCATTTCGTCGAACTGGCTGGGGAAGGCGGGCGCGTCGGGATGCGCGCAGTGTTCCTGGTGGAGGCGCGCGGGCGTTCGGCGCCATATGGCACAGGGGGGCGGGTGCGTGGCGCCGAGACGGTGTCGCTGCTGCAGTACTGGCAGGGGCCGGCATTGACCGCGCAGTCGGCCGTGGAGAGTTTCGAGGACGGCTGGGCCTGGCTGGCGGCCATGCCCGACGGTATGCGCTACTTGCAGCTGACGCTGGATGTCGCGAGCACGCGCCTGCCCGACAAGGCCGCCCTCGCTGGATTCTGCACGTCGCGCCTGCGCGCCCTGGAGGCGGCGGCGCCGTTTCTTGCCGATGCCCTGCCCGTGGGGCAGCCGCAGGCACGCAGCAGTACGCCGGTATGCGCGCAGGAACTGGCCGGAATGGATTGGCTGCGCGTGGGTGACGCCGCGATGGCAGTCGATCCCTTGTCCGGCAACGGCATCTTCCAGGCCTTGTCGTCTGCGCTGCAGGCGCCGGCGGTGATCAATACGCTGCTCAGGCGGCCGGAGGATGCGGATCAGGCCATCGCCTTTCACCATGCCCGGGTGGCGCACCTGTTCCTGCGCTTCGCCCGCATCGGGCGTGATTTCTATGCCGGCGAACGACGCTGGGCCCAGCAGCCGTTCTGGCAGTCGCGCGCCGTTTGGCCAGATGCGCTGCCGGTGCACGGCGAGACGCGGCCGGAGGCTGTGCGCATCGAGCGGCGGCCGGTGGTGAGTTGGGGGTATATCGAGATGGCGGAGGTGGTCGTCACCCCCGACCAGCCGCTTGGCGTGTGGCAGGTGGATGGCGTGGAGGTCGCGCCGGTGCTGCGGGCGCTGCGGACGCGGCAGGCGAGTGCCACGGATGAGGGGGCGAGGGTGGCGGCGGAGGCCACGCCGCCGCCCGGCCTGCCGGCTGAGCGCGTGGCCGCGCTGGCGGCCTGGATGCGTGCGCGGAACTGGTTGTAAAGCCTGCGGGCGGTGGCTCGGCGCTCACGCGTGTGTGCGGGTGGCTCGCTTGAGCGTGTCCGAAGGGAGTTCGTCGAACATCGTCTTGTAGTCCGCGGCGAAGTGCGACAAATGCCAGAACCCCCAGTGCGCGGCGATGTCGGCCACCGTGTCGCGGCTCGGGTCGGCGCGCTTGAGGTCGCGTCGCACGCCGTTCAGGCGCATGGCACGCAGGAATTTCACCGGATTGAGGTCGAGCACGTCCTGGAAGCTGTACTGCAGCGTGCGCCGCGACACGCGCAACTCCACGCACAAATCGGCCACGCTGATCGGTTCGTCGATGTGTTCGCGCATGTATTCCCGTGCGCGCTCGACCACCAACTGACGCGTGCGACAGGAAGGCGTGGCGCGCGGCTCTGCCGCGGGCGACCGGACGGTGTCCACCACCGCGCCGAATACTGCTTGTTCGAGCGCGCGGCACATCTGGGGGTGGCGCAGCAGGTCGGGCGTGGCCCGCAGGCTGGCCAGCACCGTGGCGAGAAAGTCGCGCAGGCGCGCGACCTGCGCGGGCGCGGCAGGCACGATCCGGCGGCCCTGCAGTTCGGTTTCAATGTCGAGGTGGTCGACCTGCAGCGCGTAGTCGTTGAGTGCCGCGGCGTCGGCCGTGAGGGCGAGGATCTCGTGCAGCCGCGGGGTGCGGAAGTCGAGGTCGTCGCCGCCCTTGAGCGTGATGATGGAGTCCAGATCGAACAGCTCACCGCAAAACCAGCCGGCGCCGTCGATCGCCACCGGTACCGCGAGCGTGCGCGAGCCGTGCCAGGGCTGGCCGGACTCGTGAATCGCCTGATTGGCGCGTTCGCGGAATATCTGCACGCTGCCGAACCAGTATTCCTCGAAGCAGCCGTCGAAGCGACCCGCAGACAATTGGTCGTAGCGCTGGCCCCAGCCCTCCAGACAGGCTGCATGCTCGTCGACGTCGTGGGTGTGGAGCAGGCCCCGTGGGGCGTGGGCGGGGGGCTGGCCGGAATCGAGCCGGTTCATCGCGTAACCTCGTACGTTCGGACGTGGGGGGTGTCTGCCGAGCGTGAGCAGGTTGCGTGCCAACGTGGTGCCAGCCCCGTGGCGGTTATTGCGGCGGTGCAATACCGGCAGACGGGGCAGCGGGTGGTGCGATGAGGGCGAGCGATCGCGGTGCGTGGCGCTGCGATGGTGGTTCGAACTGGTGCGTGGGCGGCGCGCGCGGAGAAGTGGTGGCGGTGGCGAGGGGCGGGCGTGCGGTTCGCTTGGGTGGGCGTGCGGTTCGTTTGGGTGGGCGTGCGGTTCGCACGGGCGAGCGCCCGCAGCGTGGCGGACGCGAGGGTACAGGCGTTCATTTCCGGTTTGTCTCCGAACGGAAATCGGTCGTTGTCTTTTTTGTTTTTTTATCCTAACCCCGCCGCCACGCCTACGCCACCCCGGCGTCCGTCTCTTTCGCCGGCAGCTTGCCCGCGAGGAAATCGTCCAGCCCCTTGTGCACCAGCTCCCAGGTTTTCATGATGCCGCTCTCGACGTCGCCGCCAAGAACGCCCAGGCCGTCCAGGATGTCCCGTGCCTCGTTGAAGCCTTGCTCGAAGCCGCCGCGGATCAGGTCCACGAAGTCGCGTGCGACTTGCTCTGGGTCGTCGCCCGGGCGCTGGGCGGCGTAGGCGTCGAAGAACCCGGTCGAAAAGCCTAGGATGCGTGCGGCGGTGGCTTCGGCGCTGGTGTCTTCGTTGGCGGCGGCGCGCTGCAGCGCATCGGGGCCGAACTCCGGCGCGAGCAAGTCGTTGATCCGGTCGATGGCGGTGCGGAAGAGCAGCGCCTGGGCGTCGTTGCCACTGCGGATGGAGACTTCCAGCGACGCTTCGAGGATGCGCGCGTTGAGCGCATCGCGCGGGGACATCTCGCTGGTCTGAGGGCGTTCGGCGACGCTGTCTGCGCGCGCCACGGGCGAGGCGGTGGTTGCGATTGGGTGCGGATGGGGACTGGATGGGTGGGGTAGTCATGATGCGTGTTTCCCTGGTGAGTGGTCGCAAGCAAGGGTGAACGGGGAGCGGGATACGGTGCAACGGCGCCCGGGGCGTTGCCGGGATGGGGTGGTTTGCGGGTTGCCGCTCGCCGCCTGCCGCCTGGTTTCACGACCAGACCGCAGCGCGCACTTTGCTCCGCTCGGTGCGCGTTGTTGGCTGCTGTTTCCAGTCTGGCAAAGCGGCGACCGTTTTTCCAGCTCGCAGCGGGCCGTTACGGCCGGCGGGCTGGTGTGCTTTGGCGCGCAAAGCGCGCGATTTCAAGGGATTGCCGGTTTGGGCTACCGGCTGCGCCGGGGCGGCTCCTACTATGTGCTCGACGCCGATGCTTTGATTCAAGTCAATAGAGTCAGTTGGCGCAAGACCCCCGGGGCCAAGCCCTTGGGGATGACGGTGCGTAGCGGACGTCGCGCGGTGTGTGCCGGGCGGCGCCGACGAACAAAGGAGCTTGCCCTTGAAAACCCGATTCATCGCAACCGCCTTGGCCGGCGGCGCGCTCGCGCTTTCGCTGGGTGGTGCTGTGCAGACTGCCGACGCGAGCCAGGGGGCGGAGATCATCCGCAAGAGCTGTCTTGGCTGCCATACCGAGACGGATGGTCGTTTCAGCCGCATTTCCGACCAGCGCAAGACGCCCGAAGGCTGGCTGATGACGCTGGTGCGGATGCAGATGGTGCACGGCGTTGAACTGGCCGCCGACGACCGCCGTGCGCTGGTGAAATATCTCGCCGATACCCAGGGACTGGCGCCCGCCGAGACCGCGGGGGCCCGCTACGCACTGGAACGTCGGCTGGATACGCCCGAGGCCTTCGAGTCGCAGGCGTTCACCGAGATGTGCGCGCGTTGCCATTCCGGCGCCCGGGTGATGCTGCAGCGCCGGCCGGCGGAGGAATGGGAGCATCTGGTGCATTTCCACCTCGGTCAGTGGCCGACCACCGAATATCAGGCGCTGGCACGTGATCGCGACTGGTTCGAGTTGGCCTTGAACGAGATGGTGCCGGAACTGGCCGCGACGCAGCCCTTGACCACCGAAGCCTGGGAGCAGTGGCGCAAGCGCCCGGCCGCCGAGGTGGCGGGCACCTGGACGGTGGCGGGTCAGTTGCCCGGCAGGGGCGCGTTTTCCGGTGCGATGACGGTCGAGCCGGGCGGTACCCGCGACGAGTACCGGATCGCCCTGACCGGTGCGTACGCGGATGGCACCGCGCTGACTGGGCAGGGTACGGCGCTGATCTACACCGGTTTCGAATGGCGCGGCAGTCTGGACGTCGATGGCACGGCGATGCGCCAGGTGTTCGCGCTGGAGGACGGGCGGCTGGTCGGCCGCATGTTCGAGCGCGATCACGACGAGATCGGTGCCGACGTGGTGGCGGCCCGCCACGGCGAGGGGGCCCACATTCTGGCGGTACAGCCCGAGTTCCTGCGGGCGGGGGAGGAGGCTGAGCTGACCATCGTGGGGGCTGGCCTGGAGGGTGAGCCACAACTGCCGGACGGAATCGCGCTGGTATCGGTGGTGGAGCGCTCGCCATCGCGCGTCGTGCTCAGGGCGCGGGCCGAAACAGCTGCGCTGGGTGTGCATACCCTGAAGGTGGGCGCGGCCGAAGGCGGCAGCCTGGCGGTGTTCGAGCGGGTGGCGGCGCTGCGGGTGGTGCCCGAGTACACGGTCGCGAGGGTGGGGGGCAACGGCGGTTCCACGCCACCGGTGCAGGCGCGCTTCCAGGCCGAGGCCTGGGCGGCCGGAGCGGACGGCGTGGCGGGCACCGAGGACGACTATCGCATTGGCTTCATGCCGGCCAACTGGTCGGTGGCGCCGTTCGACGAGGTGGCGGAGGCCGACGGCGATGCCCGCTTTGCCGGCGTCATGGAGGCGAAGTCCGGCATCTTCATGCCAGCCGCCGCCGGACCCAACCCGGCGCGCCGCATGGGCACCAACAACGCCGGCAACCTCAGGGTGTTGGCGGAACTGGACGATGGCGGCCAGGTGCTGACTGGCGAGGGGCAGATGATCGTGACGGTGCAACGCTGGAACAACCCGCCGATTCCGTGATGCGTGTGCCGCCGGACGGGATGCAGTGTCGTCCCGTCCGGCGATCCGCTTACCCGGTTTCTGCCCCTATCCGCCACCGGACCTGGAGATGCCCATGACTGCCGTATTGAATCTGGTGACCCACAACCTGCACGAGTTGCAGGTGGACGACACCCGCATGTTGTTCCACATACCCAGCAGCTCGCTGTTTGCCATCGACGCCCTGACCGCGTCCATGCTCGACAGCATCCGCGATGACACGCTCACCGCCGAGGCGCTGGTGGCGAAGCTGCGCAATCTGTTCAGCGAGGACGAAATCGCCGAAACCCTGCGCGAGTTGATCGCGCTGGAACTGGTCAGCGACGGGCGACCCGCGCCAGTCGCGCGCGCGCCGGCGCGGGTCGAGCAGTTTCCGCTCACCACCCTGGTGCTCAACGTGAACACCGGCTGCAACCTGAGCTGCACCTATTGCTACAAGGAAGACCTGGACAAGCCGTCGGCGGGCAAGCGCATGGACTTCGATACCGCGCGGGCTTCCATCGAGCTGTTGCTTTCCGAGTCTCCGCGGGAACCGCGCTACACCGTGGTGTTCTTCGGCGGGGAGCCGCTCAGCAACAAGCCATTGATCCAGCAGGTGGTCGAGTATTGCGAAGCGCGCTTCCCCGCCCTCGGCAAGCAAGTCGATTTCGTCATGACCACCAACGCGACCTTGTTGAGCGACGACACCATCGATTGGCTCGACGCGCATCGCTTTGGTCTGTCCATCAGCATCGACGGCCCCAAGGCCATCCATGATCGCAATCGTCTCACGGTGGGCGGGCAGGGCACTTACGAGACCGTGCGGCGCAAGGCCGAGCGCCTGCTGTCGCGCTATCGCGCCCGGCCGGTGGGCGCGCGGGTCACCCTGACCCACGGCACGACGGACGTGGAGCGCATCTGGGATCACTTGTTCAACGAGTTGGGGTTTGCCGAGGTCGGTTTTGCACCGGTCACGTCCGGTGACATCAGTACCTTCAACCTCACCCAGGCCGAACTGACGGAGGTGTTCGCCGGCTTCAAACGGCTCGGGCAGCGCTACCTCGAGGCGGCGCTGGCGCACCGGAACATCGGCTTCTCCAATCTCCATCAACTCATCACCGATCTGCACGAAGGGCAGAAGAAGTCATTGCCCTGCGGGGCCGGGCTGAAGATGCTGGCGGTCGATCACAAGGGGGAACTCAACCTGTGCCATCGCTTCACCGGCTCCAGTCTGCCGACCTTCGGTGACGTGCGTGGCGGGGTCAAGCATGCGGCGCTGGGCGACTTCCTTGCCCAGCGCCTGGACCGTACCGACACCGGATGCGCCACCTGCCGCATCCGCAACCTGTGCTCGGGCGGCTGCTACCACGAAAGCTATGCCCGCTACGGCGACCCCGCCCACCCGACCTACCACTACTGCGACCTGATGCGCGACTGGGTGGACTTCGGCATCGAGATCTACAGCCGCATCATGGCCGGCAACCCGGCCTTCATCGACGACTACATTTCCCCGCGGAGGGCACACTGAAATGAAACATCTCAAGCCGATCAACAACAAGGCCCAGCTGCTCGCCAGGGCAGTGGAAGACGACACGGTGGAGGAGGTGGTCGCGATGAGCGCACTGGCCGGCTGCACCGCCACGGTAGATCCGGGCTGGGAGGTGGATGCCTTCGGCGGTGTGTCGTCGCTGTGCCAGCCGATGGAGGCCGACCTCTACGGCTGCGCCGATCCCTGCTGGTGGCCGGCGCAGGTGCCTGACACCATGAACACCTATCCCGACTGGAACAAGGATGCGCAGAACTCCCGCGAGGACTGGCGCAACCTCGGCACCGTGTTTCCAAACGACCTTTAAGCCAGGGAGCGACCCGCGATGACCTCTCTCTCCAAGGAAACGCCGACCACGGCGCTGCGTACCGTCGTCCTCGGCTGCGCGCTGGCCACCCCCCTGCTTGTGCAACCGGTGCTCGCTGTCGGCCCTGCGCTCGAACCGGGCAAGGAGTACATGGCGGTGGCCAACCGGCCCAATCAGTTGCATGTGCTCGACCTGGCCACCGACACCATCTTCAAGACCTGCGAGGTGCCCGGTGATTTCGGCCCGGCGGTGATCCAGATCTCGCCCGACCGGACCACGGCCTACGTGATCAACAACCGCTTCGATGACATTCATGGCGTCGCGCTCGACAGCTGCGAGATCGTCTTCCAGGCAAGCATGTCGCAGGCGGCCAATGAACGGGCCAAGGCATTGTTCGCCATGTCGTTGAGCGGTGACGGCAAGGAGTTGTACGTGATCCAGATGCCGACGCTGCTGCATGCCGATCACTATCGGGTGCAGGCGCCGCGCCTGGCGGTGTACGACACCGCTGCCGGCCTGAACGCCAAGCCGGTGCGCATGCTGCCCGCCCCGCGTCAGGTCACGGTGATGCAGACGGCGGCGGACGGATCGCTCTACATGGCGGGGGCCGAGATCTACAAGGTCAATCCGCAGACCGGCGAGCGCGAGGTCGCCATCCCCAGCCGAAGCTGGGAGCGCCACCTGTACGCGCCGCCAGACGTGCTCAGCGTATGGCCGTTGCAAACCCCGACCCGGGACTTCACCATTCTCTACACCACCGCCCGCTTTCAGGACGACAGCTATGACCTCGACAGCGCCGACTGGATCTACGGCTTCATGAACGTCAACCTCGAAACCGGGGAGACCGAGACGGTGGACTTCGGCGAACTCACCGAGATCTACTTCACCGGCATGCGCTCGCCCAAGGATCGCAACATCCTGTTCGGCGTGCTCAACCGCCTCGCCAAGTACGACATCCGGGAGCAGAAGCTGCTTGCCGCGGCGGAGATCGACCACTCCTATTATGTGGTCACGCTGAACCATGAGGGCAGCAAGGTCTACCTCGCGGGCACTTGGGACGACGTCGCCGTGTATGACGCCGACACGCTTGCCAAATTGGGCAGCATCCAGTTGCCGGGCGGCGACATGGGCACGGTTACGCCGCAGGTGTTCATCCGCTGAGAGCTTGTGAAGAAATCGTCGCGAGCAGAGCCGAGTGCAAGGCGCGAGCGAGCGAACGACGAGACATATCAGATAGATAGGCGAGGAGTGAGCGAGTGAGTAACGCAGCAATCGGTTCGCGCAGCAGATTTATTCACAGGCTCTGAGTGGCGGCGTCCGGTGTCGGACCATGTGCTCCGGCGCCACCGCAGTACCTGCTGCGGTGGCGCCTGTTGCTGTTCGCCGGCGCGACACCGGCAGCGCCCTCGGATGAACGGTCGGGTCTGACACCCCTTGAAGGAAGCGCAGATTGCATCGGTTCGCCCTGAGCCCCAACGGTGGGGAATGAATCAGTGGTTCCTGAACAGATCGCGCGGCGACGCCTGCCCGATGGGGCCATTGGCAAAGCCGCGACGGTCGGTGATACTGGCGTTGCGCCCGGCCTGCCTGGGCGCCCCGTCCGGCGGACGTGTGGTGGGCCGAAAACGCAGTCGGCGCGAAAGCGCAGTCGGCACCGCGGGTATCTGCCGCACGATCGAGCATCGCAACAAGCCTGGCGCAACGACCAGGCAAGAGGAGGAGACATCCATGACCGCGGTTCAGGACTTCCTGAAAGCCCGTGACTTTCTGCTCGCCCACCGCGAGGACTACGCCACCGCCTACGCCGGTTTTCAATGGCCGGAGCTGTCGGAGTTCAACTGGGCGCTCGACTACTTCGACACCTTCGCGCAGGGCAACCAGAGCCCGGCGCTGTGGATCGTCGAAGAAGACGGTAGCGAGGCCAAGCTCAGCTTCGCCGACCTCTCCGACCGCTCCAATTGCGTGGCCAACTGGCTGCGCGGCTGCGGCGTGCGCCGCGGCGACCGCGTCCTCGTCATGCTCGGCAACGAGGTACCACTGTGGGAAACCATGCTCGCGGCGATCAAGCTCGGCGCAGTGGTGATTCCCGCCACCACCCTGCTCACCGCGGATGATCTGGACGACCGCCTGACCCGTGGGCAGGTACGCCACGTCGTCGTCGGCCACGCCCATGTAGACAAGTTCGCTGGTCTCCTGGACACGTTCCCGGGCGTCACCCGTATCTGCGTCGGCGGGCGCCCGCCGGGCTGGCACGCCTTTGAGGACGCCCATGCGCAAACCCCGGAGTTCCGCCCCGACGGCCCGACCTTCGCCACCGACCCGCTGCTGCTGTACTTCACCTCCGGCACCACATCCAAACCCAAGCTGGTCGAACATACCCATCAGTCCTACCCGGTGGGGCACCTCAGTACCTTGTACTGGATCGGCCTCAAACCCGGCGACCGCCACATGAACATCAGTTCGCCGGGCTGGGCCAAGCACGCCTGGAGTTGCTTCTTTGCCCCATGGAACGCGGGCGCCTGCGTGTTTCTCTACAACTACGCGCGTTTCGACGCCAAGGCACTGCTCGACGTGGTGGTGAAGTACCAGGTCACCACGCTGTGCGCGCCGCCCACCGTATGGCGCATGCTGATCCAGCAGGACTTGTCCGCCTACCGGACCAGCCTGCGCGAGCTGGTCGGGGCGGGCGAACCCCTCAATCCGGAAGTGATCGAGCAGGTGCGCAAGGCCTGGGGCATCGTCATACGCGACGGCTTCGGCCAGACGGAGACCACTGCCCAGATCGGCAATCCGCCCGGACAGCCGCTCAAGGCGGGTTCCATGGGGCGGCCACTGCCGGGCTACCGGGTGGCACTGCTCGACGCCGATGGCCACGCCGCGCGCGAGGGCGAGCTGTGCCTTGAGCTGACCCCCCGTCCGCTGGGCCTGATGGCCGGCTACTCGGGTGACCCGGAGAAGACGGCCGCGGTCATGCGCGACGGCCACTACCGCACGGGTGACGTTGCCAGTCTCGACGACGACGGCTACATCACCTACGTGGGCCGGGCCGACGACGTCTTCAAGGCCTCCGACTACCGCATCAGCCCCTTCGAACTCGAGAGTGTGCTGATCGAACACCCGGCCGTGGCCGAGGCCGCGGTCGTCCCCAGTCCCGACCCCTTGCGCCTCGCCGTGCCCAAGGCCTTCGTCATCCTCGCGCCCGGTTTTGAGCCCGGCAAGGCGCTCGCCGGCGAGATTCTCGCCTTCACCCGGCAGCGCCTCGCGCCCTACAAGCGCATTCGCCGGCTGGAGTTCGCCGACCTGCCCAAAACCATCTCGGGCAAGATCCGTCGGGTCGAACTGCGCAAGGCGGAGGAGGTCCGCAGCGCACGAGGTGCGCTGGAGTTCTTTGAGGAGGACTTCCCGGAGCTGAAGGGGTGATCCGCTAGGCGACGGGGTCAGGCGCGGACGCACCGCACCACCGGGTGACGACCGCCGCATGCGTGGGACGTGCGCTTGGGATATAGTTGCAGCTTGAAACGCCAGGCGGGCCAAGCCCGTCTGGCGTTTTGACGTCGATCGTTCCGCTGAGCGTGCGACCTTGGTCTGGACCTCATCTTCCTATCCGGGGCAGGCCGTCACCGGCGAAGCCTGGATTAGGAGAGTTGAGGAATGGCGATTTATCGCTGCAATAAATGCGGTCGGCTGGAGGAGTTGGCCGCGACCGAGGTTGGGGCTGCACGCGCCTGCCCAGCGTGCGGACATACGAACACGGTGTATGACACAGTGTTTTTCACCCGGAAGTTGCTCGAGCGCTACTTCGTGCTGCAAACGGCGATGAAGCGCTTGCAGGCGGAGACCGAGGAGCGAGAGGCCGAGCCCGGGAGCGATGTCGCGGCGGTGGACCTGCAGCGTATCGATCTTCACAACACCGACCAGATTGCCACGGATCTGCAGCATGGCCCGATACACGACTGGTTCCGGGCAAAGCAGATCCAGGTACGAGCCGACCTCAAGGCGGTCGATACCACCGGCTTTTTCGACGAAGTGGCGGTGGAAATCGGCCAGAACTATGAGCTTCACAAGTCCCTGATCGATCAGATCCGCTATGCTCAGACGCGCAATCACACAGGTTTGAACGTCGCGTTGGCAAAGCGCAGCCAGCGGGAGCAGCAGCAGATCACCGCGTTCTGTCGGATGCTCTACGATTACTCATTTGTTTCCAAGTACTTCTATCAGAAGAACGAAAAAGTCATTCGAATGGGCTTGCAGGCTTCGGCGCGTGTCCGGGACTTTTTTGCTGGTGAGTGGCTTGAGTGGTTTGCGTTGATGCAGGTGCTGCAGACGGCGCAGAAGAGCGGGGGCCGTTCGTCGTGCGCGCGTAGCCTGAAGGTGGTGTTTCAGAACGAGGATGTGCACGAACTCGATGTCTTCGCCCTGCTGGGGGGGACGGTCTCATTGTGTATCGAGTGCAAGACCGGCGAGTTCCGTCCTTTCATCGACAAATATGATTCGCTGCGGCGGCGTCTCGGCCTGAACCGCAAGCAGTTCGTTGTTTGCGTGGCGGGGCTGGCCGACGAGCAGGCGTCCGGGTTGGGGGCGATGTATGACCTGACTTTTGTAAACGAGGCGGGTCTGGCGCGGCATATCGAGACCTTGCTTGCCTGATGCGGTACGCGGGGGCGTGCCGACACTTTCCCCGTGCCGGCCGCTTGCTGCTACAATCGCGGCCGTGGCGGGTCTCCCCGCATTGCAGCGCGGTGAACCTGGTCAGGGCCGGAAGGCAGCAGCCACAGCCGTTCCCTGCAAGTGCCGGGGGTCGGGCTCGCCACCCCAACACGAAAACGCCCGTCGCAGACCATGTCCTGCGACGGGCGTTTTGCTTGGTAGTTGAGGATGTTGGAGGGTGTGCTGCGTTCAGAGCAGGGTGTCGAGCAACATCATCAATACGAAGCCCGCGATGAGCCCCGCAGTGGCCAGGGTTTCATGGCCGCGGCGGTGGGACTCCGGGATGATCTCGTGGCTGACCACGAACAGCATTGCACCGGCTGCACCAGCCAGTCCCCAGGGCAGAACCGCCTCGGACAGACCCGCCAGCATCGACCCGACGACTGCCGCCAGCGGCTCCACCAGCCCCGACAGCGCCGCGATGGCGAACGCGAACAGACGGCTGTAACCGGCAGACGCGAGCGCGATCGCCACGATCAATCCCTCTGGTACGTTCTGCAGTGAAATACCCGTGGCGACCGCGTTGCCGCCACCGGCCTGGCTTGCCGCGACGCCGATGGCAAGTCCCTCGGGCACGTTGTGCACGGCGATGGCGAAGACGAACAGCCAGACTGCGCCGACCGCGCGCGAGCGCTCGGGCTGGTGGGTATGGGGCAGCGCACGATCCAGCGCCAGCAGGACTGTGGCACCGAGCGCCAGGCCGGCCGCTACGAGCAAGGCCGCAGCGGTTTCGGATGCCCCCCGCGCCAGTGCCGCCTCGAAGCCCGGCAGCAGCAGCGAGAACACGGCGGCGGCCAGCATCACGCCCGCGCCGAAGCCGAGCAGCATGCCCTGGGCGCCGGCACCGATGCGTCGCATCATGAGCACTGGCAGCGCGCCCAGGGCGGTGGCGCCGGCCGCCATCGCGCCGCCGAGCAGCGCATCGCGCAGCGGACCGTCGAATCGAGGCAAACCGTCGCCGAACTGCGCCGCGAGCAGCGCCAGTCCGGTAACGGCAACCAACCAGCCGGCCAATGCGCGTACCAGCCCAAGCCCGTTGGCGGGCAGGAAATGCATTCTTGCCACTCTTGAGACCATCTCTGCGTTCCTCTTGAAAGCGCCGGCCGCCAGCACGCCGGGGCGAATTGCGTTAACGATTCAAGTATGAAGCGCGGCCTAAGATAGTTCAAATTAAACTAAACAAGAAACTCAATAGAAATTTGGTATCGTATCCGTCTGTCCCAGGTGGCCCGCAGCGCAAACATGGCGGGGCGCCAGCGGATGGCGAACGCGGATGTCCCGTGGGCAGTCGCTGTCGATACGGAGCTTGACGTGTTCCTGCCGAGCGGCGGGGACATGCACTGTCGGGTCGGTCGGGTCGGTTGTGCGCGGTGCTCGGCGTTGCCAACGTGGCGATGACGCGATGGGGATCCGGCAGAGGCTTGCGCTTCCATCGTTGTCGGGCGGCCGCTGGGGCGGGGCGGCGTCAGGCAGTGAGCGCGATGTCGGCGCAGACCTCGCGCAGCGTCGCCAGGGCGTCGTGAATGAGGGGCATCAGCTTGTGCATTGCCATGTCCTCCTGGGGGTCGTTTTCGTTCTGATGCTGGAAATCTAGAACCGGGGTGTAAATAGTTCCAATAAATTGAAGACATGCTTGCGATTGAATTTGGATATCCAAAAGGCTGTCGCACTTGACTTGCTTCCCCACCCGGCCCGCAACGATCGCTCAAGCCCGGCCGCCTCCAGGTCCGCCCGTCCCGCACGCCGGTAATTCAAGACGCCCTCTGATAGAATCGCGCCCCATGAGCTATCAGGTTCTCGCGCGCAAATGGCGGCCCAAGTCCTTCGGCACGCTCGTTGGTCAGGAGCATGTCGTGCGTGCCCTCAGCCATGCGTTGGCCACTGGCCGGCTGCATCACGCATGGCTGTTCACCGGCACCCGCGGTGTGGGCAAGACCACCATCAGCCGCATTCTCGCCAAGGCGCTGAATTGCGAGACCGGCATTACCGCCGAGCCTTGCGGCCAATGCGCGGCCTGTACCGCCATCGACGCCGACCGTTTTCCGGACTATGTGGAGATGGACGCTGCGTCCAACCGCGGCGTCGAGGACATGGCGGCACTGCTCGATCAGGCGGTGTATGCGCCGGTGCAGGGGCGCTACAAGGTCTACATGATCGACGAAGTCCACATGCTCACCGGGCACGCGTTCAACGCGATGCTGAAAACGCTGGAGGAGCCGCCCGAGCATGTGAAGTTCATCCTTGCGACCACCGATCCGCAGAAGATTCCGGTGACCGTGTTGTCGCGCTGCCTGCAGTTCAATCTGAAGCAGATGCCTCCGGGGCACATCGTCGATCATCTGACGCGCATTCTCGAGGCCGAGCAGGTGGCGTTCGAGGCCGGAGCCTTGCGCCACATCGCCAAGGCCGCCAGCGGGTCGATGCGCGATGCGCTGTCGCTGCTGGATCAGGCCATCGCCCATGGTGCCGGCCAGGTCGCGGAAGATCAGGTCACCCACATGCTGGGGACGGTGGGCGACGATCACCTGTTCGCGGTGCTCGATGCCTTGCTCGCCGGCGAGGCCGCGGGGCTGGTGGCGATTGCGGACCAGATGGAGGCGCGCAGCCTGTCCTTCGACGCGGCGTTGCAGACGCTTGCGTCCTTGCTGCACCGGATCGCGCTCGCGCAGTTCGCGCCGGGGGCGCTCGCGGATGACGCCGAGCGCGCCCGCCTGGCGCCCTACATGGCGGCGTGGGACCCGGAATATCTCCAGCTCGCCTACCAGGTCGTGATCCACGGTCGCTCGGAACTGGCGCTTGCGCCCGACGATCATGCCGGTTTCACCATGACTTTGCTGCGCTTGCTCGCGTTCCGCCCGGAGCAGCCCGTGGCGTGGGCGGGCGGGGCGCTTCCGGCAGGCGATGCCGGGCGAGCCCGCCCCCTGCCGGCCGGCCGTGCGCCGCTGGCCAGTCCGCTTGTCCCGCCTGAGCCTGCCGGCCTGGCGTCGGAGGGCGCACGGGCCGCTGTGGCGACATCCAAGGCATCTGCCGCATCGGCGTCAGGTGAAGATGCAGCCGCGGCCGACCTCGCTGCGACGGCGGCCCAGGACGGCAGCGTGCCCGATCGACCGGCCGTGGCCGCGGTTGCAGCCACGGCAATCGCCCCCGAGGCGTCCGGAGTGCCGACATCGCGCGCGACAGTGCAGCCCGAGTCGCTGTCGGCTTCAACTGATGCGGGGGCAACACGCCCTGCCATGCCGGCAATGACCGGAGCTGCGGGCGGGGGGCTGGTTGCGGACGAAGCGGCAGTCGGCGAAGCGGCAGTCGGCGAAGCGGCAGTCGGCGAAGCGGCAGTCGGCGAAGCGGCAGTCGGCGAAGCGGCAGTCGGCGAAGACCGGTGTCCGCCGGTGAAGAACGAATACGCTCAGACGGCTGCGTCGTCGGACGCAACTGCGTGCAGCGACGATGTGCCACCGTGGATGGATCTGCCTGCCGAAGCCTATGCGCAGGACGATGCGGCTTCGCCCGCCGTGTCGCCCCCCACACGGCTGCGCGCTTCAGAAGGCCAGGCGCGGTCCGTGGCGCCCGACGCGCATGCGGGTCTCCAGGGCGGTCACGATCCGGTGCCGGCGGCCGAGCAGCAGGAAATCGCGGTGCCCTCCGGGCGTGTCTCGGTCGCAGACGAGATCAGGACCGAATATCCAGGTGACAACGGTGGCGATGCGGACTTGCTCACCTGCCTGCAGCGCGGGGACTGGCATGCGGCGCAGCGCACGCTTGGCCTGGGGGGCATGGTGCGCGAGCTTGCCCAGCACTGCGAATGCTTGTCCTATGGCGAGGCCGGCCTGGTCCTGCGGCTGTCGCGAACCCATCGCCATTTGCTGGACATGAGCCCGGGGTTGGCCGACCGCCTGAACGATACCGTGTCGTCGCGGGCTGGCAGACGGGTGGCGGTGCGCATCGAAATTGGCGACATCGCCGGCGAGACCCCCGCGCAGCGTGACGAGGCAATACGTCGTGCGCGGCACGCCGAGGCGGTGGCGGCGCTTGAGCAGGATCCTTTCGTGCGCGAACTCATCGAACGATTTGACGCGACCCTGGTCGAGGAGTCGGTCAGGCCACTATGATTTTTCTTTTTGGGAGTAGCAAGCCATGATGAAAGGCGGAATCGCCGGGCTGATGAAGCAGGCCCAGCAAATGCAGGACAACATGAAGAAGATGCAGGACCAGCTCGCCTCGGTGGAAGTCGAGGGGCAGTCCGGTGCGGGCATGGTCAAGGTGGTGATGACCTGCAAGTACGATGTGCGCCGCGTCAGCATCGACGATTCGGTGATGGACGACAAGGAGATGCTCGAGGATTTGCTCGCCGCCGCGGTCAACGATGCGGTGCGCCGCGTCGAGACCACCACCCAGGAGAAAATGGCCGGCTTCACCTCCGGGCTCAATCTTCCGCCGGGCTTCAAGCTGCCGTTCTGAGCGGCTGTCCGCCGCCGTGCCGGCCTGTCGGTCGGCGTGGCGGCGCGCGCGTTTCATTCACCTGCCCTTTTCGAGCGCTATCCTGGTGTCGCCTTCCAGTCTGGACGAATTGATCGAGGCCTTGCGCTGCCTGCCTGGCGTCGGTCCGCGCTCGGCCCAGCGCATGGCCTACCACCTGCTGCAGCGCGACCAGCGTGGCGCGGCGCGTTTGTCCCAGGCGCTGGGCCAGGCACTCAAGTCGCTGCAGCACTGCGAGCGCTGCAACACCTTTTCCGAGACGCCGGTGTGTCAGCGCTGTGCGAACCCGCAGCGCGATGCGAGTCTGTTGTGCGTGGTCGAAATGCCTGCCGATCTGGCGATGATCGAGCAGACACAGGCCTTCAATGGCCTGTATTACGTTCTGATGGGGCGGTTGTCGCCTCTGGACGGCATCGGTCCGCGCGAGCTGCGCATGGACAAGCTGCTGGCGCGTGCCGGTGACGGCGTGGTGCAGGAGGTCATCGTCGCTACCAACTTCACCAATGAAGGCGAGGCAACGGCGCATGTGATCGCCGAGGCGCTCGGTCATCGCGGGGTGAGGGTGAGCCGTTTGTCGCGTGGTGTGCCGGTCGGTGGCGAACTCGAGCACACCGACGCGGGGACGATTGCTCAGGCCTTGATCGAGCGGCGCGGGTTGTGAGCTTGCTCGTGCAGGGGCGATGACCGTGCCCGGTCGCGAGGGCATGGTGTGGATGAAGAGTGAGCGGGCAGGTGGCAGGATAAGTTTCGCGGATGTGTGTGGCGGACAGGGGAAAATCGGCAATGGACTCAATGGCCTACTGCTGAAAGGGTTTTTTGCGGTGCGGAAAGACGCGCGTCGCGACGTCCGAATACCTTCTCCCTTTCGCGCGAAACCCTTGATCTGACTGCATTCCGCCCGCGGAGGCTTTTTCTGCTGCGGCGTTTCCCTTATACTTCCACAGTTTTTTGAACCGGATTTTGGTTTCCTTTCAGGAAGAGGTCATGAGCGTGGATCAGAAGATGGACAGTAGCCGTCGGGCACTGCTTTTCGCGACATCGGCGGCCGGCGGTGTGGCCGCGGTGGCGACTGCGGTGCCTTTCGTCGCCAGTCTGACGCCGTCGGAGCGGGCCAAGGCCGCCGGCGCGCCGGTAGAAGCCGACATCAGCAAGCTCGCTCCGGGCGAGATGATGACCGTGGAGTGGCGTGGCAAACCGGTCTGGATCATCCGGCGCACCCCCGAGATGCTCGCGTCGCTCGAACAGACGGATGGTCGCGTGAGCGATCCCGCGTCCGACAGTTCCGTGCAGCCGGAATACGCGAAGAACAAGCATCGCTCGATCAATCCCGAGTATCTCGTGACCGTTGGCATCTGCACCCACCTGGGCTGCTCGCCGAGCGAGAAGATGCGCCCCGGCGCCGAGAGCGGCCTGGGTGCCGACTGGCCGGGCGGCTTCCTGTGCCCCTGTCATGGCTCGCTGTTCGACCTTGCAGGACGCGTCTTCCGGAGCATGCCGGCGCCGACCAACCTCGACGTGCCGCCGCATACCTACCTTTCGGATACGACCATCCTCATCGGTGAAGACAAGGCCTAAACCATGACCACCAAATCCCAAGCCCTGCTGAACTGGATCGACGAGCGGTTCCCGCTGACGTCGACCTGGAAGGCGCATTTGTCGGAGTACTATGCGCCGAAGAACTTCAACTTCTGGTACTTCTTCGGTTCGCTCGCGTTGCTGGTGCTGGTGATCCAGATCGTCACCGGCATCTTCCTCGTCATGCACTACAAGCCGGACGGCACGCTCAACGCGTCCGGAATTCCGGTGGCGTTCGCCAGCGTCGAGTACATCATGCGCGAAGTGCCGGGCGGCTGGTTGATCCGCTACCTGCACTCCACCGGCGCATCGGCGTTCTTCGTGGTGGTGTATCTGCACATGTTCCGCGGACTGCTCTACGGCTCCTATCGCAAGCCGCGTGAGCTGATCTGGATCTTCGGTACGCTGATTTTCCTGGTGCTGATGGCCGAAGCCTTCATGGGTTATCTGTTGCCGTGGGGGCAGATGTCGTATTGGGGCGCGCAGGTGATCATCAACCTGTTCTCCGCGATTCCCCTCATCGGCGAGGATCTCTCGCTGGTGATCCGCGGCGATTACGTGATCTCGGACGCGACCCTCAACCGCTTCTTCTCCTTCCACGTGATTGCCGTACCGCTGGTGCTGATCGGTCTGGTCGTCGCCCACATCGTGGCGCTCCACGAAGTGGGCTCGAACAACCCGGACGGTGTGGAGATCAAGAAGAAGAAGGACGCCAACGGCATCCCTCTCGACGGCATCCCCTTCCATCCGTACTACACGGTGAAGGACATCGTCGGCGTGGTTGCCTTCCTGTTCTTCTTCAGCGCGGTGGTGTTCTTCGCGCCAGAGGGCGGGGGCTACTTCCTCGAGTACAACAACTTCATCCCGGCCGATCCGCTGAAGACGCCGTCGCACATCGCGCCGGTGTGGTACTTCACCCCGTTCTATTCCATTCTGCGTGCGGTCACCTATCCGCTGTTCGGGCTGGATGCCAAGTTCTGGGGCGTGGTCGCCATGGGCGCCTCGGTGGTCATCATCGCCTTCCTGCCGTGGCTGGACCGCAGTCCGGTGAAATCGGTCCGCTACAAGGGGCCGATCTTCAAGCTGGCGCTGGTGATTTTCGTCATTTCCTTCGTCATCCTCGGCTACCTCGGGGTCAAGCCGCCAGAGTACAAGTTCTTCGGGGTCCTGCCCGGCGCGCCGATCGCGCAGATCTGCTCGGTCCTGTACTTCGCTTTCTTCCTGTTGATGCCCTGGTACAGCAAGCTTGACAAGTGCAAACCCGAACCGGAAAGGGTGACTTTCAAATGAACAACAAATTGATCAAGACCATCAAGCGCTTTGCCGCGGCCATTCTTTTCGCGCCCGTTCTGGCGCTGGCCGCCGGCGCCGAGCTGCACCTCGATCGTGCACCGGTGAGCAAGGATCCGGCTGCGTTGCAGCATGGCGCCAAGCTGTTCGTGAACTACTGTCTGAACTGTCACTCGGCCAGCTTCATGCGCTACAACATGCTGGAGCAGATCGGCCTGTCCGAGCAGCAGATTCGAGACAACCTGATGTTCACCGGCGAGCGTGTCGGCGATCTGATGAAGATCTCGATGCGTCACGCCGACGGCAAGGTGTGGTTTGGCGCGGCGCCTCCGGATCTGACCCTTATCGCCCGGCAGCGTGCCTCGGAGTTCGGTAGCGGGGCAGACTGGTTGTACACCTACCTGCGTCAGTTCTACCGCGACCCCGAGCGGCCCACCGGCTGGAACAACGTCGTCTTCGAGAACGTCGGCATGCCGCACGTTTTGTGGGAGCTGCAGGGCGACCAGGTGGCAACGGTGACCGAGAATGCCGACGGCTCCAGGAGCGTTGCCCTGTCCGTCGCCCGCGCCGGCACCATGAATGCGCAGGAGTACGACCAGGCCGTCGCCGATCTCGTCTCGTTCCTGGTCTGGATGGGCGAGCCGGTGGCCGAGAAGCGCAAGAGCATCGGTATGTTCGTGCTGATCTTCCTTATCGGTCTGTTCTTCCTGAGCTATGCGCTCAAGAAGAACTACTGGAGGGATATCCACTGAGGGTGACGTTCGTGCACCGCTGAGCGGTCGCAGACCCACCCCCAACGCACCACGCGAATGCCGCGTGGTGCGCTTTGTTTTTCAAGTCCGGAGCTGTTCTTATCATGATGACGCTTTATTCCGGTACGACTGATCCGTTCAGTCATCGCTGCCGGATTGTTCTTTACGAAAAAGGGATGGATTTCGAGGTCATCGACGTCGATCTCTACAACAAGCCCGAGGACATCGCGGTGATCAACCCGTACAACCGGGTGCCCGTGCTGGTGGACCGCGATCTGATCCTGTACGAGGCCAACATCATCAACGAGTACATCGACGAGCGCTTCCCGCATCCGCAGCTCATGCCGCCGGATCCGATCCTGCGTGCGCGCGCCCGGCAATTGCTCCACACTTTCGAGCAGGAGTTGTTCGCGCATATTCCGGTGCTCGAGGCCAACGACAAGGATGCGGACAAGAGCCGCGGCCACGTCCGCGACCAGTTGGTCCAGTTCGCACCGTCCTTTACCAAGCAGCGCTTCATGCTGGGCGACGAGTTCTCCATGCTCGACGTGGCGATCGCGCCGTTGTTGTGGCGCATGGAGCACTACGGCATCGAACTGCCCAAGGCGGCTGCGGCGATCATGAAGTACGCCGAACGCATCTTCAGCCGGCAGGGTTTCATCGACGCGCTGACGCCGTCGGAAAAGGTGATGCGCAAGTAAGTACGGGCGCGAGCCACAACCCGCAAGACCCGGCCGCGCTGGCGCGGCCCGGGCGACGAATTTCGACATGACTGTTTCGACCAAGCCGTACTTGATTCGCGCCATCTACGAGTGGTGCGTGGACCAGGGTTTCACGCCGCACATCGCGGTTGTGATCGATGCCAACGTGGTGGTGCCGCCCGGCTACGACCGCGACGGCCAGATCGTGCTCAACCTGAGTCCGGATGCGACACATCAACTGAACATCGACAACGAAGTGATCACCTTCCAGGCCCGCTTCGGCGGCAAGGCGCACTCGCTGTACGTGCCGATAGGCAACGTGATCGCCATCTACGCCGCGCAGAATGGCCAGGGCATGGCATTCGAGCCGGAGCTGGCAACTGCCGGAGATGGCGTTCCGGACGAGCAGGGCGAACATGTCGGGCCGGTGGACGCGGTGAATACATCGTCCGCCACGGACGATGCGCCCGACGCGGCCGTACCAGGGCCGGAAGACGATGCTCCGCCACCTCGACGGGGTCACCTGAAGGTGGTGAAGTAGTCGCCGCGCAAGCCCGGCCGTGGCCTGTTGCGGTCTGTCCCGCCAGTCGCGGGCTGCGCCGTCGACGGGGCATGTGTGTTGCCCATCTGGAGTGAGAGTCCGATGCAGTGGAAGGATGAACTGAGTCACGATTTGCCGCGGATGGATGATGCGCATCGTGAGCTGGTCGAGCGTCTCGATGCGCTGGCTGCGGCCCCGCGCGACGCGCTCGGGGCGCGACTGGACGAGTTCATCGCCAGCACCGAGGCGCATTTCGATGAAGAGAACGCCTGGATGGAGGCGATCGGCTTCCCCGGCTGTCATCGGGCCGAGCATGATCGTGCACTCGCCGTGATGCGTGAAGTGCGCGCCCGGCTGGTGCAGGGGGACGCCTTCTTCGTGCATCAACTCGTGCGGGAGTTGCCTGCCTGGCTCGAGCATCATGTGACCACGATGGATGCGGCACTTGCCTTTACGTTGAAGAGTGCCGGTTTCGACTTCGAACGTGGCTGTCTTCCGGAAGGGGCTGCGGTCACTGATTGCGGCTGTGGCGGGGCGCCCCGGGATGCGACGCCCGCGGCCGAACAAGCGGACGAGCGTGTGAGCGGCGCGGCGGTCGGCAGCATGTAGGACTTCGCTGCGTGGGTGTGCCGACGAGGTGCGCGATGGTCGGTTCCCGCGACGGCTTCACTCTGCCGCTGTCTGGGGAAAACCCTCCAGCCCCGGGCGGCCTGCCATCCATTCCGCCAACAGTTGGGCAGAGCCGCAGGCAAGCGTCCAGCCCAGCGAACCATGGCCGGTGTTCAGCCATAGCCCGCGAATGCGGCTGCGGCCGACGAGGGGGCGGTTGGACGGTGTGGCCGGGCGCAGGCCGGTCCAGTATTCCGCCTGGTCGAGCGCCAGTGCGCCCGGGAAGGTCCGGCTCGCCCAGTCCATGAGCGGTCGGCAACGCGCTGGGTCCAGCGCCAGGTCAAAACCATCCAGTTCCGCCGTGCCTGCGACGCGCAAGCTGTCACCCAGGCGCGAACAAACGATGCGGCGCGATTCGTCGGTCAGGCTGATGGTCGGTGCGCGTTGCGCATCGATGACCGGCAGGGACACCGAGTAGCCCTTGAGCGGATAGATCGGAACGCGCACTCCGACTTGCCGCATCAACGCGGCCGAGTGGCTGCCCAGGCAGACCGCGACGCCATCCGCCACCAAGGTCTCGATATTGCCATCGGCATGGCGGACGCGGGCGCCGTCCACTCCTTCCTTCTTGATGACAAGTGCTTCGACGTGGCAGTCGTGGAGAAAGCGCACGCCTTCCTCCGCGGCGATGCGAGACAGCGCCTGGGTGAAGCGGCGCGCGTCGCCGCTTTCGTCGTCCGGGGCGTGAATGGCACCGACGATCCGCAGCGCCAGTGGGGCAAGGGCGGGGTCGAGTGCCAGGCAGGCGTCGGGTGTGAGCGCACGGGCCGGGATGCCGAGCGCGTTCAAGGTGGCGACCCGCCGGGCGGCTTCGCGCCAGTCGGCCGGATGCTCGTACAGATGAAGAATGCCGCGGGTGCCGGCGTCGTATTCGAGCCTGGTTTCCTGGCGCAGGGTCCGCAGGCAGGCGAGGCTGTGCCGCGCCAGGCGGGCGATGTGGGCGGTGTTGCGGCGAAAGCGATGGGGCAGGCATTCGCGGGCGAAGCCCAGCGCCCAACGCCACTGGTTCGCGCACAGGCGTGGCCGCCAGCGCACCGGCGCATCCGCCTGGACGAGACCCCGCAGCACCTGCCGGGGCGCAGATGGGCTGGCCCAGGGTTCGGGATGGCTGACGGAGATCTGGCCGCCATTGGCGAAGCTCGTCTCGAGCGCGGGCTCCGGGCGGCGCTCCACCACGGTGACCCGGAAACCGGCGCGGGCGAGGTACCAGGCGCTGGTGACGCCGGTGACGCCGGCGCCGAGAACCAGTATGTGCATGTGCGCGATGGGTTGTGCAGGCTGTGTGATGCGGGCAATTCAGCATGATAGCGCGTAGCCGCCCGGGCAGCGGTGAGTGGCGCACGGATGGCGGACAAGTGATGTGCGGTAGCGGCGGCATGCGGCGCGTGCATGTGGCGGCAACACGCGGGATAATCGCGGCTTCACCGTGCGGCGGGGAGGTCGCGCGGGCGTCCTCGGACGACCGGCCGCCTTCCGCCCGATCCCGAACATGCCGGCCCGTCCGGCACTATGGAGCCGTATTCATGCGTCGTGTCACCCTAACCCAGCATCTCATCGAACAGCAACGCGCAGGGCGCATCAATGCCGATCTCCGGCTCTTGATCGAGGTCGTCGCGCGCGCGATCAAGGCGATCAGTGTGAATGTGTCCAAGGGCGCGCTGGCCGGCGTGCTTGGCGAGGCGGGCAGCGACAACATCCAGGGCGAGGCGCAGAAGAAGCTGGATGTGATTGCCAACGACATTCTGTTCGAGGCCAACGAATGGGGTGGGCACCTTGCGGCGATGGCTTCGGAGGAGGTCGAGGAAGTGCACCAGATTCCCTTCGACTACCCCAAGGGCGGCTACCTGCTGTTGTTCGATCCGCTTGATGGCTCGTCGAACATCGATGTGAACATTTCGGTCGGTACCATTTTCTCGGTGCTGCGCAACGGGCCGAGCGAGGGGGAACCGAACGAGGCGTCCTTCCTGCAGCCGGGTACCGAGCAGGCGGCTGCGGGGTATGCGCTGTACGGCCCGTCGACGATGTTCGTCCTCACGCTCGGGCATGGCGTGCATGGTTTCACGCTGGATCGCGAAATGGGCAGTTTCGTCTACACCCATCCGTTCATGGCGGTGCCGGCCGAGACCCACGAGTATGCGATCAACAGTTCCAATGCCCGCTTCTGGGAGCCGCCGGTGCAGCGTTATGTCACTGAACTGCAGCAGGGCAGCACCGGACCGCGCGGACGCGATTTCAACATGCGCTGGGTCGCCTCCATGGTGGCGGACGTGCATCGCATCCTGACCCGTGGCGGCATCTTCATGTATCCGATGGACGAGAAGTGCCGCGACAAAGGGGGAAAGCTGCGCTTGATGTACGAGGCCAACCCGATGGCGATGATCGTCGAGCAAGCGGGCGGGGCGGCCACCACCGGCCGGCAGCGGATTCTGGACGTCGTGCCGGAACGGCTGCATCAGCGGGTGCCGGTCATCCTCGGTTCGGTCAGCGAGGTCGAGCGCGTCACGCGCTACCATCTCGAGGACTGAACTCCGGTTGAAGCCACGTCGGGGCGGGCAGTTCTGCACCGCCCCCATGCGCGGCCCCCATTCGGCCGCTCCCACTCGGCCGCTCCCACTCAGCCGCTCCCACTCAGCCGCTCCCACTCAGCCGCTCCCACTCAGCCGTGGCCGGGCCCGCGGCCCTTTCCGCTCGCTACTCAGCCCGGGGTCACCGGGATGGTCATTTCGTCCTTCACCGTTTCCAGCACGACGTAGGTGTGCGTCTGCTTTACGCAAGGTAGTTCCGATATTTGCTCGCCCATGAGCTTACGGTAGGCGGCAACGTCGCGGGTGCGGACCTTCAGCAGGTAGTCGAAATCGCCGGCGATCATGTGGCAGGACTGGATCTCGGGAATACGCCTGGCCGCTTCGTTGAAGCGCGCCAGGTCGTGGGCGGTGGTGCTCGACAGCAGGACCTGGACGATGGCGACGTGGCCGCTGCCCAGTTCGTCCGGTGCCAGCTCGGCACGGTAACCGCGTATCACGCCGTCGCGTTCCAGGCGCTTCATGCGCTCGGCACAGGGGGTCTTGGTGAGGCCGACACGGCGCGACAACTCCACCACGGATATGCGTCCGTCGGCTTGCAGGGTTTCGAGAATCTTCAGATCGGTGCGGTCAAGCATTGCGTCGGGACCAAGCGTGCGGCGGGGGAGGCAGTCTAAAAGGCTGTTTCCAGGGATTGTCCGGGAAAAACGTCTAAATTTAATCGAAGAACGGGGCCAATGCCTAAAACTTTTGCATAAGAATGCAGGCGCCGTGCGCCGCCTTCCGGTGGCGTCGGCCAAACACCGGAGGAGAAACACAATGAACAAGACTTACATCGTCGGTTTTGACGGCACGCAGTCCTCGCGCCGGGCGATCGATTTCGCCGCCGACTGCGTCCGCGCACAAGGCGGCACGCTGCATCTGGTCCATGTCCTGGAGTGGTCGCCCTACAGCTTCCTGACTGCGGAGGAACTGGCCGAGCGCCATCAGCGACGCCAGGAAGAGGTGGCGCGTGCCGAGCAGTTCATCGCGCCGGTCTGCGACGAGTTGCGTGCCGCCGGTCTGACCGTGACCAGCGAGGTGCGCTACGGGCATTCCGCCGAGATCATGTGCGAGATTGCGCGCGGTTTCGACGCGGCGCAGATCGTCGTCGGCCGAAAGGGGGCGTCCAATCTCGCCGCGCGCCTGATCGGCAGCCTGGGCATGTCGCTGGTCCAGGCCTCCCCGGTTCCCGTCACCGTCGTGCCGTGAGCGCACGTGTCCGCACCCAGACCAAGAAGATTCCGCAGGAGACCTTTCACATGACCATTCCCGCACTCGTGGCCGCGGCCGCGTTGATGTTGTTTTCCGCCGCCGCCCACGCGCAGATCGCCCAGACGCTCGACGAGGCGATCAACACGGCGCTGTCGCCGATCTCTGATTTCGTGGCCGGTATCATCTTCTACTCCGTACCGGTTGCCGGTGTGAGCTTTCCGCTGATTGTCGGCTGGCTGATCGTGGCCGCGGCGGTGTTCACCCTGTACTTCGGTTTCATACAGTTCCGCGGCTTCGGCCATTCGATCGACGTGGTGCGCGGCCGCTACGACAACCCCAAGGACGCCGGCGAGGTGTCGCGCTTCCAGGCCCTGGCCACCGCGCTGTCGGCCACCGTCGGTCTAGGCAACATTGCGGGGGTTGCGGTTGCGGTGTCCATCGGTGGGCCGGGCGCGACCTTCTGGATGATCATTGCAGGGCTGATGGGCATGGCCTCCAAGTTCACCGAGGTGACCCTGGGGGTGAAGTATCGTAACGAGAACCCTGACGGCACCGTGTCCGGTGGCCCCATGTACTATCTTTCAAAGGGTTTTGCCGAGATGGGCAAGCCGGGGTTGGGGCGGTTTTTCGCGATCTTCTTTGCGATCTGCTGCATCGGCGGCGCCGTCGGCGGGGGCAATATGTTCCAGGCCAACCAGGCGTTCCAGCAGGTGGTGAACGTCACTGGCGGGGCCGACAGCTTTCTCGCGGATAAGGGCTGGCTGTTCGGGTTGGTGCTGGCGAGCGTTGTTGGCCTGGTGATCATCGGCGGGATCAAGTCGATCGCCCGGGTCACCGAGCGGGTGGTTCCGATCATGGCCATCATCTACGTCGGTGCCGGCCTGGTCATCATTCTCACCAACTACGACAAGATCGGCTGGGCCTTCGGCCAGATCATCCAGGGTGCGTTCTCGCCCGAGGGGGTGGCCGGCGGTGCGATCGGCGCGCTGATCCAGGGCTTCCGCCGGGCGGCGTTCTCCAACGAGGCCGGCATCGGTTCGGCACCGATCGCTCACTCGGCGGTGCGTACCCGCGAGCCGGTGAGCCAGGGCTACGTGGCGCTGCTCGAGCCGTTCATCGACACCGTGGTGATCTGCACCATGACCGCGCTGGTGATCGTGATCAGCGGCGCACTCGCCACCGAACTGACGGGCGTGCAACTGACCTCGGCGGCTTTCGCCTCTGCATTCTCGTGGTTCCCGTTGGTACTTGCGGTGGCGGTGGTGTTGTTCGCGTTCTCGACGATGATCGCGTGGTCCTATTACGGGCTCAAGGCCTGGACGTATCTCGTTGGCGAGAACAAGGCGATGGAAAACGTCTACAAGCTGTTCTTCTGCCTGTGCGTGGTGGCCGGTGCGAGCATGAGCCTGGGGCCGGTGATCGATTTCTCCGATTCGATGATTTTCGCCATGGCCATTCCCAACGTGATCGGGCTGTATCTGCTGATGCCGGTGGTGAAGCGCGAGATCGGTGCCTACTGGGGACGCATCGAAAGCGGCGAGATCCGGCGCTATCGCTGACCGTCGTCGCAGACGGTGTCCGCCCGCGTCCCCGCCGGCGCGCGGGCGGAGCGGGACGCAAGCGGCGGCAGGACGGATTGCAGTGCGTGCAGGAAGCTGCGCGAGCCCGTCCGCCGCCGTGTTGCCGGCGCAGAACCTGTCGAACCGTTCGAGGTGAACATGAACACTCGTCGCTATGCGCCCGCCGCTGCGGCGCTTCCCGAGCATGCCCGTCCACTGGCACGCACCCGCATCACCGAGGCCTATCGTACCCCGGAGCCCGACTGCCTGCCGCCGCTGATCGCGGCGGCCCGGCTTGACGAGGCCGCGCGTGCCCGGGTGCATGCGCTGGGATCCAGACTGGTCACCGGCTTGCGCGCAAAACGCACCCGCTCCAGCGGCGTGGATGCGCTGATGAAGGAGTTTTCCCTGTCCAGTCAGGAAGGGGTCGCCTTGATGTGTCTGGCCGAGGCCTTGTTGCGCGTACCCGACAAGGCCACCGCCGACAGCCTGATCCGCGACAAGCTCGCGCATGGCGACTGGCGGTCGCACCTGGGCAACAGTCCGTCCTTGTTCGTGAATGCCGCGACCTGGGGGCTGCTGGTCACCGGCAGGCTGGTGGCCACGCGCAGCGAGGAAGGATTGACCACCGCGCTCAATCGCTTGCTTGCCAGGGGCGGCGAGCCGCTCATCCGCAAGGGGATGGACCTGGCGATGCGCATGCTCGGTGAGCAGTTTGTTACCGGCAGGCACATTGAAGAGGCTTTGGAGCGAGGCGCAGCCTGCGAGAAACGCGGCTATCGCTATTCTTTTGACATGCTCGGCGAGGCGGCCATGACCCAGGTCGACGCGCTGCGCTATCATGCCGCCTACGAACAGGCCATCCACGCGATCGGCAAGGCGTCCGCGGGGCGCGGGGTGGTAGACGGCAACGGCATTTCGGTCAAGCTGTCGGCGCTGCACCCGCGCTACGTCTGGTCGCAGCCCGACCGCGTGCTGGCCGAGTTGCTGCCGCGGCTCAAGGCTTTGTGCCTGCTCGCCAAGCGGTACGACATTGGCCTCAACATCGATGCCGAGGAGGCAGACCGCCTCGAGCCCTCGCTCGACCTGCTCGAGGCCCTGGTGCGCGACCCCGATCTGGCGGGTTGGAACGGGTTGGGCTTCGTCGTGCAGGCCTACCAGAAGCGAGCGCCGTTCGTGCTCGACTGGATCGCAGAGATTGCCCGGGCCCATGGCCGGCGGGTGATGGTGCGCCTGGTCAAGGGGGCGTACTGGGACAGCGAGATCAAGCGCGCCCAGGTCGATGGGCTGGAGGGGTACCCGGTGTACACCCGCAAGGTCTATACCGATGTCAGCTATCTGGCATGTGCGCGGCGGCTGCTTGCCGCGCGCGACGTCATCTATCCGCAGTTCGCCACGCACAACGCGCAAACCCTGGCGGCGGTCGTGGAGATGGCCGGCCCCGGCTATACCATCGGCGACTACGAGTTCCAGTGCCTGCATGGCATGGGCGAGCCGCTCTACGATCAGGTGGTGTCGAACCCGGACTTGCGCCGCCTAGTGCGCATCTACGCGCCGGTGGGCAGCCACGAGACGCTGCTCGCCTACCTCGTGCGCAGGCTGCTCGAGAACGGCGCCAACACCAGCTTCGTCAATCGCATCGTGGACGAGAGTGTGCCGGTCGATGAACTCGTGGCCGACCCCGTGGCGCAAGCCGAGCATCTGGCGGGCGTACCGCACCCGCGCATTCCGTTGCCGCGCGCGCTGTATGGTGGCGAGCGCGCCAATTCGCTGGGTATCGACCTGTCGAACGAACGGGTGCGCGCCACCCTGGTAGACGCGCTCGAGGCGAGTCATGGAACGGGCTATGAGGCCCGGCCGCTGCTGGCGGGTGTTGCAGCCGGCGGCGGCGCGCTGCGGTCGGTATGCAACCCGGCTGATCGTCGCGACCAGGTCGGTACCGTGATCGAGGCGTCCGCCGCGGACGTAGACCTTGCGCTGACCTCCGCCGAAGCCGCCGCGGGTGACTGGGCGATCTGCCCGCCAGCAGAGCGGGCAGCAGTGGTCGAGCGCGCTGCCGACCTGATGGAACAACGCAGCGCCGAACTCATCGCACTAATCGTACGCGAGGCAGGCAAGTCATGGCCCAATGCGGTCGCGGAAATCCGCGAGGCGGTCGACTTCTGTCGCTACTACGCCCGCGAGGCACGTGGGTTCGACAACGGTACGCATCAGCCGCTCGGCCCGGTGGTGTGTATCAGTCCGTGGAATTTCCCGCTGGCGATCTTCACCGGTCAGGTGGCGGCGGCATTGGTCGCCGGCAATCCGGTGTTGGCCAAGCCTGCCGAGCAGACTCCGTTGATCGCGGCGGCGGCTGTCCGCCTGTTGCACGAGGCGGGCGTTCCGGCGGGCGTATTGCAGTTGCTGCCAGGTAATGGCGAGGTGGTTGGCGCGGCCCTGGTGGCCGACACCCGCGTGCGCGGGGTGATGTTCACCGGCTCCACCGAGGTGGCGAACCTGATTAACCGGGCGCTTGCCGCGCGCGGTGGCGATGTACCGCTGATCGCGGAAACCGGCGGGCAGAACGCGATGATCGTGGATTCCACCGCCTTGCCCGAGCAGGTGGTGGCCGATGTGATGCTGTCGGCCTTCGACTCTGCCGGTCAGCGCTGTTCGGCGCTGCGCGTGTTGTGCGTGCAGGAGGACATCGCCGACGGCCTGCTCGACATGCTCAGGGGCGCGATGGACGAACTGAGCGTTGGCAACACGGCCGATGTGCGCATGGACATCGGCCCGGTCATCGATGCCGAGGCGCGCGACAGCCTCGAGGCCCACGTCGCCCAGATGCAGGCCGCGGGTTGCCGGGTGCGCCGGCTGGCGCTGGACGAAGCGACGCGCTGGGGCACCTTCGTTGCGCCCACGCTGGTCGAGATCGATGGCCTGGCGCGCCTGCGGCGCGAGCAGTTCGGGCCCGTCCTGCACGTGCTGCGCTTTCCTGCGGCGGGCCTGGACGCACTGGTGGATGAGATCAATGCCACCGGCTATGGCCTGACCATGGGTCTGCATACCCGCATCGACGAGCGCATCGCGCGTATTGTCGGGCGGGCGCAGGTGGGCAACCTCTATGTGAATCGCAACATGATCGGCGCGGTTGTCGGGGTTCAGCCCTTCGGTGGCGAGGGCTGCTCGGGTACCGGCCCGAAGGCCGGGGGGCCGCTCTACCTGCACCGCCTGTTGCGGCGCACCCCCGGGGCGTTGCGCGACCAGCCCGCGGACCCCGCGGCGGCGGCCGGCCTGGAGTGGATGCGGGGGTGGCTGGAGGGCGACGCCCGCAGCCTGCTGGAAGGTGACGAGATCGCGATGCTGCGGGATCGGGCCGACGCCTACCGTGACCGCGCGATCACCGGCCTGCGGCTGGTGTTGCCCGGACCGACCGGGGAGGACAACAGCTTGCGCTTCGTTGCCCGTGGGCGGGTGTATTGCCGCGCGACCAGCCGCGCCGGCTATGTGCACCAAGTGCTCGCCGGGCTGGCCAGCGGCAATGCGGTGGTCCTCGAGTCGAATGCCGCCGCCCAAGCGGTGATCCAGGCATTGCCGGACAGTCTGCGCAAGCGGGTCGTGTTGGCGGCGACAGGCGCCGATGAAGCCTTCGATGCCATGCTCTACGAAGGTGACGAGGTCGGCGCCGACGCTGCAAGTCGGGCGTTGGCGGCGCGTCCGGGGCCGATCCTGCCATTGCTGCGTGCGGAACCCGAGTACGACCTGGCGCGCCTGGTGCATGAGCGCACGGTGAGCGTGAACACCGCGGCAGCGGGCGGCAATGCGAGCCTGATGGCGATGGGGGGGTAGGCGCCCTCGGGGGCAACCGGCCCGGCTTCGCTCGGCAGGCCTGTTGCTCGCCTGACGGGCCACGGTCGTTCCGGCAGCGCCCAGCGGCCCGTCGTGCGGCGGGAATGATAATTACCGTTTCTTGCCGTTTGCCACCCTCCCGGCCGCCATGGCCGGGAGGGTAGAATCGAGGGCATGACGAAGCCGTTCATGCTCTTCACCCATGACCTCATTTCGTGCCGCCTCAGCCCGGGCAGGGCGATGGCGGCGTTTTTCCGGGGGGCGCGTATGCGCCGCTCGGCTTGGCGTCCGGTCTGCCGTCGGCTGCTGTTTGCTACCGTGGCGGCGCTCGGGTTGCTAACGGGAATATCCGTTCATGCCGACACCCTTCAGGTGCGCCTTGAGGCGCCGGACGAGGTGCGACCCCTGCTCGAGCGCCACCTGCGCCTGCTAAACCGTGAACAGGCCGTACCTGAGGAGCGCGGCGACCGCCTCGCCCTGGTGCGTCGTACCCGTCGCGAAGTCGCCAGCCTGCTCGCCACCGAAGGGTATTTTTCGTCTGACATGACGCTTGAGCGCGACGGTGCCAACTGGACGCTGACCGTCACGCCCGGCGTGCGGGCGATGGTGGGGGAGGTGTCGCTGACTTTCACCGGCGCGCTCGCCGACGATTCGCCCCAACTCGCCGCACGGCGGGACCGCCTGCGTGCCGGGTGGGCGCTACCTTCCGGACAGGTATTCCGCCAGGCGGACTGGGATGCGGCCAAGCAGGCCTTGCTCGATGGGGTTGCCGGACGCGACTATGCGGCGGCACGCATCGTGGCCAGCCGCGCGGCGGTCGACGCCGAGGCCGGGCGGGTGGCGCTGTCGGTCAGCATCGAGTCGGGGCCGCCCTTCTTTCTCGGGCAGCTCGAAGTCAGTGGCATCGAGCGCCTGCCCGAGCGTCTGGTCGAGCGCTACAGCATCCTGCGCGAGGGAGAACCCTTCGACCAGGACCGTTTGCTGGCCTTCCAGAGTGCCTTGCAGAACGCACCGCAGTTCGCCTCCGTCATCGTCGAGCTGGATCGCGATCCTGCCAGGGCGCATGCGGCGCCGGTCAAGGTCCGGGTATCAGAGGCGTTTTCCCGCCATCTGTCCTTCGGTACCGGCTACTCCACCAACACCGGCGCGCGCATCGAAACCAACTGGCGCGACGTGAACCTGCGCGGCTCGGGCCTGGAGCTGTCCACCGGTCTCCGGTTGGAGCAGCGCCGCCAGGCGGCCTACGCCGATCTGTTCCTGCCGCCGGAACAGAACCGGCATCGCGACAGTTTCGGCCTGCTGGTTGATCGCAGCGATATCGAAGGACTAAGCTCCACCGTCCAGGCCATCGGTGCGACTCGTACCCGTCAGCGCGGTGACATCGAGACCGCTATTGGATTGCGCTACCAGCACGAGAACCTCAGGCCCCAGGGGTTGGTGGCCACCAGTCGCAACGCCCTGACCGCCAACTGGTCGTGGATACAGCGCAAGGTGGATAACCTGCTCGATCCGCGCAGCGGCTACGTGCTGCACGTTGAACTCGGCGGTGGCGCCAAGGCCTTGTTGTCCGATCAGGATTTCGTGCGTACCTATGGACGGTTGGTCCGCTATCAGCCGGTGGGCGAGCGTGACGTACTGATCCTGCGCGGTGAGTTGGGGGCGACTTTTGCCGAGAGCCGCGACGGCATCCCCCAGGACTTCCTGTTCCGCACCGGTGGCGCCCAGACCGTGCGCGGCTACGCCTTCAACAGCCTGGGGGTGCGGCGGGGGCAGGCCACACTTGGCGGGCGCTTTCTCGGCACCGCCAGTGCCGAGTATGTGCGCTGGTTCAAGCCCGACTGGGGGGTGGCGACCTTCGTCGATGTCGGCGACGCGGCCGACGACCGTGACAGCATGGACCTCAAGCTCGGCTACGGCCTGGGCGCACGCTGGCGCAGCCCCGCCGGGCCGCTCGCGCTGGACGTCGCCTACGCGCATGACGACCGCCGCTTCCGCATCCATTTCGCGATCGGCATCGCGTTCTGAGCACTGCCACGGCCGACCCCACGCGCCGGGGTAGCCGCGGCGCCTGGGTGTGGGGCGGGAATGGGTTACTGCAGCTGCTCGTAGCGGCTGACGATGCCTTCCATGGTTTCGAGAATCCGCTCGCTCGTCGTCGCCACGTGCACCGCGTGCTCGCGGCTGCCACCGTTGCGCGGATCGAGTGCCTGCTCGAAGAAGAACCACTGTTGGCGCACGAGCTCGAGTTCGCGGCGGATGTCCTCGGTGGTCGTTTCCGCTGCCTCCAGTTCCTCCAGGCCGGCCACGAACTCCTTGCGTGCGTCGGCCAGTTCGGTCGCAACGATCTCGCCACCGATGCCCCAAACCATTGCCTGATAGTTCTTGGCCATGCGTTGCGACAGCATGCGTTGCCGTCCCGAAACGTTCACCAGCCGGCCAGCGGTTGTCGCCGCATGCCTTTCCAGCTGCACCGTTCCTTCGTGGGCGAGAGTGAGCACCTGTTCGGACAACGACAGCACGCGTGCGCCACCGTCCTGGTCCGGGGTGCCGGCCGTAAGCGCCTCCTTGTATGTCGCCCAGGTCTGAGCCAGACGTTCATAGGTGGCGAGTATCTCCGGGGTCGGCGCGAAGGCCGTCAACTCGGTCAGCTGTTTGTCGAACAAGCGCACCGAGGCGTCGAGGATGCGTGCCGAGCGCTCGGTGTCTATGCCCTGCGCGACCTGAAGATACGCCTTGGCGATGCGTTGCGAGAGCATGCGCTCGCGTCCGGCGACGTTGATTGCGGTGTTGAGGTCGGTGATGTCAGCGTGGGCAGGCGCGATACTGATGCTCGCAATGACTGCGATGGCCAGCAACAGGTGCTGGAGTGCGCGACGCGCGTGCGCGATGATTTTCGGGGTACTCATTCGGGCTCCGGAACGATGTGATTGACTGCCTCGCCGGTCATGTCATGGCGATTTGGGGTGCCACTATAGCGTCGCCCGGGCGCGGGTGACATGACTACGGTCAACTCGGTTGCGTCTTGCCGGTGTGCCGCTGGCGACCCTCGCATGCAGGCCGAGCGCGTCGGGAAGTGCGGGGGGCGACGGAAATTTCGGGTGGTTTGGTACGGGCGGACAAAAAACCTCGCTGTCCGCTCTTGAAATCGCAATACCTCGTCCCTATTATTAGCACTCGTTGGCAGTGAGTGCTAACAGCCGGGTTCCAGTAGCCCGACTCTTAGTGAATGAGACGTCCACGGCGGATGCATCCGCCAGCATGTTTGAATTCGAACCAAAAGGAGTGATTCGATGAATATTCGTCCCTTGCATGATCGCGTGATCGTCAAGCGCCTCGAAGCCGAGCGCAAGACTGCCAGCGGTATCGTGATCCCCGATTCCGCCGGTGAAAAGCCCGATCAAGGCGAAGTGATCGCCGTCGGCAACGGCAAGATCCTCGACGATGGCAAGGTTCGCCCGATGGCCGTCAAGGCCGGCGACAAGGTTTTGTTCGGCAAGTATGCCGGCCAGACCGTGAAGGTCGAAGGCGAGGAGCTGCTCGTCATGCGCGAAGAAGACATCATGGGTGTCGTCGAGGGTTGATCGGGTTTCCCGTTCCCTCCGATCGTTCTGTCGCACGCGTCCGCTTTTCTTGGCGGACCACGAATTCAAGGAGTAACAAGCAATGGCTGCAAAAGAAGTCAAGTTCGGTGATTCCGCCCGCGACCGCATGGTTGCCGGTGTCAACATTCTCGCCAACGCCGTCAAGGTCACCCTCGGCCCCAAGGGTCGCAACGTGGTGCTGGAGCGCTCCTTTGGTGCGCCCACGGTGACCAAGGATGGCGTGTCGGTCGCCAAGGAAATCGAACTCAAGGACAAGTTCGAGAACATGGGCGCCCAGATGGTCAAGGAAGTCGCGTCCAAGACCTCCGACATCGCCGGTGACGGCACCACCACCGCTACCGTGCTGGCTCAGTCCATCGTCCGCGAAGGCATGAAGTTCGTCGCCGCCGGCATGAACCCGATGGACCTCAAGCGTGGCATCGACAAGGCGGTCACCGCCACCGTGGAAGAGCTGAAGAAGCTGTCCAAGCCGTGCTCCACCAGCAAGGAAATTGCTCAGGTCGGTTCCATCTCCGCCAACTCCGACGCCGATATCGGCAAGATCATCGCCGACGCGATGGACAAGGTCGGCAAGGAAGGCGTGATCACCGTCGAAGACGGCAAGTCCCTGCAGAACGAACTCGACGTGGTTGAGGGCATGCAGTTCGACCGCGGCTACCTGTCGCCCTACTTCATCAACAATCCGGACAAGCAGGTTGCGATTCTTGAGAATCCGTTCGTGCTGCTGTTCGACAAGAAGATCTCCAACATCCGCGATCTCCTGCCGGTGCTCGAGCAGGTCGCCAAGGCTGGCCGTCCGCTGCTGATCATCGCCGAAGACGTCGAAGGTGAGGCGCTGGCCACCCTGGTGGTGAACAACATCCGCGGCATCCTCAAGACCTGCGCCGTCAAGGCTCCGGGCTTCGGCGACCGTCGCAAGGCCATGTTGGAAGACATCGCCGTGCTGACCGGCGGCCAGGTGATCGCCGAGGAAGTCGGCCTCACCCTGGAAAAAGCCACCCTGGAAGAGCTGGGCCAGGCTTCGCGCATCGAGATCGGCAAGGAAAACACCATCATCATCGACGGTGCCGGCGATGCCACCCGTATCGAAGCGCGCGTCAAGCAGATCCGTGCCCAGATCGAGGAAGCGACCTCCGATTACGATCGCGAGAAGCTGCAGGAGCGCGTGGCCAAGCTGGCCGGCGGTGTGGCAGTGATCAAGGTCGGTGCCGCCACCGAAGTCGAGATGAAGGAGAAGAAGGCCCGCGTCGAGGATGCGCTGCACGCCACCCGTGCGGCGGTCGAGGAAGGTATCGTGGCCGGCGGCGGTGTCGCGCTGCTGCGCGCCCGTGCCAACCTGTCCGGCCTCAAGGGCGACAACCACGACCAGGACGCCGGCATCAAGATCGTGCTGCGCGCGATGGAGCAGCCGCTGCGTGAGATCGTTGGCAACGCAGGTGACGAACCGAGCGTGGTGGTGAACAAGGTTGTCGAAGGTCAGGGCAACTACGGCTACAACGCCGCCACCGGCGAGTACGGCGACATGGTCGAGATGGGCGTGCTCGATCCGACCAAGGTGACCCGCACCGCGCTGCAGAACGCTGCATCCGTTGCCAGTCTGATGCTCACCACCGACTGCATGGTCGGCGAACTGCCGGAAGACAAACCGGCCCCGGGCATGGGTGGTATGGGCGGCATGGGTGGTATGGGCGGCATGGACATGGGCATGTAATTCCCGCCCATGGCCGGGTGTGCGGTATCGTGCCGCACACCGCCAGCCAACACGCATAAGCAGACAGCCCCGCTTCGGCGGGGCTGTCTGCTTATGGGCTACCCGCGGGAAAGCCCAGCCTATGTGCGAGTTCCCGTGTGTTGGGGGGATTGGGGTAAGATTCGGGCGAAGTCCCGGCGGTGTCCGGTCGCTGATGGACCGGAGAGGCGGCCAGAAGCGAGACCAGAAAGGCGGCGGGGGGTGCCCACAAGGACACGCCCCCGGAAGCGCGGTAACGTGCCCGCACTCCATGGACCGGCAAAAAGAAGAACAGCGGGTTCACGATATAGCCGTTCGCTTACACATAACTTACACCCTGATTCCAATGCGGATTCTGCTCGCCGAAGATGATAAGGTCATTGCCGACGGCTTGTGCCGGGCGCTCAGGAAGAGCGGGTTCGCGGTGGATCACGTCGGTTCCGGTGCCGAGGCCGACGCAGCACTGGTCTCGCAGCCGTACGACCTGCTGATCCTCGACCTCGGCCTGCCCAAGCTTCCCGGAATCGAGGTGCTCAAGCGCCTGCGCAGTCGCAAGTCGGCCATGCCGGTGCTGATTCTCACCGCTCAGGACGGTATCGACGAGCGGGTGCGCGGCCTGGATGCCGGTGCCGACGACTATCTCACCAAGCCGTTCGCGCTGCCCGAGCTCGAGGCCAGGGTACGGGCATTGACCCGCCGCGGCACGGGCCAGCCCCGCTGCATAGAGTTGGGCGAGCTGAGCTACGACCAGGCCGACCGGGTGGTCAAGATCAAGGGTCAACTGGTGGAGTTGTCAGCCCGCGAGATCGGTTTGCTGGAGGTGCTCTTGCTGCGCGTCGGGCGCTTGGTGAGCAAAGACCAACTGGTCGATCACTTGTGTGGCTGGGGCGAGGAGGTCTCGAGCAACGCCATCGAGGTGTATGTGCATCGTCTGCGCAAGAAGCTTGAGGACAGCGGCGTGCGCATCGTCACCGTGCGCGGGCTGGGATACTGCCTGGAATACCCGGATGCGTCGCAGACGCCGAAAGTCTGACCGGGCGGGCGGCACGAAATCGGGGCCGTCCCAACCCAACTCGCTGTTCGGCGAAATTCTCGACTGGATGCTTGCGCCGCTGCTGTTCCTGTGGCCCATCTCCATCATCGTGACCCACAACGTTGCCGACAACATCGCCAACCAGCCTTATGACCTGGCGCTGGCGGACAGCGTGCGTGCGCTTGCGCGCCTGGTGTCGGTGGACGACGGCCGGGTAAGAGTCGATTTTCCCGCGCCGCCCCGCGCGCTGTTCCGCTCCGACCAGGACGATACGGTGTATTACCAAGTTGCCCGCGACGGTGGGGATATCGTTACCGGCGATGCACAGATCGCGTGGGTGGCGCCGCCGCCGCGTTTCTTCGCCGAACAGGTCAATTACCGCGACGACGTGATCCATGGCGAGCAGGTGCGCATCGCCTACCAGTTCATGCGCTTCGCCGAAGCGCCGGAACCGGTGGTGTTGGTCCAGGTGGCCGAGACGCGCAACAAGCGCAGCGATCTGGCCTCGCGGGTGGTCACCGGGGTGCTGCTGCCACAGTTCGCCATCATCCCCCTTGCGGTCATCCTGGTGTGGGTCGGCCTGACCCGCGGGATTGCGCCGCTCAACCGCCTGCAAAGCCTGATCCGCCGCCGGCGCCCCACCGACCTGTCGCCGATCGAGCCGGCCAGCGTGCCGGAGGAGGTGCGTCCCCTGATCGTCTCGTTCAACGACATGATGGCGCGATTGGAAGAGAACCTTCAGGCGCAGCAGCGCTTCATTGCCGATGCGGCGCACCAGATGCGCACTCCACTCACCGGTTTGAAGATGCAGACGGAGCTGGCGCTGCAGGAAGGCGATCCGGAACTGCTGCGTCAATCGCTCCAGCACATCGTCGACAGCACCGACCGCGCAGTGCACCTCATCAACCAGTTGCTGTCGCTGGCGCGGGCCGAGGCCACGTCGGAGAAAGTCTACGCCGTCGAACAGGTGGATCTGGAGGCGCTGGTGCGCGAGGTGGCGCAGGAGCTATTCCCACGTGCGCTTGCCAAGGACATCGATTTCGGCGTCGAGTACAGCGGGCATTTGCTGCTGGTGGACGGCAACGGCGTGCTGTTGCGCGAGATGATCAAGAACCTCGTGGACAACGCGATCAAATACACTCCGCGCGGCGGTAGCGTCACCGCGCGCACACGGGCGGCAGGAGCAACGATCTTCGAGGTTGAGGATACGGGCGTGGGCATCCCCGACGGTGACCGCGAGATGGTGTTCGAGCGCTTCTACCGGGTATTGGGCAGCGGCGAGGATGGATCCGGACTGGGGCTGCCCATCGTCCGCGAGATCGTCGATCTGCACGGTGCGACGGTCTCGCTCAACCCCAATCCTGCTGGCCAGGGCACGATCGCGCAGGTAGTCTTCCGGCGTGGTCACGCGACCACAGCAATTGCCATGCCCCATGCCCGGGAATAGGCAGTATCGTTGGCACGGCAGCCGCGACTCGCCGGCAGGAAAAAATACCGCAAAGTAGATTTGACTAAGAAAGGAAGTCCGCTATAATGCGCGTCTTCACTGGCCAGGTAGCTCAGTTGGTAGAGCAGCGGATTGAAAATCCGCGTGTCGGCGGTTCGATTCCGTCCCTGGCCACCAGATTCCGACCCCTGCTGTGGGTTACGAAAGCGGAGGCATTATTGCCTCCGCTTTTTCGTTTGTGGGGAAGCGGATCTCTGTTCCGGTGTTCGCTGGACGGAACTCACATGCGCCATCACTCCCCCTTTTTCGGCTTGGCAGCACGATGTGCGTTGCGCGGGTTGCGCTGCGACCGCACGTAGGTTAACTGTCGTTGTGACCGGCCGGAGGCTGGCTGATGTCGTCGATGCCGCTTGAAGTATTCGTTGCCGTGCTCGTCGCGGCGCTGTTTCACGCCGCGTGGAACGCGATGATCCGTGGCAGCAGCGACCAGTTGATGCAGACCGCCAGCATCGCGCTGCTGGCCGGTGTGCTGTGTCTTCCTCTGTTGGCCCTGCTACCCCTGCCGTCGGCGGAGAGTTGGCCGTTCATGTTGGGGTCGGCGACGGTGCACATGGTGTACTACAGCAGTCTTGCCGCGGCTTACCGGCACACCGAGTTGAGCGTGGCCTATCCCCTGATTCGCGGGTTGGCGCCGCTGGTGGTGGCCTTGTGCTCGGCCTGGGCGTTCGGCGAGCGTCTTGGTGGGGTGACGGCCTTCGGCGTGCTGTTGATTTCCGCCGGGGTGATGTGCGTGGCCTTGCGCAGACGCATGGAACGGCGCCACGTGCGAGGGCTGTCTTGGGCGGTGCTGTGTGCCGCGACGATCGCGGCCTATACCCTGTTCGACGGTGCCGGCGCCCGAGTGTCCGGTCATGTGCCTGCCTATCTTGCCTGGAAGCTGGTGCTGGATGCACTGTTGTTTACGTCGGGCATCCTCTTCTTCAAAGGCTATGCACCCTTGCGCCATCACGTGACGGTGCATTGGCGTACGGCGGCGCTCGCGGCGGGGCTGTCGGCGCTGGCCTATGGGATTGCACTGTGGGGCATGACGCGCGCGCCGGTCGCCGCGGTCGCCGCCTTGCGCGAAACCTCGGTGCTGTTCGCGGTGATGATAGGCTGGCTGTTCATGCGTGAGCGGGTGCGCGCATTGCAATGGGCGGGCGTCTTGGCCATTATCCTCGGTGCCGTGTTGCTGCGGGGGTGAGCGGTCGGTGGCGATGACCGCCGTCGCCCCGGTCTTGCCGACCAACGCTCAACCGCTTTCGCACGGCCGACTCGACTCTTGACGGAATCAACTTCATGACCACCGAACTACCCGATCTTGTCGCCGCGATGGCGCTTGCCAACCGCATGGCCGACATGGCTGGCGCCATTGCGTTGCGCCACTTCCGCACACCTCTCGACGTCATCGCCAAGGCGGACGAGAGCCCGGTGACGGTTGCTGATCGCGAGGTCGAATCGGCCCTGCGCGCGGTGCTTGCCGAAGCCGCCCCAGCCGACGGCATCTACGGCGAGGAGCATGGACAGGAGCGCGTCGATGCACCCTTCGTCTGGGTGATCGACCCGATCGACGGTACCCGCAGCTTCATTACCGGCTCGCCGCTGTGGGGTACGCTGATCGGCCTGCTGCATCATGGTCGTCCGGTGCTTGGCATGATAGACATTCCGTTTACCCGCGAACGCTGGAGCGCCACGGCCAGCATCGGGGCCTGCCTGAGCGGCGTGCCGGTGCGCGCCAGCGGTTGCGAACGATTGGCAGATGCGCGCCTGTATGCAACCTCGCCCGATATCTTTGTCGGCCGTGATCGCGACGCCTTTGCCGCAGTTGAGCGCGAGGCAGGACTGCGACGCTTTGGTGGTGACTGCTACAGCTACGGCCTGCTTGCCAGCGGGCACGTGGATCTCGTCGTCGAGTCGGGCCTGCAGCCCTATGACTATCTGCCGATCGCGCCGATCATTGCCGCTGCCGGTGGGGTGATCACCGATTGGAACGGGGAACCACTCGGACTGGGTTCGGACGGCCGGGTGGTTGCCGCGGCAACACCCGCGCTGCATGCGGCTGCGCTGAAATGCATTGTGCAGGCAAGGGCTTGAGTGTGACGCAGGCGGGTGTTGCGGTCCGGTACGGCCGCCCGAGCCGCTTGCGAGGCCATCGTTCCAGCGGTGGAAACACCTGATTTTGCTCAATCTTTGGCGGAAAGCGGCGATGCTATAATGCGCGCACCGTCCCGACGTCTTCGCGAATGCAACTCTACGCCCTCGGCCTGAACCACCACACGGCACCGCTTTCGATTCGCGAAAGGGTGGCGTTCCAGCCTGAGCGTCTGGACGATGCGCTGCACGATCTCACGCGTAGTCGCCAAGTGCGGGAAGCGGCGATCCTGTCCACCTGCAACCGCACCGAGCTATATTTCGCAACTGAGCAACCCCAGCATGCGGCCGACTGGCTGGCGCGTTTCCACCAGGTCGCGCTCAACGACGTGTCGCCCTATCTGTATGCCTATCCGCAGCGCGATGCGGTGAGGCATGTGTTCCGGGTGGCAAGTGGTCTTGATTCCATGGTGCTGGGGGAGCCCCAGATCCTCGGTCAGGTGAAGGAGGCGGCGCGCCGCGCCGAGGAAGCGGGCACGCTCGGTACCCTGCTGCACAAGCTCTTCCAGAACACTTTCGCAGTGGCCAAGGAAGTCCGCTCGACAACTGCGATCGGTGCCAACACCGTGTCCATGGCCGCGGCAGCGGTGCATCTGTCGTCACGAATCTTCGAGCGCATTTCCGACCAACGCATTCTGTTCATCGGTGCCGGCGAAATGATCGAGTTGTGTGCGGCGCATTTCGCCGGCGCCAATCCGCACCGGATGATGGTGGCCAACCGCACCGAGGAACGGGCCCGGGCGCTTGCCGGGCGCTTTGATGCCGAGGTGATGCGGCTGGATGGGATCGGCGAGGTGCTTCCGAACTTCGACATCGTCGTATCCTGTACGGCCGCGCCGCTGCCCATCGTGGGGCTGGGCATGGTCGAGCGCGCGGTCAAGGCCCGTCGCCACCGCCCCATGGTCATGGTCGATCTGGCCGTGCCGCGCGACATCGAACCGGAGGTCGGAAAGCTCGATGACGTTTTCCTCTATACCGTGGACGACTTGTCGCAGGTCGTGGAAGCGGGTCTGGAGTCTCGTCAGCAGGCTGTTATCGAGGCCGAGCAAATCATCGACCACCGGGTTGATGGTTTTCTGCACTGGATGCACGCCCGCGAGGCGGTGCCGACGATCCGCGCACTGCGTCAGCATGCCGAAGGTCTGCGCGCGGCCGAGGTTGAGCGCGCGATGCGTCTGCTTGCCAAGGGTGAGGACCCGCGCGAGGTGCTCGAAGCGCTCAGCCATGGCATCGCCAACAAGTTGTTGCACGGCCCCACGCGCTATCTGAACCAGTCTGAGAACGACTTGCAGGCCGAGGCCAGCCGGCTCGTCCAGCGCGTCTTCAATCTCAAGATCGACGAGTAGCGCCGTCGCGCATCGTCGCGCCGGCGCTACTCGTGCCTTTCCCGTCTTCCCGGATTCCCCTGTTCCCAAATGAAACCCAGCATTCGCCAGAAGCTAGAACACCTGTCCGCTCGCCTTGCCGAACTCGACCGCGAGTTTGCTTCGGAGGAGATCGCGCGCGATATGGAGGCATTCCGGCGGCTTGGGCGCGAGCGCGCCGAGATCGAGCCTGTGGTGGCCTTGTATGCCGCGTATCGGGATGCGGAAGGCAATCGCGCCAGCGCGTGCGAGATGCTCTCGGACCCGGAGATGCGCGAACTGGCAGAACTCGAAATCGAGAGCGCCAGCGCACGCATGACCGAACTGGAGGATGCCTTGCAGCGCGCACTGTTGCCCAAGGATCCCAATGACGAGCGCAATCTGTTTCTCGAAATCCGGGCGGGCACCGGCGGTGACGAGGCGGCCTTGTTCGCCGGCGACCTGCTGCGGATGTATACCCGCTACGCCGAGCGTCAGCGTTGGAAGGTCGAACTGGTGTCGGCAAGCGAAGCCGAACTCGGTGGCTACAAGGAAGTCATCGCCCGCATCGTGGGCGGCGGCGCCTATTCCAGGCTGAAGTTCGAGTCCGGCGGGCACCGTGTGCAGCGGGTGCCGGTGACCGAGACCCAGGGGCGCATCCACACCTCGGCCTGCACCGTTGCGGTGATGCCCGAAGCGGACGAGTTGAGCGAGGTGGAGATCAACCCCGCCGAGCTCAAGATCGACACGTATCGCGCCAGTGGCGCCGGTGGACAGCACATCAACAAGACCGATTCAGCGGTGCGCATCACCCATTTGCCGACCGGTATCGTGGTGGAATGCCAGGATGATCGCTCCCAGCATCGCAACCGGGCTCAGGCGCTGGCGGTGCTCGCGGCGCGCATCCACGACATGCGTCTGCGCGAGCAGCAGGCCCGTGAGGCGGCCACACGCAAGAGTCTGGTCGGCAGCGGCGACCGCTCCGAACGGATCCGCACCTATAATTTCCCTCAGGGGCGGGTGACGGACCATCGCATCAACCTGACCTTGTACAAGCTTGACCAGGTCATGGAGGGCGATCTCGACGAACTGGTGGGCGCGCTCACGCTGGAGCACCAGGCTGGACTGCTTGCCGAACTTGCGGGGGATTGAGGATGACCGAAGTCACGATGCCCCATATCGCCGGGGCGCTGAAGTGGGCACGCGAACACATAGACGCGGTGGACGCGCGGGTGCTGTTGCGCCACGTGTTGCAGTGTCCGGCGGCGCGTCTGGTGGCACATGCCGATGAGCGGCTCGACAGCGCCGACTGGCTGGCCTATCGCGCCCTGGTCGAGCGGCGCGAGGCCGGCGAGCCTGTGGCCTACCTGACCGGTACGCGCGAGTTCTACGGCTATCCCCTGATGGTCACGCCGGCGGTACTCATCCCTCGCCCCGAAACCGAACTCCTGATCGAGCTTGCGCTGGCCCATTTCGGCGATCGCGCCGGTGTGCGGGTGCTGGATCTTGGCACCGGCAGTGGCGCGGTGGCGATCTCGCTCGCCCGGGAATTGCAGTCTGCCGACGTCGTCGCCGTGGATCGCTCGCGCGAGGCTCTGCTGGTCGCCATGGCCAACGCGGCGCGACTGGGTGCCAGCGTGTCCTTCATCGTCAGCGACTGGTTCTCGGCCCTGGGGGGCGATCGCTACCACCTCATCGTGGGCAATCCGCCCTATGTCGCGGCCACCGATCCGCATCTGGCCGAGGGCGATGTGCGTTTCGAGCCCAGTACCGCGCTGGTATCCGGCCCCGAAGGGCTGGACGACATCGAGGAAATCGTCGCCCAGGCACCGCACCACCTGGAGCCGGGTGGCTGGCTGTTTCTCGAGCACGGCTACGATCAGGCCTCGCGGGTGCGCGGCCTGCTGACCGACGCCGGCTTTGCCGCGATCGCGTCATGGCGTGATCTGGCCGGTATCGAACGCGTGTCGGGCGGCCAGTGGCTGGGGCGCGAATGAACTGCCCTCGGCATCTGGCGGGCGGCATCTCCCTTTCCTTTGCACAGTGGTCGGCCGTTTTGACATGGGCTATTGACGACGCTTGGGCCAGTACTTACACTTTTCCGAGTAATTCACTCAACTTTTGGACTTGAAATGGACATCAAGGAATTCATCCACGAGCAGGTCAACACTCACCCGGTCGTGCTGTTCATGAAGGGCACGCCCCAGTTTCCCCAGTGCGGCTTTTCCGCCACCGTGGTGCAGTTGCTCAAGCAGTCGGGCGTGAAGCAGGTCGCGGCGATGAACGTGCTGGAGAGCGACGAGTTGCGCCAGGGTATCAAGGAGTACGCGAACTGGCCGACGATTCCGCAGCTCTACATCAAGGGCGAGTTCATCGGCGGCTGTGACATCGTGAAGGAAATGTTCGCCAGCGGCGAACTGCAAAAGCTGCTGGCCGACGCGCTGCCGGCCGAGGATGCCTGACGTAGCTGGCGACGACTTCGCCTGCACTGTCGGGTGACGGCGGCCGGCGTTGACTGCTCGAAGCCATCAAAAGAGAGTGAGTCGCTAACTCACTCTCTTTTTTGTACCGACTCGTTCCGCATCCAGGCCTTTCGGACGAGATGGGGAAGCAGCAGGTGCAGCGGCATCCGCAGAAAGTGTCCGCGCAGATATAGGCCGAAACGCGCGGCTCGGGTGCAGCTTCCACTGCAGCTGGCGTGATCGGGCTGCAATCCGCGTTCGAACACCGCGTCCATCAGCGGACGAAGCGGACCGACCGGGCCGGCGGCATCGGCCGCTATCTGCACCTCGGTCGGGATGTCACGGCCGAGTACGCGTTGAAGATAGCGCACTGCGTAGAACAACGGACGCGAGAGGTCGAGCTCCCTTGCTCGCTCGACGAGTGCCAGCCAATGCGCCGGCGTGGGCAAGAGGTGTCGGGTGAGTTCGTCGATGTCGAGGAGATCGCGCAAGGCGTGGTCGAACTCGCCGTCGTTGAACAAGTGTACCGCGCTGTGCAGGATCAGATCGAGATCGCTCAGCACCCATACGTCCGGAGCGTCGGGGCAGGGGCGGGCGGCCGCCAGGAGCTTGCCCGGATCGGGATGGATGGGAGCGGTATCCGGTACCAGGTTGTGATGGATGTCGATCACGCTGTGCCGGGTCAGGTGGCGCATCGGTGGCAGCTCGTGCATCCAGCGGCGGTAGTAGCGCTGGTCGTAGGCGTCGAGATGCGAACTGACCCAGCCGTGCATCATCAATGCCATCTCCGCGGCGTCCAGCTGGGCACGCGGGACCAGAATGTCGATGTCGCTGAACAGCCTGCATCGTGCCGGCGGGAGTCCGGCCATCTCATATGCCGCACCCTTGAGCAGGAGTGCGCGCACACCGCGAGCCGCCAATGCCTCGGTGAGGTGGGCGACTTCCCAGCGCACCGCCTGCCGCTGCCTCTGCTGCAACTCGCGGGCTGCGAGCAGGTGGCGCAGCGGCGCAGCGGGAATCCTGCCGTTCAGTCCCGACTCTTCAACACGTGTTGCAAGACGCGGCAGAAGCTGGGAAATGCGCGCCTGGCGGACGAGCAGATCCCAGCCGGCGAGGTCGAGCTCGCACATCCGCTCGGGGTGCACCATCGCCGAGACGAGCAGGCTGCTGGTGGCGATCACGTGCCGTGCTCGACCAGGCGATCCAACGCCGCAATGGCCTCGTCGAGACTGCCGTACTCGATGCGGTATCCGCTGCATGCGTCGGTCAGGCCGGCCATGCAGGAAAATCCCTGTTCGCGCAGCAGTGAATAGTTGAAGGCATTGTCCACCAGGGTCATGAACAGGGCTGCCTTGCTCATGGGTTCGACGTGCGTGTCGGCGTCCGCGCGGTAGCGCGGCACGATGACCCAGTGGGGGGTGGCAGGTTCGTCCATGCGCACGATGCTGTCTTGCGTCGCTCGCATATGGGCGACCGACCCCTTGGCGGTGTCATGTACCGGTTCGGTGATCACGGCGTCCGGTGCGTAGCGGCGCATGACGGCGATGGAGGCATTCTTGAGGCTGATCGGCCGGGCCAGCGCACGGACCGTGCCACTCTCGCGTTCGATCAGGATCAGTTCGTCCGACATCAGGCGCCAGCCGCGTTGGGTCAGGGCGGCGCACAAGGTGCTTTTGCCCGAGCCGGACGGAGCCGGCAGCAGCACTGCCTTGCCGTCGCGCTCGAGGCTGGCTCCGTGGATGATCAGGAATTCGTGGGCGTGGGTGTAGACGCACCAGTTCAGCCCCCATTCCAGCATGGCGAAGGCCTGGTCACCGGGAAGTGGGTTGAAGGGGTGGAAGCCGTCAAAGTCGAAGATTGCCTGCGGTTTGATCAGGCGGCGGGGACCGGAAGCCAGGCGCACCGAGACGTGGAAATCGGCAAAGCCATCTGGTTCGGCCACTGGGAATTCACTGTAAAGCACTGCCAGCCGGGCAGCCAGGTCCGCGATGGGGCTGCGCAGACTCACGACGAACGGACCGGTGCGCAGGCGCAGACCGTCGCCGTGCAGATGCCGTGACAATTCGGTTTCAGACAGGGTGCCGATCTTCAAGCGCAATCCGTTCGACGATACCGAGCGCGAGCAGCGCATCGATGACTTCATCCAGCCCTATCGATGTTTCCCCCGGAGGCAGCATGGCACCGGCGAGGGCGGCTGCACCGTGCTGGCGCAGCGCCGTCAGCAGTGAGCCGGCCGGGGCCGGAAGACGGTGGGTGTCCCCGCTGATCGCGTCGTAGATGACCGCTTCGCCGGCCCATTCGCGCCACGCGAAGTCCTCTTCCGCCAAGCGGAGCATCAAGGCATGGCGGTGCATGCAGCCAGCGGATTAGGGAAAGGTCTTGTCAGAGAGGTAGGAGGCTTCGAAGGTTGCGGCCAGGCCTTGCGGATCGGTGGAATGGTAATTCATGTACATCGTCACCACTTGGGGCGCGGTGTAGGGATAGAGCTCGCCAAATGCAATCGCGTTGAGGTAGGCTGCCACCGCATGGAAGCCGACGTTGGACGGACCGCCGCTCTTGGCGATGCTTCCCGGGCCACTCAGGACGTCGCCGAGCGTCATGCCTTCGTAGTAGGCGCCACCGAACAACTGCTGAAAGTTTGCCGACTTGAGTGCCTCGTCCGGCCAGTCGTGGTTCTTCCAGTAGCCGGGCGAACGGCCCTGGCACAGGCTGAAATCGTGACGGCCAGACAGATTGGCGGATGCCAGCGCGGACGGGGTGCACGAACTGCCCCAGGCGGGGCGGCCGGCAATCGTGACGATCAGCGGCGTGGCGACGGCGCCCTTTACGAGCCGCCGCCGTGCCGGGTTCATGCCGGCGGGCGCCTGATCGTGCTGAGGGGCGTTGGAGTGTTGTGGCTGAGTCATGGTAGGTCGAAATCCTGTGGCTGGATCACTGCGAACGCTTCAAAGATAGCACATATACATTACGTGTTCGAGTCCGCTTTCGAGCGTCCGTGACGGGTTCAACGAATCCCAGCAAGAATCGCGCCGCTCTCCTTGGGATCGAGTGCTGATGCGGATTTCCAGCGGTCGTGGTGCTCTCACCAAGGGCAGGTTGCTGCGTATTCGGGCGATTTGTAAAAAATCCCGACAGACGGGGTCGCGCCCTGCGTCGAGTTGGGAGCGTGCGCGTTCTGCCAGGGGCTGCGCTTACTGGCCGTTCAGCGACAGGTGGTCGTTGAGGCGGGCGACCAGGCGCATTGCTTCGCGGAGGTAGCCGCGACCGAACAGGTTCAGGTGGTTGAGGATGTGGTACAGGCTGTACAAGGGTTTGCGCAGTTCGAAATCGACGTTGAGCGGACGCAACTGTCGGTAGCGCACATAGAAGCTCTGTGGAAAGCCGCCGAAGAGTTCGGCCATGGCGAGGTCGGATTCGTGGTCGCCGAAATGGCAGGCGGGGTCGAACACCACGGGCTCGCCGTCGGGCAGCACCGCCGCGTTGCCATGCCATAGATCGCCGTGCAACAGGCTTGGCTGGGGACGGTAGTCCAGATACAGTGCGGCGACCCGATCCATCAGGCGTGTTCCGTCGCGATACAGTTCGTTGCCGAAGCCGGCCAGGCGGGCGAATTCGAACTGGGGGTGAAGGCGTTGACGGGCGAAGAACAGCGCCCAGTTGTCGCTTTCGGCATTGCTCTGAGGTGTCGGACCGCAGAAGTTGTCGCGATGCCAACCGAAGCGCGGGCCTGTGACACCGTGCAGGGTGGCAAGCGCCTCGGCGAAGCGGGTACCGTCTGCAGCGGTTCGCAGCGGCTGCAGGTCGAGATATTCCAGGATCAGGGCAGCGTGCGTATCGGTTGAGATCACGCCTAGGCAGAGCGGGGTGCGAAAGCTGGCGCTGCGCGCGATCGCCTCCAGGCCGTCGGCTTCTGCCTCGAGCCGGGACCGCTGTCCGGCGTCGTTCCACTTGATGAACCAGGCCTGCTTTCCACGCGCATCGTCAAGACGACAAGTGCGCTGGGTCGGGGCGCCGCCCAGTGGAAGGCAGTCGCCGGGCGCGAAGGCACTGCCGGTGCCTTCAGCGATGTGGCGTGCGATGGCGTCGTGCAGATCGGGCGTGAGCATGGGCGGCGATCAGATGTTCGCGATGCGTGCGTTGGCGAGCGACAGGCGGGTGGAGAGGACTTCGAGGAAGCTTTTGTAGAAGTGCATGCGGCAGGTGTCGGACGCGTGTTCGAGGGCGCTGGCGGTTATGCAGGCAACGTCCACGTCGGTGACGGCTTCGACCGAGGCCGAGCGGATGCCGCCGCCGGCGGAGAACAGCGCCATCTCGCCGAAACAGTCGCCACGGGTGAGCAGGTTGAGGAGCTTGCCGCGTTTGCGCACCCGTGCTTCTCCGCTGGCGAGAAAGCAGAAATGGTCGCCGGCTTCGCCTTCGCGCATGATCAGCGCCCCTGGCTTCTCGCGGCGCCAGCGGGAAAAATTCACCACTTCCCACAACTCGACGTCGGAAAACTCGCGGAAGAACTCGAGTTCCCTGAGTGTCTGGAATTTCTCGGTGTCGGGGACAGGCTCGTCTGCGGCGAAGGCACCGCTGCGGAAGGCATGGGCGAGATCGTGGGAAAACTCGGTCCAGTTCTGGTAGCGTCGCTCAAGATCGCGTTCCATCGCCCGCCGGACGATGGCGTCGAGTGCGGCCGGCACCTCGGGCCGGAAGTCCGATGGGCGCGGCGGTGTTCCGTGGGTGATGCGGTAGACCAGGCTGTAGTTGTTGTCTCCCTCGAAAGGCAGGCGGCCGGTGAGCAACTGGAACATCACCACGCCCAGTGAATAGATGTCGGCGCGCTGATCCACCGGCATGTCACGGATTTGCTGTGGCGACATGTAGGCCGGCGAGCCGACGCCGGCGACCTGGGTGGTGTCGCCCGAGAGGTGGAAGGCCGCGCCAAAATCCGACAGCTTGATGTCCTGGCCGTCGGGCGAGACCAGCAGGATGTTGGCCGGCTTGATGTCGCGATGGGTGATGCCGAGCCGGAAGGCGTAGTCGAGTGCGCGGGTGCACTTGAAGATGATCTCGACCAGGCGGTCGAAGGGCAGTAGCCGATCGGCTTCCGTGAAGGCATCCAGCGTGCCGCCGGGTACGTATTCCATGACCACGAAGGCCTCGTTCTCGTCCACCGAGGCGTCGTAGATCTGCGCGATGTGCGGGTGGGTGAGCTTGCCGGCGAGTGCGGCTTCGTTCATCAGCAGATGGCGGTAAAGCTGGCCGCGGTCACGGTCGCGCAGCATCTCGGGGTGCATCTGCTTGAGTGCGACTTCACGCCGGGCGAAGGGGTCGTAGGCGAGGTAGACCAGGCTGGTGGCGCCCTCGCCGATCAGACCGCGGATCTCGTACTTGCCGATGCGCGTCTGTGCCGTTCTGCCCGGCGCGCTCATTGCGACGTCAGCCGAGTGTGGCGCGCGCGTTCGCAATGGCGGCGCGAACCTGCGCCGGGGCGGTGCCGCCGGGATGGTTGCGCGAGTCCAGCGAGCCTTCCACGGTGAGTACGCCGAACACGTCTTCCGCGATCAGCGGCGAGAACGCGCGCAACTCGTCGAGGCTGAAGTCGGGTAGGTCGCAACCGCGGGATTCCGCCGCACGCACCGCGAGGGCGACGGCCTCGTGGGCGTCGCGGAACGGCAAGCCCTTCTTCACCAAGTAGTCGGCGAGATCGGTGGCGGTGGCGTAGCCCTGCGACAGTGCGCCACGCATCGCGTCCGGCTTGACCTTGATGCCGGTCACCATGTCGGCGTAGATGCGCAAGGTGTCGATGACGGTGTCGGCGGTGTCGAACAGCGGTTCCTTGTCCTCCTGATTGTCCTTGTTATAGGCCAGCGGCTGACCTTTCATGAGGGTGAGGAGGGCGATCAGGCTGCCGTTCACGCGGCCGGTCTTGCCGCGCACCAGTTCGGGTACATCGGGGTTCTTCTTCTGCGGCATGATGGACGAGCCGGTGCAGAAGCGGTCGGCCAGGTCGATGAAGCCCACCCGCGGGCTCATCCACAGGATCAGTTCCTCGGACAGGCGCGACAAGTGCATCATCAGCAGCGAAGCCGCAGCGCAGAACTCGATCGCGAAGTCGCGGTCGCTCACCGCATCGAGCGAGTTCCGGCAGATGTCGTCGAAGCCGAGCTCACGGGCGACGAATTCGCGGTCTATCGGGTAGCTGGTGCCGGCCAGCGCGGCTGAGCCGAGCGGCAGGCGGTTAACCCGGCGGCGGCAGTCGGCAAAGCGCTCGGCATCCCGCCGGGTCATTTCGTGGTAGGCCATCAGGTGGTGGCCGAAGGTGACCGGTTGGGCCACCTGGAGATGGGTGAAGCCCGGCATTGCGGTCGCGGCGTGGGCCTCGGCGACGTCAAGCAGGTTGCGCTGGAACTCGGCGATCAGCGCGAGGATCTGGTCGATCGCGTCGCGCAGCCACAGCCGGATGTCGGTGGCCACCTGGTCGTTGCGGCTGCGGCCGGTGTGCAGGCGCTTGCCGGCGTCGCCGACGAGGGCGGTGAGGCGTTTCTCGATGTTGAGATGGACGTCTTCGTCGTTGAGGTTCCAGGCGAACTCGCCGCGCTCGATTTCGTCCAGAATGCGTGCCATGCCGCGCTCGATGTCGCCCAGGTCGGCTGCCGGGATGATGCCCTGGCGGGCCAGCATCCGGGCGTGGGCCAGGGAGCCGCGAATGTCCTGGCGGGCCATCCGCTGGTCGAAGGGCACCGAGGCGGTATAGCGCTTGACGAGGTCGGAAACCGGTTCGGAAAAGCGGCCTGACCAGGCCTTGGGCGCGTGCGGGGTCGAAGTGTCTGTCATAATGGCGGGAAGGGTCGGAATACCGCCCGGTGGGCGCGGCCAGTATGGCACGGTGCGCCCCGGGCCCGGAGAACGAGTGGAAAGTATAAAGCAAAAGCCCAACCCGCCCGCGGCGCACGCGATGCTGCCGGATTTCCGAAATCTGGGGGTGATGCTGCGGGTGCTGGTGCTGGTGAACCTGCTTGCGATGGGCACGGTGTTGATCACCCAGCCGGACGCGCGCGCACTTGCCGACGATGCGGTGGCGATGGCCGGCAAGCTGGAACTCCCGCTGTTTCTTGCCATCCTGCTGCTCTACCTGATCCAGCCGTGGCTGGCCCGGCGTTCGCGGCGGGTGGGCACCTTGGCGGTGCTGGCGTTGGCTGCCGCGGTGGCGGGGGGGCTGTTCCCCTTGCTCACGGTGGATGCCGGCGACAGCCGCTGGCGCTGGATGGTCTGGGCGATGGCGGCGGGCGGCTGTTGCATTATGTATTTCGAGCATCGCAATCGGCGGTTTTCGCCGGCCCTTACCGAGGCGCGTCTGATGGCGCTGACGGCAAGAATCAGGCCGCATTTCCTGTTCAATGCGCTCAACGGTGTGTTGGGCGTGATGCGCACCGATCCTCGCCGTGCCGAGCGCGCGCTGGAGGAGTTGGCGGACCTGTTTCGCGCGCTGATGAAGGAAAACCGTGAGCTGGTGCCCTTGCGCAACGAGATCGTGCTGTGCGAGCGCTATGTCGACCTGGAGGAGTTGCGCCTAGGTGACCGCCTGCAGGTGCGCTGGTCGCTTGAGGGCTGTCCGCGCGATGCGCTGGTGCCGCCGCTGATGCTCCAGCCGTTGCTGGAGAACGCCGTGTACCACGGCATAGAACCGGCCGAAGCGCCCGGTGAGATCGTGGTGCGGGGGCGGCGCAAGGGCAATGAGATCATCCTCAGGGTGGAGAACCCGACCCACGATTCGGAGCGCCACCATGTGGGCAACCGCATGGCGCTCGACAACATCAAGGAGCGATTGATGCTGTTCTTTGACCTGGAAGCCCGGCTCGAGACCGATGTGAAGAGCGGTCAGTACCGGGTCACGATCAAACTCCCCTACCGCAAGGCGGCCTCATGAACGCGGCGCGACTGGCAGTGCTGATCGTCGACGACGAGGCGCCGGCGCGGGCCCGCCTGCGTGAATTGCTGGGCGACATCGCCGACGAGCAGCCGACCGAAGTTGTCGGCATGGCGGCCAACGGCATGGAGGCGCTGCGCCTGCTGGAGCATGCCCGGGCCGACGTGGTGCTGGCGGACATCCGCATGCCGGTGATGGACGGCGTGGAGCTCGCCCGTCATCTCGCGCGTCTCGATCTGCCACCGGTGGTGATCTTCACCACCGCGTTCGACGAGTACGCGGTCGATGCCTTCGAAGTGGCGGCCACCGACTATCTGCTCAAGCCGGTGCGTGCCACTCGCCTGGCCGAAGCGTTGGCCCGGGCGCGGCGCAAGCGCCCGGGCAATGCGGAGGGGTTGGCGGCGCTGGCTCCGGATGCGCGCCGCCATTTCAGCGTCAGCGAACGCGGGCGGATATTGCTGGTGCCGGTGGATGAGGTGGTGTTCCTGAAGGCGGAACTCAAATACGTGACCGCGTTCTGCGCGACGCGCAGCTATTTGCTGGACGAATCGCTGGTCCAGCTCGAGCAGGAGTTTCCCGAGCGCTTTCTGCGCATACACCGCAACTGCCTGGTGGCCCGTGCGGCGATCGCGGGGGTGGAGCGGGCAGTGGGGGACGACGGCGACGCACACTGGGAGGTATTGCTCAAGGGCTGCGACGAACGCCTGCCGGTAAGCCGCCGCCAGTGGCCGGCGATCAAGGCCGCGCTGGGTCTCTGAGCCAAGCCCTGCAACGTCCCGAGTAGGGAAAACGCCCCGGAGTGGTCACTCCGGGGCGCATGCATCAGCCGCTGTTGCGCAGGCCGGCAGCGATTCCGTTGATCGAAATGTGGATGCCGAGGCGGATGCGGTCGTCGTCGTGCTTCTCGCGATGGCGTCGCAACAGCTCGACCTGTACGTGGTTGAGCGGATCGAGATACGGGAAGCGGTTGCGGATCGAACGCTTGAGGAGCGGGTTGCCATCCAGCAAGGCCTTCTGGCCGGTGATCGCGAGCAGGGCCTCGTGGGTGTCGTGCCACTCGCTGCGGATGCGCCCGAAGATGCTGTCGCGCAGTTCGACGTCCTTCACCAGTTTGGCGTAGCGCGAGGCGATGGCGAGGTCCGACTTGGCCAGCACCATGTCCATGTTGGACAGCAGGGTGGCGAAGAACGACCAGTCGCGATGCATGTCGCGCAGCCGCGCCAGCCCGTCTTCGGGGTGGGCGTTGAGCCAGGCCTTCACCGCCGAGCCGAAGCCGTACCAGCCCGGCAGCATGAGCCGGCACTGCGACCAACTGAACACCCACGGGATCGCGCGCAAATCTTCAATGCGCGTTCCCTTCTTGCGCGAGGCCGGACGGGATCCGATGTTGAGCTCGGCGATCTCGGAGATCACCGTCGATTCCCAGAAGTACTGCTCGAACCCCTCGGTTTCATACACCAGCCCGCGGTAGGCTTGAAAGGCGCTGTCCGACAGTGCCTGCATCGTATCCAGGAACTCCGGGCGCGGGGCGGTGGCGTGGCCGCTGAGCAGGCTGGCCTCCAGGGTGGCGGCAACCAGCACTTCGAGGTTGCGGCGACCGACTTCCGGATTGGCATATTTTGCGGCGATGACCTCGCCCTGCTCGGTGAGCCGGATCTGCCCCTGCACCGCGCCGCCCGGTTGCGCCAGGATGGCTTGGTAGCTCGGGCCGCCGCCACGTCCGACCGAACCACCGCGGCCGTGGAACAGCCGCAGTTGCACGTCGTGGCGGGCGAACACGTCCACCAGGCCGATCTCGGCCTTGTACAGCGACCAGCCGGAGGTCATGAAGCCGCCGTCCTTGTTGCTGTCCGAATAGCCCAGCATCACTTCCTGGGCGCGCCCGCGCGAGGCCAGCAGCGTCATGTAGGCGGGGATGGAGAAGACTTCCTCCATCACTGCCGGCGCGTTGGCGAGGTCCTCTATGGTCTCGAACAGGGGGATGATGTTGGCGTCCAGTGCCTGTTCGTGCGGACGCAACATGCCGGCTTCCTTGAGCAGGACTGCGAGTTCCAGCAGGTCGGAGGCGGAGGCCGTTTTGGAGATGATGGTGTTGGGCACCGATTCGATGCCGAAGCGGCGGTGGGCGTCGCGCGCGGCGCGGAAGATGGCCAGCTCGGACTCGGTCTCGGCCGAGTACTGGACGTGGGGGGACGCGAGCAGGCGTGGCGTGGCGAGTTCGGCCACCAGCAATTCGGTGCGCGCAGCTTCGTCGAGCGCCCCGTAGTCCACGCCCGGCCGGGCGGTGGCGAGCAGCTCCGCGACCACGCGCTCATGCACGTCAGCGTTCTGGCGCAGGTCGATGGGCGCCAGATGAAAGCCGAAGATCCTCACCGCGCGCCGCAGCTGGCGCAGGCGTCCGCGGGCGAGCGCGGCCGAACCGTTGGAAACCAGCGATCGGTGGAGCACGTCGAGGTCGTCACTCAGCTGCTGTGGCGAGGCGTAGGGCTCGGCGGGGGCAACCGAGTGCCGCGCCGGGTCGCTGCCCAGCAGTTCGCGATAAGTGGCCGCCAGGCGGGCGTAGATGCCGCTGATCGCACGCCGGTAGGGTTCGTCGTTGCGGTGAGGGGAGCGGTCGGGTGAGTGGTCGGCCAGTTCGAGCAGGGCGTCGCTGGCGCTGATCAGACCCAGGGCCAGCGACAGCCTGGCCCCGAGCACGTGCAGTTCGTCCAGGTAGAAGCCCAATGCCGCGGCGGACTGCATCGCCAGCGTGCGTTGCAGCACTTCGGCGGTGACGAAGGGGTTGCCGTCGCGGTCGCCGCCAATCCAGCTGCCGACCTGCATGAAGCTCGGCAGCTCGATGGCGCCAAGTGCGGCGTCTGCGTCGGCCAGGCGGTCCTCGAGATTGGCATACAGTCTCGGCAACTGGCGCAGGAACGTGGATTCGAAGTAGGACAGGCCGTTGGCGACCTCGTCGATGACCGAAAGGCGTGCCGGGCGCAGCATGCGCGTTTGCCACAGGGTCAGCACCGAGCGGCGCAGGGCCTCGTCGCTGTCCTCGAGCTCCTCCGGGGTGAGCTCGACACGGTCGCGCTTGTCGAGCAGGCGTGCAATGTCGGACTGGCAGTTGAGGATGCTCTTGCGCTGGACCTCGGTTGGATGCGCGGTGAGTACCGGCGAGATCAATGCCTTGTCGAAGAAGCCGACGAGTGCGGTGGGCGAATGACCGGCACCCAGGGCGTCGCGCAGCGCCAGTGCCAGACTGCCCTCGCGCGGCGCCGAGCCGCGAATCATGTGGGCACGGCTGCGGCGGATGTGATGCTGGTCCTCGGCAATGTTCGCCAGATGCGAGAAGTAACTGAAGGCGCGCACGACCTGAATGGTCTGTTCGCGCGACAGGGCATCGAGCAGGCCCTCGAGTTCGGCGCGGGCGACCAGGTCGTCGTCGCGACGAAAGCGTACCGAGGTCTGGCGGATGCGCTCGATCAGGTCGAACGTGGCTTCCCCCTGTTGCTCCCTCACGGTGTCGCCGAGCAGGCGACCAAGCATGCGTATATCCTCGCGCAACGGCGCGTCCTTGTCCTGAGTCATGGAATTACTGTTCCTGATGAGGTTTGATACGAGCACGGGTCGGGCCGACCCCTTGGCGGTCGGCCAGGGTCGGCATTGGGGCACATGCTAGAATGCCGGCCAACGGCCATGACCATGCCGCTCGTATGGATGTTGTGCGCCGTGCCGCGCCGATGGAGGCCGCTTGCAACATTATTGTTCGATTCCCGATCGGAGTCCTGTTTAGTGAGTCAATCCATGTCCGGTTTCAACCCGCCCGAACGCATTGTCATTGCAACACGTGAAAGCCGGCTCGCCCTGTGGCAGGCTGAGCACGTCAAGTCCCGTCTCGAGGCATTGTATCCTGCCTGCCGCGTCGAGTTGCTGGGCATGACCACGCGCGGCGATCAGATCCTGGATCGGCCGCTTGCCAAGGTCGGTGGCAAGGGTTTGTTCGTGAAGGAACTCGAGACCGCATTGCTGGATGGTCGCGCCGACATCGCGGTGCACTCGATGAAGGATGTGCCGATGACGATGGAGGCACCGTTCCGGCTGGCCTGCATCAGCGAGCGCGAACTGCCTCTCGACGCCTTCGTCTCGAACCGTTACGAAAACCTTGACGACCTGCCGCCGGGGGCGGTGGTCGGGACTTCGTCCTTGCGTCGCGAATCGCAGCTGCATGTGCATCATCCCTACCTCGCGGTCACTTCGTTGCGCGGCAATCTCGATACCCGTCTGCGCAAGCTCGACGAAGGGCAGTACGACGCAATCATCCTCGCCGCGGCCGGGCTCAAGCGCCTCGGGCTGGGCGAGCGCATCCGTTCGCTGCTGCCCGCCGAGCGCTCGCTGCCGGCCGCCGGGCAGGGTGCCCTCGGCATCGAATGTCTGGCTTCGCGCGACGACGTGGCCGCCTGGCTGGCGCCGCTGCACGATCCCGCGACCACGGCCTGCGTGCTCGCCGAGCGTGCGGTATCGCGGGCACTCGCGGGCAGTTGCGAGGTTCCGCTGGGCGCCTACGCCGAGATCCGTGACGGCATGCTGTGCTTGCGCGGCTTCGTTGCGCTGCCGGACGGCAGTCGCATGGTTCGTGCCGAGCGCGAGGGCGCTCCGGCCGAGGCAGAAGCGCTCGGCCTGGCGCTTGCGGCCGCCTTGCGCGAACAGGGCGCCGACGAGATTCTGGCACAACTGGGCTAGCTGGCGTGGTCAAGGGGCTCGCCGGTCGACGCATCCTGGTCACCCGGCCGCAGGCCCAGGCGGCAAGCCTGAGCGATGCGATCCGGGCCCGTGGCGGCGAACCGCTGGTGTTTCCGCTGCTGGCGATTGCCGCGGTAGACAACGGCGGTCGCGCGGCGCTCGATGCCGTGGCGGCGCGGCTGGACGACTTTGACCTGGCCTTCTTCGTCAGTCCCAATGCGGTGGCGCATGGGCTGGCGGCCATGCGCGCGCGCCGCGCCTGGCCGCCACATCTGCGTGTTGCCACCGTCGGCAAGGGCAGCGAACAGGCGCTGCGCGATCATGGCTTCGACTCGGTGATTGCGCCACAGCAGGGCTTCGACAGCGAGGCGGTGCTGGCCTTGCCCGAGTTCCAGGCGGAGGCGGTGCGCGACAAGCGCGTTCTGATCTTTCGCGGCGACGGCGGGCGCGAGCTGCTGGGCGATGAACTGGTGACGCGCGGCGCGCTGGTCGAGAAGGTGTGCTGTTATCAGCGCAGCTGCCCTGACGCCGACGCCGGCCCGGTGATCGCGCTGGCGCGCGACGGGGCGCTGCATGCGATTACCCTGACCAGCAGCGAGGCCGTCGGCAATCTGCGACAGCTTGCGGGCGAGGGCGGCATGGCCGTGTTGTGCCCTTTGCCGGTCTTCGTGCCGCATCCGCGTATCGCCCGCTTTGCCCGCGAGGCAGGCTTTGCGCACGTGCTCGAATGCGCCCCGGGTGATGACGGTTTGCTGGCGGCGCTCGAATCGCATCTGTCCGCAAGTCTCGGTTAAACTCGTGCCATGAAAAAGAAAGAACTCCCCGCGCTGACCCTGCCGCCCGGCGAAACGGCGGATGAGATGCCGCCCGCCGCGCGTGCCAACCGGGACGCCGTAACCGGCTCCGCCGGCGACGCTCCGCCCGGAAGCCCTTCCGATACGACCACTGGTCCGTTACCGGAGACGCCCCCTGAGCCTTCCGAGGCGCCGCTGTCGTCCGCCGGAACCGGCGAGTCGACGGCTGATGGTTCGGGGGGGGATGCGTCGGCAGCCGATGCGTCGGGTGGCAATGCGGCCGGTGAGGGCGCGGCGGCTGCGGAAAGTGGTGCTGGCGGCGCAGGCGAGACGGCGCCGGTTCGAGCCTCCGAAGCCGGGAGCACGCCAGGTGCGGCAGGTCGGCCGGTGTTGCCGATGGTGCTCGCTGTGGCGGCGCTGCTTGTCGCGGCGGCGGCCGGCTGGCAAGTGTATGAGCAGCGCCTGGGGGCGCGCGAGTTGCGGGCGGAAGTGGCGCAGCGGCTCAACGCCGGTGATGTCAGCGTGGCCGAGTTGCGCGGCCTGGTGCGTCAACAGCAGGAGATGCTGGCGGCGATGCAGGGGCGTATTGGTGCGCTGGATGCGCAGGTCGCGGCCACCGAGGGGCAGGCTGCGGCGCTCGAGGCCTTGTACCAGGAGTACTCCCGCTCGCGCAGCGACCAGGTGTTGGCGGAGGTCGAGCAGGCGATCAACATCGCCGCCCAGCAGCTTCAGCTGGTGGGTAATTTCGAGGCGGCGCTGATTGCGCTGGAAGGGGCCGAGGCTCGCCTCTCGCTACCGGATCAGGGGCACTTGCAGCCGTTGCGGCGCGCCTTGATCAAGGATCTGGACGCGGTCAAGGCGCATCCGCGGGTGGACGTGTCGGGTCTCGCGCTGAGGCTGGAGCTGTTGCTCGAGCGCGTGGACAAACTGCCGCTGGCCTACGAGTTCGCGCTCAAGGAGAGTGCCGCGCTGGGCGGTGGCGAGGCTGCCGCCGACACGGAGGCCGCGGACGCCTCCATGCTCGCGCGCACCTGGACGTATTCGCGCGCGCTCGCCGCCGACATCTGGGACGAAATCAAGGGCATGGTGCGGCTGGAGCGCCTGGATCAGTCCGATCCGGCGCTGCTCGCGCCAGCCCAGAGCACCTTTCTGAGGGAGAACGTCAAGGTGCGCCTGCTCACGGCGCGCCTCGCGCTGCTGGCGCGCGACGGCCGGACCTTCACTGCCGACATCGGTCAGGCGCGGGTTTGGATGGAGCGTTTCTTCGACCTGCGTGATGAGGTGGTCGCCCGCAGCGTCGCCGAACTGGCCGAGCTGGAAGGTCTGACCATCACCGCCCAGCCGCCATCGCTGGAAGAGACCTTCGCTGCCCTGCGACTCGTGCAGGCGCGGGCGGCGGCGTCTCGCTCGGTGCCCGCGGCGGATTCGGTGGAGCGCTGAACGTATGCGTACGCTGATCTGGATCATCGCCATCTTCGCGCTCGCCGCCGGCGTGGCCATGCTCGCCGGCGCCAATGACGGCTACCTGCTCATCGTGTTTCCGCCGTGGCGGGCGCAGGTGTCGCTCAACCTCGCCATCGTCGTGCTGGTGTTCGGCTTCGCGCTGGCCTATACGGTGCTGCGTCTGGTGTCGAAAGCCATGGACCTGCCCGGTCGGGTCGGCGTGTTTCGCGCGCGCCGGCAACAGGACAAGGCCTTCCGATCGCTGCGTGATGCCGTCCAGGCCTTGTTCGAGGGGCATTTCACCGAGTCGCTCAAGCAGGCCAAGGTCGCCTATGCCACTGGGGGGGAGTCGCCGGTGGCCGCACTGGTGGCGGCGCGTGCCGCGCATGGCCTCAACGACGAGCGGCGTTATCGCGAGTGGATCGACAAGGCGGCCGGACACAAGGACGTGCGTATCGCTGGCTTGCTGACCGGTGCCGAGCTGGCGCTGGATGCGGGGGACGTGGAGGCCGCGGGCAAGACCCTGGACGAGTTGCGGGCCGACGCCCACCGCAGCACCGTGGCCCTGCGCATGGAACTGGAGGTGGCGCAGGCCCGCGGCGACTGGCCGGCGGTGCTTGAATGTGTGCGCCGGCTGGAGGAAAACCGCGCCATCGTGCCGGAGCAGGCCCGACGCCTGGTGCGCGAGGCACACGCCCGGCGGTTGGCCGAGCTGGCTTCTGAGCCCGCCCGCCAACTGGCTTACTGGCGCGAACTGCCGCGCGAGGTCACCAACGACGCTGAACTGGTGCGACGCGCAGTGGCGGCGCTGGCGGCCGGCGGTCAGGCCGCGGTGGCGCGCAAGACGGTGGAGCGGGTTCTGGACGCCGGCTGGGACAGCGAGCTGGCGCGTTGCTACGCCGCCTGTGCCGGTCAAGGCGAGGAGGCCACCGACGCGCTGGCGCGGGCGGAGCGCTGGCTACCGGCGCATGCCGAGGATCCCGGTCTGCTGTATTCGCTTGGTCGCCAGTGCATGGACGCGCAGATCTGGGGCAAGGCGCAGGCGTATCTGGAGCAATCCCTGCGTGGCGATGCGCGTGCCGAGGTGTTGATGGCCCTGGGCGAACTGATGGAGAAGCTCGACCGGCCGGCCGATGCGACTGCCTATTATCGCAAGGCGGCGCGTGCCGGGCTGAGGGTGGGCGGTGCGTTGGTGCCGGTCGGGAGCGGCGCGCCTGGCGGCAGCGCGCTGGAGGTCAAGCCCAGTCGCGTGGCTTGAGATAGCGTTCGTAAAGCTCGGCCTCGGCGGAGCCGGGGTCGGGCGTCCAGTCGTAGCGCCACTTCACCACCGGTGGCAGTGACATCAGTATGGACTCGGTGCGACCGCCCGACTGCAGGCCGAACAGCGTGCCGCGGTCGAACACCAGGTTGAATTCCACGTAGCGTCCACGGCGATAGGCCTGGAAATCGCGTTCGCGCTCGCCGTAGGGCAGCTCGCGGCGGCGCGCAACGATGGGCAGGTAGGCACCCAGAAAGGCGTCGCCGACTGAGCGCGTGAGGGCGAAGGCTGAATCGAAATTGCGCCCGTCGCCGGCACCCAGATCGTCGAAGAACAGTCCGCCGACGCCGCGCGGTTCGTTGCGATGCTTCAGGAAAAAGTAGCGGTCGCACCAGTCCTTGAGGCGCCGGTACTCATCGGTACCCGCCAGCGGTTCAACGGCGTCGCGGCAACTGCGGTGGAAGTGGCGCACGTCCTCCTCGAACGGGTAGTACGGCGTCAGGTCCATGCCGCCGCCAAACCACCATACCGGCTCGGCATCGTCGGCCAGGGCCACGAAGCAGCGCACGTTCATATGCACGGTCGGGCAGTAGGGATTGCGCGGGTGCAATACCAGCGACACGCCCATGGCCTCGAAGCGCCGTCCCGCCAGTTCGGGTCGGTGGGCGGTGGCCGAGGCCGGCATCGCATCGCCCATCACGTGCGAGAAATTCACCCCGCCGCGCTCGAAAAATCCACCTTCCTCCAAGACCCGTGTCAGTCCACCGCCACCGCCGGGCCGTTCCCAGCCGTCGCTGTGGAAGGCTTGTCCGTCGAAGGCCTCGAGCTCGTCGACGATGTTCGCCTGCAGGCCGGTGAGGTAGCGTTTGACGGCGCTGATGTCCGGCTGCATCGTCAGCTCTTGCGGGTGAGCGCGCGGTGGCCGATGTCGCGGCGCAGCTGCTTGCCTTCGAAGTGGATGGCGTCGGCGATCTCGTAGGCCGTTTTCTGTGCGTGGCGGATGTTGTCGCCGAGTGCGGTGACGCACAACACCCGGCCGCCGGCGGTGACGACGACGTCTTCGTGCAAGGCGGTGCCGGCATGGAAGACGTGGGCGTCCTCGCGCGCCTCAGTGGGCAGGCCGGTGATCGCGTCGCCCTTGCGCGGGGCGTCCGGATAGCCGGCGGCGGCGAGTACGACGCCCAGCGCGACGCGGCGATCCCATTCTGCCTCGATTTCGTTCAGACGGCCGTCGATGCCGGCTTCGACGAGGTCGGAGAAGTCGGTCTTGAGGCGCATCAGAATCGGCTGGGTCTCGGGGTCGCCGAGGCGGCAATTGAATTCCACCACGCGCGGCTGGCCGTCGCCGTCTATCATCAGGCCCGCGTAGAGAAAGCCGGTGTAGGGCAAGCCGTCTGCGGCCATGCCCGCCAGGGTGGGGGTGATGATTTCGCGCATCACCCGGGCGTGCACTTCGGGTGTGACCACCGGTGCCGGGGAATAGGCGCCCATGCCGCCGGTGTTGGGGCCGGTGTCGTCGTCTTGCAGGCGTTTGTGATCCTGGCTGGTGGCGAGCGCGATGACGTGCTTGCCGTCGGCCATGACGATGAAGCTCGCCTCCTCGCCTTGCATGAATTCTTCGATGACGACCCGTGCGCCGGCATCTCCCATGCGGTTGTCGAGCAGCATCGCGTCGATGGCGGCGTGTGCCTCGTCCAGGGTCATTGCCACCACCACACCCTTGCCGGCCGCCAGGCCGTCGGCCTTGATCACGATGGGGGCGCCTTCGCGGTCGACGTAGGCGTGCGCCTCGGCCGCATCGGCAAAGGTCTGGTAGCGGGCGGTGGGAATGCCGTGACGGATCAGGAATTGCTTGGCGTAGTCCTTGGAGCTTTCGAGCTGCGCGGCCGAACGGGTGGGGCCGAAGATGCGCAGGCCGGCGGCCCGGAAGGCGTCGACCACCCCCTCGGCCAGAGGCGCCTCGGGGCCGACGACGGTGTATTGCACGTTCTCCGCACGGGCAAGCTCGATCAGCGCGGGAATGTCGGTGACCGCGACGTTCTCGACCTGGGGCTCGCGGGCCGTGCCCGCATTGCCCGGCGCGACCAGCACGCGGGTGACCTTGGGAGACTGGACCAGCTTCCACGCGAGGGCGTGTTCGCGTCCTCCCGAACCGATAACAAGAACTTTCATGTTTGGCGAACGATGCGTCGTCGAATGAATGAGTCGGGTGCGCGCGCGGCCGGGGCCACGCGGGCGCGATCAGTGCCGGAAATGACGGTAGCCGGTGAAGACCATGGCGATGTTCTGCTCGTCGGCGGCGGCGATGACCTCGGCGTCGCGCATCGAGCCGCCTGGCTGGATGACCGCGGTCGCCCCGGCCTGGGCGAGCACGTCCAGCCCGTCGCGGAACGGGAAGAAGGCGTCGGAGGCGACCACGCAGCCGGGAATGGACAGCCCGGCATGCTCGGCCTTGATCCTGGCGATGCGGGCGGAATCGACTCGGCTCATCTGCCCGGCGCCCACGCCGATGGTCATGCCGTCCCGGCAATAGACGATGGCGTTGGACTTGACGTACTTTGCCACCCGCCAGGCGAACAGCAGGTCGGACAGTTCGGCCTCGGTGGGCGTGCGCTGCGTCACGACCTTGAGCTGGGTACCGAGATCGGCCAGCGCGATGCGTGCGTCGTCGGCGCTTTGCACCAGCAGTCCGCCGCCGACGCGTTTGTAGTCATGTGTTGCCGCGTTTGCGCCGAGCGGGCAGGTGAGCACCCGCACGTTTTGTTTGGCGCGCAGCAGTTCCAGCGCATCGGGGCTGTAGGCCGGGGCGATCAGAACTTCCAGAAACTGGGCCGAGACGGCTTCAGCGGTCGCTCGATCGACCTCGCCATTGAAGGCGATGATGCCGCCAAAGGCCGAGGTGGGATCGGTGGAGAAGGCCTTGCGATAGGCTTCCAGCGACGTGGTGCCAAGGGCCACGCCACAGGGGTTGGCGTGCTTGACGATGACGCAGGCGGCGGTGCCGCGGTCGAAGGCCTTGACGCATTCCCAGGCGGCATCGGCATCGGCGATATTGTTGTAGGACAACTCCTTGCCCTGCAGCTGAGTGGCGCTGGCAATCCCGCCCTCGGCGGCGCCCGGTTGGCGGTAGAAGGCGGCGGTTTGATGCGGGTTTTCGCCGTAACGCAGGTCCTGCACCTTGTCGAAGGCCAGTTGCAGGCGCTCCGGGTAGGCCTGCAGGGATACGTCGCCGGCGTCGTTGGATACCAGCGCGGTGAGGTAGTTGGAAATCGCCGAGTCGTAGCGTGCGGTGTGGGTGAAGGCCTTCACCGCAAGGGCAAAGCGGGTCTTGTAGCCGAGCTGGCCGGCGTGTTCGCGCAGTTCGGCGAGAATCGCGGTGTAGTCGTCCGGGTCGGTCACCACGCCGACGCCGCCCGCGGCATTGCCGTGGTTCTTGGCGGCGGCGCGCACCATGGCCGGACCACCGATGTCGATGTTCTCGATCGCATCGTCCAGGCTGCAGTCGGGGCGGGCTACGGTCTGCTGGAAGGGATAGAGGTTGACCACCACCAGATCGATCCGGCCGATGTCGTGGGCGGCAATGGTTTCCATGTGTTCCGGCAGGTCGCGGCGGGCGAGAATGCCACCGTGCACCCGCGGGTGCAGGGTCTTGACCCGACCGTCGAGCATTTCCGGGAAGCCGGTGTGTTCGGACACGTCGGTGACCGCCAGGCCGGCTTCACGCAGCATGGACGCGGTGCCGCCGGTCGACAGCAGCTTGATGCCAAGCTGGTCGAGGCCGCGGGCGAAGTCGAGCACGCCGCGCTTGTCGGAAACGCTGATCAGGGCTTGGGTAACTTTCATCGTGGTGATCGCAATGGGATAGACGGAAAGCGGGTGCCGCTGCGGACGTGGCCGGCTGCCGGGGCCGAAGTCAGAGCAGTTCGTATTCGGTGAGCTTGCGCCGCAGGGTGTTGCGGTTGATGCCGAGAATCTCGGCCGCCGCGGTCTGGTTGCCGTTGGTCTGGCGCAGCACGAACTCCAGCATCGGGCGCTCCACCGTTCGGATCACCATGTCATAGATGGCTGCCGGTTTCTCGCCGTCGAGGTCGCGGAAGTACTGATCCAGGGTGCGCTGAACGGAGTCGGCAATCTCGTTGCTGCGGCTCATGCTGCGAGCTCCTGCGGCAGTTCGGGCTGTTCGTCTTCGTAGCGCAGGCGTGCGTCGTGTTCGGCAAGGCTGCCGAAGAACACGTCAATGGCGTCGAGTTGCGAGCGTACGTCGGGCAACTGGTTCATCATCCGGCGAAAGGCGGCGGAGCCGACCAGACCCTTGGTGTACCAGGAAATATGCTTGCGCGCGATCTTCACGCCGGTCTCCTCGCCGTAGAAGGCGTAGAGGTCGAGCATGTGTGCGCGGCAGACATCGCGGATCTCGCTGACCAAGGGGGAGGGGAGCAGTTCGCCGGTGGCGAGGTAGTGCTCGATCTCGCGGAAGATCCACGGACGGCCCTGGGCGGCGCGCCCGATCATCACGCCGTCGGCGCCGGTGTAGTCGAGCACGTACCTGGCTTTTTCCGGCGTGGTGATGTCGCCGTTGGCGATCACCGGGATGCGCACCCGCGACTTGACCAGCGCAATGGTGTCGTACTCGGCGTCGCCGGTGTATTGGTCAGCGCGCGTACGGCCGTGGATGGCGATGGCGCGGATGCCGGATTCCTCGGCAATGCGCGCGATGGTCGGCGCGTTGCGGTTGTCGCGGTTCCAGCCGGTGCGGAATTTGAGCGTGACGGGCGTGTCCGGTACCGCCGCCACCACCGCCTCGAGAATGCGCGCAACCAGCGGCTCGTCCTGCATCAGGGCCGAACCGGCCATGACGTTGCACACTTTCTTGGCCGGACAGCCCATGTTGATGTCGATGATCTGGGCGCCGCGGTCGGCGTTGTAGCGTGCGGCCTCGGCCATCATCGCCGGGTCGGCGCCGGCGATCTGCACCGAGATGGGGTCGGCCTCGCCCTCGTGGTTGGCGCGTCGCTGGGTCTTGGCGCTGCCGTAGAGCAGGGAGTTGGAGGTGACCATTTCGGACACCGCCACGCCAGCCCCGAGCTTCTTGCACAGTTGCCGGAACGGCCGGTCCGTCACCCCGGCCATCGGTGCGACGAAAAGGTTGTTGCGCAAGGTGAAACCGGCGAACTGCATGATGGGGCGTAAACGGGGGGTGGGGGAGAAAGACCCGAATTCTAACCCAAGCCGTCGCCCCGGCGCAGTCTTGACATGGTCAAAGCGGGGAACTCATTGCGGCAAATTTGCTACACCTGGGTTGCGCCAAGGTTGCGCGGATGCCGGCGTGCGGCCCCTCACCGGTCCGAAACCCGCGTCCCTTAACGTTTCCGGTGATGTCGGCGGTCAATGCAGCCCGGGCGGGCGCGCAAAGGGGGCAGACCACCTCAGCGCAGCGTCACCACCGGAATGCCCTTGAGGTCGCCGCCGGTCTGCTTGAGCAGTGGTTCCGGCACCGCGCGCGCGAGTCGCGGTTCGATGCCGATGCGGGCCGCCAGGCGCGCCTCCTCGCGCAAGACCGTGCGCAGCGCGGCGAGCTTGACGTGGCCGTAGCCGCGGATGCGCTCGGGCAGGGCGGCAAGGGCGACGGCGTCGTCGAGGCGGTCGGGGTGCAGTTGGTGCGCCAGGGCTTGCGCCAGTTCGGCGTATTCCCGGGCGAGGGCGCGCTCCATGCGGCGTTCCGGGTTGCGCCCGAAGACGTCCAGCCAGGTGCCGCGCAGCCGCTTGCCTTTCGCCAGCCAGCGCATCGCACCGAGCATCCAGCTGCCGTAGCGCAGCTTGGCTGGCGGCGCTCCGTTGCGGCCTCGCACCAGCAGCGGTGGCGCCATGTGGAAGGACAGCCGGATGTCACCTTCGAAGGTTTCTTCGAGCGACTGGCGGAAGCGCACATCCGTGAACAGCCGTGCCACCTCGTATTCATCCTTGTAGGCGAGCAGTTTGGCGTAGCTGCGGGCTACGGCGGTGGTGAACGGCAGCGCCGGATCGGCGCCGATGCGCGCCTCCGCGTCGCGAACGCTCGCCACCAGGCTGCGGTAGCGGGCAGCGTAGGCGGCGTTCTGGTAGGCGGCGAGGTGGGCGCTGCGCTGCTCGATCAATTCGTCCAGCGTGAGTTCGCGCGGGGCCGGCTCCTCGGCAAGGGCGAGCACGGTGTCGGGTTGCTCGGCGGCGAGGCGGCCGAGATGGAAGGCCATGCGGTTCATCCCGACCGCCACGCCGTTGAGTTCGATCGCACGCTCCAGCGCGGCGAGCGATACCGGTACCCGTCCGCGCTGCCAGGCAAAGCCCAGCAGCAGGATGTTGGCGCCGATCGAGTCGCCCAGCAGGCGCAGGGCGAGGTCGTAGGCGTCCACCGTCTCCATGGCGTCGGCGCCAGCGGCGAAGCGCAGCTTGTCTTCCAGGGCTTCGGCATGCAGCGTGGCGTCGGGGTCGCGCACGAACTTGTCGGTGGGGTTGCGATGGCTGCTGGCAATGATGCGGGTGCGCCCCAGGCGGACCGTCTGCAGCGCGTCCGGGCTGGCGCCAACGACCAGGTCGCAGGCCAGCAGCAGGTCGGCCTGCTGGGTGTCGATGCGCACCTGGTTGAGCAGTTCCGGACGCCGGGCCCAGCGGATGAAGGCCAGTACCGCGCCGCCTTTCTGGGCAAAGCCCATGAAGTCGAGTTGCGAGCTGGCCATTCCGTCGAGATGGGCGGCCATGCTCACCAGGGCGCCGATGGTGACCACGCCGGTGCCGCCCACGCCGGTGATCAGCATGTCGTAGGGAGCGTCACCGAGGCCGGTGCGCGGCTGCGGCAGGTCGCCGATCAGGGCATCCAGTTGCTCGCCGGACAGGCGCGCGACGCGCTTGCGCAGGCGGCCGCCTTCCACCGACACGAAGCTCGGGCAGAAGCCCTGTACGCACGAGTAGTCCTTGTTGCAGGACGACTGCTCGATCTGGCGCTTGCGCCCGAACGGGGTTTCCAGGGGCAGCACCGACAGACAGTTGGACTGCTTGCCGCAGTCGCCACAGCCTTCGCACACTTCGGCGTTGATGAAGATGCGCCGGTCGGGGTCGGGGTACTCGCCCTTCTTGCGCCGCCGGCGCTTCTCGGCGGCGCAGGTCTGGTCGTAGATCAGGCAGGTGACACCCGGCACCTCGCGCAATACGCGCTGCACGGCGTCGAGTTCGCTGCGATGGTGAAAGCGCGTGCCCGGAGGGAAGAGCTGCTCATGGCCGCGGTACTTTTCCGGCTCGTCGCTGACCACCGCGAGTTGGCCGACGCCCTCGGCCTCGATCTGGCGGGCAATGCGTTCGACCCCGATGACGCCATCCACCGGCTGACCGCCGGTCATCGCCACCGCGTCGTTGTACAGAATCTTGTAAGTGATGTTGGCGCGTGCGGCGATGGCCTGGCGGATGGCCAGGATGCCGGAGTGGAAGTAGGTGCCGTCGCCCAGGTTCTGGAACACGTGTGGGCGCCGCGTGAAGCGGCCGTGAGCGGCCCAGTCGACGCCTTCGCCTCCCATCTGGATGAGCCCGGTGGTGTCACGTTCCATCCACGAGGCCATGAAGTGGCAGCCGATGCCGGCCTGGGCGATGGAACCCTCGGGAACCCGGGTGGAGGTGTTGTGCGGGCAACCGGAGCAAAAGTACGGCAGGCGCCGCACCGCATCGGCCTGATTGGACAACAGTTCGGGCATGGTGAAGTCGCGCACGTGTTCGCGCCGGTCCAGGGCGGGTTTGTGGCTGGCCAGCCAGTCGGCCAGCACCGGCATGATGCGCGACGGCCGCAGTTCGCCCAGTGGCGACAGCAGCGGGCAACCGTCGCTGTCGTGTTTGCCGATGACGCGTGGGCGATGGGCGGCGTTGAACAGCAACTCCTTGATCTGGCGTTCCACCACCGGCGCCTTCTCTTCGATCACCAGCACCTCGTCCAGCCCTTCCACGAGTTCGGCGATGCGCGTGGGCTCCAGCGGGAACACCAGGCCGACCTTGTAGATGCGCACCCCCGCATGCGCCAGTTCGTCCAGGCCCAGGCCGAGACGGCGCAGCACTTCCAGAAAGTCGTAATGGGCCTTGCCGACGGTGACGATGCCCAGGTCGGCGCCCGGGGCGCGGCGAACCCAGCGGTCGATGCTGTTGCTGCGGGCGAAGGCGCGCACGGCGTCGAGCTTGGCGGCGAGACGCTGTTCGAGAGTGAGGCTGGGCAGATCGGGCCAACGGTAGTGCAGACCGCCCTGTGGGGCGACGAAGTCCAATGGTGGCGGAAAATCGGCGTGGACCGCGTCCAGGCTCACCGTCATGCCGCTTTCGACGACTTCGGAGAGGGCCTTGAATCCGACCCAGGTCCCCGAAAAGCGTGACAGTGCCCAGCCGTAGAGGCCGAACTCGAGGTACTCGGCGACGTTGCCGGGGTGGATGACCGGCATGCTCCAGGCCTGCATTGCGAGATCGCTTTGATGTGGCATCGAGGAGGATACGCAGCCGTGATCGTCGCCCGCCACCACCAGCACCCCGCCACGCGGGCTGGCGCCGTAGGCGTTGCCGTGCTTGAGCGCGTCGCCGGCACGGTCCACCCCCGGCCCCTTGCCGTACCACATCGCGAACACGCCATCGACCTCGCGTTCGGTGTCGCTCTCGACCTGTTGGCTGCCGAGCACAGCGGTGCCGCCCAGCTCTTCGTTGATCGCCGGCAGGAACTCGATGCGGGCCTCGGCAAGCAGTGTGCGCGTCTTCCACAAGGCCTGGTCGAAACCGCCCAGAGGCGAGCCGCGGTAGCCGCTGATGAAGCCGGCGGTGTTGAGGCCGCGCGCGCGGTCGAGCGCCGCCTGCATCAGCGGCAGGCGCACCAGGGCCTGGATGCCGGTGAGGAAAACGGTGCCGCGGGTGGCGCGCAGATTGTCGCCGAGCTGGTACTCGGGGTGGGCGAGGGTGTGGGTGGCTGCGGTGCGCTCGGTCGGCGTGGGTGCGGTAGACGTCGTCGGCGCGTTGGCCAGCGTGCTCGGGGCGGTCATGGTCTCTCTCCAGGATGGGGGCGTGCGCACGCGTACGTCGTTGGTATTTTCGAAGTCTAGTCGGGATGGGGGGTACTGTGCACGGGAGATACGCCGTTGGCTTTACTGAAGTTTAGTTCCGCGACCCGGTTTGTTCGTTCTTTTTGTCCCCGTGTCACCCATGAAGTGAGATGATTTGTTTTGATTTGCATCAAAGAAAGGAATCAACATGCCAGATCGCGTTGTGCACCGCATGCTTGCCGAACTGCAGAAAGACTCGCGGCTGTCGGTACAGGAACTGGCCCGCCGCGCCGGCATATCGGCCACGCCATGCTGGCGGCGTCTGAAGGAAATCGAGAAGGACGGCCTGATCCGGCGCTACACGGTATTGCTGGACCGCGAGGCGGTGGGCTTGAAGGCCTGTTTGCTGGCCCATGTGACATTGCTGCGCCACGCCGAGACCACGGTCGAGGAGTTCGAGCGGGCGGTACTCGCTCATCCTGAGGTGATCGAGTGCTACAGCACCACCGGCGATGCCGATTACATCCTGAAGATCGTCGTGCCGGACATGAAGGCCTACGACAGCTTCCTGCACAAGCGCATCTTCAGCATTCCCGGGGTGGCCAACGTGCGCACCGCGGTGGTGTTGCGCGAAGTGAAGTACGACACGGTGTTGCCGCTCGAGGGCGCCTGAACGCGCAGGCCTGGCCAGCCCTGCGGGCCGGGGTGATGCTCAGGGCCAGGCGCGGGCGCCGAACATCATCCGCCGGGCGACGAAGCTGCGCAGTGGTGGGCACAGGTCGAGTGCGAACAGGCCGATGCCGCGCATGCGTCGCAACGGAGCGAAGTCGTTGCTGAAGACGCGGACCAGCGTGTCGGTGAAGCGGATGGTGGCCAGGCGGTCCAGGCCGCGGTCGCGCGCGAAGCGCGCCAGCAGCGCGGCATCGCCGGGGTCGTCGCCATCGCGCAGGGCCTCGGCCAGCGCCCACACGTCACGCAGCGCCAGGTTGAAGCCCTGGCCGGCGACCGGGTGCAGGGTCTGGGCGGCGTTGCCCAGCCATACGCTGCGCGGACCGACGGGTTCGCGGCGGTAGCGCAGCATGAGCGGGTAGCGCTGGCGCTCGCTGAGGCCGGTCAGGGTTACCCGGCCTCCCAGGTGTGACTGCAGTCGCGCGAGATAGTGGGCGTCGTCCAGGGCCATCAGCGCGTCGGCTGTCGCCGGGGTCGCGACGTGCACCAGGGCATGGCGCGTGCCGCAGGGCAGGAGCGCGACCGGCCCTTCGGCGGTGAAGCGTTCGTAGGCCGTGCCACGATGTCCGCCCTGTACGTCGACGAAGCCGATCAGGGCGTGCTGACGGTAGTCGTGCTCGGCCACGCCAGGCTGGTCGGCGCGCAGACCTCCTTCCGCGTGGGCGACGAGTCGCGGGGCGCAGTGCGCGGGGACTGCGTCGCGATCCGGCGCGGGCGTAGCATCTGCCGTCGAAGGCAGATGCGCGGGTATCGGCGGACCGTTGCGGCCGCCGGGTCTGCCCGGTTCGCCGGCCGCTCGCAGCACCACACGCGTGCGGCCGGGTTCGGTCGTGCCTGGGGGCGTGTCGGTCGGCTCCGGGATGGCCTCGGTGTGGTAGCGCAGGTGCACGCCCAGTGCCCGGGCGCGGGCTTGCAGCGCGGCGGCCAGTTCGCCGGCGCCTGCCACGTAGCCCAGCGCCGGCACCTGTTCTTCGGTTGCGCGGATCAGGCTGCGGCCAAAACCACCTTGCTGCGAGACGTGGATGGCGTCGATGGGCGTCGGTGCCAGTGAGGACCACACGCCCAGGCGTTCCAGGGTAAGCCGGGTGCCATAGGACAGGGCCAGGGTGCGGGGATCGCCGGCGGCGGCCTGTTCGGTACGCGCGTCGGCGACGGTCACGCTGAGGCCACGGGTGGCGAGTGCGATCGCCAGCGACAGGCCGACCGGGCCGGCGCCGACGACGAGCACGTCCGGCCGTTCCATGGAGGCGTCGCCGGCTTTCATACGGGTCTCCAGCGTGGTCTGCTTCGCGGTCATCATCGCTTGTGCTTCCGGTGACGGTTCAGGCTGCGCCATCGCGTGCGTCAGCCATCGGGGCTTCGCGCATCAAGGCCTCGATTGCGGCCACCGACTTGGGCACGCCTTCGGTGATGAACTCGCAGCCGTCGGCGGTGACGATGGCGTCGTCCTCGATGCGCACGCCAATGTGCCAGAAGGCTTCCGGCACATCCTCGGCGGGGCGGATGTAGCAACCCGGCTCGACGGTCAGCACCATGCCCGGCATGAAGGGGCGCCAGTCGCCGTTCTGCTTGTACTCGCCGGCGTCATGCACGTCACGCCCCAGCCAGTGGCCGGTGCGGTGCATGTAAAAGCGACGGTAGTGGCCTTGCTCGACCACTTCGTCGAGCGTGCCCTTGAGCAGCCCGAGCTGGATCAGGCCCGCCGAGAGCGTATGCACGGCTGCTTCGTGCGGTGCGTTCCAGCTCGCGCCGGGGCGAATCGCTTCGCGTGCGGCCTGCTGGGCGGCCAGCACCAGTTCGTAGATGTCGCGTTGCGGGCCGCTGAAGCGGCCGTTCACCGGGAAGGTCCGGGTGATGTCCGAGGCGTAGCCGTCGAGTTCGCAACCGGCATCGATCAGCAACAGATCGCCGTCTGCCATGCGGCGGTCGTTCTCCACGTAATGCAGCACGCAGGCGTTGGGACCGCTGGCGACGATGGAACTGTAGGCCGGTGCCTGGGCACCGGCGGCGCGGAAGGTGTGCAGCAGTTCGGCCTCGATCTCGTATTCGAAGCGCCCGGGGCGGGTGGCGCGCATCGCGCGCACATGGGCGGCGGCGGAAATGATGGACGCGCGGCGCATGATGTCGAGTTCGGTGTCGTCCTTGAGCAGGCGCATTTCGTCCAGTTCGGCGCGCACGTCGCGAAGACTGTGTGGCGGCACGATGCCCGAGCGGGCATTGGCGCGCACGTTGTTGAGCGCGCGGGTGATGCGGGTGTCCCATTCGCTGTCGTAGCCGAAGCCGCACCACAGCAGCGGCTGGTCCGCGAGCAGCTCGGGCAGGCGCAGTTCGAGGTCGCCTATGGTCCAGGCTTCGTCGAAGCCGAAGCGTTCGCGTGCCGCGTCGGGGCCGTGACGGTAGCCGTCCCAGATTTCGCGTTCCTCGTTTTTTTCACGGCAGAACAGGATGCTGCGCGGGGTGCTGCCGGCGACCAGCACCAGTACCGCCTCGGGTTCGCCGAAGCCGGTGAGATAGTGGAAGTAGCTGTCGTAGCGGAAGGGGTAGGTGGTGTCGCGGTTGCGATGGCGTTCCGCTGCGGTCGGGATCAGGGCGATGCCGCCGCCGGCGGCGTTCATGCGCTCGACCAAACGGTGGCGGCGGTCGATGAAGGGCGACATGTCGAGCGAGAAGCGTTCGGAGACGGTGTTCATGGTCGGGTCTGGGCCGGAGCCGGAGCTGGGTGCGGGAGCACGGTGGATACGCGGTAGATGACAGCGATGATACGCGTACGGTTCGCCCGACGCATGGTGTGCGGGCTGTCACGCGTCCTCGGGACGGTGGGGGCAGCCTCGTTTGCCCCGGCAATCAAACAGGCGGCACCGCTCGCCCTGAGCCCTTCGGCTGCGCTCAGGGCTGGCTTGTCGAAGGGCACTGCCGAGACTGGGCTTCTGCAGGCTCAGGCCGAACGGTAGTCAGTGACTTCAAGAGCCGGGTCAATAACGGAGCGAGCGCAGGCGGGCTTCGAGCGCTGCGAGGCGTTCCGGCGTGCCGACGTCTTCCCAGTGGCCTGCATGCAACTCGCCCGCTACCTGGCCGGCGGCGCCCGCGGCGCGCAGCAGCGGGCCCAGCGGGGCGCGTGCGCCCGCCGGCAGATCGGCGAACAGGGCGGGGTGGTAGAGGCCGATGCCGGAGAAGGTATGCGCGATCTGTGCGGCGGCGAGGGGCTGCTGCCCGCAGCCGGACGCTTCCTCGGTGGGGCGCGGACCCACTCGGCCACCGGCGAGTATGAAATCTCCCTGCGGGTGATGCGGCGGGTTGGGAACGAGCACAAGGTGGGCGAGCAGCGTCCGGCCGTCGGGCGGGGGGCGGTCGCGCATGGTGCGCAGATCGAAGTCGCAATGGATGTCGCCGTTCACCACCACGAAGGGCGCGGGGCCGAGCAGCGGCAAGGCCTGGCGTATGCCGCCGGCGGTCTCGAGGGCGGTGTCTTCGGCTGAGTAGTGCAGCGCGACGCCGAAGGCGCGGCCGTCGCCGAGCGCGTCCGGGATCATCCAGCCGAGATGGGCGTGGTTGATGACGATGTGGGTGAAACCCGCGGCCCGCAGGCGTTCGATGTGATGCACGATCAGCGGTTTGCCGCCGACCGGCAGCAGGGGCTTGGGGCAGTGGTCGGTGAGCGGGCGCATGCGCTCGCCGCGACCGGCGGCGAGGATCATGGCGGTGGTCATCGGCGTGGCGGTCATTGCAGACGTGCCCCAGGTTCGCTCAGAAGGTGTAGCCGACGCTGACCGGCTGCGGGTCGAGGCGGTCGAGCAGTTTCAGCAGCGGCTTGAGCTCGCCATAGCGCTGGCAGCTGCGGCGCAGATAGTCCATGACCAGCGGCATGTCCGCGAGGTAGCCGCGCTTGCCGTCGCGGTGGCACAGGCGGGCGAAGATGCCGAGCACCTTGAGGTGGCGCTGCACGCCCATCCACTCGAAATCGCGGTGAAAGTCGGCGAAATCGGCACGCACCGGCACGCCCAGCTTGCGTGCGGCCTCCCAGTAACGGATAAGCAGGTCGAGCACGAACTCCTCGTCCCAGCGGATGTAGGCGTCCTTGAGCAGCGACACCAGGTCGTAGCTGAGCGGGCCGTAGACTGCGTCCTGGAAATCGATCACGCCGGGATTGGCGTTGGCCAGATGCATGAGGTTGCGCGAGTGGTAGTCGCGATGCACGAAGACCTGCGGTTCGGCGAGATTGACCGCGAGAATGCGCTCGAAGGTGGATTCCAGCGTCGCCAGCTGGGCGTCGTCGAGATCGACGCCGACGTGGCGGCCGATGTACCACTCGGGGAACAGGCGCATTTCGCGCAGCAGCAGTTCGCGCGAGTAGTCCGGCAGCACGCCCGGGCGGCTGCTGCGCTGCAGCGCGACGAGACTGGCGAGCGCATCCGCATACAAGGCGTGGGCATTGTCCGGCGCAAGCGCCTGCAGGTAGGTGGTGTCGCCGAGGTCGCTCATCAGCACGAAGCCGTGCTCGACGTCGTGGGCGAGCACGGTGGGTACGTGCACGCCGGCGTCGCGCATCAACTCGGCCACGCTCAGCCAGGGGCGGCAGTCCTCGTGCTCGGGCGGGGCGTCCATCACGATCAGGCTGGCCGCCCCGGCGTCGGCGGAAAGCCTGAAGTAGCGCCGGAAACTGGCGTCGGCCGAGGCCGGGGAGAGGTCGATCGCCCGCCCCGGAAGTTGCTGTTTCAACCAGTTTTCGAGCTGAACGAGTCTTTGCACCAGGGGCTCCACGGGCTTCGTGTAAAATCCGCGAGTTTATCAAATCGGCCTGACGGTCTGCGCGCCATCCCTGCCCGGGGAGGGGACCGCGCCCCGCCGGGGGATGTCGAGGGAGTCGACGCTTGCGAAATCCGGGACTGAATACCCGTATCAGGTTATTGCCGTGGGTCATCGGCTGCATTGCCTGGCCGCTGCATGCGGACCAGTCTGCCCCGCTGCAGGTGGCTCCGGAACTCCTCGTCGGGCCCGATGCGACCGAGGTCCGGGCGCAGCGCATTTATGGCACGCGGCAGTTCGAACTGGTTGCGGACGGCGATGCCGAGTTGCGCCGCGAGGGCCTGCAGGTCAACGCCGACCGCCTGACCTACCGCGAACTGCTGGACGAGGTGGAAGCCGAGGGCAACGTGCGCATCGAGCGCGATGGCGACGTGATCAGTGGCCCGCGGGCACGCATGGTGATGCATGAGCGGGTCGGTGAGATGACGTCGCCAACCTACGTGCTGCGTGGCCCGCAGTCTCGCACTGACGGGGAGTCGAGGGATTTGCCGGGGGGGCGTGGTCAGGCCGAGGCGCTGTACTTCGAAGGGGAGAACCAGTACCGGCTGCGCGGTGCGACCTGGACCACCTGCGAGGCCCCGGACCCGGACTGGTACGTCAAGGCGGACGACCTGGCGCTGGACTACGATCGCGAGGTCGGTGTCGCGCGCGGGGGGTCGCTGGTGTTCAAGGACACCACCCTGTTGTGGTGGCCATGGGCGGATTTTCCGCTAGGCAGCAACCGCCAGTCCGGGCTGCTGCCGCCCACCATGGGCCTGTCCAACAAGACCGGGGTGGATGTGTCGATTCCCTACTATTGGAACATCGCCCCCAACTACGACGCCACCATCGCCCCGCGCATCATGACGCGGCGCGGGGTGCAGATCGGCGGCGAGTTCCGATACCTGATGCCGGATTATCGCGGCGAGGCGCGTGCCGAGTGGATGCCGCGCGACAACGTCACCGGCGAGTCGCGCAGCCTGGGGGCACTGCAACACCAGCACCGGCTGGGCGCCAATCTGTTTGCCAGCCTCGATCTCAACGCGGTGTCGGACGATCGTTATTTCGAGGACCTGAGTTCGCGCGTAGAGGGCGCCTCGCGCACCAACCTGTTGCGTGAAGGGCGTCTGTTCTACAACGGCGGCGGATGGTGGACCGCGTCGGCGATGGTGCAGAGCTACCAGACGCTGGCGGATGCGGAGTCACCCTATCGCCGCGTGCCGCAACTGCGGCTGGATGCCCGGCGGGCGGAGGGGCTGGGCGGCGCGGTGTTCGCCTTCGAGGGTGAGTACGTGAAGTTCGACCATCCCGACAGCGACCAGGCCACCGGTAGCCGTCTGCTCGCCTATCCGCAGGTGTCCTTTCCGTATGAGCAGGCCGGCTACTTCGTGACGCCCAAGCTCGGCTTTCATCACACCCGTTACGACATCGACCGCAACGTGGTCGGCGGCCGCAGCGACATCACCCGCTCGATGCCGGTACTCACCATCGACAGCGGTGTGTTCTTCGAGCGCGACACCGCACTATTCGGCAACGCCTACCGCCAGACGCTGGAGCCACGGCTGATGTACGTGAGGGTGCCGTACCGTGAGCAGGCCGACATCCCGATCTTCGACACCGCGCGCTACGACTTCGGCTTCGCCCAGATTTTCAGCGAGAACCGCTATTCGGGCGCAGACCGCATTGCCGACGCCAATCAACTGACCGCCGCGGTCACCACCCGTTACATCGAACCCGCGTCCGGCATCGAACGTCTGCGGGCGACCATCGGTCAGCGCTATTACTTCGACGACCGGCGCGTGTTGCTGCCTGACGAGCGCGACAGCGGTTCGAACAAGACCGACTTGCTCGCCGCCCTCAGCGGTCGCATCACCACCACCGTCTCGCTCGACAGCGCGCTGCAATACAACATGCGCGACAACCTCACCGAGCGACTGAACCTCAGTGTGCGTTACCAGCCAGACCACGCCAAGGTGCTCAACCTGGGCTACCGGTTCTCGCGCGACGTGCTCCGCGACCTCGACGTGTCGGCGCAATGGCCATTGGGTGGCCGCTGGTACGGGGTGACCCGGGTCAGCCGTTCGATCAAGGAGAAGCGCATTACCGAGGCGATAGGCGGACTGGAGTACGATGGCGGCTGCTGGGTGTTCCGCACCGCACTCCACCGTTTCGCCACCAATCCGGACAAGACCACCAATGCGGTGTTCTTCCAGCTCGAACTGAGCGGCCTGGGCAGCCTGGGCCCCAGCCCGGTCAATCTGCTACGGCGCAGCGTACCGGGCTATGGCAAGATCAACGACTCGCTGTCCGATCGCTACTTCGGCGCGGAATGACTTCGGGCCGTCCGGCGCGGCGGCCCCATCGCACATTGCTTCACGGAAACACCATGACCCCAATCATGCTAAAGCTCCATCGTTCCTGCCTCGCCCTGGTGCTGGGCCTCGTCGTCACGCTCGGCGTGCAGCCGGCCGCCCAGGCGCAGCGGGCGATTCCGGTGGACCGCGTCGTCGCGGTGGTGAACAACGAGGTGATCACTGCGGTCGAGTTGCGCGCGCGGGTCGATCAGGCCGTCGCCCAGCTTGCCCGCCAGGGGGTGCAGATGCCACCACGCGAGGCCATCGAACGCCAGGTGCTCGAGCGCCTGGTGCTTGAGCGGGTGCAACTGCAATACGCCGCGGAAGCCGGGCTGCGCATAGACGATCCGTCGCTGGAGCGGGCGATCGCCCGGGTGGCCTCGAACAACCGGCTCACGGAAGAGGGCCTGCGTGAGGCGCTGGCCGCAGACGGCATCTCGTGGCAGCGATTTCGCGAGCAGATCCGCCAGGAGATGGTGATCAACCGCATCCGCGAGCGCGAGATCGACAGCAGCATCGTCGTCACCGATGCCGAGGTCGACAACTTCATCGCCAACAACCCGGAAGCCTTTTCCGGCCGCGAGTACCTCGTCGCCCATATTCTGCTGCGGGCGCCGGAGTCGCCCTCGCAGTCGGACATCGCCCGGCTCGGCGAACAAGCCGACGGCATCATGCGCGAGCTTGCCGCCGGCGAGGATTTCGGCCGGCTCGCCGCAGCCCACTCCGATGCGCCCGACGCCATGAACGGCGGCGTGATTGGCTGGCGCAGCATGGACCGCCTGCCCGCGCTGTTTGCCGAGGCGGTTCGCACCCTGCGCCCGGGCGAAGTGTCGCCGGTGATTCGTAGCGCGGCCGGCCTGCACATCGTGATGTTCGTCGATGCGCGCGGGGGCGAACTGGCCGGCCCGTCCGAACTGGAGCAGACGCGGGCGCGCCACATCCTGCTGCGTACCTCCGAGGTCATGAGCGACAGCGATGCCGAAGCACGACTGCTCGGCCTGCGCGAGCGCATCGTAAACGGCGAGTCCTTCGAGGATCTGGCGCGCGTGCATTCGGCCGATCTGTCCGGTGCCCGCGGTGGTGATCTTGGCTGGCTGGAACAGGGCGACACGGTGGCGGAGTTCGAGCGCACGATGAATGCCCTCGCGCCCGGCGAGGTCAGCATGCCGGTGCGTTCGCCATTCGGATGGCATCTGATCGAGGTGATCGAGCGCCGCGTGCAGGACGTCTCCGACGAACGCAAGCGCAATGCCGCGCGCAACGCGCTGCGCCAGCGCAAGTCGGAAGAAGCCTACGACGATTGGCTGCGCCAGCAGCGCGACAGCGCCTATGTCCAGTTCCGGCTGGATCAGGAATGAGCGCTGCCGTAGCGCGACCGCTGCTCGCGGTCACCAGTGGCGAGCCCGGTGGTATTGGCCCCGAGCTGTGCGCCGCACTCGCAGCCCGTAACTGGCCGCTGCGGCTGGTGGTGCTGGGCGACCGGACGCTGCTCGCGCAGCGCCTGGCCTGTCTGACGGACATTCAGCCGGTTCGCCTCATCGACTACCAACCCGGGGCGGACGGCCAAGGCGGCGACGCCGGTGTGCTCGAGGTGCTGCACCTGCCCCTGGCGGCAGATGCCCCCCCCGGGCGCCTGGATCCAGCCAATGCCGGCTACGTGCTGGGCCTGCTCGATCGTGCCTGCGACGGTTGCCGCAGCGGCGAATTTGCGGGCATGGTCACCGCGCCGGTGCACAAGGCCGTAATCAACGACGCGGGGATCGCGTTTTCCGGTCATACCGAATACCTTGCCGAGCGTACCGGCACCGCCAGGGTGGTGATGATGTTGGTCGGTGGCGGCATGCGGGTTGCGCTGGCCACCACCCATTTGCCGCTGGCTGCCGTCCCCGGGGCGATCACGCCCGATCTGCTCGAGGACAGTCTGCGCATCCTCGATGCCGATCTACGCTGCCGCTTCCACCTTCCCAGGCCGCGCATCCTGGTGGCCGGGCTCAATCCCCACGCAGGCGAGGGGGGGCACATGGGGCGGGAGGAAATCGAAGTCATCATTCCCGCCCTCGAGCGCCTGCGCGCCCAGGGCATGCAGTTGTCCGGACCGTTGCCGGCCGACACGCTGTTCGTACCCGAGGCGCTCGCCCGCGGCGATGCGGTGCTGGCGATGTATCACGACCAGGGGTTGCCGGTGCTCAAGCACGCCAGCTTTGGCGGCGGGGTGAATGTCACGCTGGGTCTGCCCATCGTGCGGACCTCGGTGGATCATGGCACCGCACTCGATCTGGCCGGCAGCGGCCGGGCCGACCCGGGCAGCCTGTTCGCCGCGGTGGAACTGGCGGCGGCGATGACGACCGGTGGAGCCGACGCGATGGAGCCGGTGTGATGGAGTATCGCGAGCACCGCGCGCGCAAGCGCTTCGGCCAGAACTTCCTGAGCGACCCCAACATCATCCGCAAGATCGTCGACGCCATCCGGCCGCGCCAGGGCGAAACCCTGGTCGAGATCGGCCCCGGTCTGGCGGCCATGACCGATCCACTGATCGAGCGCCTGGGGCACATGCACGTGGTCGAGATCGACCGCGACCTGATCGCGCGTCTGCGCGACCGCTACGCCCCCGCCCAACTGAGCATCCATGAAGGCGACGCGCTGAAGTTCGATTTCGCCAACCTGCCCGCGCCGCTGCGGGTGGTCGGCAACCTGCCCTACAACATCTCCACGCCACTGCTGTTCCATCTTGCCGGTTTCGCCGAACGTGTCACCGACATGGTGTTCATGCTGCAGAAGGAAGTCGTGATGCGCATGGTCGCGGAGCCGGGCAGCGACGATTACGGCCGCCTGTCGGTGATGCTGCAATACCGCTTCCGCATGGCGAGGCTGTTCGACGTGCCGCCAGGGGCCTTCACCCCCGCACCCAAGGTCGTCTCCAGCATCGTGCGCATGATTCCTAAGGACGCCGGTACCCTCGATGCGCGCGACGAGAATCTGCTTGGCCGCATCGTCACCGCCGCTTTTGGCCAACGCCGCAAGACGCTGCGCAACACCTTGCGCGCCTTTCTGAACGAGGCCGACTTTGCCGCCCTGGACCTGGACCCGCAGTTGCGCGGCGAGGTGTTGTCGCTGGAACGCTTCGTCGCGATCAGCAACTACGTGGCCGACCGCGCCTGAAAGGTTGCTGTAGGCGATACCGAGGGGCGACTGTCAGATTTTCTTACACTTTTCCGCTGCTTTAGTCGGCGCTACGTCGATCGGGCTTCGGTTTGGGCGTGAATTGCTTCACGTTCATCCACCAGGGGATGCCGGATGTGTTTTTTCCGGCGACTGGGTGTGACATTCTTCACACGTGATTTCGGGGCATGTCCGGCTGCCTTCGCGCACGCACCGGGGCGCTGTCGGGTGCGCCGACAATGTTCCGCACCGGTCCGAGATTGGCTCGCCAAAACATTTGAAAATATATTAAAAACAGTGTCTTGCGTCCGTATGGCATGAAGTGTGCAGTAAGTGCTTCATTCAGTTGACCATCGGGAACAAGATATGCTGCAGATGCTGGGAAAAACGTGGGTTCGCGGGCTGTTGGGCGTGGCCTGTGCAGGATTCGCGACGGCGGCGAGTGCCTTGCCGCAGGTGACGATCGACTTCGATCACCAGGACATGTTCGGTGGCTTCGGCTACGACGTGGTGAACGTCACGGTGGGTGGCACGACCTACAAGAACGTCGCCGCAGGGCGTTTCGTCGGGAGTGCATCGGGTTACGAAGCTTATGGCATCGATTCCGGGATCTTTGTTGGCGGTCCGGACAACGTCTATATGTTTTGCTACGAGATCGACCAGCAGATCCGCAGCGGTGAGTCCGTGACCTACGAGATCCATTTCGCTGGCGACCAGGGCGCCGCGGCAAGCCGTACGCTGGCTTTCCTCGGCGCGGTCAACAGCCTGCTGGGCGGTGACATGTATGCCTGGGTACGGCCGGAGAACGCCTACCAGGCCGCCGCGATCCAGCTCGGCATCTGGGAGAGCCTGTACGAGACCAGCGATACCTGGAGTATCGCCAACGGCTTCTTCAAGGCCAGCAATCTGGACAAGGGCAAGAACGGCGAGCTCAAGACGCTCGAGTGGCTGGATTTGTTCTTTGCCGAGATCGGCACCGCGCCGGCGCTGGATGATCGCTACGTGATGGTCTTGCGCGACGGCAACGTGCCCGGCAACAAGGGCCGGCAGGACATGATCACGGCCGATCCGCCGTCTTCCACCAATCCTGTTCCGCTGCCCGGTTCGTTGGCTTTGGTAGGTCTGTCGCTGGTGCTGCTAGGCAGCCTGCGCCGGGCGCAGCGCACGGTCTGACGACCGGCGGCTGCCAGAACCGGCGGCGCTGCGGGTGGGGCGGCTGGTGCGCCCCCGCAGCCTGCGCGTCATGGGCGCGCCGGCTATGGGTGCGAACGCTATTGCCGCGAAGCCGGGCAGGTGTTGACGCCCAGCAGGGTGTAGGCCGGGCACCAGCCGACCAGGCCGGTGAGCAGCGGCACGATGCCGATATAGGTCCATGGTGCGCCGATACCCATGATGGCCAGTGCGATCAGCACCAGCCCGGTGACGATGCGCACGATCTTGTCGATTCCGCCAACATTGCTTTTCATCGCGTTCACTCCTGTGTCGACTCGGATGCGGCGTCGGGGGGCGGTCGGACCTGGGGGTGTTCAAGCCCAGTAGCCTCCCGGGCCGCGTGACAACATTTAAGCAAACACTGATGTCGTGGTCTGTAACCTGGGTTACATAGCGCAGCGCCGCTCAGGGCGAGTCGGCACGCCCGTCGCTCGCCAGCCGGCGCAGCGCTGCGGCGTCGATGATCTCGATTTGTTCGCGTCCCAGCCGCACCAGTTGCTGGGCCGCGAAGCCCTTGAGCAGGCGCGAGACGATTTCGCGCACGCTACCGAGTTCGTCGGCCAGTTGCTGGTGGGTGATCTGCAACACGCGCCCGTGTCCGAGCAGCAGCGCCGCAAGGCGTTGGTCCAGGCGCTGGAAGGCGACCGCTTCGATGAGCTGCATGAGGTCGGCGATGCGTTCGCTGAAGAGGTGGAAGACGAAGTCGCGGAACACCGTTTCGTCGAGCAACTGCTCGAACACGGGGGGCGGCAGCAGCACGAGTTCGGTGTCGCATTCGGTGATGCCGCGGGCGTTGTAGGCTTCGCGCCCGAGCAGGCAGGAAGAGGAGATGATGCAGGTCTCGCCCGGGCCGACGCGATACAGCGGCAGCGCTCGCCCGCTCGCGGCCTGCTTGAGTACCCGTACCGACCCCTCGAGCACGAAGGGGAAACCGGCGCAGGCCTGGTGATCGTCGAACAGGCGTACGCCCGGCCCCACGCGTAGATGTTGCGCCGACTGGAACAAGCTCGCGCGGGCCGGTGCCGACAACTGCGCGGCCATCGGGTAGCGCGTATCGAAGCGCGCGACCACCTCCACCGGCAGGGCGTCGGGCCGGTCCATCACGACAACTCGACGATGACTGGCGCGTGGTCGGAGGGCCGTTCGAGCTTGCGCGGCGTCTTGTCCACTGTGCAGGCGGTGCAGCGCGGCACGAGCGCGGGCGACACCAGGACGTGATCGATGCGCAGTCCGAAGTTGCGGCGAAACGCCATCATCCGGTAGTCCCACCACGAAAAGCTGCGCTCGGGTTGCTCGAACAGGCGGAAGGCGTCGATCAGGCCAAGTTCCAGCAGGCGGGCAAAGGCGGCGCGCTCGGGCACCGAGACGTGGATTTCGTCCTTCCAGTCCGGGTGGGCGTCGCGGGCTTCCGGTGCGATGTTGAAGTCACCCGTCAGCACCAGCTCCGGCGACGACCGCAGCTCGTCCCGCAACCATTCGGTCAGCGCCGCCAGCCAGCGCAGTTTGTAGTCGAACTTGTCCGAGCCGACGGCCTGGCCGTTGGGGAAGTAGCCGCAGATGATCCGCACGCCGCCTACCGTTGCGGCGATGATGCGCTTCTGCTCGTCCTCGAAGCCGGGAATGTCGCGCACCACGTCCGTGGCCTCGCCGCGCGTCAGTATCGCCACGCCGTTATAGGTCTTCTGCCCGTTGTACACCGCATGGTAGCCCGCCGCAGCCAGCTCCGCGGCGGGAAAGGCCTTGTCCTCGCACTTGAGTTCCTGCAGGCACAGCGCGTCGGGCTGGTTGGCGGCCAGCCAGTCGAGCACGTGGGGCAGGCGGACCTTGAGGGAGTTGACGTTCCAGGTGGCGATTTTCATGTACGGGCCTGTGTTCGTTGCGGCGACATCGCGGATACCGGTGGTGGGCCGGCCGAGGCCCGTATTGTGCCGGTAGCCGAGGTGTGGAGGCCAGCCCGTGTTCGTCCGCGGTGCCGGTTCAGCCCGCCAGCACCACGATGGCGACGCGGCGGTTCTGGGCACGTCCTTCGGCGCTGCGGTTGTCGGCGATCGGGCGGCTGCTGCCGTGGCCGCGCCGTGCGATGCGGTCGTCGGCGATGCCGTGGGTGGCCAGTTCGCGTGCCACGGCATCGGCGCGGCGCAGGGACAGGGCCTGGTTGTAGGCGGGGTCCCCGACGTTGTCGGTGTGACCTTCGACCAGGACGTCGTCGATTTCGATGAGCCTGAGCGCGTCGGCGATACGCGCGATCAGGCCGCGTGCTTCGTTGCTGAGGGTGTCGGTGTCGGTATCGAACAGGATCCGCCCGTCCAGGTTCAGCCCCCAACCCTCGTCGGTCTGGGCGAAGCCGGCCTGGATCAGCGCGGCGATCTGGGCCTCACTGAGCGTGCGTCCGGGGTTTGACGCCTGGGGCGTGGCGCAGGCCGCGAGCAGCAGGGCGCACAGCAGGGCACACAACAGTGCGGCGGCGAGGCGTCGCGGCGGCGCGATGAGGCGCGGCGAGCAAGGTGGGGTGACCGGTGAGGTGAGGCGCGGCGTCATGCAGGGTCTCCAAGGTTGAGCCGGGATGCGGGGTCGAAAATGCGCAGGTCGCCGCGTCCGCCCCGCTTGGCCTGGTACATCGCGTGGTCGGCGGCGCGCAGCAGTTGCTCGCCGTCGTCGGCATGGTCCGGGAACAAGGCGATGCCAATGCTCACGCCGGGCAGTACGCAGGCTGTGCCGAGGTCCACCGGTTCGGCCATGGCGTCGAGGATCTTCCTCGCGACGCGGACCGCGTCTTCGGTGTCGCGCACGGCTTCGAGCAGGACCGCGAATTCGTCGCCGCCCAGGCGCGCGACCAGGTCGGCATCGCGAATTGCCGAGCGGATGCGGCGCGCGACCTCGATCAACAAGGCGTCGCCGGCGGCGTGGCCGAAGCGGTCGTTCACGTCCTTGAAGCGGTCGTTGTCCAGATACAGCACCCCCAGACGCTGTCCGCCGTGGCGTGCCTGGCCCAGCGCACGCTCCAGGCGCTGCGCGAAACCGGCACGGTTGGCGAGGCCGGTCAGGCTGTCGCGCAGCACCAGCCGGGTGAGTGACTGGTTGGCCTGCTCAAGGCTGGACTGGCGCGCCACCAGTTCGCTGTTACGGGTTTGGAGCGCCGCGAACAAGGCGTTGAAATCCTGGCCGAGAGCGTCGAACTCGGCGATTTCGAATGACGGCAGGCGCCGTTCGAAATGTTGCTCCATGCGGGCCGCGTGGGCGATGGAGGCGAGCGCGTCGAGCTGGGCGGTGATGCGCCGCTCCATGCGCCGTGCGAAGCGGCGTGCGGCGAGCCCTGCCAGGGCCATGCAGGCCAGGCCGATCGAAACGACCGTGGCAATGAAGCCGACCAGCGCCGAGCCATCGCCGACGATGGTCACCTCGCCCAGCAGCCGCAACTCGTGACGGATCTCTGCGCTCACCGGCCCGGGCAGCAGCCAGCCGGCGGCCTGGGTGCCGATGCGCAGCAACGCCGCATCGGCCACCCGCTCCTGGCGGGCGAGCCGGTCGCCGTCGGCCGAGACGATCTCGGCCATCGCCAGGTGCTCGCGGGCCACGACCTGGGCGAGGATTTCGCCGGCGGTGTCGCGGTCGTCGAACATCACTGCGGCCTCCGCTGCATAGGCGATGGTGCGGGCCACCAGGTTGAGGTTGTCTTCCACCTGCGCCCGTAGCGCGATCAGCGTGACCACCAGCAGGGCGGCGCCGGCGAAGGCCAGGGCGAACACGGTGGAGCCGACATAGGCGCGGCGCAGCGCATGGAACAGCGTGGTGCGTGCGGAACGTTCGCGGCCGCGCGGCGTGGACAGGGGAAGGGCGGGGCGGGTGCTCATGACCGCCTCCCGTTGAGTTCGCGGCCCAGCCGGAGCACCTGTGGATTGACTCGCAGCGGGCTGCGCGACAGCGCATCGAGATTGGCGCCGAAGCGCAGGCCGCCGTCGCTGGTGTCGATGCAGAACATGCCGCCGGCCGAGCAGAAATCGTCGCCTTCGCCGATGCTCAGCACCGGCCGGCCGACCAGCGAGTGGATGAGCGCCAGGCGCTCGTCGTCGGCGAGGTGGCCGACATGGACGACGTCGCAGGCGTCGGCCGCATGCGCCAGAGTGATCTGCGGAAACGCGACCTCGAGCTGAGGGGCCGCCCACTCGGCGGTGCGCGCGATGGCCTCGGCATGCCGGGTGCTGCCGAGCACGCACACTCGGAGCGGCACGGGGGGCTGTGGCCAGCGGGTATAGCTGATGATGCCCCACACCGCCGCGCTCAGGTCGCGGGGCGTGCCGGCGATTAGCGTGCTGGTGGCGAAGAGCAGTGGCGCACCGGCGAGGGCCAGTGCCAGCATCGCCAGCCGCAGCAGAGGCGCGCCGCGCGTGGCGCGGGCGAGCCGGCCTGGCGCGGCGAGCGATACGGGGACTGCGGGCGGGGCGGATCTGCGTCTGGCCATGGGGGGCACAACCACGGGCTGCTCGGGGGAGCGCCGTGAATGTCGTTGGCGTGAAGGTCGGATGATTGGCAGTCTACCGGGCTGCCCGCCCGCGGGGGTGGGGGCGGACGTTAAACATCGTCACATCTGCATCGGGCTGGGCTCGCCCGGCGTGCGTCAAGTCCGACAGACTGCTAGGGGCCGCGGTCGGTGCTTGCGCCGTCCATCAGGAAGGCGACGAAGCTGCGTGCGGCGGGGGAGGGCGTGCGGGCGGCCGGGTAGGCGACATGCCAGTGGCGGCGGATCGGGAAGTGTTCGGCGGGCACGATGGCGAACTGACCGACCGGATGGAGGTCGAGCGCCTGCGACGACAGGGCCGAGATGCCCAGGCCGGCGAGCACCGCCTGCTTGATCGCCTCGTTGGAGCCGAGCTCGAGGCGCGGGCGGATTTCCAGATCATGGGCGGCGAACAGGCGCTCGATGGCCTTGCGCGTGCCGGAGCCCGCCTCGCGCATCAACCACGGTTCGGCCGCCAGTTGCGCGAGCGATGCCTGCCCGCCCCGTGCAAGCGGATGATCCGGCGCGGCGATCACCACCAGCGGGTTCTCCATGAAGGGCAGGGCGACCAGGTCCACGTCCTCGGGAGGCTGGCCGAGGATGTAGAGGTCATCGAGATTGTCCGCCATGCTCGCAAGCACCTGCTCGCGGTTTGACACCCGCAGAGACACCTCTATGCCCGGGTAGCGCTGGCAGAATGCCCCCAGCAGGCGCGGTGCGAAGTAAGAGGCGGTGGTGATCGCCACCAGTCGCAGGCGGCCGCGCTTCAGGCCCTGACGCTCGGCCACCGTCATCTCGAAGCGTTCGAGAATGGCGAAGATGTCACGCGCCGCGTGGGCCAGATCCTGTCCCGCTTCGGTCAGCACGATGCGCTTGCCGACCTGCTCGAACAGCGTGGTGCCAGCCACGTCGGTGAGCTTTTTGATCTGCATCGAGACCGTCGGCTGGGTCAGGTACAAAGCCTCGGCGGCCCGGGTGAAGCTGCCGTGGCGGGCGATGGCCTCGAAGATCTCGAGTTGCCGGAACGTGGCATGGCGCATGGGTGAACTCCCCTTCGCTCATTGAGGAAAAACTTTATAGATAAAAATCTATGTATTGAATAGAAAACCGTGACTGTTATTTATGTTAATCCTTGCGCATGATGCGTTCAAGCCGTCGCGCCACGCGGCGGGGCCGGAACCCAGACCCAGAACGAATCGGAGGACGACATGGCAGTCAAGACCTGGAACGCGGGCGTGAAGGAGTATCGCGGCACCTATTGGGAGCCGAACTACACGGTCAAGGACACCGACATTCTCGCCTGCTTCAAGATCACCCCGCAGCCGGGCGTCGATCGCGAAGAGGCCGCGGCCGCGGTTGCCGCCGAATCCTCCACCGGCACCTGGACCACGGTGTGGACCGACCTGCTCACTGACCTCGACTACTACAAGGGCCGCGCCTACGCGATCGAGGATGTGCCGGGCGACGACACCTGCTTCTACGCCTTCGTGGCCTATCCGATCGACTTGTTCGAGGAAGGCTCGGTGGTGAATGTGTTCACCTCGCTGGTCGGCAACGTCTTCGGCTTCAAGGCGATTCGGGGACTGCGCCTGGAGGATGTGCGCTTTCCCATCGCCTACGTCAAGACCTGCGGTGGCCCGCCCCATGGCATCCAGGTCGAACGCGACATCATGAACAAATACGGCCGGCCACTGCTGGGCTGCACCATCAAGCCCAAGCTGGGTCTGTCGGCCAAGAACTACGGGCGCGCGGTGTATGAGTGCCTGCGCGGCGGGCTGGATTTCACCAAGGACGACGAGAACGTCAACTCCCAGCCCTTCATGCGCTGGAAGCCGCGCTTCGATTTCGTCATGGAGGCCATCCACAAGGCCGAGCACGAAACCGGCGAGCGCAAGGGCCACTACCTGAACGTGACCGCCCCGACGCCGGAGGAGATGTACAAACGCGCGGAGTACGCCAAGTCGCTGGGCGCGCCCATCGTCATGCACGACTACCTCACCGGCGGCTTCTGCGCCAACACCGGGCTGGCCAACTGGTGCCGCGACAACGGCGTGTTGCTGCACATCCACCGCGCCATGCACGCGGTGCTGGACCGCAATCCGCACCACGGCATCCACTTCCGCGTGCTCGCCAAGGCCCTGCGTCTGTCAGGCGGCGATCACTTGCATTCCGGCACCGTGGTCGGCAAGCTCGAGGGCGATCGCGAGGCCACCCTGGGCTGGATAGACCTGATGCGCGACCGCTTCATCCGCGAGGACCGCGCCCGCGGCATCTTCTTCGACCAGGACTTCGGTTCCATGCCAGGCATCCTGCCGGTGGCCTCCGGCGGCATCCACGTGTGGCACATGCCAGCGCTGGTCAACATCTTCGGCGACGACTCGGTGCTGCAGTTTGGTGGTGGCACGCTCGGTCACCCGTGGGGCAACGCCGCTGGGGCGGCGGCCAATCGCGTGGCGCTGGAGGCCTGCGTGAAGGCGCGCAACGAGGGCGTGCAGGTGGAAAAGGAGGGCAAGGCGGTGCTGACCCAGGCGGCCCGCCACAGCCCGGAGTTGCGCGTGGCGATGGAAACCTGGAAGGAAATCAAGTTCGAGTTCGACACGGTGGACAAGCTCGACATCGCGCATCGCTGACGTCGGCATTCTCCACATTTCCCGTCCCGTGCCGGCGCCCGTCAGCGTTCCTCTCCCTCGCGCGCGCTCCGCCATGGCGGAGGGGCGGCCGGCCGGGCCCCATGGCCCACCCCATCAGCGATTTCCACTTTGTCCGAGGAGACACACATGAGCGAGATGCAGGACTACACCAGCCGGCTGTCCGACCCGGCGAGCCGCAAATTCGAGACCTTTTCCTACCTCCCCCCGATGAGCCCGGAGGACATCCGCAAGCAAGTGGCCTACATCGTTTCACGCGGCTGGAACCCGGCCGTCGAGCATACCGAACCGGAATACCTGATGGACGCCTACTGGTACATGTGGAAGCTGCCGATGTTCGGCGAGACCGACGTGGACACCATTCTTGCCGAGGCCGAGGCGTGCCATGCCGCCAATCCCGGCAACCACGTGCGCCTGATCGGCTATGACAACCTCAGGCAGTCGCAGGGCGCCTCGATGGTGATCTACCGCGGCAAGACGGTGTGACCCGCCGGCGGTCGCCACCACGACGGCCGCCGGTTTTCGGAGACCAAGGAATGAGCATCGACATAGACCAGTATCAGATCCGCCGTGAGCCCTGGTACCGCCCCGTGGGCAACGAAGTGGCCAAGTTCGAGGCCGCCTACGCCGCACGCATGCCGGTGATGCTCAAGGGGCCTACCGGCTGCGGCAAGAGCCGCTTCGTCGAGTACATGGCCTGGAAGCTCGGCCGTCCGCTGATCACCGTGGCCTGCAACGAGGACATGACCGCCTCCGACCTGGTCGGGCGCTTTCTGCTCGACATCAACGGCACCCGCTGGCAGGACGGCCCGCTGACCATCGCCGCGCGCATTGGAGCGATCTGCTACCTGGACGAAGTTGTCGAGGCCCGCCAGGACACCACCGTGGTCATCCACCCGCTGACCGACCACCGCCGCGTGATGCCCCTGGAGAAGAAGGGTGAGCTGGTCACCGCCGACCCCGGCTTTCACCTGGTGATTTCCTACAACCCGGGCTACCAGAGCCTGATGAAGGACCTCAAGCAGTCCACCAAGCAGCGGTTCGGCGCCATGGACTTCGACTTTCCGATACCGGAGATCGAAACCGAGGTAGTGGCCCACGAGGCCGGCATCGACGCGGCAACGGCTGCCAGGCTCGTGGGCGTGGCCGAGCGCTCGCGCAACCTCAAGGGCCACGGGCTGGACGAGGGCTTGTCGACGCGCCTGCTGGTGTATGCCGGCCAGCTCATTGCGCGCGGCATCGCGCCGCGCGAGGCCTGCGAGATGGCCTTGGTGTGCCCGATCACCGACGACCCCGACATGCGCGACACCTTGTCGGCGGCGGTGGACAGCTGCTTCGGCTGAACCGGGTGCGATGGCGATGAGCCCGAATCTCGACGACTACCGCCCGGCGCTTGTCGCCGCCGCGCCGGTACTGGCCGATACTCTGGATGCGCTGGCAGCGGATGCCGGCCGCGCGCTGTCGCCGCAAGGGCTGGCGGCCTGGCTGGAAGGGGCGGGCGCCATCGTCCAGCTTGGCCGCGGCGGCGAGCTGCTGCTGGCGTGGCTGACGCACCTGCCGGCGGTCGCACGCGAATGCGGCGAGGACACGATCGGCGAATGCAGTACCGCGGTGATGAAACTGTCGTCGCTGACCTCGGGCGCGGTGATCGCGCTCGTGCTGGACACCCTGCCCACCGCAGCCCGCCGTCTTGGTGATGGGCAGGCCTTGAGCGCCTATCTTGCCCTGTTGCACCGGCTTGCGTCCCGGGCGCCGCGCGGCCTGCGCGTCATGCTCGGGCAGCTCGACACACTGCTTGCCCGGCTCAGCCTGTCCGGCCTGCGGCGCTGGGTGGACTTCGGCGCCGAAGCCTATGCCCGTGATTTCGCCGGCCAAGTGGCTTACTTCGGACTGGAAACCGAGGACAGCCGCGCCGTGCTGCAGCGTGAGCGGCGCGGCACGCTGTTCGTCGACAGCCAGCGCAAGCTCAACTTCTATCTGCGTGCCTTGTGGGGGCGGGACTTCTTCCTGCGCCCCAGCCCCGAGGATGGCGCCGACCACCGACCCTACCTGGCCGGTGGCGCGATCCATCTGCCCGACGCGGTGGACGATTTGCCCGGGCCGCCCGGCGGCGACGGTCCGGCGCGGGGGGAGGGCAGTCCGAGCGGAGTCGATCTGTATCGGGCGATGGCCGCACATCTGGCCGCCCATGTGGTGTATGCCGATGCGCCGCTGGCGGACGAGCGCTTGAACCCGGCCCAGCGTTTCTTCGTCGGTCTGCTCGAGGACGCCCGGGTGGAGTCCTGTGCGATCCGCCGGTTTCCCGGGCTGGCGCGCTTGTGGCGCCGTTTTCACGGGGCGGGCGGTGGGGCGCCGCAGCACGAGGCGATGCCGCTGATCGAAGCTTTTGCGCTGGGGCTGCTGGAGCCGTCGGCGACGACCGGCGACGGCGCGGTGGATGCGCTGCTTGCGCGCTTTCATGCGATGCCCGCGCAGCAGTTCACGGATGTACGCCTCAGCCTGGCCTTCGGCCTGATGGCTTTCGAGCTGTTCGACGACCGCCGCATGATGCCCAGCCTGCGTGTGCTCGAAGGGCTTCGCATCGCCTACCGCGACGACAACCGCATGCTGTGGCAGGCCGAAGAGTTCGCGCTGTTGCACGAGCCGGCCTGGGGCATCGATGTTCGCGCCCCGGTGCGCAAGCGGGTACCCTTGACCGCCTTCGTCAACGAGGTTGAGGTCGAGACCGCAGGCGATGACGCGCAAGAGATCTGGACCCTGGACGGCGTGCTCTACGACGATGACGGCACCACCTTCAACGAACGTGAGGGCCGCGCGCCGTTGCCCGAACCGGTGCACTACCCCGAGTGGGACTATCGGGTGCAACTGTACCGACCCGACTGGGCGACGGTGTATGAACGAGGTGCGGCGCGCGGCGACCCCGCCGCCATCGACGCCATTCTTGCGGCGCACAAGCCGGTGGCGGCGCGCATCCGCCAGATCGTCGATCGCCTGCGCCCGCAAGGCGTCAGCCGTCTGCGCAAGCTGGAGGATGGCGATGAGCTCGACATCAACGCCGTCGTGGATGCGATGGTCGATCTGCGCAGCGGACGCCAGCCCGACCTGCGCATGACCTTGCGCAACCAGATCAATCGTCGCGACCTGTCGGTGCTCATCCTGCTGGATCTGTCCGAGTCCGCCAACGAAAGCGTGCGCGGCGCCGAGGGTAGCGTGCTTTCGCTCACCCGCGAGGCGAGTGCCTTGATTGCCACCGCCATTGCCGGTATCGGCGACGCCTTTGCCATCCACGGCTTCTCGAGCGACGGCCGCCACGATGTGCGCTATACCTGTTTCAAGGATTTTTCCGAACCGCTGGATGGGCACGTCAAGGCGCGTCTGGCCGGCATGCGTGCCGGCCTGTCCACCCGCATGGGAGCGGCCATGCGTCACGCCGCACGCAAACTCGCGCGACAGCCGACGCGGCGCAAGCTGTTGCTGGTGATCACCGACGGCGAGCCGGCCGACATCGACGAACGCGATCCGCAAACCCTGCGCCAGGACGCCAGAAAGGCCGTGGAGGGGTTGCGCAGCCAGGGCGTGGATTGCTACTGCCTGACCTTGGATCCGCACGCCGATCGCTACGTGGAGCAGATATTCGGCGCCGCCCGCTACACCATCATCGATGATGTGCGGCGGCTGCCGGAGCGCCTGCCGCTACTGTTCGCCAGCCTCACGCGCCGTCGCTGAACACTCCTGCCCGGCCGGCCGTCAGCGGCCGCCTACAGCGGCGGCGGGGCGGTACGAGGATAACCTGCCTGATCCAGCAGCGTATGCCAGCTCTCCTCCGAAAAGCCTTTGAGGATCTGGCGGCCTACGGTGGCTGCGGGCACGGTTTCCGGGCTGCCAAAGATCTGGCGATAGGTTTCCAGACCTTCCTCCGTGCCCTCGACGCTGTGCTCGGTGAAGGGAATGCCGCGTGCGGCGAGCAACTGGCGGGCGTTGTCGCAGGGGGCGCCGCAGCCTTCGGCGGTGTACAGTGCCACCGGGAAGTTGGCGGCAACAGCGCGGATCGAAAACGAGGGTACTTGTTCGGCACGTCCCGAGAACACCCGCTGCTCCTCGGCTTGTACGCCGGGCGGCGGCGGACGATCGGAGAACTGCAGGCGCCCCTGTTCGTCGGTCCACTTGTAGATGCGCTGAGCGGATGCGCCGCCCGCTGCGATGAGCAGCGCCAGTGCGATCACGAAGGTGTTGCGGTTCATGCGGTCACCATGCCGTTGTGGCGCAGCAGGGCGTCGACCTTCGGTTCGCGCCCGCGGAACGCCTTGAATGAGTCGATCGCCGGACGGCTGCCGCCGACGGCGAGAATCTCGCGCCAGAAACGCTCGCCGGTGACCGGGTCGAGCAGCGAACCCTTGCCGCTGCCGGCTTCCTCGAAGGCCTCGAACGCGTCGGCGGACAGTACTTCCGCCCACTTGTAGCTGTAATAGCCGGCCGCGTAGCCGCCGGCGAAAATGTGCGAGAAGCTGTTGGGAAAACGATGCCATTCCGGCGGCACGATGACCGCCACTTCGCGGCGCACCTCGTCGAGCAAGGCCAGCACCCGGGCGTAGTCCACCGGCCCGTCGTGCGCTTCCACTTCGCCATGCAGGCGCAGGTCGAACATCGCGAACTCCAGCTGGCGCACCGTCTGCATGCCGCTCTGGAAGTTCTTGGCGGCGATCATCTTGTCGTAGAGTGCGCGCGGCAGCGGTTCGCCGCTATCGACGTGGCTGGTCATGCCGGACAGGACGTCCCATTCCCAGCAGAAGTTCTCCATGAACTGGCTGGGCAGTTCCACCGCATCCCATTCCACGCCATGGATGCCGGACAGGGCCAGTTCGTCCACCTGGGTCAGCAGGTGGTGCAGGCCGTGACCGCATTCGTGGAACAGCGTGACGACGTCATCGTGGGTGAAGGTCGCAGGCCTGTTGCCGACCGGACCGGGGAAGTTGCACACCAGGTAGGCAACCGGTGTTTGCACGCCACGCGCGGTGAGCTGGCGGCTGCGCGCCGAGTCCATCCACGCGCCGCCGCGCTTGGTCTCGCGGGCGTGCAGATCGAGGTAGAAATGGCCGATCTGGTCGCCGTTGCGTTCGATGCGGAAGAAATGTGCCGCCGGGTCCCAGCGTGGCGCCTCCTCGGGGAGGATATCCACGCCGTAGAGTTTGCGGATCACGCCGAACAAGCCCTCGATCACCTTGGGCTCGGGGAAGTACTGCTTCACCTCCTGCTCGGAGAACGCGTAGCGCGCCTGCCGCAGCTTCTCGGAAGCGTAGGCGACGTCCCACGGCTGGAGGTCGGCCAGGCCGAATTCCCTGCGCGCGAACTCGTTTAGTTCCTCAAGGTCGCGCTCGGCAAACGGCTTGGCCTTGGCCGCCAGTTCGCGCAGAAAATCCAGCACCTGGGCCGGCGATTCTGCCATCTTGGCCACCAGCGACACCTCGGCAAAGTTCGCAAAGCCCAGCAGACCGGCCTCTTCGGCGCGCAGCGCGAGAATGCGGCCGATCAGTGGGCCATTGTCGAGTGCCGCATCGCCGAACTCGGATGCGCGGGTCGCGTAGGCACGGTAGAGCCGGGCCCGCAGTTCGCGGTTGTCGGCGTACTGCATCACCGGCAAATAGGATGGCATGTGCAGGCTGAACTTCCAGCCCGGCTTGCCGGCCTTCTCGGCCGCCGCGCGCGCGGCGGCCCCCACCACGTCGGGAATACCCGCCAGATCGGCCTCGTTGTCGACCCATTCGGCGTGGGCGTTGGTGGCATCGAGCACGTTTTCGGAGAACTTGGCGGCGAGCGCCGAGAGTTCCTCCTGGATGGCCTTGAAGCGCGGCTTGTCGGCCTCCGGCAGTTCCGCCCCGGACAGGCGGAAGTCTCGCAGTTCGTGGTCCAGGATGCGTTGGCGTACCGGCGCAAGGTGCGCGTACTCGGCGGCGTGCAAGGCTTTGTACTTGGCGAACAACTGCTCGTTCTGGCCGACGTCGGCGTAGAAGGCGGAGATCTCCGGCAGCATGTGGTTGTAGGCATCGCGCCATTCGGGCACGTCCATGACGCTGTGCAGATGCCCGACCACGCCCCAGGCGCGGCCGAGGCGTTCGCCTGCCTCGGTCATCGGCACGACGAAGTCGTCCCAGGTGGGGGTGGCGTCGGAGGCGACCAGCCGGTCGATGAGCTTGCGGTTTTCTTCCAGTAGTTCGCGGATGGCCGGTTCGACGTGTTCGGGACGGATGGCGTCGAAACGCGGCAGGGCGGAGAAATCGAGAAGCGGATTGGTCATGGAGATCCGTGTGGCAAAGAGGCAGGAAGCGGTGGCTGGGCGAATACCTGATCAGACGGTTGGCGAAGTGGCAACGACCGGCGCCGCACCGGCGCCCTCCCCGGGTCGGAGGGCATCGAAGATCGTGCTTTCACGTGGGCCTCGCGCGGGCATCGCATGCGTTCGGCCCTCGACGTAAAGGGCGTGGCGGAACCACTGCACGATGCCACGAGTGTGTCCGCACCGACCGTTGCAGGAAGCGGACACACCCCGAGGCCTGCACCTATTCTAAACGCTTGGTGCGCGATCGCGTCGAATCGCCGCAATCGAGCGGCTCAATCGACCAGATCGTGATAGGCGTGCCAACTGGCATGGCCCAGCAGGGGCAGGATCACCACCATGCCGATCATCAGGGTGGCAAAGCCGACCGCCATCGCCACCACGATCACCGCCGCCCACACCGCCATCGCCGGCAGATTCATGCTCACCGCGCGCAAGCTCGTCATCATCGCGGTCACCATGTCGGTGTCGCGCTCCATCAGCATCGGGATTGCCACCACTGTGAGGGCGAACACCAGCGCCGCCAGCATGCCGCCGATCAGCATGTAGGTCGCGACGAAACCCAGATAATTGCCGGACAGAAAGACGTCGCGGAAGAAGTTGTGCACCTCCGGCAGATCGGCCGGGAACAGCAAGGCGAACAACACGGCGGAGATCCGCTCCCAGCCGATCATCACGATGGCCAGCGCGATGCCGATCGACAGCAAGGATTCGCCATGCGTGCGCAACCCACGCAGCGAACTCATCAGGCTTACCGGCTGGCGCTCCGCATGCTGGCGCGAGATCACGTACAGACCGGCCGCGGCAAGCGGGCCGACCAGCAGGAAGCCCGAGATCGAGGCCGTGATCAGGTACGGTTTCTGCGCCGCGTAGCCGATGATGAAATAGCCAAGTACCGCGAAGAAGGTGCCGTAGGCGAGGCTGGCGAACGCGTTTTCGCGCAGGTCATCCCAACCCAGGCGCAGCCAATGCAGCGCGCGCAGGGTGTCGACCTCGCGAACGTGGGGCAGGTTGAAATGGCGATCAAGCGAATGCAATGACTTGTCCATGAACACCTCCGCTGCGTGGGTGGGGCGACGGCACAGGGTGCGCAGGAACGGGCGCCTTCGCTGCGGCCGCCGCCTGTGGTCTTTGAGGCCGGCATGCACCGCGAGTTCAAGTGCCGACCTCCCGTTCAGTATCGGAAGCGATCAGCGTGCGTGCAAGGACGGAATGCAGTGGGGTGGTGGCAGGTTTCGAAGGGATGGAGGGCGGATGGGCGCGCGACGAGGACTGCCGCGTACGCGAGCGAGCCGGTCCGGGCCGGATCACCGAGGTGTCTCCCAAGCATGCGCCGTGGTCGTTGCCACGGCGTCGTGTGTGCCGTGCTCAGTCCAGCGTGCGTCCGGTCAGCCGCTCGTAGGCTTCGCGGTATTTTGCCGCGGTCTTTTCCAGCACGTCGGCAGGCAGGCGCGGCGCTGGCGGGGTTTTGTCCCAGTCCAGCGTTTCGAGGTAGTCGCGCACGAACTGCTTGTCGTAGCTGGGCGGGCTGATGCCCTCGCGATACGCGTCGGCGGGCCAGAAGCGGGAGGAGTCGGGGGTGAGCGCTTCATCGATCAGGTGCAGGGTTCCGGCCGCATCGACGCCGAACTCGAACTTGGTATCGGCAATGATGATGCCACGTGTCGCGGCGTACGCGGAAGCTTCCGAATACAAGGCCAGCGCCGCGTCGCGTGCTTCGGCGGCCAGGCCGGCGCCGGTCTTGCCGGTGTCGGCCAGCACCGCTGCCAGGGTCGCGTCACAGCGCGCCCGGGCCTGGTCGAAGGAAATGTTTTCATCATGATCGCCGACTTCGGCCTTGCTGGCGGGCGTGAAAATCGGCGCGGGCAGTCTTGCCGCCTGCTGCAGCCCGGGCGGAAGCGCCACGCCGCAAATGGCGCCGGTCTGCTGGTAGTCCTTCCAGCCCGAGCCAATCACGTAGCCGCGCACCACCGCTTCGATGGGCAGTGGCGTGAGTCGCTTGACGACCAGTGCGCGGCCGGCCACCTGGGCGCGTTCGTCGTCTCGTACGACGTCTTCCGGCGCGATGCCGGTCAATTGATTGGGGACGATGTGACCCAGGCGCTCGAACCAGAAGTTTGCCAGCGCAGTGAGCACGCGTCCCTTGTCCGGGATCGGATCGGGCAGCACCACGTCGAATGCCGACAGCCGGTCGCTGGTGACGATCAGCAGCTTGTCGTCGCCGACCGCGTAGATGTCACGAACCTTGCCCCGGCCAAGCAGGGGCAAACTGGAAAGAGAGGACTCGAAAAGGGGAGAGGACACGATGCGCGATCCAGCAACATGGGACGGAAAGCGCGATTATCCTGGAAACTGCCACGGCACGCACCCGAAGCTGCATCGGAATCGCACTTTGTGCCGGTGGAAAAGCGGGGACGCGACGCAGTTGCGTGACTCGCAAATGCAACGCCAACCCCGGGTAACATGCGATTTGGCTTGCGAACCTAGAGTAACGGGTTCAGAATCGCGCCGTAGTGCCTGCAATGAAAGGAATTGTTGCATTTCGGGCCGCTTGTAGGTATCTTCCGTGCATAAGCGGTTGCCGCGCTCTGTGCGGCGCGTCCGATGCAAGGTTCAATCAATAGTCTCCGAGGAGCTCTCATGTCGCTCTCACGATTTGCAAAACTCGCCGTCGCGGCCGGTGTGGCTGCGTCACTGGTCGGGTGTGCCACCTCGCCGATTCCGGTCGCCGAGAACTTCGAACTCACCGTGCAGAAGAAAGTACGGTCCGCCGGGCACTGGGAGCTCCTGTCGCGTGATGTGATCGCGCAGACCGCGCTGTTCCTCGACCAGTCCGGAGTCGGCTCCAGCACCGACATGTTCGTTGCCGAGCCGCCCAACGCCAGCCATTTCGACAAGGCTTTCCGCCAGTTCCTGATCACCGAGCTGGTCCAGGGCGGCAAGTCGGTGCGCATGAATGCCGACGCGCCGGTCGAGGTCAGCTACGAAACCCTGGTGATCCGCCACAACAGTGATCGCCCGCACTTCGTGCCGGGTATCTACACCATGCTCACGGCCGGCCTCTATGCCGCCTACGGCCTGCGCAACGAACACCTCGATGCCAAGCTGGTCGGTGGTCTCGCGCTTGCCGCTGCGGCCGATTACGCGGCCAGTACCTACACCGGTGGCCCGACCCACACCGAGCTCATCCTCACCACGACGATTTCCAGCGGCGGCCGCTACCTTGCGCGCAAGACCGACGTCTATTACATCGAGGAAGACGACGCATATCTGTTCGCCCGGGCCACGCCGGCTCCGACGACCAAGGTCATGGGGGTGGTCGCGCAATGAACAAGCTCATCATCGCGTCGCTGATCGCGGCCACCACGGTGGTCGGTTGCGCCCAGAAGCCCGCCAACACCCGCGTCGATCCCACCTACGAAACGATCGCCCAGGACCAGTTCATGTCCACCAACCGTGCCGCTGTCGGTACGCTGGTGGAAGGGCTGACGCGCGACTATCTGGGCGATGCGCCCATCCTCGTCGCGACCGTGGTCAACATCAATGATCTGCGCCGCTCGGCACCGCTGGGCCGGACCCTGTCCGAGCAGTATTCGTCGGCGCTGGTGCAGCGCGGCCTCAACATCAAGGAGCTGAAGCTGCGCGGCGACGTGTTCGTGCAGGAAGGTACCGGCGAGTTGCTGCTGTCGCGCGAGATCAAGGACATCGCCCGCTCGCACGCGGCCACCATGGTGCTGGTTGGTACCTACTCGGTTGCCGCGAACCTGACCTACATCAACATCAAGCTGGTTCGTACCGAGGATGGCCGGATCATTCGTGCGCACGATTACGCGCTGCCGAACGACCGCGACGTGATCCGCCTGCTGCAGGTATCGCGCTGAACCTGTTCCGGGGCCGGCCAGCACAGGCCTCTGGGACACACCAAAAAGCCCGCTTTCGAGCGGGCTTTTTTGCGTCCTGCCCGCAGGCGCCGGCTGCGTGACGCGTCGTCCTCAGCCTTCCTCGCGCGACAGCAAGTGGCGGGTGCGGCGCAGTCCGAGGTACACCAGTCCGGCAATCAAGGGAATGGATGTGGCGGTGAGCAGCTCAGGTGACGCCGGCAGCCACGCCTTGGCGCCTTTGGCGAGGTAGTTCACCAGCTGCGAGCCGTAGTAGGTGATGGCCACCACCGACAAGCCTTCGACGGTCTCCTGCAGGCGCAGCTGGAGCTTGGCGCGCCGGTTCATCTGCGCGAGCAGTTCCTGGTTCTGCCGTTCCAGTTCGATGTCTACGCGCGTGCGCAGAAGCTGTGAGTTGCGTGCAATACGCGCAGACAAGTCTTCCTGGCGGCGGGCGATGGTGGTGCAAGTCGCGATCGCGGGGGCGAGCCGGCGCTCCATGAACTCGCGTATCGTCGGAAAGCCGCTGATGCGCACCTCCCGCAACTCCTCGACGCGTTGCTGCACCAGCCGGTAGTAGGCCGCCGCGGCACCGAAACGGAAGGTGGTGCGGGCGACGGAACGCTCCACATCGGCGGCGAGACGGGTGAGGCGGCCGAGCACCTGGCGCTCGTCGTCCGACGACTGGGCGTTGCCCATGCGGTCCATCAAGTCGGCCAGTTCGTCCTCGGCGCGCGACAACAGCCGTCCGACTTCCTTGGCGACCGGAAAGGCCAGCAACGCGAGCACGCGATAGGTTTCGATCTCGAGCAGGCGCTGCACCATGCGCCCCGCCTGGCGCGGGGTAAAGGCACTGTCTACCAGCAGATAGCGAGAAAATCCGTCACGGATGTGGAAATCGGTGAACGCCCAGCCGGCTCCGTCCGCCACTTGGGCCGCCACCAGGTTTTGTCCGCGCGGTGACAGTTGCTGCATGACGGTGTCGGGCGGCACTTCCGCGACCGGCCGCACCTCCACGTGGGTCGCAACGATCAACTGGCCGGGGATGTTGCCGCGCCACTCGGCCGGCACCGCCAGCAAGGCGTCGTCGTCGCGACCGTCGGTCGAGTTGGCGCGGCGATAGAAGGCATAGCTGGAATATTCGTTGTGACGTTGCCACTTGAGGCGGAACTCGCTGCCTTCAAGAAACAGGTGGCTGTTGCTGGTATCCGGCTCGGGCAGACCGAGTTGCGCGGCGAGCGCACGTAGATGCGCATCCTCGCGGCCGACGCTGCCGTCCACATGCAGGAAGGCGAGATAGGTGACGAACTCCGGGACGTCCAGGGGCACCGGCGGGCGGGCATGGATTTCGTCGCTGAGTTGCTGGCGTAGCGGGTGTTCTTCGAAGAGAGCCATGGCGGTCGCAAGTCGGCGCAACAACGCGCCGGAAGGCGAAGAGTAACCCGCGACCGCGTCAGGGTGAAGAGGGGAGACCGGGCGCCGTCAGAAGGCCGCGGTGCGCGACGATGGCACGCAGTTCGTCCGGTGTGCCCCTCGGGGTTAGGTCAGGTGCTCAACCCTGGATGGGGATCAGCAGGATCTCTACTCTGCGGTTCTGGGCACGGCCCCATTCGGTGTTGTTGTCGGCGATCGGGCGGTTGAAGCCGTGACCGTAAGCTTCGACGCGGTTGTAGGGTACGCCGCGCTGGATCAGATAGCTCGCCACGCTGCCGGCGCGGTTCTCGGACAAGGTCTGGTTGTAGGCGGCGGCGCCGACCGAATCGGTGTGGCCTTCGACGCGCACGATGGTATTCGGGTACTGCCCGACGCTATAGGCGAGTTGGTCGAGCACCGGTCGGAACTGCGGCTTGACGTCGGAGCGGGCGGTATCGAAGGTGATGTTCTCCGGTGCCTGCAGGCGGATGGTGTCGCCTTCGCGCTGGATTTCCACGCCGGTACCGGCCATTTGCTGGCGCAATTCGGCTTCCTGCTGGTCCATCTGTCGGCCGATCAGGCCGCCGACGGTGGCACCGACAGCGGCACCGATGAGCGTGCCCTTGGTGCGGTCGCTACGGCCGGAGACGGCACGGCCGATCACGGCGCCGGCGCCTGCGCCGATGGTGGCCCCGGTGGCGGTACGGGCGTGTTCGCCCTGGTAGGGGTTGGAGGCGCATCCGCCCAGCGCGAGTAGGGATGCGGTGATGATCAAGACTGCGGCTTTCATGGGTTCTGTGCTCCTGAGTTTGGAATGAGCTTAAACGAAGGGATACGGATGGATCGATTGTGCCTGGCGGTTGCGCCGATTTCGATCACGCTTGGATAACGCATCGTCAGAAGTTGTAACTGCGCCCGGTTGCGGTGGGCGGGTTTCTCATCCGGGCCAGATCCTCGGGCTCGTCGATGTCGTGAAGCATCGGCCCCACCGCGACCTGCCAGCCGAGTGCCGCAAATCGGTCCAGGGTGTGGCGCGCGACGGTATCGGTGCTCCAGCGGATGGACGCGAACAAGCTGGCATCGAAGCGATTCAGCCCCAGTAGGGCGTAGCCGCCGTCCTGGGTCGGATGGATGCAGGCGTCCGCCGTGTGCAGGTGCCTAGCCGCGTCGCGGAACAGCGCGGGCGCGACTTCGGCGCAATCGGTGCCGGAGAGGATAACCGATTCACCTGCGGCGAGGGTGCGGGCGGCGGCATCGGCCATGCGCGCACCCAGGTCGCCCTCTGCCTGGACCGAGTGGACAACGCCTGCAGGCAGGTGGAAACCCTGCCAGTCGGGATGGTGGAGTGTCGGACTGGCGCATAGCTCCACTGTGCCGACCGCGGCCGCGCAGGCGGCGGCGAGGCTGTCGTCCAGCATCCGCGCAGCGAGTTGTGCCGCGCCGTCGGCGCCGAGCGCGGGAATCAGGCGGGTCTTTACGGCACCGGGCCGTGGTGCCTTGGCGAGGATGACGATGCGCACAGGCTTCATCGGTAGGCGCGCGCCAGCACGTCGGGTGAGGCGCCGCGCCAGTAGGCCCAACGCAGCCGCCACATCAGCAGGATGGTGCGCCATACGCCGCGGCGCTCCCAGCGCCGGCCGGAGGTCCTTGCGCGCAGGCGCAGGCAGGCGGGCCGTCCGAGACGCAGGAGCCGGCGCGACAGTTCGATGTCCTCCATCAAGGGCTGATCGGGAAAACGCCCGACGCGCTCGAAGCTGTCGCGGCGCGCGAACATGGCCTGGTCGCCCGTGGCAATGCCGCTCAGGCGCGAGCGCAGGTTCATCAGTGTTGCCACCACCCGCAGCAGCCGCGCACGTCCGTCGATGTGCACATCGAAACGTCCCCAGTGCGCGCCAGCGGCCACGGCACGACGCACGGCCTCGAGCGCGTGCGCGGGCAACTGGGTATCGGCGTGCAGGAACAGCAGAACATCGCCGTCGACGGCGGCGGCGCCGGCGTTCATTTGTCGCGCCCGGCCGCTGGCGGTGCTGAGCAGGGGCAGTTGGGCGGCCGATACCAGTTCGGCCGAGCCGTCTTCGCTGCCACCGTCGACAACGACGATATCGACCGCGCAGTCACTGTCACGCAGGGCCTGCAGCTGCGCGAGCAGATCGGGCAGGGTGCCGGCCTCGTTCAGGACCGGCACGACGATGCCTACCCGAGGGTGCGCCGCTGCGGTCATGGTTGCTGCGGGCGCCATTCGGGGGAGCGCGCCAGGCGTGATGAGCGCGCGAGAGGGCGAGGGATGCCGGGAGGGAGCTGCGTGGGCATGATGGCGCGCATTGGGCAATGTCTCGGTGTGCTTTCCCTGCATGTGTCGGCGCGGACTTGGTCAAGGCCTGAGCCGCCCGGAGAAAGGTGTTGCTGCGGCACGGGTTCAGGCACCATTGTCTTCCGTTGGGCGGTCGGGTGTGCATGTGTCTTGCGCCAGGCAGGGTGTTGCCGCAAGTGTGCTGGCGGTAGTCTGAAGACAGGCCATGGTGGCATAGATTCCATCTCCCGCACGGTGTGATGCGCGGTCGCACGTGGTTTGCAGCAACAGGTAAGGGGAGGGCGTTTGAAGCGGTTGATTCTCGTCGGCGGCGGGCATGCGCATGTGCATGTATTGGCACGCTTTGCCAGGGCGCGTCCGCCCGGGGTGTCGCTGACCCTGGTCGCGCCTGTTGAGCGACAGGTGTATTCGGGCATGTTGCCCGGTTGGTTGGCGGGACACTACCGGCTGGATGAGTGTGCAATACCGCTCGATGCCTTGGTGCAGGCCGCGGGCGCCCGCTTCGTGCGCGCAGCCTGTACCGGCGTGCTGTGTGACACCGGGCGGGTGGTGTGCGACGACGGCGAAGCGCATGAGTTCGACTGGTTGTCGCTGGACGTCGGTTCGGCCGCGGCAGACCTGCCGCAAGCGGTCGTGGTGGGGCAAACAGCTGTGGTGCCGGTGCGCCCGATCGAGGGCCTGGTGGCGGGCATGGAAGCCCTGCTTGCACGCGTTGCGGAGGGGCGGCCCGAACAGGTAGTGGTGGTTGGCGGCGGTGCAGCCGCGATCGAACTGGCTTTCGCGTTGCGTGCGCGGTTTGATGGGATGGGGGCGGATCGGGTGCGCTTGTGCGTGATCGGTGCCGAGCATCGGCCGCTCACCGGCTTGCCTCGCTTGCTGCAGTGGCGTGCAACCGGGCTGATGCAGGCGCGCGGCATCGCGTGGCGAGGGGGAAGCCGGGTGACCGCGGTCGAGGATGGCCGGGTGCGCCTGGCCAACGGCGATGACGTGGCAGCGACGACGGTGCTGGTGTGCGCTGGTGCGCGCGCCCACGCGTGGCTGGCCGCCTCCGGCCTGGCGACCGATGCGGAGGGCTATCTGCGGGTGGATCGTACGCTGCGTTCACTGTCCGACCCGCGTGTTTTCGCCGTGGGCGACTGCGCTGCGTACAGCGAGCGCAGGCCCAAGTCCGGCGTGTTCGCGGTACGGGCTGGCCCGCCGCTGGCGGACAACCTGCTGCGCGCGCTTCGCGGCGCGGCCTTGCAGCCATGGCGGCCGCAGCGGCGGGCGCTCTACCTCGTCAGCACCGGCGCGGGCCATGCGTTGGGCGCGTGGGGGGCGCTGGGGTGGTGGGGGGATTGGGTGTGGCGCTGGAAGGACCGGATCGACCGCGCGTTCGTAGGGCGTTACGCAGTGCCGGAGGCGCTGGTCGAGAAACCCTGAGCGATGAGATGTGCGATCTGCTTGCTCTCACCGCGTGGGGCGGGTATCGCGGGCCCCGTCTTCGCCGAGCGCGACCGTGGTGCCCGGTGTGTCGCGGCCGAGATGGCGCAGCGCATGCTGGTCGCCGCTGAATACGTCCTGTTTGATGGTCAGCACTGCCTGCAGCCAGCGGCTGGATGCCTCGCATTCTTTGCGCACGTCGTCGGCACGGCAGGCGATGGTCTTCTTGCCCTGGGTGTTGAAATGCACGCCGGGCAGCGGTCGGACGCCAAGCCGGTCCGGCGTGCTCGCGGTGGTGGTGAGCAGGGTGTCGCGGCTGTCGCCGAGCAGCGCCAGAATGATGGCCGGCAGTTGATACAGCGGCACGTCGCCAAGCTTGACCGGTCCCCGCTTGCCGTCGATGACAATGAGGGGGGTGGCGGTGAGGGTACGGTACATCCGGTCGTTGAACTCGCCGCGGTTTCGCGCCAGCAGCCCGGACTCGGTGTAGCCCCCGTGGTGGATTCCGAGGAAGGGCAGATGGTCGCCGAACAGCACGATCACGGCGTTGGGGTCGCGCTTGCGCAACTCGCGCAGAAACGCCATGAGCTCGCGCGACTTGTAGTACACGGTGTTGGCGTAGGCGTGCACATGGGGGTTGCCGTCGCGGGTCTTGATCACCGGCGGGCGGGCGGCGTTGAGCGGGTAGTCGAGGTGGCCGAAGTAGGTGAGGATGTAGTTGAACACAGGCCGTTCACCGTTCAGGTCCGGTCCCAGCCGTTCCAGCACCTGGCGGTAGAGTGAGGCGTCGCTGAGGAACTCGCGGTTCATGTCGTCGAGCACGAAGTTGCGCTCCGACCAGTATTCTTCGAAACCGATGCGGCGGTAGGCGTTGACGCGGTTCCAGAAGGACGCCGCGTTGGGGTGGGAGGCGATGCTGCGATAGCCTGCTTCGCCGAGATGTCCCGGCAGACAGGGGACGTCGCGGCGTAGCCGGCCTTCGAAGAAGACCGCATCCTGGGTGACCGGGAAACCGCACAAGGCCTCGAATTCGGAGTTGGCGGTGTAGCCGCCGAACACCGGCGCAAGAATATGCGAATGGCCGGCGGCGGCCCACAGCTTGCGGAAGGCCGGGTCCAGCGGATCGGCGGACAACCTCGAGGCCTTGAGCGGCACGGGATCCCAGAACGACTCGAGCACGATCATGTGCACGTTGCGGTTCGGCAGGCTGCCCGTGCCGACGCGCATGAAGGGGCTGACCGGTCGGTCGCCGAGCGTCTCCAGCGCGGCAGCGACCGCGTCGGCGTCGGGCTTTTGTCCTTGGCGGGCGAGGTTGCGGGCGCTTTCCTGGACGAGGTGAATGGGCAGGCCGCGGGCTTCGAAGTTGCCTGGCTGGTTCCATACCCAGTCGCCGAAACGGGCATCCAGGTACTTGTGGGTCGGTTGCGGATGGGCGACGACCAGCGCCGCTGCACCTACGCTTGCGCCAAGCGCGACCCAGGCGCGTGGCGCGCGCCAGGCGAACATCCAGCCGAGCAACAGCAGCGGCGCCGCCAGCAGCGCGACGCTCCCCCACAACTGCCAGCCGTCGAGCAACAGAAACAGGTTGCGTGCCGAGACGAAGTCGTCCGGCATGATCGGTCCGCCCAGCACGCCCAACTTGAGTGCGTTGGCAAAAGTGAAGGCTGACAGCAGCGTGGCGCTCGCGATCATGAAGCGTGGCAGGCTGCCAGCCATGGTGTACAGCAGCGCGCCGATCAATAGGTGTGCGCCGAGATCGTGCGGCCAGGCGTTCGGCCCCGGGCTGACCCCCAACTGGCTGCGGGTGAGCCAGTGCGCGAGGCAATACCAGACCACCACGAAAAGCATGGCCAGTCCCCATTTCGCCGCGCTGCGGAAAAATGCATCCAAATGCCTGGGGGAGCCGTCGGTGGTCATGTGCGTGCAGAGCTCGGGTTCGCGGGTCGGAGCGCGATTGTAATGATTCTGCAACGCAAAAGTGCTGGATGGTGCGCGAGGGTGTTGCGAATTGTTGTGCCGTCTCGCGGGGACGCTGTACCCGTGGCCATCGCGGCCCGACAGCAGCCACGGGGCAATGAGGCCGAGCAGGATTACACGCTGACGCCGATGACGCGATTGCGCCCGGATTCCTTGGCCTTGTATAGCGCTGCGTCGGCAGCCTTGAACAGGGTTTCGAAGGTGTTCTGGTGCTTGCCGCTGTCCTCGGCCACGCCGATGCTGACGGTTACCGGTACATCCGAGGGGCGGCTGGCTTCGACGCGGGCGCGCAGCGTGTCGGCAAACTGCTTGGCGCGGGCGCCGGAGGTGTTGATCAGCAGCACCACGAACTCTTCGCCACCGGTGCGCGCGGCGATGTCGCCCTCGCGGCAGGTGGCGCGAATGTTGGCGGCGGTTTCGGCCAGCACGCTGTCGCCCATGTCGTGGCCGTGAGTGTCGTTGATACGCTTGAAGTGGTCTATGTCGAGCACCAGCAGGCTGACCGGGATCTTGTGGCGATGCGCTTCGGCGATGCGGCGGCTGGCGATCTCGGCAAGGTAGTGGCGGTTGTACAGGCCGGTGAGCTGGTCGGTCATCGCCAGTCGGCGCAGGTGATCGCGCTGCGCTTCGGTTTCGTCCAGCAGGCGCTTGAGGCGCACCATGTTGCGTACCCGTGCCACCAGTTCTTCTTCCAGCATGGGCTTGGACAGGAAGTCGTTGGCCCCCTGGCGCAGCAATTCGATGCGGCGGGCCGCGTCTTCCATGCTGGACATCGCCAGGATGGGGATGCGCCGGTTGCGCCCCTCGCTGTTCTGCCTGATCACTCGCACCAGGCCAAGGCCGGTCATCTTGCCCTCAAGCAGCACGTCGATCAAGGCGATTTCGTAGTCCTTGAGAGGCAGGATTTCCAGTGCTTCCTCGGCGCTGGCGAAGGCATCCACACGCAGGCCGGTGCGTTCCAGGGCGGCGCGGATGAAGCGCGCCACGGGCACGCTGTCTTCAACCAGCAACGCGCGGCCGGACAGTCGGAGCGCAGCGTCTTCGCTGCGCATGCGTTCCTCGACGTAGTTGGCGAGACGCTCGAGCTCGTACTTGCTGAAGACTTCGGTAATCCCCGCTTCAAGGCTGGCGGCGCTCAGTGCCTGGTCGACCTCGGTGGCGAGCAGCAGAATGGGGATGCTGGCGGTTTCCGGGTTGCGGCGCAGGGACTGCGACAACGCGAAGCCCGACCCGTCGGGCAGGTGGCGCTCCAGGCAGATCAGGTCAACCGGGCGGTTGAGGGCGACGTTGGCTTCCGCGATCGTCGCGGCGAAACGCGGCGGCTCGGGAAGAAATGCGAGATGGCGCTCCAGCAACTGCCGGAAAAAGCGCGAGCCGACCACGCCGAGGACGTTCATGTCACCTCCGCCGCGCCCGCATGGCTGGGGCACGTCGCAAGCCCCGGAAACGGGCAGGGCCGGGTGCCGCCGTCACCGCCCTGAGCAAGCCGGGCGTCATGACGTCCGAGGGATGAAGGGGACTGACCATGCCTGGATTATGGCACGTGCTCCGGTGGTCGCGGAGTGGCTTTCTTCACGCTTTTTTTACATGCCGTCGTCGGCCCGACGGCCGGTCGTCGGGGGTGTCGCGACTGACTTGCCCGCCGCGCCGACACTGGGGGTTAGCCGGTGCGCCGACGCAGACGCCACAGCGACGTGGTCTCTCGCGCGCGGGCCGCATGCAGGGCGTCATCGGTGTCGGTGGTCTTGCGATGGGTAGGGCGGGTATCGAGCCGGCCGGCCACTTCCAGGCCGGCGTCGGCGAACAATTGCAGGAGGCTGTCGCGATCGCGCAAACCGAGATGCTCCGCCAGATCGGACAAGATCAGCCAGGCTTCGCCGTCGGCCGCGAGGTGTGTGCCCAGCCCCTGGAGAAAACCGCGCAGCATGCGGCTGTCGGGGTCGTAGATGGCGGCCTCGATGGCCGTCGTCGGCCGTGCTGGCAGCCATGGCGGGTTGCACACCACGAGCGGTGCGACGCCGTCGGGAAACAGGTCGGTCGCCTGCATACGCACGCGTCCGGCGTAGCCCAGGCGTTCGAGGTTGGCGGCCGCGCAGGCGAGTGCGCGCGGGTCGAGATCGGTGGCGACGACCTCCTCGATGCCGCGTCGGGCGAGCAGGGCGGCGATCACCCCGGTGCCGGTGCCGATGTCGAAGGCGCGGCGGGTGGCGCCCGGTGGCAGCGGGGCCTGCGCGATCAGGTCGAGGTATTCGCCGCGTACCGGCGAGAACACGCCATAGCGGGGGTGGATGCGCGCGCCCAGCGCCGGTACGTCCACGCCGCGCGTCTGCCATTCATACGCACCGATCGCGCCCAGCACCGCGCGCATGGGAATCACGGCAGGTTCGGTGAGCGGCCCCCACGCGGCTTCGCACGCGGCGGCGGCTTCGGGGGCGCGGGGCAGGGGAATTCGATAGTTCGCATCAACGGGCAGCAACAGCATGGCCAGCGTACGTGCGCGCTGTGACTGGGCGAGACGGTGGCGATGAAAGTTCGCCGCGGGATCCTCCGCAGCGGCGTCCTTGGGGCGCCGGCTGCGACGGCCGGCGCGCGTCGCCCGGGTGGCGATGCGGCGCGCCACGGCGGCGAGCAACTGGCGGGCGTTGTGGTAGTCGCCGCGCCACAGCATGGCCGTCCCCTCGTTGGCGAGGCGGAAGGCGTCGTCGGCCTTGAGGCTGTCATCGACGACGACGACCCGCGCGGGGGGGCGAGCGTCGCTTTCGCTGAGCCAGCGCGCGTGCTGCGCTTCGCCGGCTTCAAGCCACGTCAGGGTAGGGGGCGGGGCGCCAGGTTCCGTGTTGGTGGACGTTTCGCTGGATGGCTTCAACGTGGCGCTCCGGCGGTCGTGTCCGACCCGCTCGCGGGCGCACTCAGTGCCCAAGCCAGCGCATCCTCCAGCCGGTCGTTGCCCCAGAACAACTCCTCGCCAATGCGGAAGCTTGGTGCGCCGAACAGTCCGGTCTCAGCGGCGTGTTCGGTTTGCAGCCGCAAGGCCTGCTTGTTTTCGTCGGCCGTTGCACGGTCGATGATGGCTGCGGAAGGCAGCCCCAGTCCGTCGAGCAGCGACGCGATGACTTCAGGCTCGCCGATGTCGCGGTCGTCGGCAAAACTGGCAGTCATTACCGCCCGCGAGAAGGCCGGTGTCCAGCCTTCGGACGTGCCGGCGAGCGCGACCCGCGCGGCCAGCAGGCCATTGCGCGGAAAGCGGCTGGGCATGCGGAACGGCAGATCGTATTTGGCGGCGAGGCGGGCGAGGTCCCGCCACATGTAGCGTCCCTTGGGCGGGTAGATGTTGAAGGGGGAGTCGTTCCAGCCCAGCGAGAGGAACACCGGGCCAAGCAGGAACGGCCGCCAGACGACATCGACTCCGGCGGCCTCGGCCGCGGCTTCGATGCGCATGACCGAAAGATAGGAATAGGTGCTTGCGAATTCGTACCAGAATTCGAGCGCAGGGCGTGTCATGGCGAGATCTCCGGATGTCGGGGGGTACGACTGGTGCTTCCGGCGCCGCCGCGGCCGCCGCGCGCACGCCCCGGACGCCGGAGCCACGGCACCGGCGCGCAGTGCGCATGGTACCGCAAGCCGGGATGGGCTGTCCGGGTCGAGCCCCATCCTGGTTGGTTGCTAGTCCTTCCGGCGGGCGCCACTGACGGCAAAGGCGAGCAGCCCCAACACCAGACCCCAAAATGCGCTGCCGATGCCACCCAGGGAGATACCCGAGGCGGTGACGGCGAAGGTGATCATGGCGGCCTCGCGCGCGCGCTCGTCCGCCAACGCGCCGGCGAGGCTGTTGCCAATGGTGCCCAATAGCGCGAAGCCGGCGATTGCGAGGACGAGTTCGGCCGGAAACGCCGCGAACAAGCCCGCCACGGTCGCACCGAACACCCCGGTGAGGAGATAGAACACCCCCGCCCAGATCGATGCGAGGTAGCGTCGTGCGGGGTCGGGGTCGGCATCCCGACTCATGCAGATGGCAGCGGTGATCGCTGCAAGGTTGTAGGCGAATCCGCCGAAGGGGGCGAAGACCAGGCCGGTGGCGCCGGTCCAGCCAATGAGTGGCGAGGCCGGCGTACTGTAGCCGTTGGCCCGCATTACGGCGAGGCCGGGCAGGTTCTGCGATGCCATGGTGACGATGAAGAGCGGCAGCCCGATGCCGATCAGGGTGGCCGGCGAGAACTGCGGCGCGGTGAATACCGGCCGTGCCACTGCCAGCGTCACTGCATCGAGGTGGATGCTGCCTTGCATGGCGGCTACCACCAGGCCGACCAGCAGGGTGAGCGGTATGGCATAGCGCGGGAGCAGTCTGCGGCCGGCGAGGTAGCACGCGAACATCGTCGCCACCAGCACGAAGTCGGTGCGCAGTGCGACGAAGGCGTCAAGGCCGAAGCGAAGCAGCACGCCAGCCAGCATCGCCGCCGCGAGCGCGGCTGGAATGCGGTGCATGATGCGGTCGAACCAGCCCGAGAAGCCGCATAGGGCGATCAGTGCGGAGGAGAACAGAAAGGCGCCAATCGCCTCGGCCATGGGTATGCCTGGCAGCGACGTCACCAGCAGCGCCGCGCCGGGGGTGGACCAGGCGGTGAGCACCGGACTGCGGTAGCGCAGCGACAGGCCGATGCAGGTTACGCCCATGCCGATGCCAAGCGCCCATAGCCATGAACCCAGTTCCGCGGCCGAGGCGCCGCCGGCCGTGGCTGCCTGGAACACGATGGCGGCAGAACTGGTATAACCGACGAGCACGGCGATGAAGCCGGCCGAGAGATGAGAGGGGCTGAAGTGGAACCGCGTGCGCGCGTTCCTGGTTTCGTCTTCGGTTTGCATGGGTTCGGGCGCGTGTCGTGGCAGTGGGCAGGGGCGGCGGCCGGTTGTTGTGCAGGTGGGTCGTCGCGGGTTGTGCGTTTTAGCGCACGGTCGGGTATTGTAGTCGAATACGTGCTTGAATGTGCGTTTTAACGCACACTGGGCGCTGCTGAAGCCCAGCCGGTGCGCGAGTGCGCCAGATGGCGGCCAAGGGCGTGTCGTTGGCGTCCGGTCTTCGAGATGTGATCCGTAGTTCGTGATTCGTTTGTGATGTGAGGGGGGAGAAGACTTGGAAGCGCACAGGCATGCACCCGATCTCTACCTGGCGGATACCCTGAGACGGATGCGCAAGGCCCGGGGTTGGAGTCTGGACCGCGCCGCCCAGGCGACGGGGGTGAGCAAGGCGATGCTGGGGCAGATCGAGCGTGGCGAATCCAGCCCGACAGTCGCGACTTTGTGGAAGATTGCCGGGGGGTTCGATGCCTCGCTGTCGAGCTTTCTGGAGCCACCGCCAGCCGAACGCTGCGGCACGGTGTTTCGTGACGCCGCCCGCTTGCGACGCCAGCCCGCAGCCGATGGCATGCTGGTGGCGACCTTGTTCCCGTTCGAGCCGCGCTTCGGTTTCGAACTGTTCGAACTGACGCTGCTGCCGGGGTACGAGCGTGAGTCCGAGCCGCACGAGGCGGGCGTAATCGAACACGTGCTGATGGTGGAGGGGCGTATGGAGATGCGGCTGGAGGGCGAGTGGATCGCCCTTGACGAAGGCCAGGCCCTGCGCTTCGCGGCCGACCGGCCGCACGGCTATCGCAATCCCGGCAAGGTGCCGGCCGTATTCCACAACCTGATCTGCTACGCACCGCGTACGCAGCCGGGTGGCACGCTTGACCCCTGAATCCTCGGTTTAGGGCTTCGTTTCACGAGTCCCCGGCCGTCGAGGGCTGCTCGCTGCGTCAGCGGGACAAGGGCTCTGCGTGTTCCTGAATGTTCGATGCCGTCGACGAGTCAGTCGTTGTTCCGAGCAGTTGTCCGGACAGGGGATGAACGCGTCCACGCTTGCGCACTCGGCTTGCCATGATCGCGCAGGCAAGACTGCTTCCTTCGACCGACCCGGTCGTAACTCCCGTGTCACTTGTTAAGTCTTCGTCACACTCAAGGCAGAGAATTGCGCTCTCTTGGGAGGTGACTCATGGAAAAGATCGATGCCGTTGCCACGCTCGGGCAGGCCGAACTGCTGAAGCCGGCGCGCGTGAAGGCTGCGCTGGCTGCCAATGATCGTTTGAAGCTCTATCTCAGCGTGCTGCAGGCGGCGCATACGCGGGCGGCGCGTGGCGATGCTCCGCCGCTCGATCTCGCACCGGAGTTCGCTGCTGCCGGTGTCAAGCTACCGTGGTTGGCCGAGGTGCCGGCGAACGCCTATCGCGAGGGGCAGACACTTCATCTCGGTGATTTTTCGCGTATCTGCGGGCTGTTGTCCGAAGACCTGCGCGCAATGGCACGCCCGTTGGAGGGCAGTCCCGACATCGATGCCCGCCTCGCGCATTGGTGCGAATGGCTTGCCCGCCGCGAGTCGGAGTCGCTGTCAATGGATGAGTTGCAGACGATCACAAGCGGCAGGCGCAGTGATGGCAGTCTGCACGTGTTCATCATGGATCTGCACAAGGCCGTCAACCGGCTGGCCTCGGAGTTGTCGTCCGAGATCATTGATGGCGCTCATGTGTGGCAGATCGACGAAACCGACCGACCACGCATCGCGGCGTTCATGCGCGGCCTCAACCGGACTCGAGCGTTGAAGCTGGATCACCCCGGCTTGGACACCGCCGCCACCCGAGATGGCCCGCGTCTGCTCATTCAGAACGACATCGGCACCAATGATGCGCATGTTCTGGTGATCCAGGTCGAGGAAATGTGCGTGGTGCTGACCTATTCCGACCTGCACCGCCGGCGTTTCGCCTTCTTCCAGTCCTTGCTCGCGGAGCTGGGAGGGGTTTGGGGTGACCCGCAGGCACGTGCAACGGCCGGGCTTAACCTTGGCGAGACCTATTACGTAGGAACCGTGAGATTTGACTGTGAGGATGAGGATGGCATGTGCGCCGTGCTTGAGGGCATTGGTGTGCATATCGTCTTCCTGATTGACTGGAATCGCGCGCGCAAACGGTTGGAGTCGCTGGTCGGCAAGGCCGACGCGGTCGCGGTCCTGACCGAGGCGGCGCGGCGTCAAGTCGGACATATGGCCTGGCTTTCGGCGGGGGGCGAGAAAACGGTGTTTGGTGCGATGCAGGCACTGGGGCCCGACTACTTCCGGATAGGCGACCGGCTCGATCGGGTAATGGGGGCCGACAAGGCTCGCGGCTTTCTGCTGGATGTCATGGAGCTGGCGCTCACCGCCGTGCGTCAGCGTCAACCGCTGGCGCTGGTCGCTGACGATACCCGGCTGCTTCTCGCACGCCACTTGAACCGGTACGACGAATTTGAGTTGCTGGCGGAGCACGCGGCATACTGCCACGCGCTTGCCGAAGCCCTGCACGATGGGCTCGCCCGTGGCCACGCATTCGATGCCTCGGCGGCGAGGCATCTCGCCGAGCATGCCAAGGATTGGGAACGGCGCGCCGATCAACTGGTCGAGGATGCGCGCGCGCGTGCAGAAACGCGTCCGATGTGGGATGCGATCGCTGAACTGATGACCGTCGCCGATGACGTTGCGGATGCGCTCGAGGAGGCCGCCTTCCTGCTGTCCCTGATCGCGGCTGACCATCACCAAGGTTGGCGTGGCGAGGTACTGCAGACCATGCAGATGCTGTCCGAGGCTGTGCTCGGTGCGGTGCAGGATCACGTTCGGGCAGTCGAGATCGCGCGTGGTTTCGGCGAGGGGAGTTGCGCGGAAGATCACGAGGCCTTTGTCGCTGCGTCCTGGCGTGTCATGAATGCGGAACGCCAGTGCGATGTGCTGTTGCGGGACACGCGGCGGGCGTTGACCGAGCATGTCGTTGATGCAGCGACATTGAGCCTCAGCACTGATTTCGCGCAGGCGCTGGAGGCCTCGACCGACTGGTTGCTCGCGACGGGCTACGGGCTGCGCAAGCTCGCGTTCAGCCGGATGGGGGTGGGGCGATGACGACGGGCGCGAATCATGGGCAAGACGTGGTCGCCGACGCTGGGGATCGTCGTGCGGTCGCAGTGATCCACGTGGATGCGCCGCAATCTGATCTTGGCCCGGAGGTGCTGGGCTTCAAGGCTTTCAATCTTGCACGCATGGCGGCACTCGGGCTCCCCGTGCCACCCGCATTCGTCATTGGCACGGGATGGTGCGTATCCGGTGCGCCGCTCGATGACGCGCTGTGGCGGCAGGCACTCGAAACGCTCGAGCGGCTGAGTGGTTTGCGTTTCGGCGACACGCGGAGACCGCTCATGCTGTCGGTGCGTTCCGGTTCGGTTGTCTCGATGCCAGGCATGATGGATACGCTGCTCAACATCGGGCTAACGGACGCGACGCTCCCAGGGCTGATCCGCAGCAGCGGGCATCCGCGTCTCGCGTGGGACGCATATCGCCGCTTGATTGCCGGCTATGGCGAGATCGTCATGGGCATCGATCCAACTTTGTTCGAAAGCGATCTGGATGCCATTCGGGGGGATGTCGACGAGCGCGCACTGGATTTCGCGAGTCTGAGAGCGCTTGCTCGGCGCCATCTGGCCACCTACTTGCGTGCCTCCGGCGAGGCGTTTCCCCAGGACCCCCATGTTCAGCTACGCCGGGCGATTGCCGCGGTGTTCGCGTCCTGGTATGGCGACAAGGCCCGCACGTACCGCGAGCTGCATGGGATAGCACATGATCTGGGTACGGCGGTGACCGTTCAACGCATGGTGTTTGGCAACGCCGGTGGACTGTCCGGCGCTGGAGTTGGTTTTACGCGCGACCCGAATAGCGGTGAACGGCGCCCATGGATCGATTTCCTGTTCAACGCCCAGGGCGAGGACGTCGTCAGTGGCCGACGGTGTGCGCACGGCCATGAGCAGCTGGCGATCGTGGCAGCCGACGTATGGCAGCGCTTGCTCGAAGCGGTTGAACGTCTCGAGATATTCTTCCGTGACATGCAGGATTTCGAATTCACCGTTCAGCAAGGCCAGCTCTATCTGCTGCAGACACGTGATGGAAAGCGTACGCCGCTTGCAGCAGCACGCATTGCGCTCGATCTGCTTGAGGAGGGGGTGATCGATGTCGAGACGGCACGTGAGCGGACGCGCGGTCTTGATTGGACGGTGCTGACGCAGCGGCGCATCGCCGACACTGACGGCTCCCTGAGCGAGCCGTTGGCGAGCGGTTCCGGAGCGGCGTCGGGCGTGGTTCGGGGTGAGTTGGTGCTGGACGAGACGCGCGCACGCATGCGCAGCGCCGCCGGCGAACCGGTGATCCTCGTGCGCCAGGACGCCGAGACGCGGGATATCGCTGCGCTCGAAGTTGCCGAGGGTCTATTGACCCGGCGAGGCGCTCGGACGTCCCACGCTGCAGTAGTGGCCCGTCAGCTTGGCAAGGTGTGCGTGGTCGGCTGCGATGCGTTGCTTATCGACGAGGACGCCAGGACCATCACCCTGGGTGGGCAGACGCTGCGCGAGGGCGCATGGCTGACTCTGGACGGAAACGAGGGCGCAGTGTATGCCGGAGCGGCAAACCTGGTCGAATTTGTGCCCGAGGGACTGCTGGCACGCCTCGACAGGTTGCACAGTGGTTCCGGATTGGCAGGCTCGACCGAAGATGCGCGCCAAGGCTGACGCTTGATTTCCTGCTCGGTCGTGGGCTGCGTGCGGCCGCATCAGTATCGGCGAGATGGGCGGTCGCTTGCAGCGAGCATCGCTCACCGCAATGGCGTCATCACTTCCCGGATGTCCGCCGCCAGCGCACGCACGCGCGCCTCCGACGTGTCCCATGCGCACATGAAGCGTGCCCCGCCATTGCCGATGAAGGTGTAGAAGCGCCAGCCGCGTTCCCGCAGTGCCTGCAGCGCGGGTTCGGACAGCTGCAGGAACACGCCGTTGGCCTGTACCGGGAACATCAACTCCACGCCGGGCACGTCGGCCACCAGATCGGCGAGCAGGCGCGCGCAGGCGTTGGCGTGGCTCGCGTGGCGAAGCCAGGCGCCGTCCTTCAACAGGCCGACCCAGGGGGCGGACAGGTAGCGCATCTTGGATGCGAGTTGGCCAGCCTGCTTGCAGCGGTACTCGAAATCCCGCGCGAGTGCGGTGTTGAAGAACAGGATCGCTTCGCCCACCGCCATGCCGTTCTTGGTGCCGCCAAAGCACAGCACGTCCACCCCGGCTTTCCAGGTGATGTCGGCGGGAGCGCACCCCAGCGAGGCGCAGGCGTTGGCGAAGCGGGCGCCGTCCATGTGCAGGTTGAGCCCGTGTTCGCGGCACACCGCGCTGACCGCGCGGACCTCGTCGGGGGTGTAGACGGTGCCGACCTCGGTTGCTTGGGTCAGCGTGACGACTTGGGGTTTGGGGTAGTGGATGTCCTTGCGTCGGGTAGCAACCTCGATCACCGCTTCCGGCGTGAGCTTGCCCTGCACGCCTGGGGCGACCAGCAGCTTGGAGCCGTTGGAAAAGAACTCAGGCGCGCCGCATTCGTCGGTTTCGACATGGGCGGTGTCGGTGCAGATGACGCTGTGGTAGCTCTGGCACATCGCCGCGAGCGCGAGCGAATTGGCGGAGGTGCCATTGAACACGAAGAACACTTCGCAATCGGTATCGAACAGCTTGCGAAAGCCGTCCGCCGCAGCCTGTGTCCACTCGTCGTCGCCGTAGGCCGGGGCATGTCCCTGGTTGGCCTCGGCCATCGCCGCCCACGCCTCGGGGCAGATGCCCGCATAGTTGTCGCTGGCGAATTGCTGGTCGTTCCGGTCGTGTGCTTGTGCCGACATGCTGTTCTCGCTCGATGGGTCGCGTACCCGCGCGGGTCGCCCAGGCCGGGGTCGAGCCGACCAGGGGGCACGCCAGACGCGGGGCACCCTTATGGGGAAGGGCGAGATGTTAGCGGCTTTGCGTCCCCAGCGGTAGCATCCCGAGCGGGTTGGTTTCCGGAAGACGGGGGGCGATGGACTACCACATCATCACCGCGGTATCGCCCGAGCGGGCGCTGTAGTAGAGGCGCAGCCGCAGCACGTAGCGCCCGTCCTTGTACAGCCGCGGCTTGATGTGGGCGTTGGTGTCCTGTCCGCTGTCGTCGTCGGCGGTGACGTAGCGCAATTCGCCGTTGACCTCTTCGAACAGCACCATGACGGTGTCCGAGGCGCCAAAGGTGGCGATGTCGTAGCGGCGGGTGGCGCTCGGTACGATGTTGAAGTTGACCTGCTGCCCCGCTTCGATACGCAGCCGAACCGGCTTGATCGGCTCGAGCACGAGAACGTCGTTCTTCTTGATCGGTGGATAGAAGGTCTTGACCCACTCCTTGTCGCGCGCCGAGATACCGCCCGCCGGCATCAGTCCGTTGCGGTACTGGGCGGGTTCCTTGATCAGACCGGCGTCGAAGGGGTAGTGCATGACCGAGTTCGGATCCCAGTGCGACCCCTGAACCGCATCCGGGCTGATCTTGCGGATGATGTTGTGATAGGTGGTCTGACGGTCCCATAAATTTGGCGGGGCGGCCAGCGCCGCATAGACGGCGTCTTCGTCCCAGACGATGCCGGCGTTGGGGTTCTGGTGTTCGTGCGGAAAACCCAGGGTGTGCCCGATCTCGTGAATGGCCGTGTCGAGTTCGCGCGGGTGTGCGGCAATGTCCCAGCCGAAGTTCATCGTCCGCTCGTTGGTGCCGATGGACAGCACGTCGCGGCCGACGTAGGACCAGGCACCGTCACCGCGCTGGAAACCGATACGGACTTCGGCTTCGTCGGGCGTGGCGACTTCCTGGAATTCCAGTCCTATTCCAATCTCTTTCCATGCCTTGAACGCCTTGCGCACCACCTCGAGTTCTGCCGCCTTGCCGGCCCAGCGCGCCGGCTGGGTCAGGAAGAGGTAGTGAAGCCGCGTGCCGTTCACCCATTTCTTGTCGTTCATGCGTATGAGCTGGGCGCGGTGGGGATTGACCTCGGCGCCAAACTCGCGCTCCTTGACGGCCGGAAGATTGCAGTAACCGCGTTGCTCAGAGGCCGGTTCGGCGGGGCGCCCGCCCTTGGTCTTGCGGGTGGATTTCTTCTGGGTGACCATGGCGTGGCTCCTGGGTGGCAGGTGATCTCCGCGTGGAGAAGAGTCGGCCTCGGAGCCCGGTTGGCCGAGTTCGCACGGCCGAGGTTGGCTGGATATGGACTCGGTATAGGCCGGGAAAGTCGCCGCGTAAAGGGAGGATGCATTGAGGGGCGCGGTGCAGGCGGTGCGGCGACGGTCATCGTGGCGGGCGCCGACTCACGTGGCGCGGCTGCTGGACTTCGGTCAAACTGTTGGCGCGTCGGCGCAGCCCCATGCAGCAACCCCCAGTCGGTAGTTGCCGCTGCAGGTTGGGGATGGTCGACCGCCCGTTCAATTCGGATCCGGGCTCGAACAGCCTTTTTTGCCGAGCGTGTGTTTGCATCCAGATCAGACCGATGCCCCAACTCCCAATACCCAACGTCCCGACATTCGCTACCCACCTCCAAGGCAGTGATCCCCGCCGGCTGCAGGTGGTGGCGCTGTGCGCCGAATGGTGCGGCACCTGCCGTGGCTTTCGCCCGCTGCTGGCGCGCCTTGCCGAGGTTCATGCGGACGTCGCGTTTTCGTGGCTTGACGTCGAGGACGAGGCCGAGCATGCCGGCGACCTCGACGTCGAGACCTTTCCCTGCCTTGCCGTATTCCGCGACGGCGTGCCCCTCTACTTCGGTGCCGTGGTGCCGCTGGAGGACGTGGTCGGCCGCCTGGTCCGCTCGCTGGCCGAGCCGGGCGCCGCCGTGGCGGATGTGCCCGAGGACGTATGGCGGCTCGGGCGGACGCTCGTGCGTGGGGTGGAACGGGACACTTAGCAAACAGGTTGCCAAGTGTGATGGAATACATAAAAATAATGAGAGTCATTCTTATTGATGTTGTGTGGTGTCGCAACGCTTGATGAGCCCGGGCGTATGCGCTTGCTACGCGGCCTTGTGGTCGCGCGACACCGTTCTGAAGCGGCCCCATCCCTTCGCCGGGCCGAATGCGAGGTACGTTGTGACGATCCTGCCGGCCGGCATTGTTGACGAGCTTGTCCTGCACTATCGCGATCTGCGCCGGATGCTTGTCTACCGGCTACGCAATGAGGAGGATGCAAACGATATCGCTCAGACGAGCTTCGAACAGGTATATGCGCGCGCCTTGCGCACGCCGATCGAAGGCGTCATCGAGTCGCCGCGGGCCATGTTGTTCAAGGTTGCACACAACCTCGTGATCGACGAAATGCGCCACCGCAAGGTGGTGCAGGCCTGGATCGAGGATCGCGGGGCCGTCATGGCGAATGCGGCCGCGCCATCGTCCGAACATGTGGTTGCCTATCGTCAGTTGGCGGAGCGCGTGGTGGCCCAGCTCGAATCGCTGCCTGCGAGGCGGCGCGAGGTGTTCTTGCTCTTTCGCGCCTATGGGTTCAGCCGATCGGAGATAGCGGAGCGTCTTGGCATCACTGAAGCGTCGGTGACCAAGCATGTGGTGCGCGCAAGCGTGGACTGCGCGAAGGTGTTTGGCGATCTGCGCACGCAGATGTCCGGGGCGGTCGAATTCCTGCCTCCTGCGTCCGAGGAGTCCCCCGACGGAAGTGCGTACGGTGGCTGAGCGGGACGAAGTGGTTGAGAAACGCGTCGAATATGCTCTGGCGCAGCTCGTAAGAGCCGAGATCGACGCGGCTGATCGCGCGGCAGACATTCATGCCCGACTGGAGCGATGGCGGGGCCGCAGCGCGGACAACGAGACGGCCTGGCAGGAGGCCCGGCGGCGCTGGGCCCTGCTGTCGGAGATGGCGCCGGCGTTGCGGGAAGGGTTTGGTGATGTTGGCGCGCACGCCGGTGGCGTGCGTGCTCGTAGGCAAGTGCTGCTGGCAATGGGCAGCGTCTCCCTCGTCGGGCTGCTGTCGGCAGGGTTGCTCTACCGGCAGAAGGCCGATTTCATCGCCCAGTACGCAACCGGAATCGGGCAGCTTCGGGAGTTCGTGCTGCCCGATGCGAGCGCAGGCCATGCATCGACAAGCGTTACGCTCAACGCCGCAAGCGCGATCGAGATCGAGTTGACCGCGCGGGCGCGGCGCGTGCGCCTGGGGCACGGTGAGGCGCGCTTCGATGTTGCCCGCGATGAAGATCGCCCCTTTGTGGTGGAGACGCGTTTCGGACGTGTCACCGTACTCGGGACAAGGTTCTCGGTAGCGGATCGCGGCGGCGTGCTGACGGTTGCAGTGGAAACAGGGCGAGTCCGTTTTTCCCAGCGATCGGGCGGTTTGCGGTTTTGGCGTCGAATGCCCGAGCTGGAGCTGACCGCCGGTGACGTGGTCAGTCTGCGCGACGGTTCGCTGGAGGCGGTGCGCCGTGCAGACGTCGCAGCCTTGCACGCGTGGTCGGACGGGTGGTTGGTTTTCGAGAACGCCCGCTTGGACGACGTTGCACATGCAATCAATGCCTATCGCCCCACGGCAGTGCGTATCGCCGATCCCGGAACGGCAGCGTTGCGATTTACTGGGCGGTTCAGGGCCGCCGACACCGACGCGCTGCTTGGGGCTTTGCCGGAGTTGTTTCCTCTGGCAGCGGTGATGCATGCGGACGGCAGCGTGGAACTGCATCCGCGTTGATCTGAACTTCTGTCTGTCTCCTGCCTGGCAGGATTGCCCGGTTGCATTTTGTTAGAATGCTTCGCGCGGGCTGCGGCGCGGCGGCCATTGATGGCGCACAGTGGCCGTATACAGCGCTTTGTCGGCGAAACCAGACAGTGATGACGACGAATTCAAACACCGGTGGTTCACTGTGGACACAGGCCGTGCATTGGGTCTTGTGCGAACACGAGGGCAGGCTCGACGAAGCGGCGCGTGCGGAGTTGCGATGCTGGCTTGGCATCTCGTCCGCCCACCGTGCCGCCTATGAGGAGGCCTCGCGGCTATGGCTGCTTACTGGTCTCGTTCCGCCGCAAGGCGCAGTAGATGAGCCTGAGCTTTCCGCTTGAGCTACAAGTTTCGAGCGGGGGGGAACGCAGTGCAACGCTGCGTTGATTCGAAAATAGGATATTCCGCGGCCGGCTTCCGGTACCAGGCATATCGCCCGTCAGTTCATCCTAAACAACTCAAGTCGTCGCTCGTCATGTGAATGAGACGCGCCATCGTTTCGGTGGCGCCGATCGCAATACCCATTTCTCGCGAGGTATGCACATGACCAGTTGTTTCGACCGCGAAGACGAGACCTTCATCGTCCTCGTCAATCATGAAGAGCAGTACTCCATCTGGCCGCACTGGAAAGCTGTCCCGGGCGGCTGGAAAGCCGTCGAGGGCGTGAAAGGGGACAAGAAGACCGTCCTCGACTACGTCGAGCAGACCTGGACCGACATGCGGCCACTGTCCCTGCGCAAGTGGATGGACGAGCAGGCCGCCGAGACATCTCAAGAAGTCGCCAACGCCGAACAATGAGCGCCATGCGGCCGCCGGTCATCGACTTGTTGTGCCTGCCCTGCGCGGGCGCCAGTGCCACCATGTACCTGCGCTGGCGGCGTCTGCTGCCGGAGTGGATCCGGGTGGTGCCGGTGGAGTTGCCTGGACGCGGCAGCCGCCTGGGCGAGCCCTTCGTCGAGAACTTCGACGCCCTCGTTGCGCGCCTGACGGATGAGGTTGCGCAACTGGCGGGCAGCCGATGGGCGCTGTTCGGGCACAGCATGGGTGCGCTGCTGGCGTATGGCGTTGTGCGGCGTCTGCAGAGGGCGTCAATGCCGCCGCCGCAGGTTTTGTTCGTATCCGGGAGCCCGGCGCCGTCGCGGCGCGATCCCGACCGCTTCGCAGGCAAGGACGACGATGTCGCGCTGATTGCCGATCTACGCAAGCAGGGTGGGACGCCCGATGAGGTGTTCGAAAACCCAGAACTGCTGCGCATCACACTGGATACCCTGGGCGCCGACTATCGCCTGTGTGAGAGCTTCGCCTACCGCCCCGGTACGCCTTTTCACATGCCGATGCATGCCTTTGGCGGTCGCGACGACGACATTGAGCGCGAACGCCTGGAAGCGTGGCAGGCAGAGGCGGGCGGGCCATTCTCGCTGCACTGGTTCGATGGTGGCCATTTCTTCATCCGTCATCACGAGAAGTCGGTACTGCAAGCCGTCGTGGGCAGCCTGCTCCAACATCTCGCCGGAGGTCGCCATGCGGGCGCTGTCCTTGCCTGAAGCGGTACCCGCCGGGGTTGAGGTCTGGCTGCTCGAGCTGGATCTGGATGCGCCCGTGCCCGAGGCCGACTGGCGTTTGCTGAGCGACAACGAAGCCGCGCGTGCCCATCGCTATCGCCGGCATGAAGACCGCCTGCGCGCAGTGGCTACCCGCGCGGCGCTGCGCCGCCTGCTCGGTGAGCGTCTGGACCGGCCCCCAGCGTCGCTCAGCTTTGATGCGAATCTCCATGGCAAGCCCCGCTTGCCCATCGGCACCGGGATCGAGTTCAACGTCGCGCATTCGGGGCGCTGCGCGCTGATCGCCGTCGGTGTTGCACCCGGTCTTGCCTCCCTCGGGGTGGACGTCGAACAACATCACCCCGCCATCGATTTCGATGCGCTTGCAGCCCACGCTCTGACTGCGAGCGAACGTGAATGCTTGCCAGCGCGTGACGATACCGAACGCTTCGTCGCCGACTTCTTCCTGCGCTGGGCCGGCAAAGAGGCGGTACTCAAAGCCGTGGGCGTGGGTATCAGTGAGAACCTGCAACGGATATCGATCCAGCCGCGTGCTGACGGTGGGCTCGACGTGCAAGACGAGAAAGTGGAGTGGCCGTTGCTGCGGGCGCATGTCCTGGACGTGCAGCCCGACTACGCAGCCGCCTTGGCATGGCAACTGAAGGAATGATAATGAATGCGCTGCTCACCCCGCAACCGACTCAATTCGAACGTATCGCGCCCCCGGGCAGTTCGTTGCCGGCGCTGATCACCCCATCCGCGCCTGGCGAGTCGCTGCTCGACGTCTTGTCGCGCCTGCGCCCGCAGATCGAGAGGCTGGTCGCCACGGTCGGCGGCGTGTTGCTGCGCGGCTTCGACGTGCCTTCGGTTGACCAGTTCCGCCAGTTCGCAGCCGCCTTCGGCCATCCGCTGCTTACCTATGAGTTCGGCTCCACACCGCGCACGGCCGTGGGCGGCGGCGTCTACACCACTACCGAGTACCCGGCCCACCAGGCGATTCCGCTGCACAACGAACAGGCCTATACGCGCATGTGGCCAATGAAGGCCTGGTTCCACTGCGTGACGCCGGCGACCGAAGGCGGTGAAACGCCGATTGCCGACAGCCGGGCGATTTACCGGCGCATTCCCGAGTCGATCCGGGATCGCTTTGCTCCCGGGATCATTTACGTTCGCAACTACGGCGATTTCGATGTGCCCTGGCAAAAGGTGTTTAACACCGACAGCCGCGCCGAGGTCGAGGCGTTCTGCCGCAAGGCCCGCATCGACTGGAAGTGGAAGCCCGACGGAGACCTGCGCACGAGCCAGCTGTGCCAGGCCGTCGAGACCCACCCGGGGACCGGTGAGACGGTGTGGTTCAACCAGGCCCACCTCTTCCACATCTCCAATCTTCAGCCCGAAGTGCGCGAGTCGCTGGAGGAGTTGCTGGGTATCGAGAACGTGCCACGCAACACCTATTTTGCCGACGGCTCGCCCATTCCCGATGCGGTGCTCGACGAGGTGCGCGCCGTGCTGGATGCCGAGACGGTGTCGTTCCGCTGGGAAAAAGGCGACGTGTTGATGCTCGACAACATGCTTGCGGCCCATGCCCGCTCGCCGTTCAAGGGGCCGCGCAGGGTTGTTGTGGCGATGGCCGAGCCTCAAGACAACCTCGGCCGCTTCTGATCACGGCATCGACTTTCGAGGACGTACGATGAACGACAGACTTTCACGCATCTTCCCGACCAGCCTCGTCGGTCATCTGTGCGCGCTCGCGGCCGAACGGCCGTCCGATGTGGCGCTGATGGTCGTTGGCGAACGTAATGGGGTTGCGGTCGATACGCCAGTCTCCTATGCGGAGCTCGATCGTCGGGTTCGCGCCCTGGCTGCGCAACTGCAGCAGCGCTTCGATATGGGAGAACGGGCGCTGTTGTTGCTCGACAACGACGACCACTATGTCGTTGCCTTTCTCGCCTGCCTTTATGCTGGATTGATTGCAGTCCCGGTCTTTCCACCCGAGTCGGCCCGTCCACAGCATCTGGCGCGCCTTGCCGGCATTGCCCAGGATGCACAGGCACGTTGCGTCCTGACTGTCGGCGTAATCCTGGACATGCTTGGCACCGCGATCGATGGGTTTTCGGGTTGTGAGGCCATCGCGGTCGATGGCATCGATTTCCACTGCGCAGACGACTGGCGCCCGCACTGGCCTTCCGCCGACGAGCTCGCTTTCCTGCAATATACCTCAGGCTCCACCTCCGCACCGAAGGGGGTGATGGTGAGTCATGGCAGCCTGATGGCCAACGAGCGCGCCATCGAGGAGACCATTTCGATCAGACCGGACGACGTCTTCGTCTCGTGGTTGCCGCTCTATCATGACATGGGTCTGATCGGCGGCCTGCTGCAACCCCTGCACCGTGGCGTCCCGGTGGCACTGATGACACCGCGCTTCTTCCTGGAGCGGCCGATCCGCTGGCTGGAGGCGATCACTCGCCATCGCGCCAGCGTCAGCGGCGGTCCGGATTTCGCATATCGTCTGTGCCTGGAAAGGGTAAAGGACACACAGGTGGCGCAGCTCGACCTGTCGAGTTGGCGCGTGGCTTTCTCCGGCGCAGAGCCCGTGCGCCATGACACCCTGCGTGCCTTCGTCGACCGTTTCGCCCCAGCTGGTTTCGCCTGCGAAGCGGTGTATCCCTGCTATGGCCTGGCCGAAGCGACCTTGTTGGTCACCGGCGGTATACGCGGGCAAGGCATGGTGACACGCGCGTTTTCACCTGCGGCGATGGCTCAGGGGCGGGCGCAGGCGGATGCCGACGGCTCCATCCTGGTCGGCTGCGGCCGCGCGCCCGCTACTCACCAAGTCGAGATCGTCGATCCGACGACGCTGATGTCGCTGGCGGAAGGCGAGGTGGGCGAGATCTGGGCGAACGGTCCCAGCATCGCCCAAGGCTACTGGCGCCGGCCGGAGGAGAGCGCCCTGAGCTTTGTCGAGCGCGATGGCCGCCGCTGGCTGCGCACCGGTGACCTGGGCTTCGTGCACCAGGGCGAGCTCTTCATCACCGGCCGACTCAAGGACCTCATCATCCTGCGCGGGCAGAACGTCTATCCGCAGGACATCGAGCGGGCGATCGAGGCCGAGGTGGAGGCGGTGCGCAAGGGCCGCGTCGCCGCCTTCGCCGTGCCCCTGCCGGAGGGCGGCGAAGGCGTGGGCGTCGCGGTGGAGGTGTCGCGTGGCCTGCAGAAGCTCGTGCCGGTGGAGACGCTGGTGGAGGCCTTGAGCCAGGCGACCGTTACGGTGTGCAACGAGCCGGTGGCGGTGGCCGTGCTGCTCAACCCTGGAGCGCTGCCGAAGACCTCCAGCGGCAAGCTGCAGCGCGGCGCCTGCCGCCAGGGCTGGTGCGAGCATTCGCTGGATGCCTATGGGATTTACGAGTACGGGCGGTTCGTGCTTGGTGGGCAGATGCGCCCGAACGGCGTGGCAAGTACGCAGCCCGAACTTGACGCGCTCGAAGCCGCTTTGGCAGAAGTGTGGCGAGCGGTGCTCAAGCACGACAACCTGCCGGCCCGCGAGGCGCACTTCTTTGTGGGTGGAGGCAACTCCCTCGCAGCGGTGGAGCTCGCGGCGCGCATCAGCGAGCGATGGGAGGTCGATTTCCCCGTCCGATCCGTCTTCGAGCAGCCGCGTTTTGCGGATCTTGCCGGGCAGTTGCGTACCTTTCTCGGGCAAGGCACGCGCAAACCAAAGGTTGTGATTCCTGTCCTGCCACCCGAACGGCGTACCGAACCCTTGCCGCTCTCTGCGGCGCAGCGGCGGCAGTGGTTCCTGTGGCAGCTCGATCCCCAGAGCACGGCCTACCACGTCCAGGGCGCGTTGCGGATCGCTGGTGCGCTCGATGCAGAAGCCATGTGTGAGGCTGTCGCAGAGCTGGCGCGGCGGCACGAGTCCTTGCGCACCGTATTCCGCGCACGAACGGACGGCGATGTGGAGCAGATCGTCCAGCCTGACGGTTCGTTGGATCTGCAATTCATCGATCTGCGCGAAGCCGCGACTGACGACCGTGAGGTACGGGCGGTCGAGGCCCTGCGCACGCTCAACGCGCAGCCTTTCGATCTCACTCGCGGACCGCTCGCACGTGCGGCCCTCGTCCGGTTGGGGGAGCAGACTCACGTGCTTGCGCTAGCGATGCACCACATCATCTCCGACGGTGCGTCGATGCAAGTCATTGTTGACGAGTTGGCCGCGCTCTACACCGCCCGACTCGGGGGTGAGAGGGGGGGGGCGCTGCCTTTGCCTGCGATCCAGTACGCGGACTATGCCGCCTGGCAGCACGCGCATCCAGACAAGGAAGCACATGAGCGCCAATTGGCGTATTGGCGCAAACAGCTCGAGGTGGCGCCGGGCGAAGCGCAGCCGGTTCTCGCCCTGCCCACCGATCATCCTCGTCAGCCGGTGGCCCGCTACCGTGCAGCCCAGCACCGCTTCGAGTTGCCGGCCGATCTGCTGGTGGGGCTGCGTCGGCAGGCAGAGACGCACGGCGCAACGCTCTTCATGGTGTTGCTGTCTGCCTTCCAGGCCTTGCTGTACCGCTACACCGGGCAGCGCGACATCCGCGTCGGCGTGCCGGTCGCCAACCGCCCACAAACCGAACTGCAGGGTGTGGTCGGTTTCTTCGTCAACACGCTGGTGCTGCGCAACGTACTTGATGGACGCATGAGTCTCGAGCAAGTGCTGAGTCGGGCACGAGACGCCGCGCTCGAAGGGCAGGCGCACCAAGGCCTGCCCTTCGAGCAACTCGTCGAAGCGCTGCAGCCGGAACGCAGTCTGAGTCACAGCCCGCTGTTCCAGGTGATGTTCAACCATCTTCAGGAGGACTACGGGTTCTTCGCTCGCCAGACCGGCCTCGCTGTTGCGGAGCAGGCGCTGCCCGAACAGGCAGCGCAGTACGAACTGACGATGGGCTGCAGCGAATCCCGGGACGGGCGGGTACGCGTGATGTTCTCCTACGCAAAGGAGCTGTTTGAGCCCGAGACGATCGAGCGCATGGTGGGGCACTACGTGGCTGTGCTACAGGCGTTGGCTGAGCGGCCGCAGGTGGCGGTGGGTGAGATCGAGCTGATGAGCGTGGGCGAGCACCAGCAGCTTGCCCGTTGGGGCGTCAACGCGCAGCGCTACCCCGAGGTGAAGCCGGTGCACCGGCTAATTGAGCGGCGGGTTCAAGGGCATCCGGATGCCGTGGCGCTGATTTTCGGCGATGAGACGCTCAGCTATAGCGAGCTCAACACCCGCGCCAATCGCCTGGCGCACCGGCTGATCGAGCTGGGGGTGAAGCAGGAGGTCAAGGTGGGCCTTGCGGTGGAGCGCTCGGTGGAGATGGTGGTGGGCCTGCTTGCGGTCTTGAAAGCCGGTGGGGCTTATGTTCCGCTGGACCCTTCGTTGCCAGTCGAGCGCCTGGCCTACATGGTCGACGACAGCGGCCTGGGGTTGTTGCTCACCCAAAGCCAGGTACGCGATCGCCTGCCGGTGCGCGAGGGGCTGCGGGTGCTGGAGCTGGACGCGCTCGCGCTGGGAGGCGAACCCGCGCGCGACCCGACCGTGGCGGTGCACGGGGAGAGCCTGGCATACGTGATCTACACCTCGGGCTCGACTGGCCGGCCCAAAGGCGTTGCTGTCGCGCATGGGCCGTTTGGTATGCATTGTGTAGAGACTGCCGCTCTTTATGAATTGGGGCCTCGGTCGCGAGAACTGCATTTCCTGTCGTTTTCCTTCGATGGCGCGCATGAGCGCCTGTTCACTGTGCTGAGCTGCGGCGCCTCGC
>JBKBMG010000006.1:134357-135034 GCA_046295975.1 Rhodocyclaceae bacterium
GCTACGAAACGCGACGTTGTGGACGCCTACGCATACGCTGGCATCAATGCGTCGTCACGGAATAACGAATGCAGGGTTTCCAAGTGCCTACTTGCAGGAGATTGCTCGCTCGGCGGCCGTGGAAGGAAACGCGCCGTCGGTTCGTCTGTACTCATTCGGTGGGGAGGCCATGTCCCGCGAGGGGCTTGAAATCATCAAGCACCATCTGGCACCGGAGATCCTCATCAATGGCTACGGGCCTACTGAAGCGGTCGTTACCCCGACAGTATGGAAGGGAGGTCGGGAGACTGCAGCTTTTGCCCCCTATGTACCAATAGGTCGCCCGGTGGGCGACCGCAAGGCCCTGGTGTTCGATAGCGAGCTGAACCTGGTGCCGCAAGGCGTCGCCGGCGAGCTGTACTTGGGCGGGATCGGTCTGGCGCGCGGCTACCTGGACCGTTCCGGCCTGACAGCTGAGCGCTTCGTGGCGGACCCACATGATGACGGCGGGGGGCGGCTGTACCGCACCGGGGACCTGGTGCGGTGGAACAGCGAAGGGCAACTGGAGTACCTGGGCCGGATCGACCACCAGGTGAAGATCCGGGGCTTTCGGATCGAGTTGGGAGAGGTGGAAGCACGACTGCTGGCGCAGCCGGAGGTGCGCGAGGCGGTGGTGGTGGCCGGGGACGGACCGGGCG
>JBKBMG010000007.1:0-125439 GCA_046295975.1 Rhodocyclaceae bacterium
CCATGTTGTTCTCGCGCTGTTTGCAGCTCACTCGGAAGGTATTTGTTTGGCAAGGAAGATCATTGTCCGCTCGGCCGGTCAGGGGGAGCTATTGCTTGACAAATGGGGAAGCCCTTGTAGTGAGCCATAACTGGTCGTCCGGGCCTGTGCCGGGCGGAATCTGGATCTCGACCCGGCGCGTCCAGCGCGCCCCATTGAAGACGATACCCGCACCACGCAGCGAACGTGGCTGGCGCACACGCAGATAGGCCGAGCGGATCTCCGCGTCGCAGGCTTCGCAGAACCGGATTTCGAAGGTCTTCATGGCGTGGTCCAGCGCCGCCGGCACCGGCGGCAGGCGATCAACCTCGGCGATGACGAAGGACCACGGCCCTGCCGTGCCGCTGACCGCATCATCGCGCAGGACGGGTGCGAGCGGTGCGTCGGCGAGTCGCGCGGAGAAGGCCAGCGGCAGGACGACGAGGCCCGCCAGCGCAAGCACACGCCAGAGCGCCCGCGCGCCCCTTCGATGAGGCAGCGATGCAGCCTCATCGAACACACCTGCGTGCCCCGCCCGCGGCGTGGCCGCCGGCTGCCGGCGCCGGGCCAGCCATGGCAGCGGCAGGAACACCAGCACCGCACCGGCGACGCTGAGCCATGCGAACCATACCACCGCACCGACCGTGCCGCCCCATGCCCGCATGCACAGCGCCAGCGCCAGCGACAACAGCAGCCATCCAGCCCAGCGCAGCGCGCGGCGCGCCATGGTGCGAGGCAGGCGCCCGAAGCTCTGTTTGGCGTGGCGTTCCATCGCCAGGGCCAGTCCGCCAAAGCCCATGAACACGATGGCGAGTACCGAAAGATGTGCCGTCATGCGCTGCCTCCCGGCAACAGCCACCACGCCAGCAGCGCGAACACGACCGTCGGCAACACCATGCCGAACCACGCCCGCCACGCCGAACGCGTGCTGAACACCCAGATGACCGCGATCGCGTAGATCGCGAAACCAACAAGCGTCGCCGCCCCCACCGCCTGGGCGCGCGGCAGCGGCCAGACCAGTGCAAGCAATACGATGGCGGCCGAGGTCAGCGCATAGCCGCCCACCGCCGCGGCGATCACACGCGAGAAGACCGCCCAGCGATAACGCGCGGAGGGGCTCAGGGTGATCATCGTGTCGCTCCCGCTTCGTCCACCGACCAATCCTCCCCGTCACTGCGCTCCGCAGCTTCGTGGCCAGCGCCTTCCGGCACAAGAACTGGCGCATGGCGCCACTTGCGTTGCAGCTTGCCTGCGATGTAAACGAACGCGGCGGCCAGCCCCAGCAGGGTGAGGTCGAAGCCGGCCAGCACCCAGTCGCCCTGCGGCAAGGTAATGCCGAGATGACGCTCGGTGGTCAGGGCGTTGACTACCGGCAGCAAGGCGAACGCGGCCGCGGCCAGCCAGAACACCTCGATCCAGGCACGGCGCAGTGGCCGCAACGACGCATAAAGAAAGGTCCAGCCCCACACCAGGAACATGCAGTGCACCTCCCACTGGGCGCGATCGGCGATTTCCAGCGGCAGCAGTCGGTTGGCCCAGAAGTAGGCCGCCACGGCCACCGGCAGGCCGGCGATGGTACCGATGTTGAGCACCTCCACCAGCCGCAGCCCGGCGGCGTCGAACACCGAGGCCGCGTCCCGCTTGTCGTGCCGCTTGCGCCGCTTGACGGTCCACAACACCAGGCCGGTACCGATCATGCCGCAGCCCAGCAAGCCGGCCGCGAAATACAGCCAGCGTAGCCCGATACCCGCGAACACCCCCTCGTGCAAGGCGTACATGACGTTACGGGTCTTGCCGACGGCGTGGGTTGGCGGGTCGCCCGCAATGCGTTCGCCGCTGACAGCATTGAAGCGCATCGTTTCCGGATCGCGGAAATCAATCTGCGTACCGTGCGCGCGGCGGATATCGACGTGTGGCACGGCGCCCTCCACATGGCCGACCTCGATCGCGACCACCTGCCGCGCGCCCCACTCGGCCTCGGCGGTATCGATCATCCGCATCAGCGACACCTCAGGCCGGACAAGCGGCAGACGCGTGGTATCGGCGCGCTCGAAAAACTCGTCGATGAAGGTGCGCAACTGCGGCGGCGAGGTGCCATAGACCGTACTGATCGCCGCCGGCATGTATTGCAGCGGAAAGAACATCAGCCCGCTGTAGGTAATCATCAGGAAGAACGGCAAGGCCATGACGCTGATGACGTTGTGCGCATCCAGCCACGAACGCTGCCCCTTGCCGGCACGGAAGGTGAAGAAGTCCTTGAAGATCTTCGCGTGGGTGATGATGCCGGTGAGAATGGCGAGCAGCATCAGCATCGTGCATGCGCCGACCAGCAGGATGCCCACGCTCCTCGGGAAGTAATGCAGCAGATAGTGCATGCGGTACAGCAGCATCCCGCCGCCAGTGGCACGTGGCTCGACCGCCTCGGCCGGCTCGCCGCTCGACGGGTCGAGCGCCTCGCGCCCCCGCCGCCCCTGGCGCTGCCCTCGCTCCGGCAGTTCTTCCCAGGCAATCGACAGACCGCGGGGACCTCTGGGCTGCAGCCCCTCATGGGGCAGCTCCACAGTCCAGCGCGCGGCGCCGGGCGCAACCGTTTCCAGACGCGTCAACGCCAGTGCCAGCAACGCGCCGCGGTCGACGTCGTCCAGACGCTCGGCGAGCGGCAGCTCCGGCCGCATCCAGCGGTCGATCTCGTCGCTGAAGTACCCCGCAGTCCCCGTCACGAAGACGAAGAACAGCACCCACCCCACTACCAGGCCGACCCAGGTGTGCAGCCATGCCATGCTCTGGCGAAAACCGTCTTTCATGCGCTTCCTCTTGCCTGCGTTACACGCCTATGTGGACATGTCGTTTGAACAGCGGGAAACGCGCTAGAAAAACACATTTTGTTACAACTCAGACAGAGAGCTCAGCTCGGGCTGTGACCCACCCGGTGGTGAGCCACAGCCCGACTCCGCGTCAGAACTGATAGTTGAAGCTCACCGCGAAATTGCGCCCCGACTGCGCGAAGGCGTCGAGCACACTGCTGTCGGCCGACACCACACGCGTATCGGCCCACAGGAAGTACTTGCGGTCGAAGACGTTGAACACGCCCACGTCCACGCGGGCGTTGCGCGTGAGCTGGTAGTAACCACTGAGGTCCAGCAAGGCGAAGCTGCCAGGCGCGTACATGGATTCGTCATGCAAACGCTTCTTGCGCTGCACCGCAGTCACGTGCGCCTCGGCCCCGTAGCGGCCGGCGACATCGTGGCGCAGCCCGACGACCAGCTTGGCGGGATCGATGCTGCGCAGCGGCGTGCGCACGCCGTCATCCCGGCTGTCACCCTGGGCCCGCGCGAAACTGCCGCGCAGCGACCATTCCGGGGCAAAAGCCCATTCGGCGGCGAGTTCGAAGCCGCGAATGCGCGCGCGCGCGAGGTTGATGCTCTGGAAGGTCAGCGGATTGGCTACCGTGCCCGTCCCCCCGACCTGAGTCAGTTCGATGAAATCGCGGTAGCGGTTGTGATACACGCTGGCGCTGTAGCGCAAGGTGGCGGATGTGCCGCGCACCCCGATCTCGACCGAACGGCTTTTTTCCGGGCGCAGATCGGGGTTGGAAATGGTCTGGTAGGCCGCGAAGGGGCTGGTGAGGTTGGCAAAACCGCTGTTCACGTCGTTTGGCGTGGGCGCTCGGAAACCGTGCGCGTACTGGACGAAGGGCGTGGCGAGCGGATGCGCCTTCCAGATGGCGCCCAGCCGGGGCGACAGCGCACTGTCCGACAGGCGTGACGGCTCGGGACCGACGTACTCGGAGTCGCCGCGACGCGGGTCGAGTTCGAAATGGTCGTAGCGCAGTCCGGGAATGAAGACCAGGTTGCCGACGCCGATCTCGTCCTGGACGAAGGCGCCGAGCAGGCGATAGTCTGTATCGGGAAAGGGTTTGACCGGAAAGGTTTCGCCCGACGGCGGCACGGTGCCGTCTCGCAGCCCCCGTACATCGGTGAAATCCACATCCAGGCCATATACCAGCCGGTGCGTGACACCTTGGCCGAAGTTGCTCTCAAACTGGGCGCTGCCGCCCACCAGGCGCTCGTCGTAGTGGTTGTCGCGGGTGCGGTCGCCGGCACCGTTGCGGCGCTCGTCCGAGAACTGGCGGTTGCGCGAATTCTGGAGATGCACGCTGGCCTGGGCAATCTGGAAGTACGGATTGTCGCTGTCGGTGTATCGATACTCGAGCTTGACGCGGTCGCGCCGCACCTCGTCGTCGGTGCCCAGGCCAAGCACACTGGTGGCCGCCGAAGGCGCGGCGGCCACGCCGGACAGCACGTTGGTCTTCACCTCGCGGTCGAGGTGTTCCAGCGTGAGCTTGAAGCGGTGGGTGTTGTCCGGCTGGAAGCCCAACTTGGCCAGCACGTAGGCCGACTCGATGTCCTGCGGGTTGGCGGCGGTGCGGGTGGCGTTCGGCGCGAAGTTGCGCCCGCCGGTCTCGGTTTCGTTCTGGCGACGGAACACGCCCAGCACCATGCCTTCGAAACGCTCCCCGCGCTGCGCGAAGCTGGGGGACAGCATCCAGCCTTCGTCCACCGAGGTGTAGCGGGTCTTGATGCCGAACTGCCGGTCGTTGCCGAGGGTGAGCAGGTCGGCAACGTCCTTGGTCTGGAAGCTCACCGCCCCACCCAGGCCATCGCTGCCGTAAAGAGTGGAGGCGGGGCCTCGCAACACCTCCACCCGCCGGTACGCTTCCACTTCGAGGTAGTCGCCGCGGCCTGTGCTCTGCGGTCCGAACGCGAAGGCCGCCGGCAGGCGAATGCCATCGGTCTGAAGCAGCACCTGGTTGCCCTCCAGCCCGCGGATGTTGATGCCTTCGTTGCCCGCGCGCCCGGTCGTGCCCTGGGCCGCACCGGGCCGGTAGGGCTCGCGCCGCACCGATACGCCCGGCTCGTAGCGGAACAGGTCGCGCACATCGTTGGCCTGGAGGCGGTCCACGTCATCCGCATCGAGCGCACTCACCGTGCCCGCGACATCCTCGGCCGCCTGGTCGGCACGGGTGGCAGTCACTTTCACTTCCTCCAGCACCCGCTCCTGCGCCAGCGCGGGCGTCCAGGCAAGTGCCACAGCCACGGCAAGCGTGACCTGACGGGGAAGACCTGCGGACGGAAAACGGCGTGTCGGCTTCAATACGTGCATGTCAAATCTCTCGAATCGTGGTTCCCGACCCCGCCAGCCGGCACGGCGAGCGGAGGCCCTGCCGCCGTTGTGGCGGCGCGGGACAGCCGGGCATCGTGTTTCGGCGCCGTGTCTGCGCACGTACGCCCCCCTGGTGGCCAGGGCAATCCCTTGTCCGGCGGCCAACCCTCAGGTTCGGGCTCGCATCGATCGACGCCGAACGAACGGTCTGAACGGACAAACCGGGCTTGCAAGGGGTGGCGGCCTTCAGGCCGCCTGCCTGGCACAGGACTCGAACACGATCATGGGGTCGGAGCGGCCAGCGACCGGCAGCACCCGGGCATCCACGTCGAACACCTCGCGCAAGGTCGCGGGCGTGATCACCTGGGCCGGTGTACCGGCGTGGCACACCAGGCCATCGCGCAGCAGCACGATGCGGTCGACATGTGCCGCCGCAAGGTTGAGGTCATGCACGATCAGCAGCACGCCGACTTCGCGGCCAGCGATTGCGGCCAGCTTGCCCATGAGGTCGAGTTGATGCGCCACATCCAGTGGTGCCGTGGGCTCGTCGAGCAGCAGATAGCGCGGTCCGCCGGCATCGGTGTCCCATATCTGCGCAAACACCCGCGCGAGCTGCACGCGGGCGCGTTCGCCGCCGGACAAGCGGGTGTAGGGGCGGTGGGCCAGATGCAGCACGTCCAGCAATTCGAGCACCTCACCCACCACGTTCCGGTCATGCCGGTCGGGCGCGCCCGCATGGTGGGGCGTACGGCCTAGCATCGCCACCTCGTACGCGGTGAAGGGAAACACCAGGTCGAGTTGCTGGGGCAACACAGCGCGCATTCGCGCGCGCTCGCGCGGACGCCAGCGCGCCAGAGGCCGTCCGTTCATCTCCACGTGGCCCGCGCTGGGCGCATGCTCGCCGGCGAGCAGCTTGAGCAGGGTCGACTTGCCCGCACCGTTGGGGCCCATCAACGCCACCCGCTCGCCCGGCGCAAGCGCGAGGTCGGCCGCGGTGAGGAGCCGGCGTCCGCCGACGACGTAATCCAGCTTGAATCCTCTCAGCATTGCGCGCGCCCTCGTTCAGCCACGTTCCCCCACGGGGAGGCCCCTATGCTCAGGGGGCCAGTACGATGAATCGGTCCGGCGGCAGTCACCTTGCGCCCAACCGCCGGTAAAGAAGAAGCAGGAAGAACGGCCCGCCGATCAGCGCGGTGATCAAGCCCACCGGCACCTCGGCCGGCGCCGCCACCAGTCGCGAAGCGATATCCGCCAACAACAGCAGCAGCGCCCCCACCAGCAGCGAGCCGGGCACCAGCCGACGATGGCCGGCGCCCACCAGCATGCGCGCGATGTGCGGCGCCATCAGCCCGATGAAGCCGATCAGCCCGGTCATCGCCACCGATGCGCCCACCAGCACCGCCACGCAGGCCACCAAAGCAGGGCGCGCCCGCGCCATGTCGAATCCGAGATGCCCCGCGACCGCCTCGCCCAGCAGCAATGCATCCAGCAGCCGGGCCAGTGCCGCCAGCGCGAGCAGGCCCGGTAGCAGGAACACCAACAGCGCCTGGATCTCCGCCCAGCCGGCGCCGCCCAGGCTGCCCATGGTCCAGAAGGTGATGGTGCGCAGTTGCTGATCATCGGCAACGTAGGTCAATAGCCCTACGCCGGCATTGGCGATGGCGGTGAAGGCGATGCCCGCGAGCAGCAGCATGAAGGTCTGCCCGTCCGCAATGGCTGCGCGCGCCAGCCCATACACCGCGAAGCTCGCGAGCAACGCGCCGAGAAAGGCAGCGGCCGGCAGGGCGAAATGCCCCAACGCCGCCGAAACCGCAGCCAACGGTGCGAGGCTTCCGGCCAGTACCACCCAGCCCACTGCGCCCAGCGCGGCACCACTCGACACGCCGACGATGGTGGGCTCGGCCAAAGGGTTGCGAAACAGGGCCTGCATGACGGTACCGGCGCCAGCCATGGCCGCTCCGACGAGTACCGCGAGCACCACCCTTGGCAAACGGACGTCGAGCAGTACCGACGCCTGGATGAGACTATGTTCGGTGAGTGCCCCCAGGCCCAGGCGCTCCGATACGATGGACAGAATCTGCAGCGGTGAAATCGCCACCGCGCCCAAGCCTACCGAGACCATCACGGTCGCCAACAGCAGACCCAGCAACACGCCCAATACCGGCACCGCAGTTGCAGCCGGCGCAGCGGCCGAGCCGGCCCGGTCCATGACTGCGGCACTCATCGCGTCTGTGCGCCCGCGCCCGCCCTCGCGTGGGCGGACGTTCCGCTCGACACCACAGCAGGTGCGGTGGGATGGATCGCCGCGCCCAGGCGTTCAACCGCCTCCGGCAGGCGCGGACCGAAGGAAAACAGCTCGAGGATGTCCATGACCACAATGCGCCCAGCGGCCGCGGCCGGCGTCTGCGCCAAACCGGGCAGGCCGCGGGCCAGCGCCTCCAGCGAGCCTGCCTGTTCGACCATCTGCTGAGTCACCACCACCACATCGGGCGCAGCGGCGATCAAGGATTCGGCCGGCACCGGCTTGAAGCCTTCCATCTCCGCAAGCGCGTTGTCGCCCCCGGCCAGACGGATCATCGCGTCGCCCACGGTGGCCGCGCCGGCACCCGACGGACTGCCTGCGCCGCGCCCCAGGAACAACGCTACGCGCGGACGCAGCGGACCGCCCGCCTGCGCAAATCGCTGCCGGGCGCGCTCGGCTCGTTCGCCCACGTCGCGCGCCAGCGCCTCGCCACGCGCGTCGAGCCCCAGGGCAAGCCCGACGGCGCGAATGCGCTCGACCGCCGCCTCGATCGTTTCAGCCGGCTCGGCGATCGCAAGTCTCACCCCCATCTGGCGCAGGCGGTCGACCACCTGGGGCGGGCCGACATCGGCCGCGGCAATCACCAGGTCCGGCGCCAGCGAAGCCAGCCCCTCGATGGACAGCTGCCGCACGTAGCCGACCTGGGGCAGCATGCGCGCCTCCGGTGGGTAGATCGACTGCGTATCCACCCCCACCAGCCGGTCTCCGGCACCCAGCGCGTAGATGATCTCGGTGACCGCCGCACCCACCCCGACAACCCGTTCTGCGCCAGCGGATGCCCTTGCCGCAGTCAGGCTCAGCGCGCACATCAGCGCCGCCAGCCAAAAGCGCGTCACGCCGCCACTCCAGCAGCCGCCAGACCTTCGGCGATGGCACGCCATGCCAGGTTTTCGGGCTGCCCCGGCTTGCGGGCGCCGAACAGGTACATCACCGTCCGCCCCTCGGTGTCGAACACTTCGACCGAGGTCACCACGCCATCGGCAGTCGGTTTGCGCACCAGCCACGCTTCGCCGAGCGCCGATTCGCGCAGATGCAGGTTGAACTCCGGATCCAGCACATTGAACCAATCGTCCAGTTGCTTGATATTCACCACCGGCCCGGTATGGATCTGAATGCACCCCGGATTGCCGACAAACACCATGATCGGCAGCGCCCGGTCGCGCGCCGCCTCGAAGACCCGGCGATGCGCCCGTACGTCCAGGCGCATCGCGCGCGCTTCACCGGCCTGGCGAAAGGCCGCAGGGCGCGAAACCTGATGGCGTTTGAGCATCGCGAAGAAGTCGTGGGTATCGCGCAGCGCATCCCAATCGGCGCGGAAAGCGGCAGCATCGAAGCCATCGGGCGGATCGAACGGCTCGGCCGGATCGGGCTCGCGGGAGCTCACCGCCATCCCCGCCTGCTGAACCGGCGCGGCGAAACGCGCGACGAGACGCTCGAAAGCGGCAACGTCGCTGTCCTCAAGCAGGTGGATCTTGTGGATGGCCTCGCCTCGCGCGTCGAAGAACTGCAGGCTGCGCGCCACGCCGTCACCACGCGGTTCGATCACCGCGAAAGCATGTGCCCAGCGGGACATGAACAGGCGTAGATCGATGTCCTTGTCCACCGCCAGGCCGATGCCGCCGGAGAAACTCAGGTTGCGGTACACACCCTTGCGCTCATGCACGCACTGCTCGTTGCGCGTGAGCGCCATGACCCGCCCAAGCTCACCCACGGCACCCAATATTGCTTCGAAGTCCGGCGTCAGCCTGTGCGCGGTTTCCCCGACATGTGCCGCCAGCAACTCCCCCTCGGACACGCCCAGGGCGGCGGCGGCATCCCGCGCCCGCAAGCGCGCACCGGAAACGACCATGTCGCGATAGCGCCGTCGCAATTGCTCGGGGGGCTCACTGCCGGAGACGACAGATTCGGTCAGGCTGGCATTCATGGCGATACGACTCCGTGATAGGGGCATCACAGATATCGTAAACAGAATCATTCGTATTTGCAATAATCGGCCGGGCGCCTCTCCTCTTCGACCCCATGGGCCATCCATGCACAAACCACCTCCGCAGCCCTCAGGCTCCGGCGCGCCAATGAAGACGGACGCACGCACACGCGGCCTGACGACCCTGCACAGCAAAGGCTTGCCCGAAAACGGATTTAAAATGATAATTTTTCGCATCCGCATACATGAGCAGCTCCGTCGCTTCAACGCAGGTCACGGCAAATCAAGCCAGACCACGACCGGGCCGGGCATGGACGGACGCGGGCACCGAGGCGGAAACAAGCGACGCAGTCGCACGCTATTTGTAACAAATCATTTCAAAGCGGGCATTTTTCGCCGCTCAAACGACATGTCTAGTGAAGCCTCCTGTACGCCCCGCCCTGTCCGCTGGACGGAGTTCATGCCGATCACGGGCCTGTCACGCTTTCTCCTCTTGTTTGATCGACGCTCGACCCACAGCGGACTCGATTGAACAGGCTTGGTCGAGGAATCCGCATGGGATTCCTCGACATTTTATGGCAACTGCTACCAACCCCGACAACCGATGCCTACGCCTCATCTGCTCGCGATCTTCCCGCCCCCCTTGCGCGCACCTGCCTGCATCGCCGCTTGTGCGATGGCGTCCGACGCACAAGCGCAACCTCTGGATGGCAGGAGGGCCGCAGGTTGAGCGCCTTCGAACGTACCGTCACGGTCGTCTCGGTGGCCGCGCTACACGTTGGTCTGGTAGCCTGGGTCACATCAAGCATGGGGCAGACGCCGCCCAAGGTAGTGCCGCCCACGATCCAGGGCGTGCTCATCCCTGCGGAGGCGCCGACTCCGCCGCAACCCCTGCCAACCACGCCCGAGCCGCCTGCTCCGCCGCCGCCCGAGCCCCCCCCGCCGGAACCGCCTCCGCCACCGCCGCCCGAGCCCCCACCGCCCGAGCCGCCCAAACCAAAGCCGGAGCCGAAACCCAAGCCCAAACCGAAGCCGCCACCTGCGCCGCCATCGGAGAAGGCGATCACCGTGCCCGACGAGGCGCCCGAACCACCGCCTGCGCCGCCGCCGGCCCCAAGCCCGGCCAGCAGCGCGCCGCGCTCGGAACAGCCGCCGCGTCCACCGTCAGGCCCACCCGGCCCGCCGGTCGAGATGCCGGTGACGCCACCGCGCGTGGACGCCTCGCACCTCAACAATCCGGCCCCGCAGTATCCGTCGCTGTCGCGCCGGATGCGCGAGGAAGGCCGGGTACTGCTGGACGTGCACATCCTGCCGGACGGCTCGGTAGGCGAAGTCCGGCTGCGCACCACGAGTGGCTTCCGTCGCCTGGACGACGCGGCGATCGCCGCCGTGCAACGCTGGCGCTACGTACCGGCTCGCCAGGGCGAAAAGGCCATCGCCTACTGGTACGTACAACCGATCGTGTTCTCGCTGACCCAATGAGCGGCACGTCGCAAACGAGCCGCCATAGCGCCCCGCACGGCAAATGGCGCGTGCGCCGCACCACCCCCCATGCCCCGCTCATGTGGGGGCGTCTGGCGCGGACAGCCCACCCTGCCCGAATCAAACACAGCTAATCACAGGAACCCAAATGGACGAACAACTCACCCCCACCCCGGACGCCGCGCCCGCCCACACGCCGCCCCCTTCGGCCATCCCAGAAGCCGCCCAGCCATCCGCATCGACGGCCGCCGACACGACAGCGTCCCCCGACGGAATGACCACAAGCGCCCCGGACGCCACCGCTGCCCAAGCGGATCCGGGGGCGACCGCCGGCATCGGTGAGGTCGCGACCGACGCCGGCGCGCTCGGAGCGGACGCCTCCGGCCTCGACGCCCTCCCGACCGACACCGCCGGCGCCGACGCCCTGCTTTCCAACCCCTACGGTATCGAGGCCTTGTGGGCTCAGGGCGACCTGATCATCAAGTCAGTGGCTGTGCTGCTATTGCTGATGTCCATCGCCTCGTGGTACGTGATCATCAGCCGCGGCCTGCGCGCGATGCGCCTGCGTCACGCCGCCAAACGGGCGCAACGCTTCTGGCACGCGCAGAACATCGAGGAAGGCATTGACGTGATGGGCGGCGACGCCACCCGCAATCCCTTCCGCCGCCTCGTCGAAGACGGCACCCACGCGCGCGACCACCACGTTGCCCGGCGTGAGGAGTTGCACGGCCAACTCAGTCTCAGCGACTGGCTGACCGCCTGCCTGCGCACCGCCATCGATGAGAGCGCCGAACGCATGCAGAGCGGCCTGTCAGTGCTGGCCTCGGTGGGCTCAACCGCACCCTTCGTCGGATTGTTCGGCACCGTGTGGGGGATTTACCACGCCCTGGTGGGAATTGGCGTTTCCGGACAGGCGAGCATCGACAAGGTCGCCGGACCCGTCGGCGAGGCGCTGATCATGACCGCCTTCGGCCTTGCCGTTGCCATCCCCGCCGTCCTTGGCTACAACGTCCTGGTACGCAACAACAAAGGGGTACTCGGCCAGCTCAACCGCTTCGCCCACCACCTGCACGCGTTCCTGGTCACCGGCGCACCGGTCTCCAACCCCAGGCTCAAGGTGGCCCGCATCGCCCGGGAGGCCTGAACATGGCATTCGGTAACGGACTGGAAGACACCGGCGACAGCGAGATGAGCGAGATCAACATGATCCCGCTGGTCGACATCATGCTGGTGCTGCTCATCATCTTCATCATCACCGTGCCGGTCGTCACACATACGGTGAAGCTGGACCTGCCGCGGGCCGCCAACGAGCCCAATGTCGTCGAACCGCGAACGGTGACCATTGCCGTCACCGCCGACGGTGCGGTGCACTGGAACCAGGAGGAAGTCGACGAGGCGCGACTGGTGGCCAACCTCACCCAGGCCGCTGCCGAACAGCCGCAGCCTGAACTGCACATCCGCGGCGACCGGCGGGTGGAATATGAACGGGTGATCAAGGTCATGGCCGCCGCGCAACAGGCGGGCATGCTCAAGCTGGGTTTCGTCACCGACCCGGCGGAGTGACCGCCCGACAGGACGCGGCGCCATCGTCACCCAAGACGACGGGCCCGCGCTCGATGCGCAGCTTCCCATGGGCCGCGGGATCGCATGCCCTTGCCTTTCGGCAGGCGGGCTGCGTGGAAGCGCGCGGCGCGGCCCGTCGCGCCATTGCCCCCTTCCTGGGCGCGCGACTTAGGACACGGCCCTACGCTCGCCACGAAAGACGCCGGTCAAACCAGACATCCAGGACCTACCCGCTTCCCGGTCAATGCAGGCAGGGCGCGGCGCTGGCGATTGGCACCGCGGCGTCGGTTGCCGCGGCGGCAATCTCCGTCCAGTGCTGGTGCGCATTCGCCGCCACCTGAGCAAACGGCGCCGGCACGCCGGGGTGATGCTGGAGAAAGAAGAGATTGGAGACGATCTTGCGTGCAATCAGGCTGCGCATCGCCTCCGGACCGACCTTGCCATCTGTGGCCGGATCGGCATAGCGAGTCATCAGCGCAACCGTGCCGGCCATAAGGCCGAACACGCATGGGGGCCCGGACTGGTCGTCGTCGAACTGCATTGGTGGTCCTCCTGAGCAGGAAACATGACGTGACCCGGCACGAGGCACGCATCGTCACATGAAGGAGTGACGACGATCTTATTATAACTACGACTCATTCGCATTTATATCAACAATCTGTCCCATCTCCGCGCCTCGGTTGCACATCGCAGAACGACGCGCTCTCGTCGCAGGTCGCCGTCAAGAACCGCAGGCCGGGGATGTACCGACATCCGCTGTTCAAATCTGGAACACCGGCCGTAGCAGCATTGCGCAGGTGTGCAGGTGTCCGCCGAACTCGTCCGTAAAGACCTTTGATCGGCGATCCTGGCGGGCCCGCACGCCATGTCGGCGCATGCGGATCGCCCCGTTTTCGCGACGCACCCCAGCCCGCTTCGCCGAGCGGCCGTCAGGCTGTTACCTTGAAGCGCCCGATCAGGTTGCGCAGCTCAGCGGCAAGCTGCGCCAGACTCTCGCTTGCGGACGCGCTCTCGCGCGCACCTTCCAGGGTTTGCGCCGCAATCGTGCTGATGGTGACCACGTTGCGGTTGATCTCGTCGGTACGACCGCTTTGATCCTCCGCCGAATGGGCGATGCGGCCATTGAGGTCGGCGATGCGCTCCACCGCCTCGGCGATGCGCTGCAGCGCGGCGTCGGCCAGCACCGCACGCTCCGCCCCGTCGCGCGCTGACACTCGCCCCTGCTCCATCGCCCCGACCGCCGCAATCGCGCCTTGCTGCACGCGCTGTACCACCGCGCGAATGTCCTGGGTCGATTGTTGCGTGCGTTCGGCCAGTGTTCGCACTTCGTCGGCAACGACCGCAAAGCCGCGCCCCTGCTCGCCGGCACGCGCCGCCTCGATCGCGGCGTTCAGCGCGAGCAGGTTGGTCTGGTTGGCGATCGCGGTAATCACGTCCATGACCTTGCCGATCGCCTCGCTGTCGGCCTTCAACCGCTCGATCGCCTGCGCCGCCAGTTCCACGTCGCGGGCAATGCACTCCATGCCCCTGGCCGTTTCGCCGACAATGCTCCGCCCCGACACCGCCTCGCGGTTGGCCTGCTCGGTTTCGGTTGCGGCGTGCGCGGCATTGGCTGCCACGTCATGCACCACCTCCGCCATCCGCCCCACCGCGGAAGCCACCGAGTCGGTCTCGCGGCTCTGCGTTTCCATGCCCTGGCGCGCCTGGCCAGTGGTGGCCGATAACTGTTCGGCCGCCACCGCGAGACGCTCCGCGTTGTGGCCGATGTCCTTGATCATGGCCGCGATCGATTTGCGCACATTGCTGTATTCGTAGCTCATCCAGGCAAATTCGTCCTTGCCCGCAATCGCCACGCGGTGCGTGGTATCGCCCTTGGCCAGGGCGCCCAGTCCATGCACCACCTGCTCCGCCCGACGGGCGCTGAACGTGCCGACGCGCCAGGCGAGCAGCAACTGCACGACGCCGAGTACGGCCGCGGTCCCCCACAGCGTCATGGCGCCGCCCCCACCTGTGGCAACACCGCCGACCACCGCCAGGGCGACGCAACCAACAACCGCAACGAACAAGGCCTGTTTCTTCAGATTCAGCATCTGGAAAAGCTGGGCGAGCATGATCGTGTCTCCGAGTATCGTTTTTATGCCCTGTCCGCGCACGCAGCGTGCCATTGACGCATTGCGCGCGAATGGCGGCGAACGCAGAGATCGTGCTTCAGGGTATGTTCGACAAGCAAGTCCCAAGCCAATTGTCGAGGACGCGCCCGCCTCTTCGGCGGACGCCTCCTTCACGACGGACGGGGACTTTCGGAGTCTAGTTCAGGCCGGCGATCACCGCCGTGACATTGGTCTCCAACTCACCCAAAGGGTCCTGCCCCTCGGTGGCGAGCACCACCACACGCAGCTGCGCCTGCGCCAGCGCGTCGGCAAGGGCGGCGGCGGGTTCGCGATGATGGAGCACCGTAACGACGCCGCCCTCACGCAAACTCGCCGCAAGCGCTTGGGCCGCCTCGACGGTCCAAGCGGCGTCATCGCGCACATCCCGCCCGGCCAGTTCAAGGTTGAAGCCCGCGATGAAGTAGTCCAGCCGGTCGGACAGGCTGAACACCGTGACCTGGTCCAGGGCCGCCAGCCCTAGGCCAGCCTGCGCGACCAGTCCGAGCACCTCCCGCTTGAACGCGGCAAGCCGCCCGGCGACAAGCTCGGCATGCTCGGGCGCGAGCCGTCCCAGGTCATTGGCAACGATGTCCGCCATTCGCCCGAGGTTGCTGGGATCCAACCACGCATACGGCGCACCGGCCGGGTCGGCGTGCAGCGCCACCCCCGGCAGACTGCCGTCCACCGGGCGGGCGGCGTCGATTTCAACAATGCGGATGTTGCTGCGCCGCGCCTGGGGATAGATGGGATCCTCCGGCCACATGGCGCGCAGCCCGACCACCGCGTCGGCACGCTCGGCAACTTCGGCCAGCGCCGCCGCGCCTCGTCCACCCAAGTAGGCGGCAAAGCGGCTGGGCGGAAGCGACTCGGGCACAACCCGCTCCACCGTGATGCCCGTACCGTCGAGCAGCCGCTGTACCAGCGCATGCGCCAGCGGATGCGCGGCGATCACGACCTGTGTGGCGCCCCCGTTGGCACCCGCGGTGACTGCCTCAGAGCCTCCGGCCGCGGCAGATGCGCCCGCCAGCCCACCGCCCGCCATGGCCGAGCACAGCAGCATGATTGCGACACGCACCGCCAGCCTGCGTCGGCTGCAACCTGACTGGCTGCCCATGCGCCCCATCTCCGTTTGTTGGCCTGCACTCATCCCACCTGCCCCCGCAAGGCCGGCACCATGCCGCGCAGCAACGCGGCGATCGCAAACATCGCGCCGGCAAACAAAATGATCGCCGCACCCGAAGGCACTGGCAGCCCGAATTCGATCGGCAGCAGGATGCCGGCGAGCGTGCTCGCCGTCGCGATCGCCACCGACAACCAGAAGAAACCGCGCAGTGACTGGCTAAGCAGACGCGCCGCCGCCGCCGGAATCACCAGCAGCGCACCGACCAGGATCGCGCCGATGACCTTCACCGACGCCACGGTGACGATGGTCACCAACACCACGAAAAAGTAGTCGAGCAGCTTCACCCGGACCCCCCGCACCGCCGCCAGTTGGGGATTGAAGCTCGCCAGCATCATGCGGTTGTAGAGGGGAAGCGCGGTCGCCACCACCAGCGCCGCCACGACCGAAAGCACTGCGATGTCCTGGCCATTGACGGTGAGCACCGAACCAAACAAGACGTTCTCCAGGATGTGGATGTTGACCCGCCCCGACAGCAACAACAGCAGGCTGCCGCCAAGCGCGAGCGACACCGACAGGAAGACCCCGATCAGCGTGTCCGGCGACAGGCCGGTGCGGTTGCGCAGGTAGTTCAGCAACACCCCGAACAGCAGGCAGTAGCCAAACAGGCTGCCATACGGTCCGGTGTACGGCTCGCCGAGCAGAATTCCAATGGCCACGCCGGTGAGCGCCGCGTGGCCGACCGCCTCCGAGAAGAACGCAAAGCGCTTCACCACCACCAGTGTGCCCAGGCCGCCGAGCACCGGCCCAATGATCAGCCCGGCCAGCAGCGCGCTGACCACGAAACCGTATGCCAGCGAAGGCGGCAGCAGGCCGGCCTCGGCCCACCCCTGCACCAGTTGACGGAAATGTTCGTAACTCATGCGACCTCCCCCGCCACTTCGGTGCCGGCCGCGGAACCCACCCCAGCCCGGGCACGCATGCCGCCGCCCACGCCGCCCTCAGCGCTCGGCCCGGCAACAGCCAGCCCGGTGGCCGTCGGCACGCTGGCTTCGCCCGCCGCCCCGGTGGCAGAACCGCGCGGCCGCGCGGAGAACAGATCGAGCAGACGTGCTGGCGCCAACGCTTCGAGCGGTGGCAGATCGAACAGCACGCCGCGGTTGAGGCCGCACACCCGGTCGGCCAAGCGGCCCACCGCCCCGAGGTCGTGCTCCACCCACAGCACCGTGACCTGAGCGGCGCGCCAGTCCGCGAGCAGACGCTCGAAAACCTGGATGCCAGCCTCGTCCAGCGCCGCCATCGGCTCATCCAGAATCACCAGCCCGGGCTCGGGAATCAGGCTTTGCGCCAGCAACACCCGCTGTCGCTCGCCGCCGGACAAGGCGCCCATGCGGCGCGTGCGCTTGGTCGCCATGCCCACTCGCTCCAGTGCCGCCGTGACCAACGACGCAGTCGCGCGTGAGCGCCCCAGAAACGCCGGGCGGCGCTGGGTGGTGGCGCACATGAAATCCTCCACCGTCATCGGTAGGCCGCGATCGAACTCCAGGGCCTGCGGCACATAGCCGATCACGCCCGGCGTGGCCGCCCAGTCGAGCGCTAGCCGGCCGCTGTGGGGCATCTGCCCAAGCAGGCATTTCACCAGCGAACTCTTGCCACCACCGTTGGGCCCGACCAGCGCATGCACGCTGCCCGCCGCCACACGCAGCACCACCCCATGCAGGATCTCGGTCCGCCCCAGTGTGAGTCCGACCCCTTCGAACGCAATCGCCGGGCCGCGGCACTGCCGTACCGATGCGGTCACAGCGCCGCCTCCTGGATCGCACGCACCACGGTAGCGAGATTGCGGGCGGTTTCGCGCTCGAACTTGTCGGCAGCGTACTCGCCGTAAGAGATATGGGTCAGGGCGTACAAGCGCACGCCGGTCTCGCGCTGAATGGTGTCCACATAGGCGGACGGGAAATCCATCTCCGAGAAGATCACCTTCACATCCAGTGCGCGCAAGCGGTCTATGGTGCTCTTGAGCTGCGCCGGGCTGGGCTCGATACCGTGGGCGGGTTCGACCACGGCCGTCACTTCCAGGCCGAATTCGCGCAGCAGATAGTCGTACGCGCCGTGAATCGTCGCCACCCGCAGTTCGCTACCCGGCGCGGCTACAAGTTCGGCCAGCGCGTCCGCGCGCAGCTTGCGCAGACGCCGGGCGTAGTCACGGGCATTGGCAAGGTAGAACTGGGCGTTCGCCGGGTCGACGCGGCCCAGTTCGCGGGCGATGGTATTCACCTGGGCAAGCGAGCCCGAAACCGACAGAAAGGTATGCGGGTTGACCACGGCACCGGAGCCGCTGCGCCCCGCCATGCCGGACGCGGCCAGCAGCGGCACCTCGGCATTGGCCTCGATCAGCGGCAGGCCGGGCTTCTCGCTCGCAGCCACCATGCGCTCGGCGAAGTCGTCATGGCCGATACCGTTGACCACCATCACGTCCAGGCTGCCGATGCGCTTGATGTCATCTGCGCGCGGCTCATAGGCATGGGGGTTGAAGCCGGCCGGGATCACCGGCACCACTTCGGCCCGATCGCCGACGATGTTGGCCACATAGCTGTAGTACGGATGCAGGGTCACACCGATGCGCAGGCGCGTCTCGGCCACAGCGGCCGTCGGCAGCGTCGCCAGCGGCCAGGCGAGGATGAGCCCCAGCGCGCCAAGCAGTTTGCGGCGGACAGCGGAGGAAGGCGCGCCGGGAGAAGAATCGGAAAGTTCGCGGAACATGAGGCCTCCGGGCTGACTGATGAATCAAGAATGGCAAATGAAAGGCGCTTGGTTGCGGCGCAGGCTGTGGCCGCAACGCCGCCACTGACTGCGCCAACCGAACCGGCACCTCGGGTATGTAGCGAACCCTTCTATTCGGCGCTCCCTCGCGAAACACAGAATGTGTGCATTCATGTGCTGTCCAGGCAAGGAACAGGCGGTCAACCGAGGAATCCAGGTTCAATGCGCGTGACGGGTGACGCCGGCATCGAAGCGCGTCACCACCTGCCGCCAACCGGCCGCGATCAGCCAGGCCGGCTCCAACCGCTCCGGCGGCACGACCCCGTCCGCGCGATAAAGCCAGATGTCCGGCGCCTCGCCGGCGCCCGAATCGTCGCGAGCCCCCCCAGCGGGCGAGGCTGCGTTGGCGAAAGGGGTCTCGCGTATCGCCGCAGCCGGGCGCACGATCAGCAGCAGACTACCCGCCACGGACGGTTGCGCGCTCACACCCAGGTAGGCGTAATCACCCGCTCGTTCGAGCAGGGCCCACACATGGCCGCCACGCTGCGTAGCACCGATGTCGCGAACGAACGGTGGCAGCATGTCGTCGGCCAGTTCGGCGATCTCCGGCGGCTGCGGGGACGGCCACGCCGCGAGTTCGGCGTCAACCAGCCGAAGATCGGCGTACAAGCCCTGCTCGGCAGCACTCAGATCGTCGCGCGCGTCGAGTTGATGCTCGGCTACGCCATAGACCACCTCGTGCGTGGCACGCAGACCGACCGCCGTCCCGGCGCCCACCAGAATGAACAGCGCGGACAACAACACCAGCGCCGTCTCGTGGCCGGCGCCGGCAGGCTTCACGACCCGTTCGGCCATCAGTTGATTTCGCTGTGGTCGACTTCCACAACGTGACCGGGACCAGCGTCAAACAGGATGTAGAACTCGCCTTCGGGACGTTTGAACACCAGCGCCGAGTCGTCACCGAGCTTGCCCGCCAGCAGGATCGTTTCGTCGTAGCCAATCACGTCCAGGGTCACCCCCGGCGCCTTGCTGCCATCCGAAAAACCACCAACGCAGCGGACATGGGTTTCATCATGGTCTTCGCACACGCAGATCGGGTTGTGCGCAGCCGCCGGCATGGCCCAGGCCGCCAAGGCCGCCAGCATCACGCCGCGCCCCCACCTGTAAAGCGGCGCGCGAACGCGCCGGCTTGGGATTTCGCTCATCATGTTCAAGATGCACCTCCTCGTTTCTTGAGCCAGTCGACCGTGACCGGCGACACCTCCGCCAACGCCACCGCGGTTTGATGAACCGAGCCGTCCCAACCCTCGACGGTAATCCACACCTCGGAACCGGGCTCGGCACGTTCGGGAATCGGCAGGTTGGCAAACTGCCGGTAGGGCGTACCGAAGAACAGACCACCGGCGGCACGCAGACTGCGCGGCTTGCCCACGCGGATATACACCGCCCTGACCTGGTCCGCGCACTCGACGCACACCGCCAGGGCGAAGGTCTTGAGGTAACCAGCGTCGCCGTCGAGGAACGGCGGCTGGACCTGCCATTCGGCCAGACGCACGGTCCACGGGCCCACCGCATATTCGCCAACCTCGCGTTCTCCCAAGCCCTTCGTACCCTCGCTAAGGGCGATCCCGTCGAAATAGGAGAACAGCGACACCACCGGAATCAGCAGGAACACCACGCTCAGGCGAAAACGCCAGCGCATCCACCACGCCCGCAAGCCCGTAACCTCCCGCTCGGGGCGACCCGTCAGCGTACTCATTGCGTCCCTCCCGCGCTCACGCCGGCAACGTGCTCGCCCCCGGCAAGCGCCGGTGCGCGCGTCTTGCGCTTCAGCGCCGCGGCGGTGGCCTGCGCGGTGCGTTTGGTCCAGATCATCATCCCGCTGAACACCATCATGGTCAGCAGGACACCGAAGAAGAAATACACCAGCTTCAGCCACAGGCCGGCAAAGTCGCCGGTGTGCAGCGGACGCATGGACTCGGTGAACAACTCCAGCCCGGAACGGTCGGATACGCGGCGCACGTACTCGACCTCGGCGTTGTACGGATTGATGTGCAGGCGTTCGAACAACAGGGGGTAGTTGCCACGCCCCATCACCATGATGTGATCGAAGGCGTTGCTCGGCATGCGCACGAACATCGGCTGCAGTTCGGGCATGACCTCGCGCGCACGGGCTGCGGCTTCTTCCAGCGCAATGCGCGGCGCGCGCAATCCGTCGGGAGTGGTTGGCACGTCCGCGCGCGCGATCACCGGCGGCACCCCCTCGGTGGAGATCGAAATCGAGAGATCGGACAGAATGGCCAGGGTCAGAAACCACAGGCTGGTCACCGCGATGATCAGGATGAACGGAATCGACCAGATCCCCGCCAGGCGGTGAAAGTCCCCCCAGAACACCCGCGCCCCCTGGGAAAACCGCAGCCGCGGGCGGAGGAAACCACGCCAGAACTTCTTGTACACCACCAGCCCGGTCACCAGCGACACCAGCATCGGGATGGCGAGCAAGGACACCGCATACCAGGCGAAGTTGAAGCCATTGTTGAACGGCATCAGCAGCCAGCCGTGCAGGGCGCGGATGAACTGGCGGAAGTCGAAGCCCGACTGCACCCCCTGAATGTCGCCGGTATAGGGGTTCACATGCATGATGCCGCTGGTTCCATCGGCATAGCCCACGCGCACCGCGAGCGCGAACTGCGACTTGACCGGCCGCTGGATGGACTGCACCACCGCATCGGGCCGGGCACGATTGACCGCCGCCAGCACCTCGTCGTAACTGAGCAGCGTCGCGTCCGCAGCCGGGGGACGCGCCCGCACCGCGGGGTCGGCCAACCACACGATCTCCTGGCTCACCGTCGCAATGGAACCGGTGAGACAGACGAAGAACATGAAGATCCACAACGGCAGAGCGGCCCAGCTATGCACCAGAAACCACACCTTCGCGCGCGGCATCTTCTGCCTGGCGGTGGTGCCACTCATCGCCGCGCTCCGAAGGGGCGGGCTGGAACAGGATAACGATTCACGACATGACTCCTGCAAGACTCGAATGCGCCCCGGTACGCACGGGCAACCGGTGCACGGCGTCGCGCGGGGGACGGATCGGCGCCCCCGTGCGACGGCTGAACGAATGGAGCGCGTCGTCCGGTACAGCCTACGGGCGCTGCGCCGACGCGCGGCGACGCCCGGAGCAACGCAGCTCCTCAGTGGACATGTCGTTTGAGGCGCGAAAAACGCGCACTCTGTTACATTTTCTTACGCTTCGCCCGTCTCCGATCGCCGCCCATCCGGGCTCTCGGCGTGGCAAACGCAGGATTGGCGCCGCGCCGCCGAGACGAGTTCGCCAAGAATTCCGCAGTCGCGCGCCGGGCGATGACCTGCGTCGCAGCGCCGGCGCAAGGTGTCGAGTTGGACCTCGAGCGCACCCAGCGCCGACAGGCGGGTGCGCACCCGCTCCAGCTGCTCGTCGATCAGGTGGTTGATGTCGTCACAATCCTGCTCGGGGCGATCGACAAACGCGAGCAGGCGGCGCACATCGGCGAGCGACATGTCGAGGGCCCGGCAATGCCGCACAAAAGTGAGCCGTTCGAGATGCGCGCCGCCGTAGTCGCGATAGCCATTGGCGCGCCGCAACGGTGGCGACAACAGGCCCTCGCGTTCGTAGTAGCGCACCGTCTCGACGTCCGTACCTGCCGCCCGTGCCAGTTCACCGATTCGCATCGTTTCGTTCTCCATGGGTGTTCGCCCCTGCGGCGCAGCGACCGATCAAGTCAGCCCCGACCCGTCACGTGAACGCCCGCAAGCGAGCATAGCCGCTTGACCCTGTAGTGGCTACGGGGCTTTCAATGGTGCCACGTTCAGCTTTCCCCCCTTGTCGAGGATCCCATCATGAGTGCCTGCGGCTGCGCCTGCGAACCACCCCCCTCACCCGGTAATCACCCGCGCTACCGGCGCATCCTGTGGATCGCGCTGGTCGCCAACGCGGCCATGTTCGGCGTGGAGATCGTCGGTGGCCTGCACGCCGGTTCGGTGTCGCTACTGGCCGACGCGCTGGATTTCGCGGGCGATGCGGCGAACTACGGCATCTCGCTGTACGTGCTTTCGATGGGGCTGGTGTGGCGCGCCCGTGCGGCCTTGCTGAAGGGGCTCACCATGGGGGTGTTCGGCCTGGCCGTGCTGGCCAAGACGGCATGGATGCTGGGCGCCGGCTCGCCGCCCGAGCCTTACACCATGGGGGCGATCGCCCTGGCTGCGCTGGCGGTGAACGTGGGCGTGGCGTTGTTGCTCTACCGCTACCGCGAAGGTGACGCCAACATGGTGTCGGTATGGCTGTGCAGCCGCAACGACGCCATCGGCAACATCGCCGTGGTGCTCGCCGCGGTGGGCGTGTTCGGCACCGGCAGCGCCTGGCCCGACCTGCTCGTCGCCACGGTAATGGCCAGCCTGGCGTTGTCGGCGGCGGTGAGCGTGGTACGCCGGGCGCGGGGCGAGCTTGCGCAGGTGCGTGGCCTGAGTAGCGCCCATTACTCGTAGGCCGCTCCTTGCTCACGGGTGGCGCAAGCGCCGAGAATCCACGATCCCGCAGTGCGGGGCCGCGCGCTGTCGGCCTTGGGCTTCGGCGCTTTCTGCCGACCTGCGTCACCAACGCGGTTGCGCGAAGTACGCCACGAGAAAATCGAGCAATGCCCGCAAGGCCGGCGACAAATGCTTGCGGCTGGGGTACAGCGCCTGAACGGTCAGGGCGGGCGGCGCCCATTCGGCCAGCACCGGACGCAAGCTGCCGCTCGCAAGCAAGGGACTGGCAAGGTAAGTCGGTACCAGCGCGATGCCGCCTTCGGCCACCGCGGCCTGCACCAGCGTGACTGCGTCGTTGGCGGTGAAGTGGCAGGCCACCGCCACCTGCTCCACCACGCCATCGCGGGCAAGAGTCCAGGCGTGGCGCCCGAAGCGGGTATGCCCCAGGCAGCGGTGCCCGACGAGGTCCGCCGGTCGCAAGGGCAGCCCGTGTCGGGCCAGATAAGCCGGGGCCGCCACCAGCGCCGAGTCGCAACGCCCCAGTGGTCGCGCCACCAGACCGGGATCCGGTTCGTTGCCGATGCGTATCGCCAGATCGACCCGCGCCTCCAGCAAGTTCACCGCGCGGTCGCCCGCATCCAGTTCCACCCTCAACTGCGGATGAAGTGACAGGAAAGCACTCAGCGCCGCGGCAAGCTGCGCCTGCGCGAACGACAGACTGCATGTCAGCCGCAACCTCCCCCGCAACATCCCATCCGCCGGCGCGACCTCGGCGGCCATCTCCTCTGCAAGCGCAAGCATGTGCTCGGCGCGCAGCAGGCATTGCTCACCCGCATCGGTCAGCGACACACGACGCGTCGTACGCTGCAACAGCCGCACCCCCAGCCACTGTTCCAACTCCATGACATGGCGGGTGACCATGGCCCGCGACATGTCCAGCGCCTCCGCGGCCGCACTGAAGCCACCCCGTCGCACCACCTCCGCAAACACCTTCAGTGCCGACAACCTGTCCATGTCTCTCCACACCCGATTTTTGCACGGAATTTGCAACAATGATGTGCATTTTATGCCGTTTATCGCGCACATCCATCGCTCTAAAGTGGCGTCCATGCCGTCGCCGACGGCGCTCACTCGACTGGAGCACCCACCATGATGCGCAACACCCTCGCCGCCACCACACTCACCCTTGCCCTGTCCGCCGCCTACGCTGCCGAACCGTTGGAGATCAAGGTGTACAACGCCGATGCCGGCAGCTTTCACGTGAACTCGGTACTGGTCACAGGCCCCACCGAAGCGGTGGTATTCGAGGCCGGCTTTACCCGTGCCGACGCCTACCGCATTGCCGCCAACGTCCTCGACAGCGGCAAGACCCTCACCACCATCTACATCAGTCAGGCCGACCCCGACTACTACTTCGGTGCCGAAGTACTGAAGCAGATCTTCCCCGACGCCAAGGTACTGACCAGCCCGGCCGTACGCGCCAAGATCGAGGCCAAGCTCCCCGCCAAGGTGGAATTCTGGGGCACCCGCATGGGCGCCAACGCGCCGCGCAGCCCGCTGCTGCCGGAGGTCCACACCGGCGACACCCTCAGCATCGACGGCGAGCGCATCGAAATCCGCGGCACCGAGGGCCTGCTCGCGCACCGCCCTTACGCATGGATTCCGGCGCTCCAGGCAGTGGTGGGCAACATCGGCGTGTTTGGTGGCCTGCACGTCTGGACCGCCGACACCCAGAGCGAAGCGGAGCGTCGCGCATGGCTTGCCCAGCTCGACGAAATGGCGGCCCTCTCCCCCGCCATCGTCGTGCCCGGTCACATGCAGGCCGGCACCCCGCTGGACGCCAGCACCATCACCTACACCCGCGACTACCTGCTGCGCTTCGAACAGGAGGCCTCCGTTGCGCAAGACAGCGCCGACCTGATCACCCGCCTGCGCCAGGCCTACCCCGACGCCAGCCTGGGCATCGCCCTGGACATCGGCGCCAAGGTCGCCAAGGGTGAGATGAAGTGGTGAACTGCGACTGAACAGGTGCTGCGGCGAGACGGAAGCAGGATCGAAATCGAGCCCTCCCCGACTCGCCGCAAACTGCACCGGATTTGATCTGGATCAGAATGCAATCTGCGCGTAACCGGAATACTGCGACCCTGGTAGAAGTACGCGCTGCCCCTGCGGTGCGTCCCAGTGAACCGTCAGGATTGCGGAAATGGCAGAACTTGTTTGGACCGACGACCTCAACACCGGCATCGAGCCGATCGATCTGCAACACAGGCAGATCGTCACTTTCATCAACCAGTTGCACGAAGCGCATCTCGGCGGCGACCGCCAGGCGATTGGCGACGTGATCGACGGACTGGTGGAGTACACGGTGTCGCATTTCGCGTTCGAGGAAACGCTGATGGAAGATGCGGGCTACGAGTTCGTGCGCCCGCACAAGAAGGTGCACGAGCTCTTCGTGCGCCGCGTCAGCGAGTTTCATCAGCGCTTCAAGAACGGTGAGCCGGTGGAGCAGGCGCTGCATGAACTACTGGCACGCTGGCTGTTCAACCACATCCGCCATGACGATGCTTCCTACGTCGGTTCGGTCAAGGCAAGCATGCGGCAACTGACCCAGGAGACCCACGAAGGCGGCTGGCTGGCCCGCTCGCTGGGGCGCTTCTTCGGCCGCAAGGCTGCCTGAGGTTTCGCCGCCCACAATCCTGCCACGGGGGCGTTGCGCCCCCACCTGTTTGCGCCACAAACCTGCGACAATGCGCGGCGATCGCCGCGCGCCGCCGCCTGCGCGTCGCACCTTCCGCATTGAACCGGAGCGCGCATGCCATCCCCTGACCTGCTGATTTCCTTTCTGGCCGTTTCCGTGCTCGTAACCCTGGCTCCGGGGCCGGACAACCTGATGGTGCTCGGGCAAAGCCTGGCACGCGGCAGGCTGGCCGGCTTCGGGCTGGCGCTGGGCTGTGCGCTGGGATGTTTCACCCATACCTTGTGGGCGACGCTGGGCGTGAGCGCGGTGCTGATGGCTTCGCCCAACGCCTTCTTCGCACTCAAACTCGCCGGCGCGGCCTATCTTGTGTGGCTGGGCATACAGGCCTTGCGCAGCAGTGGCGGTCCGGCTGCAGGCGCGACCGCAGCACCCGCACTGGCGTGGCCACGCTATGTGGCGCGCGGCTTCATCGCCAATGCGATCAATCCCAAGGTGGCGTTGTTCTTCCTGGCCTTTCTGCCGCAGTTCGTGCAGCCCGGCGCCGGCTCGGGCAGCGTGCAGATGCTGTTGCTGGGCGCACTGTTCGCGACGCAGACGGTCGTGGTGTTCGGTGCCATTGCGTTTGCCGCAGGCAGCATCGGCAAGGCACTGGCACGCCGCCCGGCGCTGGGCGGCTGGCTGGATCGACTGGCGGGGCTGATCTTCATCGGGCTTGCGGTGAATCTGGCCTTTGGCGAGCGGCGGCCATGATGACTGGCCGTGGTGTGGAGTCGGCTGCCCGGTTGTTCCGCTCATGATTCGCGATAGCCTGCTCAAGGCCGTGCTCGGCCTGCTCGTCTTTCTGGCGGTGATGGCGGCCCTCGGGCTGATGTTCGAGGAGGAAATGCTCGCGTTCACCGACTGGGTGGTGCGGCGTATCGGCTTTCTTGGCATGTGCCTGATCCTGCTGGTTACCGACACGCTGGTGACGCCGTTTCCACCCGATGTGCTGCTGCTGGTGATCGCCAAGACCCAGCTGGTGGAGCACTGGCCACGCTACGTGACGATTCTGGCACTGGTGTCGGTGTGCGCCGGCCTGCTGGGCTGGAGCATCGGCCGCTGGTTGGGGCACTTCGCGTTCGCCCAGCGAATGTTCGGGGACTTCCGCGAAGAGCATCGCAATTTCATCCGCCGCTATGGGTTCTGGGCGGTGGCAATCGGCTCCATCACCCCGCTACCGTTCTCGGTGACTTGCTGGGGCGCCGGCGCGCTCGGGCTGCGGGGCCGCACGGTGGCCGCAGCCGCGCTGTTGTTCCGCATTCCGCGCTTCTTCCTGTACTACTGGTTGATCACCACCACCGGCAAGCTTTTTGGATGACGCATCCCGGGCCGTGCCCTGCTCGCGCCAAGTGCGCGCCGACACCGCAGTGACGGGCAAGCACCGGGTCCACCTGCGACCAGCACTGCGAGTCGGTCCGCGCTACGAGTAGAATGCCCGCCATGAGACGCGCACCCTCCGCCGCCCTGCCCGGGCCCGAACCCAGCGAACGCCGCGACTGGCAAACCCTCAAGAGTCTGTTTCCGTACATCTGGGCCTACAAGGGCCGGGTGCTGTTCGCGCTCGCCTGTCTGATCGGCGCCAAGGCGGCCAACGTGACCGTGCCGGTGGTGTTCAAGCACCTGGTGGACACCTTGTCGATCACTCCGGAGCAGGCCTTCATCGTGGTGCCGGCGGCCTTGCTGCTGGCCTACGGCGTGCTGCGGTTTTCCACCTCCTTGCTCACCGAATTGCGCGAGCTGCTGTTTGCACGCGTTACCCAGCAAGCCGTGCGCCACATTGCGCTAAGGGTGTTCCGCCACCTGCATGCGCTGTCGCTGCGCTTTCACCTGGAACGCCAGACCGGCGGACTGACCCGCGACATCGAGCGCGGCACGCGCTCCATCGGCTCGCTGATCAGCTACACCTTGTATTCCATACTGCCCACGCTGGTGGAGATCGGACTGGTGGTGGGCATTCTCCTGCATCAGTACGACGCCATTTTCGCGATCATCACCCTGGTGACGCTCGCGATTTACATCGTGTTCACGGTCAAGGTCACCAACTGGCGCACGAAGCTGCGCCGACGCGCCAATGAGCTCGATTCGGCGGCCAATGCGCGGGCAATCGACAGCCTGCTCAACTTCGAAACGGTGAAGTACTTCAACAACGAGGAGTACGAGGCCCGCCGCTACGACGAGCAAATGGGCAAGTACACCCAGGCGCAGATCGTCAATCAACTCTCGCTGTCAGGCCTCAACATCGGCCAGGCGGCAATCATCGCGGTGGGGGTGACGCTGATGATGTGGCAGGCGGCCGACCGCGTCGCACACGGCGAGATGACCATAGGCGACATCGTGCTGGTGAACGCCTTCCTGATCCAGCTCTACATCCCGCTCAACTTCCTGGGCGTGATCTACCGCGAACTGCGTCAGTCGCTCACCGACATCGAGCGCATGTTCGGGTTGATGCACGAGCACCGCGAAATTGCCGACGGGGTCGACGCGGTGGCACTGCCGCCCGGCCCGGCGACGGTACGCTTCGAGCACGTGAGCTTCACCTACGACGCCAGGCGCCCCATTCTCCATGAGGTGGACTTCGAGGTGGCGGCCGGCAGCACGGTGGCCATCGTCGGCCATTCCGGCTCGGGAAAATCGACGCTGGCCCGCTTGCTCTACCGCTTCTACGACGTCACCGGCGGCGCCATCCGGATCAACGGCCATGACCTGCGTGCGCTTACCCAATCGAGTCTGCGCGCCGCGATCGGCATCGTGCCGCAGGACACCGTGTTGTTCAACGACACCTTGTACTACAACATCCAGTACGGCCGCCCCGACGCCAGCCGTGAAGAAGTGGAGGCCGCCGCACAAGCGGCCCAGCTCGCCGACTTCATCGCGCGCCTGCCCGATGGCATGGAAACCCGCGTCGGTGAACGGGGGCTGAAACTGTCCGGCGGCGAAAAGCAACGTGTGGCCATTGCCCGCGCCCTGCTCAAGAACCCGGCCATCCTGATCTTCGACGAGGCCACGTCGGCACTTGACTCCAAGACCGAAAAGGCCATCCAGGCCCAGATCGAACAGGCCGCCGAAGGGCGCACCGCGCTGGTGATCGCCCACCGCCTGTCCACCGTGATGAACGCCGACGAAATCATCGTGCTCGACCAGGGGCGCATCGTCGAACGTGGCCGCCATGCCACCCTGCTCGCCCGCGGCGAGGACTACGCCCGCATGTGGGCCCTGCAGCAACAGGAAGAAGGCGGCGCTGTGGCGTAACCCGGGGTTGTCTGCCAATCGCGCGCTCCGCCGAACCGGGGTCGGTGTGCGCCAGCCCCCCGACGTCCAGGCGCGCCCTCGCCGAGGATGACAGTGCAAAAAAAGAGGGCGCCAGAGGCGCCCTTGCGACTGCGAGAAAAAACGCGGTAAAGACTACCCCGGCTGACCGTCGTGCCGACGCCGGCGCATGCCGATCAGGCCCAGCATAGCCAGCCCGGCCAAGGCCAGCGAACCCGGCTCGGACACCGGATTGGACGGTGGAGGCGGCGTGACCTTGACGCCGGTGAGCGAGGAAATCTTGGTGTAGTCGTCGCCCGTGGTCCAGCCTGCGCTATTGCCCACCAGCGGGTTGTAGGCGCCGATCAGCCAGTAGGACGATGCCACCTCGCCCGCATTGACAGCACGGGGCACGTTGGTGGCGAGGTTGGCGTAGTGCCCGATCAAGGACCATCCGGAGGCGAGCAGGTTGTCGTAGCTGGCACCGGCAAGCGACGGGGTTCCGGCACCGGTATAGGCCAGCACGGTGATGTCCGAATCGCGGTAGGTCCAGCCGAGCTGCACGCTTTGCAGCGCGATCAGGTCGGAAAAGGTGAACAGGATGCTGTCGTAGTAGCCGTAGTTGTCCGTGGAATGGTTGGGGCTGGTGCCGTTTTCATTCCGGTTCATGACACCCAGCCCACCGCTCCACACCGGCAGATAGGCGTCCTGGATCGCGCCGCCGGCCCCCGTATTGGACCAAGCAGTAGCGGTCAGGTCGATGCCGTCGCTGCTGTACTGGCGCTCGTTGCCCCAAGTCACCACGTTGTTGTTGCCGGTGGTGAGGCTCCACTGGGTCGCCGCGAACGCAGGTCCGCCGAAGGCCAGGGCCGCCACGCCAAGCACGGCAAGAAAACCATTTTTCATTATTCGGAACTCCCGGATTGCTTTAGATGGACACAAAGCAATAAACGCGCCCAAACACAAAATAAGATTTCATTCAGTTACTTAACACCAACACCTGTCATCATGCGGCAGTGCAGTGTAAAGCCGCCCGACGTCAGCCGCCGTCGCGCAATCGTGCCAGCAAGGCCTCGGCCTGATCACGCCCTTCGAACTCGCCCCCCATCGCGAGGGCGGCCTCGAGTTCGCGCCGCGCCTCGTCCTTGCGCCCACTTCGGGCCAGGGCGTCGCCAAGGTGGTAGCGCAGTTCCGGCATGTCGGGCGCGCGCAGGCGGGCATCGCGCAACAGGCGCAGACCTTCGTCCAGCGCACCGGTACGCACCAGCAGCCAGCCCAGGGTGTCGCTCACGAAGGGGTTGCCGGGGTCGAGCGCATGGGCGGTACGCGCGTGCTCGACGGCGGCTGGATCGCCCAGGCGATCAAGCGCGTTGGCCAGGTTGTTGTGCAAGGCCGCCGACGACTGCCCCCGTGCGAGCATGTCGCGGTAGGCGGCCACCGCCCTCGCCCAGTCCTGGGCGAGCATGTGCAGTTCGGCGACCACGCCCCGCAGCTCGGCACTGTCGGGATGATCTTGCAGATGCGCCTCGCACACCTTCAGGGCCTCACCCGGCCGCCCGGCATGCAGCAATGCGCCGACCCGCCGCAAGACCAGGGACTCGTCCGGCAGCAAGGCGTAGCCCCGCGCGTAAGCCGCGTCCGCCGCGTCGAACTCGCCTCGCGCCAGAGCCACGTCGCCGCGCAGACGTTCCACCTCCGACTGACGTTCGGCATCGCTCGCCAATACAGCGAGGTGGGGATCGGCCTCGTCCGGGCGCCCCAGCGCCAGCGCGGCCTCGATCGCGAGCATGCGGGCCGCAGGATCGTCCGGGCGGGTGGTAAGCGCCTTGTGCGCGGTGTAGCCGGCCTCTTCGGCGTCGCCCGCTTGCAGTTGCAAGCGCCCGACGCGCAACAGACTGTCGCCGTCGAAGCCGCTGAGGCGCCCCATCTCGCGCAGGCTCTGGCGTGCCGCGGCGCTGTCGCCCACCGCCAGCTGCGCCCGTGCCAGGGCGGCCAGCGCATCGAGGTCGCCGGCGTGGCGCGTGGCCACACCGCGCGCGACGTCGAGCGCACGACTGCGGTCGCCGTCTGCGAGCAGCAGGTCGGTGAGGGCGATGCCCACGCGCGGCGAAGCGGGAAACTCGGCGAAGGCCTTGTCCAGCCAGTCGATCGCCTCCTGCAGACGGCCCGCCGCGGCCTCGGTGCGGCCCAGTTCGAACATCGCCGAGACGTTCTTGCGGTCGCGCGCGACCATCGCCGCCAGCAGTTCGCGGGCCGCGTCGTGCTGCCCTTGTGCCGCCCGCACCCGGGCGAGATTCAACTGTGCCGACGCCAGCGTGCCGTCCAGGCGCAAGGCCTGTTCGTACGCGGCGGCGGCGGCCGCCAGGTCGCCGGCACTGCCCGCGACCACCCCGGCGAGATTGTGCGTGACGGCATCGCCGGGATAGGCCAGCAACAGACGCTCGGACACCGCCCGCGCCTTGGCCGCGTCGCCGCGGCGCAGATGGGCGCTGGCCAGGGCGCTGGCGAGCAAGGGGTCGGCCGCGCCTTCGCGCTCGACCCGCTCCAGCCAGTCGATGGCGCTGGCGACTTGCCCGGACGCGAGCTGACTGACCCCAAGCGCCGCCTCGATGCGCTCTGGATTGGCCGCCCCCGCCTCCAACGCGCGATCGAAAAAGGCCACCGCCTGGTCGTGGCGGCGCAGCGCATGCATCACCCGTCCGAGCAGGAACAGCGTTTCGGCATCGTCCGGGTAAGTGCGCAGGACTTCTTCCAGCAGACTGCGGGCGCGCGCATGCTCGCCCGCCTCGATCAGCACTGCCGCGTACAAGCGGCGGCCGCCGGCATTGCGCGGATAGCGCCGGGAGAGCAGGTCGAGGTACGAGCGTGCGCGTTCGATGCGGCCCAGCCCATGGTTGGACAGCGCGCCCAGCATGAGCAGCTGTTCCTTGCCCTCCAACCACGCCGGCGGCAGCGTTTCGATGAGCGCTGCCACGCGTTCCAGCGCGGCATTGGCGGCGGCGCTGTCGCCACGGCGGGTGGCCAGCAAGGCGGCCAGGTAGGCCGCCCGCGGGTCGCGCTCGCCAGCTGCACCGGCCTGGGCGAGTTCGGCGGCAGCCTCGGCATCGCGACCGAGGTCGGCCAGCAGTCCGGCGCGCGCGATGAGGACTTCCAGCGACCCGGGGGCACGCTCCAGCGCACGCGCATACGCCGACAGCGCAGCCTCGGCGTCGCGTCGCGCATGCGCCACCGAGGCTAGTGCATTCCATGCGCCGGACTCGCCCGGCGCCAGGGCGACCGCCGCCTCGGCGCGCTCGGCCGCCTCATCCAGACGCCCCGCGCCGATCAGCACCGGTACTTCCTCGATCAACGGCAAAGCGCTGCCCGGCCCCAGCTCACGTGCACGGGCAAAGCTGCGGCCCGCCTCGTCCAGGCGTCCGAGCGCCGCGAAGGCCGTTCCGCGCAAGCTGTACATCTCCATGGCAGCATCGGCGGGGAGTGCGCTGGGCGAGATCTTGTCGATGAGCTCGGCCGGCTTGCCGAGCACCAGATAGATGCGCGCAAGCGGTACCGCCACTTCGCTGCGGCTCACGCCCAGACGCAAGGCCTCGTTGAAGGCAACCTCAGCGGGGCCGATGTCGCCATCGCGCAGATAGGCGCGTGCGAGCAGCAGTTGCGCCGCAAGCATGCTGCGGTCCTGCTGCAAGGCATTCTTGAGTTGTACGACGGCACCTGCCAGGTCGCCGCGCTCGAAGCGCGCCAACCCATCCTCGTAGAAGCGCTGCGCGGCAGCCTGATCGGCATGCGCCGGCGTCAGCGCCGCAACGAGCACCAGCGCCAGCACCGCAAGACGAGCTTTCATGTGTGTATCCGTGGTGTATCCGTGATCGGCGGACGACCAGCCGCCCGCGCCGCGCCAGTATACCGGGCCTCAGCCACAATTCACGTGACATGTTCCGCGCCGCGCTGCGGGAACATCGCCGAGCATGCGATCCGTCACGGAGGGTGTCGCCAAGTGCTGCTAGAATCCGCCCACTCGGGGGTCGTCTCTCCGTTCCAGGACAATGATCATTTGCACATCATGTTCATGCCCAGCCTGAGCGATCGCGCGCCGTCTGCGGCGGGGCGGACGCTGCGCCTGGCCCTGCTCATGCTGGCGGGCCTGGTGGGCGGCAGCGCCTGTGCCCAGCCCTCATCCGCCGACACGCTGACGCGCATCAAGGAGCGGGGCTACATCACGCTCGGGCATCGCGAGTCGTCGGTCCCCTTCGCCTATTACGCGGCCGACGGCACCGTCATCGGCTATTCCCACGAACTGGCACTGAAAGTCGTGGATGCGGTCCGGCGCGAGCTCGACGAACCGCTGCTGGTGCTGAGGCTGGTGCCGGTCCTGCCAATGGACCGGATCACCAAGGTGCGTGACGGCGAAGTCGACCTGGAATGCGGCTCGACCACGCATAACTCGCTGCGCGCCCGCCAGGTGAGCTTTTCCAACACCATCTTCATCATCGGCACGCGCCTGCTGACGGCCCGCAACTCCGGCATCAACGACTTTTCCGATCTTGGCGGGCGGCGCGTGGTGACCACCGCCGACACCACCTCCGAACGCCTGCTGCGGCGGATGAAGGAGGAACAACTGCTGGACATCACCATCCTCACCGCCCCCGACTACGATTCCAGCTTCCGGGTGCTGGAGGCCGGCGACGCCGACGCATTCATGATGGACGATGCGCTGCTCTATGGTGGCCTCGCCAAGGCCCAAGAGCCCGAGCGCTGGATCGTGACCGGCGCGCCGCGGTCTTTCGAGGCTTATGCTTGCGTGATGAAACACGGCGACCTGGCCTTCAAGCGACTGGTGGACCGCAGCCTGGCGGAAATCATGACCTCGGGAGAGGCGGAGCAGCTATACCGCAAGTGGTTCATGAGCCCGTTGCCGGACACCGGGCTGAATCTGAACTTCCCGTTATCGGACGCGATGAAGGCCTTGTTCCGCGCCCCCAACGACAAGCCCTTCCAATAGACGCACCGCGGCACACGGCGCGTGCGACCGCCGCCGCTAGCGCGCCCGGACAATGACGCAAGCACCGGCCCGGCATGATGCTGCTTACAGCGAGTAGTCCTCCCCGCCGCCGGCCAGCGCGGCATCCACCATCTTGCGGGTCAGGTGCGGCGCGAAGCGCTCGATGAAATCGTATACATAGCCCCGCAAGTAGGCGTTGCGACGCAGTCCGATGCGGGTGGTGCTGGATTCGAACAAGTGGGCGGCATCGATCATGCCCAGCCGGCGGTCCTCGGCGGGATCGAAGGCCATGCGCGCGAGAATGCCGATGCCGAGGTCCATGCCCACATAGGTCTTGATCACGTCCGAGTCGATGGCGGTGAGCACCACATTGGGTTTCAGCCCGCGCCCGAGGAAGGCCTTGTTGATCAGGCTGCGGCCGGTAAAGGCATCGTCATAGGTGATCAGCGGATAGCGGGCGATCGCCTCGAGGGTCAGTGGCCGCTCGCGCAGAATGGGATGGCGCGGGGTTGCCACCACGCAGCGGTTCCACTGGTAGCAGGGCAGCATCGCCAGGTCGTCATAGTCAGATATGGCCTCGGTGGCGACGGCAATGTCGGCATCGCCGGTCAACACCATCTCGCACACCTGCCGGGGGCTGCCCTGGTGGAGTTCCAGCTTGACGTGCGGATAGCTCGCGGCGAACTGTTTGATCACCGGCGGCAGCACGTAGCGCGCCTGGGTGTGGGTGGTGGCGATGGACAGGCGGCCCACTGACTCGCGACTGAACTCGTCGCCAACCTGGCGCAGATTGTCCATGTCTCGCAGCATGCGCTCGGCGATGGCGATCACCTGGCGGCCCGGCTCGGTGATGTCGATCAGCCGTTTGCCGTGACGCACGAAGATGTCGATGCCCAACTCTGCCTCGAACAGCCGGATCTGCTTGGACACCCCCGGCTGGGAGGTGAACAGCGCCTCGGCCGCATCGGACACGTTGAGCCCGCGCCGGGCCACCTCGTAAACGTAGCGAAGCTGTTGCAGGTTCATGGGTCGATCTTATAGCTGAAAGTTATTTCAGTTTAACGCGAAAAATCTTCCGAATCCTATATCCAGTCGATAGCATTCGGTTTCATCAAAGTCGGGGCGAAGAGCGTACGCCACCGCCAACGGAGAGAACGGATGTATCGATACGACCAATACGATCAGCGCCTCGTGGACGAACGCGTGGCGCAGTTCCGCGACCAGACCCGCCGCTATCTCGCCGGCGAGCTCACAGAGGACGAATTCCGCCCGCTGCGCCTGCAGAACGGGCTGTACATCCAGCGTCATGCCCCGATGCTGCGCGTGGCCATCCCCTACGGCAACCTGCGCGCCGACCAGGTTCGCGTGCTCGCCCACATCGCGCGCACCTACGACCGCGACTACGCCCACTTCACCACTCGCCAGAACATCCAGTACAACTGGCCGGCGCTCGAAGACGTGCCCGAGATCCTGGCCGAACTCGCCAGCGTGCAGATGCACGCCATACAGACGTCCGGCAACTGCATCCGCAACGTCACCTCCGACCCGTTCGCCGGCGTGGCCGGTGACGAAGCCATCGACCCGCGTCCGTGGAGCGAGTTGGTGCGTCAGTGGAGCACTTTCCACCCCGAGTTCGCCTTTCTCCCGCGCAAGTTCAAGATCGCGGTAAATGGCGCCGCCGAAGACCGCGCGGTGATCCAGGCCCACGACATCGGGCTGGACCTGAGGCGCGACGCGGCGGGCAACGTGGGCTTCCGCGTGCTGGCTGGCGGCGGCCTCGGCCGCACCCCGATCATCGGCGAAGAAGTCAGCGACTATGTGCCGTGGCAGCACATCCTGTCGTATTGCGAGGCCATTTTGCGGGTATACAACCTGCACGGCCGGCGTGACAACATGTACAAGGCCCGCATCAAGATCCTGGTGAAGTCGCTTGGTATCGAGGAGTTCCGCCGCCAGGTCGAGGCCGAGTTCGCCCACCTGAAGGACGGCCCCGCCACGCTGACCGAGGCCGAAGTGGCACGGGTGGCGCAGTACTTCGTCGATCCCGACTATGCCGAGCTACCCGCCGTCGACGCCGGCTTCGAAGCGCACAAGGCCGACAACAAGCCCTTCGCCGCCTGGGTGAAGCGCAACGTGCGCGCACACAAACGTACGGGCTACGCCAGCGTGGTGCTGTCGCTGAAGAAGACCGGCATCGCCCCCGGCGACATCACCGCCGACCAGCTCGACCAGATCGCCGAGTTTGCCGAGCGCTACAGCTTCGGCGAGGTGCGCGTGACCCACGAACAGAATCTGGTGCTCGCCGACGTGCGCCAGTCCGACCTCTTCGAACTCTGGCAACAGGCGCGCGATGCCGGCCTGGCGACACCCAACATCGGCCTGCTGACCGACATCATCGCCTGTCCCGGCGGCGATTTCTGCAACCTCGCCAACGCCAAGTCCATCCCCATCGCCAACGCCATCCAGGCGCGCTTCGACGACCTGGACTACCTCCACGACATCGGCGAGATCGAGCTCAACATCTCCGGCTGCATGAACGCCTGTGGCCACCACCACGTCGGGCACATCGGCGTGCTGGGCGTCGACAAGAATGGTTCGGAGTGGTACCAGGTCACGATTGGCGGCGACCAGGGCAACCACACCGCGCTGGGCAAGGTCATCGGGCCGTCGTTCGCCGCCGACGAAATGCCGGACGTCGTCCAGTCGCTGATCGACACCTACATCGCGCTGCGCCACGCCGACGAGCGCTTCATCGACACCGTGCGCCGAGTCGGCGTGGAACCGTTCAAGACCCGGGTGTATGCCGAACGCACTGCCCGCCAGGAACAAAGGAAAGTGGTCAATGGCTGACATCATCAAGCACGGCGCGCTGCACGCCGACGACTGGGAAGTGCTGCGACTGGCCGAGGACCAGGACCCCGCCACGCTCGAAGTGCCGCACGGGCGCTGGATCGTGCCGCTGGCGGTGTGGCAGGCGCAACGCGATGCACTGGCCGCGCGACTGGATGCCGGCGTACTCGGCGTATGGCTGGCCGGCGGCGACGATCCGACAGCGCTTGCCGACGACCTGCTGCGGCTGCGCCTGATCGCAGTGGACTTCCCCAAATTCGTCGATGGCCGCGGCTACTCCATCGCCACCCTGCTGCGCGCCCGCCTGGGCTACGGTGGCGAGTTGCGCGCCATCGGCAACGTATTGCGCGACCAGTTCTTCTTCTACCTGCGCTGCGGCTTCGACGTCATCCAGCCACAGCCGGGAAAATACACCACGGAACAGTTGCAGGCCGCCCTGGCCAGCCTGGGGGATTTCACCGAGCCGTACCAGGCTGCGGTCGACCGCGCCGAGCCCTTGTTCCGCCGCGTATCTCGCGGGGTGACCGCATGAGTGCGACCCAAAGCGTTTCGCTGCTGCGCCCGCCCGCGAGCAATCCGGCCACCCGCCCGGACCTGACCGATGCCCTGCGCGCCGCGGTCGACACCAAGGCGGCAGCCGCGCTGGCCCAGCTGCGCGACGCCGTGGCCGAATTCGGCAGCGCCGGCGAACTCACCTTCGCCAACAGCTTTGGCGCCGAGGACATGGTGCTGACCGACCTGATCCTCTCCAACCGCTTGCCCGTAGAGATCTTCTCGCTCGACACCGGCCGCCTTCCGGCGGAGACGTACACGCTGATGGGCGAGGTCGAGCGACGCTACGACACCCGGCTCAAGGTCTTCTTCCCCAATGCCGACGCCGTCGAACAGTTCGTGCGCAGCCATGGCATCAACGCCTTCTACGACAGCATCGAACTGCGCAAGGCCTGTTGCGGGGTGCGCAAGATGGAACCGCTGCGCCGTGCCCTGGCCGGCAAGAAGGCCTGGATCACCGGATTGCGGGCCGCCCAGTCGGTGACCCGCGCCGGTCTGCCGCTGCGCGAGTTCGACCAGGGCAACGGTCTGGAAAAGCTCAACCCCTTGTCCGACTGGAGCGAGACCGAGGTATGGGCCTACATCCGCCTCCACGAGGTGCCCTACAACGCCTTGCACGACCAGTTCTACCCCAGCATCGGCTGTGCGCCCTGTACCCGCGCCATCGCCGTCGGCGAGGACGTGCGCGCCGGCCGCTGGTGGTGGGAAAATCCTGAGACCAAGGAATGCGGGCTGCACGCCAAGAAGGGCTAGCATCGTGAGCATCCACCCGCATCATCCGCATCCGGCCAGCGCGCCGCACAGTACCCCGGTGGGCGCACCGCGGCGCAGCCTGCAGCACCGCCTGGGCGCGTTGCGCGCCGGCTTGCGCGCCGCGTTGCGGGGTTTCAAGATACATCAGGCAAAGCAAGCGACCCGCGATTAACCCCTGCCCGTTCCAGCCGAACCTGTCGAAGCCCGGCCCATGCTCTTCGACCGCTTCACGGCGAACGGACACAGATTACGAACAGACCGATACCGTCATGTCCACGCTGACCAAACAGACCCTCTCCCACCTCGACTGGCTCGAAGCGGAAGCCATCCACATCCTGCGCGAAGTGGCCGGCCAGTGCGCCAACCCGGTGCTGCTGTTCTCCGGCGGCAAGGATTCGATCTGCCTGCTGCGCCTGGCCGAGAAAGCCTTCCGCCCTGGGCGCTTCCCCTTCCCGCTGATGCACATCGACACCGGCCACAACTACCCGGAAGTCGTCGCCTTCCGCGACAAACGCGCCGCCGAACTGGGTGAACGCCTGATCGTGCGCTCGGTGGAGGACTCCATGGCGCGCGGCACCGTGGTGCTCAAACACCCGGGCGAATCGCGCAACAAGCACCAGTCGGTGACCCTGCTCGAAGCCATCGAAGAATTCGGCTTCGATGCCTGCATCGGCGGCGCCCGGCGTGACGAGGAGAAAGCGCGCGCCAAGGAGCGCATCATGAGCTTCCGTGACGAGTTCGGCCAATGGGACCCGAAGAACCAGCGCCCCGAACTGTGGAACCTGTACAACGCGCGCAGCCACAAGGGCGAGAACATCCGCGCCTTCCCAATCAGCAACTGGACGGAGATGGATGTGTGGCAGTACATCCAGCGCGAGCAGCTGGAACTGCCCTCGATCTACTTCGCCCACACCCGCCCGGTGGTGATCCGCCAGGGCGCGATCGTGCCCGTGAACGTGCCGCTGGTTTCCGGCGAACTGACCAACCTGCCCAAGCCCGGCGAGGAGATCGTCGAGCGCCAGGTGCGCTTCCGCACCGTCGGCGACATCTCCTGCACCGCACCGGTGGATTCCGACGCCGACACCGTGGACAAGATCGTGGTCGAAACCGCCACCACCACGATCACCGAGCGCGGCGCCACGCGGCTGGACGACCAGACCTCGGAAGCGTCGATGGAGCAGCGCAAGAAGGAAGGCTATTTCTAATGACTTCAGGCCCCCTTCCGGCCCACGAGTCTCCGCTTCGCTCCGGCGGCGCAGAGCAGTGCTCTGGGAAACCCCGCCTCCGCCCCCTTCAAGGGGGAGAAGCAAACCGCACCAAACTCAAGGCTTTACAGGAATCATGACCATGTCCGCCCCCGAACACCTGCCGGAAATCGACAACGGCCTGCTGCGCTTTCTCACCTGCGGCAGCGTGGATGACGGCAAGAGCACGCTGATCGGCCGTCTGCTGTTCGACAGCAAGACCATCCTCGCCGACACCCTCAACGCCATCGAGAAGACCTCGGCCAAGCGCGGCATGAGCGCGGTGGATCTGTCGCTGCTCACCGACGGCCTGCAGGCCGAGCGCGAACAAGGCATTACCATCGACGTGGCCTACCGCTACTTCTCCACCGGCACGCGCAAGTACATCATCGCCGACGCACCGGGCCATGAGCAGTACACCCGCAACATGGTCACCGCGGCGTCCACCGCCAATCTGGCCATCATCCTGATCGACGCCCGCCGCGGCGTGCTCACCCAAACCCGCCGCCACTCCTATCTCGCCAGCTTGGTCGGGATTCCCCACCTGCTGGTGGCGGTGAACAAGATGGATCTGGTCGACTACGACCAGGCCACCTTCGAGCGCATCAAGGCCGACTACCTGGCCTTTGCCGACAAGCTCGGCATCAAGGACGTGCGCTTCATCCCCATTTCCGCACTGGCCGGCGACATGATCGTCGACCGTGGCGAGCGCCTGGGCTGGTACGACGGTCCCACCCTGCTGGAAATCCTCGAAACCGTACCCGCGGCGCATACCGAGCAGGCCGAGGACTTCCGCTTCCCGGTGCAGTTCGTGTGCCGTCCGCAGGACTCCGCCAACCCCGAACTGCACGACTACCGCGGCTTCATGGGTCGCGTCGAATCCGGCGAGATCGCCGTGGGCGATGCCGTTACGGTGCTGCCCTCGGGTGCGACCAGCCGCGTCAAGGCCATAGAGATCGGCGCTTCGAACCTGGATCACGCGATCCACGAGCAGTCCGTGACCTTGCTGCTGGAGGACGAGATCGACATCTCGCGTGGCGACCTCATCGTCAAGTCGGACGAGACGCCGGAGCCGGTCAAGCAGATCGACGCCACCGTGTGCTGGTTGTCCGAAACCCCGATGAGCCCGGCGCGTACCTACCTGGTGCGCCACACCACCCGCGAGGTCAAGGCCAAGATCGCCAAGATCGACTACCGGCTGGATGTGAACACGCTGACCCATGAAGCGGTCAGCCAGCTGGCGATGAACGACATCGCCCGCATCACCCTCAAGCTCGCCCAGCCCATCGTCGCTGACGCCTACGCCGACAACCGCGCCACCGGCGCCTTCATCATCATCGACGAGAGCACCAACAACACCGTCGGCGCCGGCATGATCGGTTGAGAGCGCGTGAATGACGCCGCTGCTCGCCCCCCCTCTTCGACGGCGCCAAGCGCCCGGCACCCGATCGAAGACAGGGTGGCTTGCCGCGCGTCACCACCATCCCATTCCCGATCGGCAAGGCCCCAACCGCCACGGAAAACTAACGCTGGATCTCCGAGAGGAGTTTCTGCTCGATGACAAGCGTTCTGACCCCGTGGGCATGGTCTTCGTTGAAGTCATTGCCCTGGCACCAACGGCCAACCGACTCGGCGTTGACCTTCAGGACTTTCGGGCGAACGCTCCACGAAACCTGAAACGGTGATCCCGTCTCGTTGTAGGCGGGCCCCGTAGTCGAGCCGGTGTATTGCACCGGAGCGCCGGTATTCTCGGGAATGTTCAAGGCCTGGTAGAGCCCGTCTTTCAAACCATACTTGGTCAGCTCGACAAAATCCGCGGCGCGCTCGTCATTCACAAGAACGAGCACCTGCGCCATCACCCGCAACTGCGGATTCTTGATGGCATCGGTCAAGCATGTCCCCAAGCTGGGTCCGGGGACGGCCTGGGCGCTCGAGAACACATAATGGACTTCAATCGTGTCGCCAACCTTGAGGCTGCCGTGATCGCTCGGACAAATTTCGCCCTCAACGGGCGCGCTTTCGGCCTCGGTCAACGTGCCGGAGTAGCGGAACCCGGTCATGTATCCGCGGCCGTCGCCGTTGCCGGCATACGTTGTGAACTCGCCGCCTTTGTGCTCGGCGTTCTTGTGGAAGTGGATATCACACAGATTCATCTCGGTGTGGGCAGGCGCTGGACCAAACAACCGTTTGTTGGTCCCGGCCACTGACCCGATGTCACGTGGCGACTGTGGACCATAGCCCAGGTCCTGCGTGTTCTTGAGCAACTCGGCGCGCTGTTGGGCAATCACCTCATCCGGTACCGATACGTGATCACCTGCATGCAGGTCTTTGGCGATTGCACCCAACGGCAGCGTCGCCACCATGACGGCCACCAGAACCGATTTCATTCTCATGACTTTCTCCTGTGCTTTGGGTAATCCAGCGGGTACATCGAGAAGACGAAACCAGTGCGCCGCATCAGCCGCCGCTCGCCGAGCACAGGGGATCACCGCAAGCCCCAGCCACGACGCATCGCCAAGCCGACCATGCGGGGGATGCTAACCTGCCGCGAACGGATCCTGCAACGCCGGACCGTGATGCAGAATGAAGCCCTGCCGCAGCGCAAGCGCTTGCGTGCAAGCCGCAGGACGAGGCTGCAACGCATGCTGCAAGCGCCTCGGCGTTGGCCGTCGACGCCGCGCCACCGAAGGCGTTCGCGCGAGGCGGCATGGGGCGTCAGGCTTGGCGGCGGGCTACCGAAATCCGGGCAAAGCCATCGCCGCTGCGGTATCCTTCACCCCGGCGACGCAGCAAGGGGGCGCTTCGCGCCCGCCTCGACACCTTGCCTGGCCCGGTCCGGGCAGCGCGGACCAAGACCTACGCAGCCCTTCCCTTCCGAACGATGGGCCGCGCGCTGGCGCAGGGCCCTGACAGAACTGGCCCGCGGGCAAAGGATGCCGCCGGGCCGAGCCGATTCCAGGCACGGATGTGTCGCCTGGCCGCGCGAACGGCCCGAACGATTAGCAACGAGCAGCAGGACATCATGAAGCGTGTAGACGACTTTCGTCTGAAACTGGGCAAGCACGAGTTGGTGCCGATCATGATCGGCGGCATGGGCGTGGACATCTCCACCGCCGACCTCTCGCTGGTCGCCGCCCGGCTGGGTGGCATCGGCCATATCTCCGATGCCATGGTACCCACCGTCAGCGACCGCCGCTACGACACCAAGTACGTTCGCGACAAACTCAAGCAGTACAAGCACAACGTCGCCAACACCGACAAATCGGACGTGCAGTTCGACCTCGCGCTGCTCGCCGAAGCCACCGAAACCCACGTGCGCCGCACCATGGAGCGCAAGCAGGGCGACGGGCTGATCTTCATCAACTGCATGGAAAAGTTGACGATGAACAGCCCCAAGGAAACCCTTCGGGTGCGGCTCAGTGCCGCGCTCGACGCCGGCATCGACGGCATCACGCTGGCCGCCGGCCTGCACCTGGGCTCGTTCGCGCTGATCGAGGACCATCCTCGCTTTCGCGACGCCCAGCTCGGCATCATCGTCTCGTCGCTGCGCGCGCTTCAGTTGTTCCTGCGCAAATCGGCGCGCACCGGCCGACTGCCCGACTACGTGGTGGTGGAAGGGCCGCTGGCCGGCGGACACCTCGGCTTCGGCCTGGACTGGACGCAGTACGACCTCGCCAACATCGTGGCCGAGATTGCCGCGTGGCTGAAGGCCGAGCAACTCGAAATTCCGCTGATCGCCGCGGGCGGCGTGTTCACCGGCAGCGACGCGGTATCGTTCATGGAACACGGTGCGGCAGGCGTGCAGGTGGCAACACGCTTCACCGTGACGCGCGAGTGCGGCCTGCCGGACGACGTCAAACAACATTACTTTGGCGCCGAAGAAGACGAGATCGAGGTCAATATGATCTCGCCCACCGGATATCCGATGCGCATGCTCAAGAGCAGCCCCGCGATCGGCTCCGGCATCCGGCCGAACTGCGAAGCCTACGGCTATCTGCTCGACGCCAGCGGCAACTGCGCCTACATCAACGCCTACAACCGCGAACTGGCGCTGCATCCCGACAGCAAGCGCATCAAGGTGATGGACAAGACCTGTCTATGCACCCACATGCGCAACTTCGACTGCTGGACCTGCGGGCATTACACCTATCGCCTCAAGGACACCAGCCTGCGCAATGCCGACGGCAGCTACCGCCTGCTTGACGCCGAACACGTCTTCCACGACTACCAGTTCAGCACCGACGGCAAGATCCTGCTGCCCAGCGAAGCCGCCGCCTGAGCGCACCCACGACGTCCGCCCGGCCTGCCACGGTCAGCGCTTTGGTGGCGACACCCGCTCACCGAGCACTGACGCGATCGGCGAGAACGCCCGCTCGATGTCCATTTTGCGGGCGCCTCGCCAGCCTTCCAGCGCCACCGCATGGCGCTCCGCAAGCACTGCCCCCAGGCGGGCCCGTTCGGCATCCAGTTCCGCCTGCCATTCGGCGATCAGGCTGTCCCGGTTGAGCCACTCATCCGCCTGCAGCAGCATCCAGTCCGTTCCCACCCACGCCGCACCGCCCGCCAGCGCACCGCACACCAGCGCCCCGGGACCGGTCGCCGAGCAACCCAGCAAGCCCGCCCCGGCTGCGCCGCCGGCGCGGGCCAGCGTACGGGTGCCGGCACGCGCCGCGGGCCGCGCCGCCGCCATCACCGCCGGCCGCGCGGCCATGCGCATGGCCAGGGGCGCCAGCGCCACCCCGCCTGCCACCGCGCTGCTCGCTCCCAAACGCGAAGCGAAGGCCTCTCGCTCACTGCCGCTCCAACCAGCAAGCAAGGCATCGACATGCCACGCCGGTGCGTCGGTCGGGCGCTCGAGCGACCGTCCCTCACGCACGATCAGGGCCAGTATCGCCTCGGTCAGATCCCGGTCGGCAGCGGCCACGTCCGCAGCGATGCGGGTGTCGAGGCGCGCCCGGGCTTCGTTCAGCCGCATTTCAAAGGCCGCAGCCTCGAACACCAGTTCCCGTGCCTTGCGCATGGCCAGATCGTCAGCCTCGCCACCAAACGCCGATACTGCCCAATGCGCCATCCGCGCGTATTCGCCGCGCAGTGAGAAATACCAGTCCGCATAGGCAGGCAGCCGCGCCGCGACGGCGGCGAACACGGCATCCAGTTCGCGCTCGATCTCGCTCGCAGCGGCATCGCTCAAGCGCGCGGCAGTTGCACCAAGATGCAACTGCGACGCCTGTTCGATTGCGGGGATGCGCCCGACCGGCACACTGAAGTGATACTGCCCCAGCGCCAGCTCGACTTCGGGTGGTTCGAACAAGCTGCGCAACGGCCCGATGCCCAGCACCGCGAGCAAAGCCGTCACCGCCGCCGCAAACGCGACCGCGCGCAACACCAGCCCGGCGCGCCCGCCACCGGCTTCCGCCCCACCGGCCAACCCCGCCATGCTCATGCCCGATTCGCTCACCACGCACATTTCTCCGTCCGTAACCTCGTCCCGCCGCACCGCCCCGCATCCGTCAATCGTCATGCGAGACGACGCATGACCACCAGCGTCCCGACGCAGAGCCGCTGATAAGACACAACCACCAGTGCATCGGTTGCAAGCAACACCAGCCACCCGAGCAAGGCCAGCGCCGGCCCTGCCCCCGGCAACACCTGCTGGCCCAGCCATGCCGCCGCGGCGTCCTTGGCCGCAGCCAGCTGCAGCGCGGTGTGTACGAACACCGAGCGCGCTGGATCCGCCGTCTCCGCTGCGCTCGCATGTGCAAGCGCCTCCAGCAGGCGCGCGCCCGCGTAGTCCGGATAGGTCTGGAACAAGGCCAGGATGGCCAGCACACTCACCAGCAGCAACGCATTGCAGGCCTGCGCGGCTCGCCAGGCCAGCACCGTGCGCTGCGCCTCGACCACATCACCGGCAAGGCGCCGCTGCCACAGGTGGGCGAGCAGCACCAGCAGCGGTACGTCCAGCACCAGCACCGCGAGCGTGAACGCCGCCTGGGGACGCAGCGTCGCCACCACCAGTACGAAGGCGAGCGGCAAGGCATGGACGAAGGCCAGCATGGTCAGCAACGGTCCGCCGCGCAGCCATCCCGACAGCGGACTTTCGGCGCGCAAATAGGCCGCCCGCCAACGGGCTCGACGGGCAAGACCGCAAGCCCTTCCCCAGGCACCGGCCACCCCGGCGAGCAGGCAACAGACCATGACGACGCCGGCGTCCGGCAGTTCGCGACCAACGACATGCAGCATCACCAGGGCCGCGCACGGCAGGGTCAGACAGAGCATCTGCGATAGCAAGCTCGCGGCGGACATGGCATCGCTCCTTCACTCAACGGCGCCATTATCCCGGGCAAGCGGCCGCAGAGCACGGTTGGTCAGCACGCGCACATCACATCAGCGGGAACATGGCCGGGCAACTACACTCCAAAAGCATGACCGCGGTTAGCGCAGCCGGACAACCCAGCAAACATGCGATCGGGTGCTTGGCGCGCTCACCCGCCGGGTGAAGCTCGGAAGAGGCAAACAACTCGGCAGCCGACCTTGCCTTGGGCAGCCGGCAAGCGGTCACCAGCGGCATGGGAGAGGGTGTGACGGCTTCGTTCCCCGGAGCGCCGGCTTGCCACTCAAGCACCCCGCTCTTGCCCGCCTCTCGCCAGGAGATTCTCCATGCGTCATGCCTCTCAGCGGCCACCCCAACCCGGCATTGCCCAGCGACTGCTCGCCGCCTGGCTGGTTCTGCTCGGTGTCGCCTTGCTGGGCGGATCATTCGCCGGGGAGCAGGCAGCCCCGGGCAAGGTCGTCGCCCTGCGTCTGGACGGAGCAATCGGGCCGGCCAGTGCGGACTTCATCGTGCGTGGTCTGACCCGCGCCGCCGAGGGAGGCGCCGGCCTGGCGGTGATCGAACTCGACACCCCGGGTGGCCTGGACACGTCGATGCGCGTCATCATCAAGCACATTCTCGCCTCGCCGATACCCGTGGTCACCTATGTCTATCCTGAGGGCGCGCGTGCGGCCAGTGCCGGCACCTTCATCCTCTATGCCAGCCATGTCGCCGCCATGGCGCCGGCGACCAACCTGGGCGCCGCCTCGCCGGTGGCGATCGGCGCCCCCGGCGGCAACCCCGCCCCCGGAGCGGCCGACGACGGCGCCGATCGGACCGCAGCGGACGGGCAGGCCGATCCCAAGGACAGCCCGGACGCGACCGGCGACACGCCTTCTTCCACGCGCGACACTTCCTCGGCGCTTGGCAACGATAGCGCCGATGCGACACCTGCCACCCCCGCCGTACCACGCGGCAGCGGCCGCAGCAGCGGCAGCGCGCTGATGGACAAGGCCACCAACGATGCGGCTGCCTATATCCGCAGCCTCGCCCAGTTGCGCGGACGCGACGCCGACTTCGCCGAACGCGCTGTGCGCGAAGCGGCCAGCCTGTCCGCCCACGAGGCACTTCAAGCCGGCGTGATCGACATCGTCGCGACCAATCTCACAGACCTGCTGACGCAACTGGACGGCCGCGAGATCCGCCTGGACTCGGGCAACACCCTGCGCCTGGCCACCGCCGGCGCGCAGGTCGAGCAGGTTTCGCCCGACTGGCGCACCAGCGTACTGGCCCTGATCTCGAACCCGCAGCTCGCACTGGTGCTGATGATGATCGGCATCTACGGGTTGTTCTTCGAGTTCACCAGCCCGGGCTTCGGCGTGCCCGGCGTGGCGGGACTGATCTGCATCCTTGTCGCGATGTATGCCTTTCAGCTCCTGCCGGTGAACTGGGCCGGTGTCGCCCTGATCGCGGTAGGCGCCGTGCTGATGCTGGCCGAGGCCTTTCTGCCCAGCTTCGGCGTGCTCGGCATAGGGGGCATCGTGGCCTTCGTGGTTGGCGGGCTGTTCCTGCTCGACGGCGACGTTCCCGGCTTCGGCATACCGACCAGTTTCGTTGTGGCCATGGCAGTGCTTTCCGCCGGTCTGCTGTTTGCCGTCGGCACATTCGCCGTGCGTGCGCGAGGACGTCGCGTGGTGAGCGGGCGCGAGGACCTGATCGCTGCTACCGGTGCGGTCACTGCGATCACCGGAGACACTGCCTATGCCCACATTCATGGCGAGCAGTGGCGGGTGATCGCCGACACCCCGCTGGCGACCGGCGACATGGTACGGGTGCGCGATGTAGACGGGCTCACACTGCGGGTGGAACGCCTGCCACAGCCCACGCAATCGCCCCGCGCCGGCACAACGGCCCAATACGGCAACACACAACGGGAGGACACACCATGATTTTCGACTTCAACCTGGGCCTGGGAACCATCATCATCGTGCTGGTCGCGCTCTCGGTCAGCGCAATCCGCATCCTGCGCGAGTACGAGCGGGGTGTGATCTTCATGCTGGGACGCTTCTGGAAGGTCAAGGGTCCGGGGCTGATCATCGTCATTCCCGGGCTGCAGCAAATGGTGAAGGTGGACCTGCGGGTGGTGACCATGGACGTTCCCAGCCAGGACGTGATCTCACGCGACAACGTGTCGGTGAAGGTGAACGCCGTGCTGTATTTCCGCGTGCTCGAACCGGCCAAGGCGATCATCAACGTCGAGCATTACTTCGAGGCCACCAGCCAGCTCGCCCAGACAACCTTGCGCGCAGTGCTTGGCAAGCACGAGCTCGACGAAATGCTGTCGGAGCGCGAGAAACTCAATCTCGACGTGCAGCAGATTCTCGACTCCCAGACCGACGCCTGGGGCATCAAGGTCACCAACGTCGAGATCAAGCACATCGACCTCAACGAGTCGATGATTCGCGCCATCGCCCGCCAGGCCGAGGCCGAACGCGAGCGACGCGCCAAGATCATCCACGCCGAAGGCGAGAAGCAGGCTGCGATGTCATTGATGGAAGCCGCCGAAATGCTGTCCCGGCAACCTGCTGCGATGCAACTGCGCTACCTGCAGACCCTCACCCAGGTGGCCGGCGACAAGAGCTCGACCGTGGTATTCCCGGTTCCGGTCGACCTCATCTCCTCGTTGGTCGGCAAGCCACGCGCCGAATAGCGCACAGCCGACCAGGCCCGCTGACCCGCGTTCCGGCGACGCACATGGCAGGAGGCACGGCGGAACCCAATCCCGAGTAAAATAGTCGACATTGCGTTTCATCCCCGATCTACTTGCCGGGAGCCGCAATGGACACGTTCCACACCACGACGCCCCCCCACGCGCCCGCCCCCTCCCAGCCGAAGCCACCCGGCGTGCGTACCGACGACCGATGCACGCTGGAACGCATCACCCACATCCATCACTGGACCGAGCGGCTGTTGTCTTTCCGCTGCACGCGCTACCGTGGCTTCCGCTTCGCCCCCGGACAGTTCGCGCGCCTGGGCCTGACCGACGAGGATGGCCATCTCGTGTGGCGCGCCTTTTCGATGGTGTCGGCGCCCTACGACGACTACCTGGAGTTCCTCGCCATCATCGTCCCGGATGGCGCCTTCACCCGTCAGCTGGCGAAGCTTGGCGAAGGGGATACCCTGCAGGTGGACAAGACCGCCTACGGATTCCTGACCACCGACCGCTTTCGCGATGGCGAAGACCTGTGGCTGCTCGCCACCGGTACCGGCCTCGCCCCCTTCCTCTCCATTCTCCGGGACCCGGACACCTGGACGCGCTACCGCCACGTGATCCTCGCGCACAGCGTTCGCACCGAGGCCGAACTCGCCTATCGCGACAGTGCGCTGGGCCTGCGCGACCATCCATTGCTCGGCGATGCCGCCGAGCGTCTGGTGTACCTGCCCATTGTTACCCGCGAGGACACCCCCCGCGCGGTCGCCCACCAACGCATCTCGGCCCTGCTGGGCTCCGGAGCGCTCGCCGCGCATGCCGGGTTGACGCTCGCCCCCGGTCCTTCCCGGATCATGATCTGCGGCAACCCCGAGATGCTGCGGGACACCCGCAACCAGTTGAAGAGCATGGGATTTTCTCTGTCTCGACGCGAACGACCTGGACACTATGCGGTGGAGAACGCATTCTGAACGTTGAACCGGCCCTCAGATGCCGCCCGGACTCAGCCGCTCGAAGCCCCAGCCGGGGCACCGCCACCAAACGTTCTTCGTGCGGCCCAGGAAGCCACCTGGCCTGCATTTATCACACCAGAACGTAACGAGAGGGCGAGAGGGCGAGGGGCCGCTGTGGTGCGCCGCACTGAGCGAGCGACGCCGACGGCGTAGCTGACACTGCATCGAGGCGGCCTGAGGGCGTACGGCGTGCCACGGCGAGTGCATCGACAGCCGCAGCAGGGGCGGTGTGCAGCAATGCGGGCAGCGCTCACCGCCACGGCCTCAGCGCGCCGCAGTGCCAGCATTGGGCGAACTGGCCCTCGCTGGTCTCGCCACATTGCTCGCAACACCAATCTTCGGCTGCCGGCGGGTTGGCCGCTTCGGCGATGATCGCCCGCGCAACGGCGGCATCCTGGCGCTCGTCCACCCAGACCTGCGGTCCCGCCTCGATGAACGGAATGTCGCCGACCGCGCCGCCAAGAAAGGTGTTGCGCACCTCGGCGCGGATGCCCGCCGACAGTAGCAGATTGACCTGATGCTGGGCCTCGACCAGATTGAGGCAGGTCGCGAGCTTCTTCATCGCCACGCGGCGGTCAGGGCAGCACGATGGCCAGCGCCACCGACAGGAACAACAGCGAGGAGACGTTGCCGAGCAGCACCATGGACGCGACCACCTCCGGCTCCTGGTGGTAGCGCTCGGCGAAGATGAAGTTCAGCACCGCCGGTGGCAACGCGCCAAACACCAGCAACAAGGCCTGCTCCTGCGGCGGCAATTCGATCACCAGCATCACCGCCAGCGCCAGCACCATGCCCACCATCGGCCGCGCCACCGAGGCAAACAAACCGACGTCGATGGACGTGATACGCGAATCGGTCAGGCGCACGCCGAGTGAGAACAGCATCAGCGGGATCGCGATATCGCCAAGCATCTTGATCGCCAGCATCAGCGGCGGCCAGACCTCGACGCCGACGATCGCGACCGCCAGCCCAAGCAGGGTCGCGATCACCGACGGCACTTTCCAGACGTTCCAGACCTTGATGTTGTGATCCAGCAGCCACGCACCGTAGGTGAAATGCAACAGGTTGGACACCATGAACATCACCACCGCCGGTGCCAGCGCCAGATCGCCGAACGCGAGCACCGCCAGGGGCAGGCCGAGGTTGCCGCAGTTGTTGAACATCATCGGCGGCACCAGGGTCTTGACCTGGATGCCGACCACACGCGCCAGCCCCCACGCCGCCAGCCCGGAGCCCACCACCAGGATCAGCGTCGCGATGGTCAGAGGAATGAACTCGGTGACATGGAATTCCTTGTTGGCGAGCGCGGCGAACACCAGCGCCGGAACGAACACATCCATGGTGAGCTTGTTCGCATGGGTCAGGTCGGGGCGCATGCGCTTGCCGACGTAGTAGCCCACGGCGGTGATGGCGAACAAGGGGAAGAGGATGGAGATGATCCGGATGAGCATGGGGGTCGCGGCCTGTGCGCGGCCGTCCGGGAGGCGGCGGTCCGCAACAGTGGTTCTTGTCGTTGTCGTTGCCCCGGGGAAGGGCCCACCGCGCCGCCGGCCCCCTCCCCGGGCCGACGGAAGCGTGCCGGCGGCGGTGTCAGAGCACGTAGCGCGCCAGATCCTCGCGCTGCGACAAACCCTCCAACCGCCCATCCACATAGGCGGCGTCGATCACCACCTTGTCGAGGCCGGCCTTGCCGGCGTCGAACGAGACCTCTTCGAGGAGCTTCTCCATGACCGTGTACAGTCGCCGCGCGCCGATGTTCTCGGTCTTCTCGTTGACGTGGAGGGCGATCTCGGCGAGGCGGCGAATGCCGTCGGCGGTGAAGTCCACCGCCACACCATCGGTAGCGAGCAAGGCCTGGTACTGGCGGGTCAGGCAGGCGTCGGTCTGCGTCAGGATGCGCTCGAAGTCCTCCACCGAGAGGCTTTCGAGTTCCACCCGGATCGGGAAGCGCCCCTGCAGCTCGGGAATCAGGTCGGACGGCTTGGACAGATGGAAGGCGCCACTGGCGATGAACAGGATGTGGTCGGTCTTGATCATCCCGTACTTGGTCGAGATGGTCGTGCCCTCCACCAGCGGCAGCAGATCGCGCTGCACGCCCTGGCGCGAGACGTCCGCGCCATGTACGTCCGAGCGCGCGGCAATCTTGTCCACTTCGTCGAGGAACACGATGCCGTTCTGTTCGACTGCACGCACCGCCTCCGCCTTCACTTCCTCGTCGTTGATCAGGCGGGCAGCCTCTTCGTCGGCCAAGGCCTTCAGCGCATCGGCAATACGCAGCTTGCGCAGCTTCTTCTTGCCACTGCCGAGGTTCTGAAACATGCCCTGGATTTGCTGGGTGAGTTCCTCCATGCCCGGCGGCGCGAAAATTTCGGCGGTCATCGCCGGCGAGGCCACCTCGATCTCGATCTCCTTGTCGTCGAGCTCGCCTTCGCGCAGCTTCTTGCGGAATTTCTGACGCGTGCTCGAATCCTGCGGCGCCGGCTCGGCATCGAAGGCCACCGGGCGGGCCGGCGGCAACAACGCGTCGAGCACCCGGTCCTCGGCGGCATCCATGGCGCGGTCGCGTACCGAGCGCATTGCCAGCTCACGCGCATCCTTGACCGCGATCTCGGCCAGATCGCGCACGATGGTGTCCACATCGCGACCAACATAGCCGACCTCGGTGAACTTGGTGGCCTCGATCTTGATGAACGGCGCATTGGCGAGTCTGGCCAGGCGGCGCGCGATCTCGGTCTTGCCGACGCCGGTGGGGCCGATCATGAGAATGTTCTTGGGCGTGATCTCGCTGCGTAGCGGCTCATCGACCTGGGCGCGGCGCCAGCGGTTGCGCAGCGCGATCGCGACCGCCTTCTTGGCCTTGTGCTGACCGACGATGTGCTTGTCGAGTTCGGAGACGATCTCGGGGGGTGTCATTTGCGTCATGCTTCGAGCACCTCGACGACGTGGCTGTGGTTGGTGTAGATGCACAGGTCACCGGCAATGCTGAGCGACTTGCGCACGATCTCCTCGGGGCCCAGTTCGGTGTTCTCCACCAGTGCCCGGGCGGCCGACTGGGCAAAGGCCCCGCCGCTGCCGATCGCCACGATGCCCTGCTCGGGCTCCAGCACGTCGCCATTGCCGGTAATGATCAGCGAATGCTCGGCGTCGGCCACCGCCAGCATGGCCTCCAGCCGGCGCAGCATGCGGTCGGTCCGCCAGTCCTTGGCGAGTTCCACGGCACTGCGCAGCAGATTGCCCTGATGCTTGTCCAGCTTGCCTTCAAAGCGTTCGAACAGGGTGAAGGCATCCGCCGTGCCACCCGCAAAACCCGCCAGGATCTTGCCGTGATAAAGCGTGCGCACCTTGCGCGCGGTGGCCTTGACGACGATGTTGCCCAACGTGACCTGGCCATCGCCCCCAAGGGCGACATGCCGTCCGCGGCGCACCGACAGAATAGTGGTGCCGTGATACTGTTCCATGGGAATTCCTTGATACGTGCTTGTACGAACTGCTAAACGTGCTTGCGCGCGGCTCAGCCGCGCAATGTGACCTGCGCGACCTGGTCCACGCCCATGACGCGCAGCAACGCACCGACCATCGCGTTTACGTTGACCAACGTCACCAGCTTGCCCTGCGAGCGCAGTGTCGCGACGATGTTGAACAAGGTGCCGGCGGTGACGAAGTCCATGCGTCGCAACTCGGTGCAGTCCACCTCCATCGCATCCCGCTCGGAGGCAGCCGCGGCGAGCTTGCGCAAGGTATCGCCGCCGGCGTTGAGCAATTCGCCCTCGAAAACGAAACCGGCCTCGCTGCGCGCCTGCTCTTCTTCGATCTGCTTGAGTTCCGAACTGGCGATCGGTTCCACCGCCTCCCACGACGGCGGCGACTCCTCGAAGGTGATCGCGTAGTCGAGTGCAACTTGTTCGAAGCGCTCGAACTCACCGGTGTGCTGAAGCAGTTCCAGCAACAGCAGCCACACCGGCCGGGCCTTGGCCTCGCCAGGCTTGACGTGGGGCGCGAGCATTTCCGCAAGATGGCCGGGATTGATCAACGCCATCTTCACACGCTCGGTCTTGAGATGGGCGATGAGCTCCATCAGCAGGGCGCACCCCTCCTCGTCGAACGAGCGCAGACGCTTGAGGTCCATACGCACCGAGCCGCCACGCTCGCCGATGACGCGGATCTGGCGACACTGCTCGGCAACGCCAGCGGACAATACGCCGGCAATGTTGAAGAGCGGAATCGCCTCCGCCTTGGGGCGGCGGGCGGCCTTGTTGGACAAGTCGTCCCACGCCGGCGGCGAGCGCTCGAAGCGCGTCGCGTAATCCAGTACCCGCGACTCGAAGCGCTCCTTCTGCCCGGTCAGCCGGTACAGGTCGAGCAGCATCATCCACAGGCCTTCGCCGGCACCGTCGGCGCCCTCCGACAACACGCCGTCGAGCACCGCTTCGGCCTCTCGGACATTGCCGTTGGCGTACAACACCGCGGCCTCCTCGAAGACCGCACCGATGCCGGGTCCGACCTCCTGTACCTGCAGTGCATCGCTCGCATCCGAAAGCGACCCTCCGAAATCGATGGTCGACAGCTCGGTGCGCGCCGCTGCGGCGCCTTTGCCCGGCGGAGGCGGTTTTCTACCAAATTTCGGAGAGGCCACGTTCAGCAGGAATCCATGTTGGCGACAAAAGACAGCATCGCGGGCAGGGGCGATCCGGGCTAGAAGGATAGCACTTTGCTCGCCGGGCTAGCAGGCCGTCGGACTTGAGCGATCGCCGCCAAGCGGTCGCATTGCTCCGTCACGGCCTCACTGCCCACCGCAAGCCGAGCCGGGCGGCAAGACGCCCCCGGGTCGCGGACCCGCGCCATGCGCCATGCGCCAGGCGGCCGGATGAATGCGGCGGAAAGACGTCGAAAGCCGGCTGTTGTCCATCACAGGCGCCGCCACCAGGAAAGCTCTGATTCCTCACCGTTCGGACTGAGCCTGTCGAAGCCCTTGATTTGCTGAGGAATGCCCTTCGACAAGCGCAGGATGAGCGGGTTTTCTCAGCGTTTCCCTGGGCGGCGCCCGGCATGCGACGGGAGGTGCGAATGTCGCAAAGTATTACTTTTTGCAAAACTCCCTTTGCCTGTTGCCACATCCCTGATCGGACGCTCGGCTAGAATGCGCGGATGTCAGAACCCATGGTCCGGGATTCCGCGCCGCGCCCGCCCGGAGGCGCCAGCTTTGACTTCGCCGTCCGCGTGTACTTCGAGGACACGGACGCCGCTGGAGTGGTGTACTACGCGAACTACCTGCGCTTTTGCGAGCGCGCGCGCACAGAGTGGTTGCGCGCGCTCGGCTACGCCCAGCAGCGTCTCGCCGAGGAGGAGGCAACCGCCTTCGTCGTCACCTCGGTCACCGCCGACTATCACCGCCCGGCACGCCTGGATGACGAGCTGCTGGTGCGCAGCCACCTCGCCACGGTGCGTGGCGCGAGCCTTGTATTCGCCCAAAACATCCATCGAAAAGAGGAACTTATCTTCGAATCGAGAATCACTGTCGCCTGCGTGAACACGCTTCGCATGCGTGCCGCCCCCCTGCCTGCGGCGCTGCGTACCCAATTGCTTTCCTACCCCCAATCATGACGCCCACCCCCGATCAACTTTCCATCCTCCATCTCATCCAGATTGCCAGCATTCCGGTCCAGATCGTCATGGCGCTGCTGGTGGCGCTGTCCGTGACGTCCTGGTACTGGATCTTCCGCAAGTGGTTCCAGATCCGCTCCGCCCGCGGCAACACCGTCGAGTTCGAGCGTGACTTCTGGAGCGGTGGCGATCTCAACAACCTCTACCAGTCGGCCGCCTCGGCCCGCCACGAAATCGGCGGCATGGAGCGCATCTTCGAGTCGGGCTACCGCGAATTCACCAAGCTGCGCGCCAAGAGTCACGACAACGCGGCAATCATCGACGGCGCCCGGCGCGCCATGCGTGCCACCCATCAGCGCGAGATGGACGATCTGGAAGCACATCTGTCCTTTCTTGCCACGGTGGGGTCGGTGTCGCCCTACATTGGTCTGCTCGGCACCGTCTGGGGCATCATGAACTCCTTCCGCGGCCTGAGCACCACCGCTGGCGCCACGCTTTCGTCGGTCGCACCAGGCATCGCCGAAGCGCTCGTCGCCACCGCCATTGGCCTGTTCGCGGCCATTCCGGCGGTCGTTGCCTACAACCGCTACACCCACGACATCGACCGCATCGGCATCCGCTTCGAGAGCTTCATGGAAGAGTTCTCCAACATCCTGCAACGCCACTTGCGCTGATCCAAGGAAACACGCCCCATGCGCCAGCGCCGCCTGATGAACCAGATCAACGTCGTACCCTACATCGACGTAATGCTCGTCCTGCTCGTCATCTTCATGGTCACCGCACCCATGACGCAGACGGGCACGGTCGACCTGCCAACGGTCGCGGATGTCCCTCAGCCCCCCTCCGAAGCCCTTTACGTGATCGTGAAGGATGACGGCTCGCTCGAGTTCAAGCCGACCTCTACCGCCAATGCCGTCTCGATGACCAGCACCGAACTCCTGCGCGAACTTCGCCTCGCAACCGAGCGCGACCCCGCACAGTCGGTCGTCGTCGCTGCGGACAAACGCGTCTCCTACGAAAAAGTGATGGATACGCTCAACGGCCTGCGTCAGGCAGGCATCCAGAAAGTCGGGTTGCAAACCCAGACCGGATCGGGCGGACAATGACAGACAAGCCCTTCCTCGAGCAGCGCGACCTGCCGGGCAGGTGGATCTCGCTTGTCCTGACGATCGCGGTACATGCGGCGCTGGTGATATTCCTGTTCGTCGGCGTAAGCTGGAAAACCTCCCCGCCGGCCGCGCTCGAGGTCGAACTGGTCGCCGCCCCGACGCCGGCGCCCACCCCCGTCGCCCAACCGCAACCACGGCCGCAGCCGCAGCCCCCCAAGCCCGAGCCACAGCCGGAACCGCCCAAATCGGAACCGACGCCGCCACCACAGCCGGCACCGGCACCGCCACAACCAGTACCGGAACCGCCGAAACCGGAACCCAGGCCCGAACCCAAGCCCGAACCCGTGCCGGACATCGCCACCAAGGCGCCCGAACCGAAACCAGAGCCCAAGCCCGAACCGAAACCCGAACCCAAGCCGGAACCAAAGCCGGAGCCCAAGCCACAGCCTAAGCCCGAACCCAAACCGGAGCCCAAGCCACAACCGAAACCTGAGCCCAAGCCGGTACCCAAGCCGCAGCCCAAGCCCGAACCGAAGCCCGTGGAGCCGCCCAAGGACGACTACATGGCGCAGATGCTTGCGCGCGAGACCGAGCGGGTTCAGGTGGAGAACATGATGCGTGCCGATGCGCGTCCCAATGCGCAAACGTCCCAGGCCGGCGATCCGGGCTACAGCGCCCGAGTTGCCGCGCGTGTCCGCGCACGGCTGGTTCGCCCGCCCGGCCTCACCGGCAACCCTGAGGCGATCTTCGTCGTGGAACAAATGCCCGACGGCACGATCCTCAACGTAAGCTTGCGCAAATCCTCGGGCGACCCGACCCTGGATGCCGCCATCGACCGCGCAATCCGGGCGGCCGATCCGTTGCCGACGCCGTCTTCGGGACCGACGCCGCGCAGCCTGGAACTCAAGTTCCGTCCGAACGAAGAATGATTCGGAGCATCTGAATTTGCAGAAAACGATCGTAAAATCAGATAGTAAGACTCGAAAAATCCGATTGCTTTTCGACCGGATCGTTATTATTGTTGCACCGCAAAGTGACCACACCATGTACGCCTATTTCCGAGCACTACTTCTTGTCCCCCTCCTGAGCTTCGCCAGCCTCGCCGCGCACGCGCAACTCTCGATCGAGATCACGGGTGCCGGCGCCAGCCGATTCCCGGTTGCGATCCCGGTGTTCGAGAACGAAGGCGCCTTGCCGCGCTCGGTCACGGACGTGGTTCGCGCCGACCTGGAGCGCAGCGGCCTGTTCAGCCTGGTGGATCTTGGCCTGGTGGCATTGCCGGAATCGGTGGTGCCAGATCTGGCCGGCCTGCGCGCGCGCGGTGCGGACGCAGTCCTCACCGGCAGCGTGCTGCCGCAGCCGGACGGGCGCATGGACATCCGTTTCCGGCTCTTCGACAGCCAGCGCCAGACCGAGCTGGGCGCCATGGCCATGCGCATGGCACCGGCGCAGTACCGCATCACGGGTCATCGCATCGCCGATTTCGTTTACGAAAAACTCACCGGCCAACCCGGTTATTTCTCAACCCGCATCGCCTATGTGGTGAAAAGCGGCCAGCGTTACGAACTGCAAGTGGCCGACGCCGACGGCGAGAATCCGCAGACTGCGCTGGTATCGCGCGAGCCTATCATCTCGCCGGCCTGGGCGCCGGACGGCCAGCGCCTCGCCTACGTGTCCTTCGAAGCGAAGAAGCCGGTGGTCTACGTGCATAACCTGCCGACCGGCCAGCGCAATGTCGTGGCCAATTTCCGCGGCTCCAACTCAGCCCCTGCCTGGGCGCCGGACGGACAGCGTCTGGCGGTGGTGCTCACCAAGGACGGCGGCTCCCAGCTCTATGTGGTGAACGTCGACGGCTCCGGCCTGCGGCGCGTGATGAACTCCCCGGGCATCGACACCGAACCCTCGTGGTCGCCCGACGGCGCATGGATCTACTTCTCCTCGGATCGCGGCGGCGGTGCCCAGATCTACCGCGTGGCCGCCGAGGGCGGCGCAGCGCAGCGGGTGACCTTCGAAGGCGCCTACAACGTCACCCCGCGGGTGTCGCCGGACGGTCGCAGCATGACCTACATCACCCGCAACAACGGCCGCTTCCAGGTCGCGGTGATGGATCTGGCAACGCGCCAGAGTACCGTGCTCACCGACTCGGCCAAGGACGAATCGCCCAGTTTCGCGCCCAACGGGCGGATGATTCTCTACGCCTCCGAGAACGGCGGCCGCGGCGTCCTTGCCGCGGTGTCGTCCGATGGCCGCATCCGGCAGCGCCTGTCCATCCAGGCTTCGGACGTGCGCGAGCCGGCGTGGGGCCCGCAGCCGAGTTTCTGAGCACCGCGTGATACGTTTCCCAAACCAACCCTGCTATCAAAAGGATAGTCCAATGAAGAAGTTCCTCCTGCCCGCTCTCCTGTCCGCCCTGCTGGTCGCTTGCGGCAGCACCGGCACCACCACCGACTCCGCCGGCGTCGAGGACCGATCCGGCGCAGGCGTGGCGACGGTCACCGCCCCGGAAATGGCCGGCTCCGGCATCGCCGCGCTGACCGATCCGAACAACATCCTGTCCCGTCGCAGTGTGTATTTCGACTTCGACAGCTTCATCGTGAAGTCCGAGTTCACCCCCCTGGTGGAAGCGCATGCACGCTTTCTGGTGCAAAATCCCGACATTCGCATGATGATCCAGGGCAATACCGACGAACGCGGCAGCCGCGAGTACAATCTGGCCCTTGGTCAAAAGCGCGCCGAGGCGGTCAAGCAAGCACTGATGCTGCTGGGTGCGCGTGAATCGCAAATCGAGTCCGTCAGCCTGGGTGAGGAGAAGCCGCGCTGCTTCGACGCCACCGAGACCTGCTACGCGGAAAACCGTCGTTCGGACATGCTCTACACTGGTGAATTCTGATGAATAAACTGCTCCCGGTTGCCTTCGCCCTCATTACCGCCGCGGTCACGCCCGCTCACGCCCAGTTGTTCGGGGGAGACGAGCAGGCCCGTCGTCAGATCGCGGAATTGCGCGAGCAGATGACGCAGCGGATCGAGGCGACCAGCCGGGCGCAGTTGGAATTGTCCAGTCAGAACGAGCTGCTGCGCGCGGAGCTTGCCTCGCTGCGCGGCCAGGTCGAGGTGCTGATGCACGAAGTCGAATCGCTGCGGCAACGCCAGCGTGACTTCTACGTCGATCTCGACAAGCGCATGCAGGCACTGGAGCCGGGTGCTGCCAGCATGGGCGCGGGGGGCGAGCCCTTATCGCCCGAAGCCTTGCTCGCCCCGCCGGCCGACCCCGCGGCCGAATCGGCCGACTACGAGGCCGCCCTCAATCTCCTCAAGGAAGGCAAGCACGCCGAGGCGCTGGCCGGCTTCACCGCCTTCATCCGTACCCACCCGCGCAGCGCTTCCCTGCCCAATGCCCACTTCTGGGCAGGCAATGCAGCGCTGCAGGCGCGCGACATCGCCACCGCACGCTCGCATTTCAACACCGTGCTCGACAGTTGGCCGCAGGACCGGGTCGCTCCCGATGCAATGCTCGGCCTTGCCAACACCCAGCAGGCACTGGGGGACGCACGCGGCACGCAGGACACCTTGCGCCGTGTGGTATCCACCTACCCCGACAGTTCCGCCGCTCAGGTCGCTCGCCAGCGCCTCGGCCAGTAAGCTCGCCTGGCAGTCATGCAGCACACGCTTTCCCGCGGCACCCGACTGCGGGTGACCGAGATTTTCGCGTCGGTTCAGGGGGAGTCCACCCGCATCGGGCTACCCACGGTATTCGTCCGGCTGACGGGTTGCCCGCTGCGCTGTGTATGGTGCGACACCGAATACGCTTTCACCGGCGGCGGCATGATGGCGCTGGACGAGGTGCTCGCCGAGGTCGATCGCCACGGCCTGCGCCATGTGTGCGTGACCGGTGGCGAACCGCTCGCACAAAAGTCCTGTATTCCCCTGCTGCGAGCCTTGTGCGACGCTGGCCATGCGGTGTCGCTGGAGACCAGCGGTGCGCTCGACATCGCCGACGTCGATCCGCGGGTGTCGCGCATCATGGATTTGAAGGCCCCGGGTTCGGGGGAAGTCGACAAGAACCGCTGGAGCAACATTCCGTTGCTGACCGCGCACGACGAGGTCAAGATCGTGCTGGCTGGCGCCGACGACTATGCCTGGGCGCGGGCGCGCATTGCCGAGCACGACCTCACGGCCCGTTGCACCGTGCTGTTGTCGCCGGTGCACGGCGCGCTGGCACCATCGGATCTCGCCGAGTGGATCGTGCGCGACCGCCTGTCGGTTCGCTTCCAGCTGCAATTGCACAAGATCCTCTGGAACGACGCGCGCGGACGCTGAACAAGCCACGCGTACCCGGGCACCTGATCGGCAGCCCGCCCTGCGAACGCCACTCCGCGGGCGCCCACCCATCCCTGCCCTCACACGTCCTCACTTTGCCGCCATGACCAACACCATCGATTCTCCCCGCGCCGTCATCCTCTTGTCCGGCGGGCTGGACTCGACCACCTGCCTGGCCATTGCCCGCGATCAAGGCTTCGCCTGCTACGCCCTGTCGGTGGCCTATGGCCAGCGCCACGCAGCCGAACTCACCGCGTCGCGGCGCATCGCCGAGCATTTCGGCGCGGTCGAGCATCGCATTGCCACCGCCAGCCTGGGACAATTCGGCGGATCGGCGCTCACCGACGCGACCATCAGCGTACCGACTGCCGGGCTGGAAAGCGGCATTCCGGTCACCTATGTGCCGGCCCGCAACACCGTCATGCTGTCCATGGCGCTGGGCTGGGCCGAGGTGCTCGGCGCGAACGACATCTTCATCGGCGTCAACGCGGTCGATTATTCGGGCTATCCCGATTGCCGCCCGGAGTATGTCGCCGCCTTCGAGGCGATGGCCAACCTCGCCACCAAGCGCGGCGTGGAGGGCCATCGCCTGCGCATCCATGCCCCGCTGATGGACATGACCAAGGCCGACATCGTGCGCGCAGGCACCGACCTGGGGGTCGATTACGCGCTGACGGTATCGTGTTATCAGGCCGACGAGGGCGGCCGGGCCTGCGGCGCCTGCGACGCCTGCCGGCTGCGACGGGCCGGCTTCGAAGCCGCCGGCCTGCCCGACCCCACGTCCTACCGTCCGGCCCCCGGCAAGAACGGCTGAACGCCGGCACATGGCGGGCGCCGGGCGGACCATTCTCCGATCGCTTCACCTTGCGCGCGGCAGAGACGGCTACGCCCGGAGCCGGCAATGTTGCCCAATCGAACGCCGGATCAATAGAATCCGGCCTTAGCTACCCACCTCCTTGGGCACACAAGCATGGACGATACGCTCATCGCCACAACCACCGTGGCCTGGATCGCCTTCGCACTCGGGGGCGTCTTCGGCTACGTCGGCAACAAGACCAGTTTCTGCACCATGGGTGCGATATCCGATGTGGTGAACATCGGCGACTGGAACCGCATGCGCATGTGGGCGCTGGCCGTCGCGGTGGCGGTGCTGGGCACGTCGGCGCTGCAACTGTCTGGCCGCTTCGACGTGGCAGACACCATCTACACCGGCAACCGCCTGCTGTGGCTGTCCCACCTGGTGGGCGGTGCGCTGTTCGGCATAGGCATGACGCTGGCCTCGGGCTGCGGCAGCAAGACCCTCATCCGGCTGGGCGGCGGCAACCTCAAGTCATTGATCGTCTTCGTCTTCCTCGGCATTTCGGCGTACATGACGCTGCGTGGTCTGTTCGCCGTGTGGCGCGTCGCTTACCTCGATGTGGTGGCGACGCCGCTCACCACCCGCCAGGATCTGCCGTCCATGCTCGGCGCCCTGGGGCTCTCCCCGCGCACGGCGTGGTTGCTGGCAAGCGCCGTCATCGGCGGCGGATTGCTCGCCTTCGCGCTTGCCCGCAGGGAAGCCTGGCAGCGCGACGTACTCCTGGGAGGCGTGGTCATCGGCGGGTTGGCCGTGGCGGGTTGGGTGCTCACCGGCATCGTCGCTTTCGTCGAGGAACACCCCAATACCCTGCAGCGCGCGTTCATCGGCACCAACAGCGGACGCGCCGAGTCCTTCTCCTTTGTCGCGCCACTCGCCTACACGCTGGAGTTGTTGATGCTGTGGAGCGACGCCAGTCGCATCGTGACCTTCGGCATCGCCGCCACACTCGGGGTAGTCGCGGGATCGGCGCTCCACGCCTGGCTTGGCGGAACGTTTCGCATCGAGTCGTTCAACGACGCCGGCGACCTCGTGCGCCACGTGCTTGGCGCCATCCTGATGGGCTTCGGCGGTGTCACCGCATACGGTTGCACCATCGGGCAAGGCATCAGCGGCTTCTCCACGCTCGCGCTCGGATCCATACTCACCACCTGCGCGATCATCGCCGGTTCAGCCGCAACGATGAAGATCCAGTACTGGCTGATGATGCGTGATGCGTGATGCTTGAGCGTGGGCTGCAAGCGCCGCCGCGGGCTTGCGCAACTGGCGGTCACTACGCTTTAGCGCGGAGATGAAGTAAATTCCGGGCTCGTGGTCGCGTGCAATGCCCAGGCACACGGTTCGCGGCGTGCAATGTGTCCGAATCAAGTGCCCAAACTGTTGACACAGGCCAAAACGGACAATAAAATCGCATTCTTACTTTGGTTAGGGGTCGTTAGCTCAGCTGGTAGAGCAGCGGACTTTTAATCCGTTGGTCGCTGGTTCGAACCCAGCACGGCCTACCACTCCCAAAGGCATCAAAGGTCGCGAAAGCGGCCTTTTTTGTTTGTTGCGCACTTTCTCTGCGTACCCGCTTCTCGTCTGCCCCTCACTTCGCGCTTGCATGCGCACCACGTCTCCATCGGTGCGATGCAAGCACCGAGGCACCCGATCCGGCGTGGCTCCGGTCCCGGACGTCCGCCTCACCCACGTTCGCCGTTCAGGTAGTGCGCCACAGCGCATCGAGGTGCTTGAAGTGCCACTTGCTGGCATCCTCGGTGCCGACGATACGGTCCTGCATGCCGGGGCGGCCCAGGTCGAGCACTTCGGGCTTGATGTGGGCGTCCGCGCGGATGGAGAAGAACACCCTCACACGCGGCGTCAGCAAAGACTTGGCGCCGGGTTCCACCACCACCCCCAGGCGCCCGGATTCGAGCCGCACCAGCGAACCGACCGGGTAGATGCCGACGCAGCGCACGAAGGCCTGGAACACCTTGTCGTCGAAGTGCCCCTTGCTCCATTCGGCCATGCGCCGGATCGATTCGCCCGGATCCCAGCCGGCCTTGTAAGGTCGGTTGGAGGTGATCGCGTCGTAGACGTCGCATACCGCCCCCATCTTGGCGTGCAGGCTGATCTGTTGCGTGTCGAGACGATTCGGATAGCCACTGCCGTCCACCTTCTCGTGGTGGTGCAGGCACACGTCCAGGGTCACCGCATGCGCGTTACCGGCCTCCCGCAAGAGGTCATAGCCCTGTTTCGGGTGGGCGCGTACCACTTCGAACTCGGCATCGGTGAGCTTGCCTGGCTTGTTGAGAATCTCGTCGGGAATGCGCGCCTTGCCCAGGTCGTGCAGCAAACCGGCCAGGCCGAGGTCGCGCACCTCGTCCTCAGGCAGGCCAAGCTGGCGGCCGAGCGACATCATCAGCGCGCACACTGCCACCGAATGCAGGTAGGTGTAGTCGTCCTTGGTCTTGAGCCGTACCAGGCTGATCAGTGCGCTTTGGTTGCGTGCGACCGACTCGGCGATGTCCTGCACCATGGGCAGCACGTCCTCGGCATGAATGGCGTTGCCCATGCGCACGTCGGTGAACATCCGCACCACCGCCTGCTTGGCCTTGGTGCAGATCAGCCCTGCGCGGGCGATCTCTTCCTGCATGGAAGTATGCCCGACCACCGGTGCCTGAGCCGCCTGTGCCAATTCGCGCTCGACCTGGGCGGCCACGCTGGCGCGGTCGACGACCGGTACGTCGGCATTCGCTACCACGTCCAGCCCCTTGGCGGTGTCTATCCACACCTCCTTGATACCGCTGTCGCGGATGCGTTCGAGGTCGGCGGGGTCGGTGAGTTTGAAGGACGAGCGCCAGAACGGATGCTCCATCCAGGAACCGCATAGCTCCTGGATGTACATGCCGGGCTTGAGCAAGTCGATGGAAATGCGCTTGAGCATTTGTCGGGACGTTCCGGCGCCCACGCCCCTGCGTGGTGGCCGGTGCGGCAGTGTGTTTTCCGGCAACGATAACGCAGCCTCTCGCACCGCAGCATGCAATACTGCTCGACCGGGCGCAAAAACGCACGGCCGTGACAGATTTCTACAATCGCCCCGTCCCGGCGCGGGCGTCCTACCCGACGAAACGACGCTCAGGCCGGCACGCTGGGCAGGCCCGCGAGCGCCATGGCCAACTCGGATTCGTCGTAGTCCCGGTCCTCCAGCTTTCCGGCGAAGTAGTCGGTATAGGCCGCCATGTCGAAGTGACCGTGGCCGCACAGGTTGAACAGGATCACCTCGCTGCGGCCCTCGCGCTTGCAGCGCAGGGCCTCCTCGATGGCGCCCTTGACCGCGTGATTGGCCTCGGGAGCCGGCACGATGCCCTCGGCGCGGGCAAAGGCCACACCGGCCTCGAAGCACTGGCGCTGGTGATAGGCCACGGCCTCGATCAGGCCAAGCTCCTTCACATGCGAGACCATCGGCGCCATGCCGTGATAGCGCAAACCGCCGGCATGGAAGCCCGGCGGCGTGAACGCCGAGCCGAGGGTATGCATCTTGGTCAGCGGCGTGAGGTGGGCGGTATCGCCAAAATCGTAGGCGTACTTGCCACGTGTGAGCGACGGGCAGGCCGCCGGCTCCACCGCGACGATGCGACGCTTGCGCCCGCCGCGCAACTGCGCACCGAGGAACGGAAAGGCGATGCCGGCAAAGTTGGACCCGCCGCCGGTGCAACCGACGATCACGTCCGGATCGTCACCGGCGATCTCCAGTTGCTTCATCGCCTCCAGACCGATGATGGTCTGATGCAAAAGCACATGGTTGAGCACCGAACCGAGCGCGTACTTGGTGTCGTCGCGCCGCGCGGCCAGCTCCACCGCCTCGGAAATGGCAATGCCCAGGCTGCCGGGATGATCGGGCCGCTGGGCGAGAATGGCTCGGCCGCATTCGGTCAGATCCGACGGCGAAGCCACACACTGGGCCCCATAGGTTTCCATGACGGCGCGACGGTATGGCTTCTGGTCGTAGGACACGCGCACCTGAAACACCTGCACGTCGATGCCGAACAGGGCGCCGGCAAAGGACAGCGAGGTACCCCACTGCCCCGCGCCGGTCTCGGTGGTGAGTTTGCGAATGCCCGCCTCGCGGTTGTAGAAGGCCTGCGGGATGGCGGTGTTGGGCTTGTGACTGCCGGCCGGGCTCACGCCTTCGTACTTGTAGTAGATGCGCGCCGGGGTATCCAGCAGTTTCTCCAGCCGCCGCGCACGAAACAGGGGCGCCGGCCGCCATTGACGGAACACGTCGCGCACCGCGCCGGGGATCTCGATCAATCGTTCGGTGCTGACTTCCTGATGGATCAGACTAACCGGGAACAGCGGCGCGAGATCATCGGGCCCGATCGGCTGCAGGGTCCCCGGGTGCAGCACAGGCGGCAGCGGCACCGGCAGGTCGGCCGCCAGGTTGTACCAGTCCCTGGGCATGTCCTTCTCGTCGAGCAGGTATTTGATCTGTTCGCTCATCGCTCCCTCCACCTCGCCATCGGCATTGACTGTGAATGTCCCTGAACCCCCGCCGCTCGGCCATTGCGCACTTTGGACGGAGGGAGGAAAGCGTAGCAGATCGCCGGCGCGAAACCCACGCCGCTGCGCTGCCCGCGCGGGCAGCGCAAACGTCGCGCCTCAGTTGCGCGAATCGGCGTCCAGAAACTCCTCGGGCAAGGGCAGCGGTGTGGTCGGCAAGGTCATGTCGCTGGGCTGCAACTGTTCGGTGAAGCCTTCCAGCGAACCGAGCGACTTGCAGTCGCGCGGCGTGACCGGGTCGCTCATCATATAAGCCGTCACCAGCCGTGTGAGCGCCTCCAGGGCGTCGCGGTGGGTACGCTCCTGGGCATGGGAGGCGTCGGCGCCGAAGCCGATGAGTGCGGTCCGGATGTCGTTCCCCGCCTCCACGGCGGCGGCGGAGTCCGAACGGTAGTAGCGGAACACGTCGCGCCGGTGGGCGATGCCATGCTCGCGCGCCAGCGTGATCAGCTTGTGGGTCAGGTGGTAATCGAACGGCCCCGACATGTCCTGCAGACAGATGGTCGCAGCATGCTCGGAAGTGTTCTGGCCAGGTGCGGCAATGGAGATATCCAAACTCACCATTTCGGCGATCTCGCCGTGCAGCGCGGCCGATGCCCCGGAGCCGACCTCCTCGGTGATGGTCAGCAGCGGATGCACGTCCACAGGCAGCGGCAGGTCGTGGTCGCGGACGGCTTTGCAGGCCGTCAGCAATGCCGCCACCGCCGCCTTGTCGTCGAGGTAGCGCGAGTTGATGAAGCCATTGGGCAGGATCTCGGTCTGCGGATCGACGGCGATCCAGTCGCCAACGTTCAAACCCAGCGCCTCAAGGTCAGCGCTGCTGCCGGCGGCGGCATCCACCCGTACTTCGACGTGCTCCCAGCCCACCGGCTGGGTGTCGATCTCGTCCCCAAAGGCATGCCCGGAGGTCTTCAGCGGCAGGCAGGTGCCGCGCAAATGGCCGTTGTCGGTGAAAATCGTCAGCCGCGCGCCCTCGGCAAAACGGGCCGACCAGTGGCCAATGGGCAAAATGGCGAGGCGCCCGTTGTCTTTGAGACTGCGGACCATGGCGCCGAGCGTGTCGAGGTGGGCAACCACCGCGCGCGCGGGCTGCTTCTCCCGCCCTTGCAGGGTGGCCCGGATCGCGCCGCGGCGGGTGAGCTCGTAGGGAATGCCAAGCGCTTCGAGCCTTCCCGCGGTATAGCGCACCGCCGCGTCGGTGAGGCCGACCGGGCTGGGAATGGCCAGCAGCTGGAGCATCGTCTCCTCGAGGTAGTCGTAGTCGATATGGGGAAGAATCGCCGGGATCATGTGTGTCCTCTCGTCGGTAGCCGGGTGTTGGGAAACAGCAGGTCGACGAAGCGCTCTGCGGTCGGCTGTGGCTCATGGTTGGCGAGGCCGGGACGCTCGTTGGCCTCGATGATGACGTAGTCCGGCCCATGCACCGCCGGCACCAGGAAATCCAGGCCGGTAACCGGGATGTCGAGCACCCGCGCCGCCCGCTCGGCCGCATCCCGCAGCACCGGATGGAGTGCCTCGGTCACGTCGTGAATGGTGCCGCCGGTGTGCAGATTGGCGGTATTGCGCACCTGCAGGTGTTCGCCGTGAGCCAGCACGCTGTCCAGGCCTCGGCCGCGTGCAGCGATGCAGCGACGGGTCTCGTCGTCCACCGGAATACTGGATTCGCCACCGGTGGCGGCCTGACGGCGGCGGCTCTGCTTGGCGATGAGCTCCGCCACACTGCTGCGCCCGTCTCCGACCACCACCGGCGGACGGCGCACCGCGGCGGCCACCACCTGGTAGTCGATCACGACGATGCGCAGATCCTCGCCCGCACAATAGCGCTCCAGAATGACCCGGTCGCAGTACTGGCGTGCACGCACCACAGCCGCCTCGACCTCCGCGGGCGTGCTCAGATCGACACTGATACCCTTGCCCTGCTCGCCCTCCACCGGTTTCACCACCAGCGCCCCGTGCTCGGCCAGGAAGGCGGCATTGGCCGTGGCGTCGCCCGCATCCTGCTGCGCTGGCACGCGCAAGCCCGCTTGGGCCAGCAGTCGCAAAGTCACGCGTTTGTCCTGACAGCGGCTCATTGCCACCGCCGTGGTCAGTTCCGACAGGGATTCGCGGCAGACGATGCTGCGCCCGCCCAGGGTCAGGCGGAAGTATCCGGCCTCGGCGTCGATCACCTCGACATGGATGCCGCGCTTGCGTGCCTCGTCGGTGATCAGCCTTGCGTACGGATTGAGGCGCTCCAGCCCATCGCTCGGCCCCACGTACAGTGGCTCGTTGATGGCGTTGCAGCGCTTGACGGCGAAGGCCGGGATGCGTTGGAAGCCAAGCTTGTGATAGAGCGCGATGGCCTGGTCGTTGTCATGCATCACCGACACGTCCAGCCACGCCCGGCCACGGGCGAGATAGTGTTCCGCGAGATAGCGCACCAGCGCCTCGCCGACGCCGGGATGGGCGGCCTGGGGCGACACCGCCAGCGCCCACAGGCTGGCACCCTGCTGGGGATCGGCGAAGGCCTCGACATGGTCCAGCCCCATGGCCACGCCGATGATCTCGCCCGAATCGCGGTCCTCGGCCAACGCGTAGGTGATCGCCCGGCTCGCCCGCTCGCGCCACACGCGCTGCGCGTCCACGGCAACCATGCGGCGGCTGCGGTACAGGGTATTGATCGCCGCCACATCCGCGCGGGTACGCAGGCACCGCAGGGTAAATCCACGTCGCGCGGCCGGCCGGGTACGGTAGCTCGACAACTGCAACCTGAAGGCATCGGACGGATCGAGGAACAGTTGCTGTGGCGCGCGCGCCACCACCACTTGCGGCATCTCCACGTAGAAGGCGATGTCGCGCTGCCCCGGTCGCTCGTCGAGCAAGGCCTCGGCAAGGCGGGCCGGATCGCGCCAGGTCTGGGCCGGCAGCCAGCGCCCCCAGCCGCACTCCACGATCACGTCGTCGGGCATGGCCTCCCGCTCGGGCTGGCCGGCGGGCCAGTGCAGCAACTGCCGGCCCGGGCGCAGCGCCAGGGCGAGTTTCCGTTTCATGGTGTGGGCCTCTTCATGGTTGACGGAAGCGTCAGTCGTCACGCCTGCCCCTCCAGGTGCGTCTGCAGCCACCATTCCAGCAGCCCCAGTTGCCACAGCTTGGAACCGCGCAAGGGCGTGAGATGCTCGCCCGGGGCGGCTAGCAAGGCGTCCACGTAGTCGCGCCGGAACAGCCCGCGTTCCCGCGCGGCCTGGCTGTTCAGGGCATCGCGCACGCGCTCCAGCACCGGGCCCTGCAGGTACTTCAGTGCCGGCACCGGAAAGTAACCCTTGGGACGGTCGATGACCGCGGACGGTATGACCTTGCGCGCTGCCTCCTTGAGCACCCCCTTGCCATCGTGCGCGAGCTTGTGCCGCGCCGGGATACGCGCCGCGAGTTCGACCAGCTCGTGGTCCAGGAACGGTACGCGCGCCTCCAGACCGAAGGCCATGGTCATGTTGTCGACGCGCTTCACCGGGTCATCCACCAGCATCACCGTGGTGTCCAGGCGCAAGGCCTTGTCCACCGGGTCGGTCGCACCGGGGGCGTTGAAGCTCGCCGCCACGAACGCACCGCTGCCGTCTACACCGCAATAGGCGTCGCTCACCACGCGGCAATACTCGTCGTAGTCGCGGTCGCGGAACGCCGTCAGATAGGCGCTCACCGGATCGGCGCTGCCCGCGACCCGGGGATACCAGTGATAGCCGCCGAACACCTCATCCGCGCCCTGGCCGCTCTGTACCACCTTGCTGTGTCGCGACACTGCTTCGGACAGCAGATAGAAGCCGATGCAGTCGTGGCTGACCATCGGCTCGCTCATCGCGGCCACTGCTTCCGGCAGGCGCGCAAGCAGTTCGCGCTCGGGTACGAAGATGCGCTCGTGGGTGGTGCCGAAATGCGTCGCGACGATTTCCGCATACTCGAACTCGTTGCCCTTCTCGCCCCCGACATCCTCGAAGCCAACGTTGTAGGTGCGCAGATCGCCCACGCCGGCCTCGGCCATCAGGCCGACGATCAGACTGGAATCGACGCCACCCGACAACAACGCCCCCACCGGCACGTCAGCCACCAGCCGGCGCTTGACCGCGGCACGCAGCCCGTCGAGCAGGATCTCCGTCCATTCTTCAAAGCTGCGCGCCTCGTCGGCGGCATGCCCGGGGTAATCCAGGCTCCAGAAGCGGCGTTCGGAACGCCGCCCGTCCGGCTCGACCACCATCAGCGTACCCGGCGCGAGCTTGCGCACCCCGGCCAGCAGGGTATGCGGCGCCGGCACCACCGCATGAAAAGACAGGTAATAGTTGAGTGCCACGGGATCGATGCTCGTATCCACCCCGCCCGCGTCGAGCAGGGCCGGCAAGGACGACGCGAACCGCAGCCCGCCCGCGAGCGGCGCGTAGTACAGCGGCTTGATGCCTAGCCGATCGCGCCCGAGCAGCACCCGGCCGCTGTCGCGCTCCCAGATCGCGAATGCAAACATGCCGTTGAGCCGCTGCACGAAGGCCGGGCCCCAGGCATGCCACGCCTTGAGCAACACCTCGGTGTCGCCGTGGGAATAAAAGCGGTAGCCCATGCCCTCGAGTTCCATGCGCAACTCGGGGTGGTTGTAGACCGCGCCATTGAACACGATGCCCGCCCCTAGCTCGGGGTCGAACATTGGCTGCTGGGCCGACTCGCTCAAGTCCATGATCTTCAGCCGCCGATGCCCGAATGCCTGGCCACCCTGGGCGAACAGCCCGACTCCGTCCGGACCGCGCCGCTGCTGACGCGCATTCATCCGCGCCAACGCCGCCACGTCCGGTTCCGCGCCGTCGAACCTGATCTCACCCGCAATACCACACATAAACTACTCCCGTTGTCAGCGAACACCGCCCGGCCTGGACCGCCCGGTCGCCGGCGTCCGCGGTTCCGTCCGGCACACCCCGACCGGGGGTTCTGGTGCGCGACAACCGATACAGAACAGCTATCGACTTACCGGACAACGATAATTCGTATTATAGCAAACATATTTTTGCAAATATTTCAGTATGTTACTGAGTACGGTAAGCTCTTCCCCCACTCAACAACCGCCCAGATGCGCCATTACAGCGCTTCCTTTCATGCCCTCTGAATTCGATCTGATCCGCCGCCACTTCACCCGCGACACACGCCATACCGAGTTGGCGGGCGGTGACGACGCGGCCTTGATGTCGCTGTGGCCGGGCTGCCAGCTGGTGGTGTCGACCGACATGCTGGTGGCCGGGACGCATTTCTTTGCCGACACCGACCCCCGTGACATTGGCTGGAAGACGCTTGCGGTCAATCTGTCGGATATCGCGGCAATGGCGGCGGCGCCGCGATGGGCGGTGCTGGCGCTGGCCTTGCCCGAGGCCGACGAGCGTTGGGTGGCGGCGTTCGCCGACGGGTTGTTCGCCTGCGCCGATGCGTTCGAGGTGGATCTGGTCGGTGGCGACACCACCCGCGGTCCGCTCAATCTGTGCGTGACCCTCTTCGGCGAAGTGCCGATCGGCGAAGCGGTCACCCGCTCCGGCGCGAACGTCGGCGACGACCTGTGGGTGACCGGCACGCCTGGCCTGGCCGCACTCGGGCTCGCCCACCTGCGCGGCGAGCTGACGCTGGCGGATGCCGCACGCGAAGCCTGTCTCGCGGCGCTCCACCGCCCCACCCCACGGGTGGAGGCGGGCAAGGCCTTGCGCGGCATCGCCAGCGCGATGCTGGACGTATCGGATGGGCTGCTTGGCGACCTCACGCACATTCTGGAGCGCTCCCAGGTCGGCGCCGACGTGCAGCTCGCCGACCTGCCGCTCGAACGCGCTGCCGCACTCGGCGTACCACCGGCGCGTGCGCGCGAGGCGCTGCTGCACGGTGGCGACGACTATGAGTTGCTGTTCACTGCCCCCCCCTCCCAGCGGGATACGATCGGCCACCTCTCGCAGTCACTGGGCCTGACGATCAGCCGCATCGGCCACATTACTGACGCCGCCGGCCAGCTCGCGCTGGTGGATGCGAACGGGCAACGCACCCACCCACAACGCCTGGGTTATGATCACTTCTCATGACCATGCCTTCGCCCCCCCCCCCCACCCTCGCCTTTCTGCTCGCCCACCCGGCCCACTTCATCGCCCTCGGTTTCGGCTCTGGCCTGTCACCGCGCGCACCGGGTACGGCCGGCACCTTGCTGGCGTGGGCCTTGTATCCGCTGATCAAGACGCCGGTATCGGACGGCGTCTTCCTCGCCCTGCTGGTCAGTCTGTTCATCGCCGGCGTCATCGTCAGCGACCGCAGCGGACGCGCCCTGGGCGTCTCCGACCACGGCGCGATCGTGTGGGACGAGATGGTGGCGATGTGGCTGGTGCTGCTGTTCACGCCGCCGGGCCTGATGTGGCAGATCGTGGCGGTGGTGCTGTTCCGCTTCTTCGACATCGCCAAACCGCAGCCCATCCGCTGGGCGGACCAGCGCGTCAAAGGTGGCCTGGGGGTGATGCTGGACGACGTGATCGCGGCCGGCTATACCATCCTGGTGCTGGCGATTCTGGTGCACATGCTGGGGCCGACACCATGGATGACGAACTGACACAGCTTTCGGCGCATGTCGGCAGGTGGCTGGGCGGCCGCGGCCTGTGCCTGGCGACGGCGGAATCGTGCACCGGCGGCTGGATTGCCGAGACGGTCACGGCGACCGCCGGCAGTTCAGTATGGTTCGACCGCGGCTTCGTCACCTATTCCAACGCCGCAAAGCAAGACATGCTGGGCGTACGCGATGCGACCCTGGCCGACCACGGTGCGGTAAGCGAAGCCACCGTGCAGGAAATGGCCGAAGGCGCACTCGCCCGCAGCCGGGCCGATGTCGCGGTGGCGGTTTCGGGCATTGCCGGTCCGGGCGGCGCCACCCCGGACAAACCAGTAGGCATGGTGTGCATTGCCTGGGCTGCGCGCGGTGCCCCCACCCGCGTGATCACGCAGCACTTCACCGGCGACCGCGAGGCAGTGCGGCGCCAGACGGTGGTACGGGCGCTGCGGGGTTTGATGGACTAGCCCGCCCGGCAGGTGCCGCACTGCATCGCAGCAAGGTCTGTGCCATAATTCGCCAATCTCAACGAGGAACTCACATGGACGACAACAAGGCCAAGGCCCTTGCGGCCGCGCTTTCGCAAATCGAGAAGCAGTTCGGCAAGGGATCGATCATGCGGATGGGCGACGGCAACGTCGAGATGGACATCCAGACGGTGTCGACCGGCTCGCTCGGGCTCGACATCGCACTCGGCCTCGGCGGCCTGCCGCGCGGCCGGGTCATCGAGATCTACGGCCCGGAGTCCTCGGGCAAGACCACGCTTACCCTGCAAGCCATCGCCGAGATGCAGAAGCTCGGCGGCACCGCGGCCTTCATCGACGCGGAACACGCGCTCGACGTCGGCTACGCCGAGAAGCTCGGGGTGAACATCCAGGACCTGCTGATCTCCCAGCCCGATACCGGCGAACAGGCACTGGAGATCGCCGACATGCTGGTGCGCTCGGGCGGTGTCGACATCGTGGTCATCGACTCGGTGGCCGCGCTTACCCCCAAGGCCGAAATCGAAGGTGAAATGGGCGATCAGTTGCCGGGCCTGCAGGCACGACTGATGAGCCAGGCCTTGCGCAAGCTCACCGCCAACATCAAGCGCACCAACACCATGGTGATCTTCATCAACCAGATCCGGATGAAGATCGGCGTGATGTTCGGCAGCCCCGAGACCACCACCGGCGGCAACGCACTCAAGTTCTACGCCTCGGTGCGCATGGACATCCGCCGCATCGGCACGATCAAGAAGGGCGACGAGGTCATCGGTTCCGAGACCCGCTGCAAGATCGTCAAGAACAAGGTCGCCCCGCCGTTCAGGGAGGCACACTTCGACATCCTCTACGGCGAAGGCATTTCGCGCGAGGGCGAGATCATCGACCTTGGCGTGATGCACAAGATCGTCGACAAGTCCGGCTCCTGGTACGCCTACAACGGCGACAAGATCGGCCAGGGCAAGGACAACGTGCGCGAATTCCTGCGCGCCAACCCGGCGCTTGCCCGCGAGATCGAGAACAAGGTGCGCGGTGCGGTCGGCCTCGGCGACCTCCCGGCGGTCGCGGCCGAAGCCGCGCCCAGCGACGCCTGACCCCACCAGCCATGGCGGACGGCGCCAGCTCGCTGCGCGAACGCGCGCTCCGGCTGCTGGCGCAGCGCGACCATGCGCGCGCTGAACTGGCACGCAAACTCGGCGGGCACGGAACGCATGACGAGGTGGACGCGGTGATCGATCGCATGGCCGAACTGGGCCTGCAGTCCGATGCCCGCTTCGCCGAAGCCTGGGTACGTACCAAGTCGGCACGCCACGGTGCGGCCCGCATCCGCCGCGATCTGGCACAGCGCGGCGTCGCGCGCGAATTGATCGATGCCGCCCTGGCATCCGAATGTGGCGAGGAGGAAATCGACCGCGCCCGCGCGGTGTGGGCCAGAAAGTTCGGCCACCCGCCCGGCGACCACCGGGAGTGGGCCAGGCAGGCGCGCTTCCTCCAGGGCCGGGGTTTTTCCGGCGACGTGATCGCCCGCTTGCTCAAAGAGGTACCCGATGAGTCTGCTTAAGGTCGCAGGCCTTCGCAAAAGCTACAAGGCGCGCACCGTGGTCCACGACGTCGGCTTCGAGGTGGGCAGCGGCGAGGTCGTGGGCCTGCTGGGCCCCAACGGCGCGGGCAAGACCACCTGTTTCTACATGATCGTGGGCCTGGTGCGCGCCGACGACGGCGAGATCACGCTCGACAATGAGCGCCTCACCCACCTGCCCATCCACCGCCGCGCCCGCCTTGGCCTGTCCTACCTGCCACAGGAGATGAGCGTGTTCCGCCGCCTCAGCGTGGCCGAGAACATCCGCGCGGTGCTCGAATTGCAGGACTTGCGCGGTGCGGAACTCGACGCCCGGCTGGAGCAGTTGCTCGAGGAACTGGGCATCGCCCATCTGCGCGACAACACCTCGGTGTCGCTGTCGGGCGGCGAGCGCCGCCGCTGCGAGATCGCCCGCGCGCTGGCGACCAACCCGCGGCTGATTCTGCTCGACGAGCCCTTCGCGGGCGTCGACCCGATCGCGGTCCTCGACATCCAGAAGATCATCCGCTTCCTCAAGGAACGCAATATCGGCGTACTGATCACCGACCACAACGTACGCGAAACCCTGGGGATCTGCGACCGCGCATACATCATCAGCGAGGGTCGGGTATTGGCCAACGGCCAGCCCGACGAAATCGTCCGCAACGAACAGGTGCGCCAGGTGTATCTCGGCGAGCACTTCCGGCTCTGATCACGACGTACGGTCCCGCACACCCTATGAAACCCACCCTACAGCTCAAGCTCTCCCAGCACCTGACACTGACGCCGCAGCTGCAGCAGTCGATCAAGCTGCTGCAGCTGTCCACGCTCGAGCTGAACCAGGAGATCGAACGCTTTCTGCTCGAGAACCCCATGCTCGAGCGTGACGACGGCGACAACGACGGCAGCTACCAGGCCCCACCCAGCGACGGCCCGCGCAACGAAGAGCGCGAGCGCGAGGCCGAAGCGCCGGCGGAAACCCGCGAGGAAAGCAGCGACACCACCAGCTTCGAGGACAGCGGCGAGTGGGGCTCGGGCAGCAGCGGCAGTAGCTCCGGCTCGCGCGACGACGACGATGACACCGATTTCCAGGAGTTCCAGGCCGCCTCCACCAGCCTGCGTGACCACCTCAACCAGCAGATCAGCCTGTCGCCACTGTCGGATCGCGACCGTGCCCTAGTGCGCTTCGTCATTGAAGCACTCGACGACGACGGCTATCTCCACCAGTCGCTGGAAGACCTGCTCGCGCTGCTGCCGCCGGAACACGAATACGACCTGGAAGACTTGTCGATCGCCCTCAACCACGTGCAAAGCCTGGAACCGTCGGGCATCGGTGCACGCACGCCGCAGGAGTGCCTGGGCCTGCAACTGCGGGCGCAGCCGGACAGTGCGGAGCGCAAGCTGGCGCTCACCATCGTCGAGCACCACCTCGAGCTGCTCGCGGAACGCAATTTCGCCCGCCTCAAGCGCCTGACCGGCTGCAACGACGACGCGCTGCGCGAGGCCCATGCACTGATCTGCCGCCTCGATCCCCATCCGGGTTCGCGCTACTCCGCGTCCGAGACCCGCTACGTCGTGCCCGACGTGGTGGTGCGCAAGCTTCGCGGGCGCTGGGTTGTCAGCCTGAACTCCGACGCCATGCCGCGGCTGCGCGTCAACGCCTTGTACGCCAGCATCCTGCAACAGAATCGCGGCTCGGGCGGGGCACTTACCAGCCAGCTGCAGGAAGCGCGCTGGTTGATCAAGAACGTGCAGCAGCGCTTCGACACGATTCTGCGCGTGTCCCAGGCCATCGTTGACCAACAGCGCCAGTTCTTCGATTATGGAGACGTGGCGATGAGGCCACTGACGCTGCGGGAAATCGCCGAACAGCTGGAACTGCACGAATCGACGATTTCCCGGGTGACCACCCAGAAATTCATGGCGACCCCGCGTGGTGTGTTCGAACTCAAGTACTTCTTCGGCAGCCATGTCTCCACCGACACCGGTGGGGCCGCTTCCTCGACCGCGATCCGGGCCCTCATCCGCCAGCTGGTCGATGCCGAAGACCGCAAGAAACCCCTTTCCGACGCCAAGATTGCCGATCTCCTGGGTCAGCAGGGCATCGTGGTGGCCCGGCGCACCATCGCCAAATACCGCGAATCGCTCAACATCCCGCCGGTCAGCCAACGCAAGACGATCTAATCACGAGGAGTCATCATGAATCTGAAAATCACCGGCCATCATGTCGACGTCACCGACGCCATCCGCGACTACGTCACCAGCAAGCTCGACCGCGTCATCCGGCACTTCGACAGCGTCACCAGCGCGAACGTCATCCTCTCTGTCGAGAAGCTCAAGCAGAAGGCCGAGGTGACGCTGCATGTGCGCGGCAAGGACATCTTCGTCGAGAGCGACGACGCCGACATGTACGCGGCGATCGACAGCATGATCGACAAACTCGACCGCCAGGTGATCAAGTACAAGCAGAAGAACCACGACCACGGACACGAGGCGCTCAAGCACCAGGACACCGAGATCTGAGGATGTTCGGGGGACTGACCCCTTCCGTGACATTTGTACCGCCGGCCGCCATGGGTATGTTTATAATCGCGCCTTCGCCTGCGCATCGCGCACCTCCCATTGACGTATTCCGGCCCGCCCCGGGGCAAAGCCGCACGCCCCGGGTCCGACCCCCAGCAGCATGAGCCTGATAGCCAATCTTCTTCCGTCGTCCAACGTCATCGTGGACCTCGAGGCGAGCAGCAAGAAGCGCGTGTTCGAGCAAGCTGGACTGTTGTTCGAGAACAACCAGGGCATCGGTCGCAGCGACGTCTTCGACAGCCTGTTCTCACGCGAGCGTCTCGGCTCTACCGGCCTCGGCCAGGGTATCGCGATTCCGCACGGGCGTATCAAGGGGCTGAAGGAGGCGGCCGGCGCCTTCATCCGCCTCAGTTCGCCGGTGCAGTTCGACGCCCCCGACGGACGCCCGGTCAGCATGTTGTTCGTGCTGCTCGTCCCCGAGCAAGCCAACGAACAACACCTCCAACTGCTTTCCGAACTCGCGCAGATGTTCAGCGACGCGCGTTTCCGCGAGCAGCTGCTCGGCGCGCCCGACGCCGACGCGGTGCACGCACTTTTCACCTCCTGGGATCCCCATGCGGCGGACGAACGTCGCAAGGCTGTTTGACGCCCACCACGACTGGCTGCAGCTGACCCACGTCTGCGGTCGGCTGGACCGGGAGATCTCGGTCACCGAGGAACGCATCTGGCCGGCCGACCTGATCGGCCACCTCAATCTCATCCACCCGGAACGGCTGCAAGTCATCGGAGCCGCAGAGCTGGGCTGGGCACGCCGCCAGTCGCGGGACAAGATCGCCCACCACCTGGCCGAGATCTTCTCGGCCAATCCGCCCGCCATCATCATCGCCGACAACTGCGAGGCGCCCGGCATGGTGCGGGCGCTGTGCGAGTCCCACGACATCGCGCTGCTCACCACGCCGCTCGCCAGCGCCGGCGTGATCGACCAGTTGCGCCTGTACCTGTCGCGCCAGCTCGCTGAAAAGGTCGCGCTGCACGGCGTGTTCATGGACGTGCTCGGCCTGGGCGTGTTCATCACCGGCGACTCCGGCGCTGGCAAATCCGAGCTCGCACTGGAGTTGATCTCGCGCGGACATGGGCTGGTCGCCGACGACGTAGTCGAGCTTTCGCGCATCGCGCCGTCGGTGCTCGAAGGCCGCTGTCCGGAACTGCTGCAGGACTTCATCGAGGTGCGCGGCCTGGGGCTGCTCAACATCCGCGCGATCTTCGGCGAGACCGCCTGCCGGCGAAAGATGCGGCTGCGCCTCATCGTGTACCTCCAGCGCCGAATTCCCGGCCAGGACGATCCCACGCGCCTGCCGCTGCAGCAGGAAACCCAGGAGATCCTGGGCGTGTCCATTCCGCGCACCGTCATTCCCGTGGCCGCCGGCCGCAACCTCGCGGTATTGCTGGAAGCGGCGGTGCGCTCCACGATACTGCAGTTGCGCGGCATTGACTCCACCCAGGACTTCATCGAACGCCAGCAGGCGATGATCCGCAAGGAAGCGGGCGAGGCCTGAGGGCCGAGCGCCTGCGAGAAGTCGCAACGCACAACCCCGGAACAAACGGACAGCCGAGGAAACGGGCACCGCCCCCTACCCGCCATCCGGCCGCCATCGGGATGCGCAGCAGATTCACTCGCGAGCCTTGCTCCGGCATCCAGCCTACCCAGGCGTAATTCATCATGAGCGGCGGGCCCGAGACAGCTCCGCCTTGCGACGATCACGATCGCACTGATACTCTGGGGGTTTTCGCGTCCGCCGGACGCCAACCCTAACGCCCTGCCATGACCGCCGCCAAGCCCGACTACCTGGAACGCATCCTGAACGCCCGCGTGTACGAAGCCGCGGAAGAAACGCCCCTGGAACTCGCCACCAGCCTGTCCGGACGCCTGCACAACCGCATCCTGCTCAAGCGCGAGGACATGCAACCGGTGTTCAGCTTCAAGATCCGCGGTGCCTACAACAAGATGGCCAACCTCTCCGCGCCAGCACTCAAGCGCGGCGTGATCTGTGCGTCAGCCGGCAACCACGCCCAGGGCGTGGCCTTGTCGGCCCAGAAGCTGGGGGTTCGCGCAGTCATCGTGATGCCCGTATCCACGCCGCAGATCAAGGTGGATGCGGTGCGCGCGCGCGGCGCCGAGGTGGTGTTGATGGGCGACTCATTCTCCGACGCCTACACCCACGCGCTGGAACTGGAGAAGGCCGAGAAGCTCACCTTCGTACACCCTTTCGACGACCCGGACGTGATCGCCGGCCAGGGCACCATCGGCATGGAGATCCTGCGTGTCGCCACCCGCCCCATCCATGCAATCTTCTGCTGTGTCGGCGGCGGCGGACTGATTGCGGGGGTCGCGGCGTACGTCAAGCGGCTGCGTCCCGAGATCAAGATCATCGGGGTCGAGGCCGCCGACGCCGAGGCCATGACGCTGTCGCTGCGCGCGGGCGAACGGGTCATGCTCGACCAGGTTGGCCTGTTCGCCGACGGCGCCGCGGTCAAGCAGGTTGGCGCGGAGACATTCCGGCTGTGTCAGGAGTACGTGGACGAGATGATCGTGGTCGATAACGACGCGATCTGCGCCGCGATCAAGGACATCTTCGAAGACACCCGCTCCATTCTCGAACCGGCCGGCGCGCTCGCCGTCGCCGGCGCCAAGGAATACATCAAGCGCCACAAGTGGCGCGACAAGACCGTCGTGGCGGTCGCCTCCGGCGCCAACATGAATTTCGACCGCCTGCGCTTCGTCGCCGAACGCGCCGAACTCGGCGAGCAGCGTGAAGCGGTGCTCGCCGTCACCATTCCAGAGCAAGCCGGCTCGTTCAAGAAGTTCTGCAGCCTCATCGGCAACCGCAACATCACCGAGTTCAGCTACCGTTATGCCGACGCCGCCCAGGCCCACATCTTTGTCAGCGTGACGGTGCATAGCCGCAGCGAGGCCAGCCGCATCGTCGAGATGCTGGCACGCCACGACTTGCCCGCCCTCGACCTCAGCGACGACGAACTGGCCAAGACCCATATCCGCTACATGGTGGGCGGGCGCGCACCGCATGTCGAGAACGAGCGCCTGTACCGTTTCGTCTTCCCCGACCGCCCCGGCGCACTCATGAATTTTCTCGCCAACCTGCGCTCGGACTGGAACATCAGCCTGTTTCATTACCGCAACCACGGCGCCGATTTTGGCCGGGTGCTGGTCGGCATGCAGGTGCCCGAGCAGGACGACAGCGCCTTCCAGGACTTCGTCGACCGCATCGGCTACGCCTGCGCGGAGGAAACCGACAACCCCGCCTACCGCCTGTTCCTCGGCCGCTGACGCCACGCTGCGGGAGCGGCCCCGACCTGCTCTTCACCCCCCGGGGAGGGGCACTGGAAACGGCCTGACTCGTTGCGGGTCAGGCGCCCGCGGGCGGGTGCGACCAGGCCCCCGCCTCGGTCACCGTCCATCGCATCGGCTTGTCGTGGGTTTGCGGCCGCACACTGTCGACACGCCCCAGCTCGAATCCCACCCCTACCGCAACACTGTCCATCACCGCCAGGGTGCGATCGAAGTAACCGCCGCCGTAGCCAATGCGGAATCCCGCCGGATCGAAGGCGTTGAGCGGCACCAGCACCACGTCCGGCACCAACTCCTCGCCCTCCGGCGGCACGGGGATGCCGTAGCGATCCTCGCGCAGCACCACCTCAGGGTGCCAGCGGCGGAACACCATCGCTTTTCCCCGGTCGAGAACAACGGGCAACGCGGCGGTCCTGGCCGGATCGGCCGCCAGCCAGCCGGCGACGAAGCCGCGCAGATCGGGTTCCGCCCGATACGGCCAGCAAAAGCCCAGGCTGCGTGGCGCCAAACGCTCGACCAGCGGTTGCAGGTGCGACGTCAGCGCGGCAGTGAGATGCGCACGGGTAGCGGCCGGCAACGCCTCCCGCGCGGCGAGCGCACGCAAGCGCAAGGCCTTGCGGAAGTTCGCCGGATCGTCACCGGCAACACGTTCGTTCAACGAAGATGTCATGGCTCTGCGATAATGTCAGGCTTGTATGGGAGACAGCGGCAATGAAGTTCTGGGCACTGCCCGCAATGGTAATGGCAATCGTGCTGAGCTGCGCGGGCAGCGCTGCGCTGGCACAGCAGGGAGACGCGCGCATCATCGCCGCACGCGAGGCATTGCGCACCGGCGACCGGGCGACGCTGCAACGCCTGGCGGCACAGCGCGAGGCGCATCCACTGGACGAGTACGTCGGCTACTGGCTGTTGCTCAATAGCGTCGCCCGCCCCGCACCGGTTTCCGAGGCCGAACTGGCCGCGTTCTTCGCCCGCAACCCGGACACCGTGGTATCCGAACGCCTGCGCATGGCCTGGCTCAAGCGCCTGGCGCGCGAGGAGCAATGGCAGGCCTATCTGCGCGAATACGCGCAGCTGGCCCGCCCGGACGCGGAACTGCGCTGCCTGCACTGGCACGCGCGGCTGATGACCGGAGATGCCTCGGCGCTCAAGGAGATGGCTGCCGAATGGCTGGATCTGGTCGACAACCATGACGCTTGCAACAGTCTGCTGCGCAACCTCGCCAGCAATGGCACGGTGAGCACCGACGATGTGTGGTGGCGCATCCGCCGCCAGGTCGACAGCCGCAAGCCCGAGGCGGCATTGGCCACGCTTGCCTGGTTGCCGCGCGGCCAGGCCCCGGCGACATCCGCCTTCGATCAGGCACTGAAGTCACCCGCGCAATACCTCGACCGGCTTCCCGCCAACTTCGCCACCGAGCGCACCGGACGGGAGCTCGCACTGGTCGCGCTCACCCGCCTCGCGCGCGAGGACGCGGCGGCAGCCCATGCGCGTCTGGCCCGCATCAACGACCGTCTCGGCCACGACGAGCGCGCCTACGCCTACGCCATGCTCGGTTACCACGGCGCGCTGTCGCGCCTGCCGCTGGCGGCCGAGTGGTATCGCGCCGCCGGCGACGTGCCGCTCACCCCGGCCCAGCGCGCCTGGCGGGTGCGGGCCGCACTGCGGGTAGAGCAATGGCGGATGGTGCGCGAGAGCATCGCGATGCTGCCCGAGGCGGAACAGCGCGAGCCGGAATGGATTTACTGGCTGGCCCGTGCGCACGCCGCCGAAGGGCGAGAGGCCGAAGCGCACGCGCTGTATCGCGGGATTGCCGGCGAAGCGCATTTCTACGGCATTCTCGCCGGCGAGGAATTGGGCGAGTTGTTCCAGCCCCCGCCACCGGACGACGTTCCCAGCGCCGCCGACCGGCGCCGCGTCACCGAGGACACCACGATGAGCCGGGCGCTCGCGCTATACCGCCTGGACATGCGTATCGAAGCGGTACGCGAGTGGATCTGGGGAGTGCGTGGCAAGGATCGCGACTTCCTCGTCGCGGCAGCCCATATCGCACTCGACATGGGCTTGTACGACCGCGCCATCAACACCGCGGAGTTGGCCGATGGCCGGGCCAACTTCGACATCCGCTTCCTCACGCCGTTTCGCGACATCATAGAGCCCCACGTGCGCCAGCAAGGGCTGGACATGGCCTGGGTGTATGGGTTGATGCGCCAGGAGAGCCGCTTCATCGTCCCCGCCCGGTCGAGCGCCGGAGCCCAGGGATTGATGCAGGTGATGCCGGCCACCGGCAAGTGGGTGGCGGGCAAGATCGGCATGACCGACTACAAGCAAAGCATGCTGACCGATCCGCAAACCAACGTGCTGCTCGGCACCAGCTATATGCGCATCATCATGGAGGACCTGGACAATCATCCCGTTCTCGCCTCGGCCGGCTACAATGCGGGTCCGGGCAGGGCGCGCCGCTGGCGCGACCAGCGTCCGCTGGAAGGTGCGATCTACGCCGAGACCATTCCCTTCGACGAGACCCGCGACTACGTGAAGAAGGTGCTCGCCAATGCGGTGGTGTATGCCGCCTTGCTGGAGCGTCGCCCGCAGTCGCTCAAGGCGCGCCTGGGAGTGGTTTCCCCGCCGTGAGGGTGCGGCCGGCACGGGGGCGGTGACGTGGCGGCGCCCCTGGCGGACGCGGCCACTCGCGCGCCCATCATCGCTTGCGCCCGCACGCCCGCACCGAACATTCGCAGATTGCAACCGTAGCGCGTACCCATCCCTCGTATCCATCCACGCACGTTAGGCATTCCACGCATCCATGAAACCACAACGCGTCGTACTCATCGGCGGCACCGGATTCATCGGCCGCAGCGTCGCCAACCGCCTGTCGCGCGAAGGCGTGGGGCTTGTCATCGCCACCCGTCGGCGCAGCCGTGCCGCGGAGGTCCTGCTGCTGCCCACCGCCGAAGTCATCGAAGCCGACGTCCACGATCCGGCCACACTGCGAGACCTTACCCGCGGCGCCGATGCAGTGGTCAACCTCGTCGGCGTTCTGCATTCGCGACCGGGTACGCCCTACGGACCGGATTTCGCCCGCGCCCACGTCGAACTTCCCGCCAAGATCGCTGCCGCCTGCGCCGCCAACGGCGTCGGCCGGCTGGTACATGTCAGCGCCCTGGGCGCCGACGCCAACGGCCCCTCGGAGTACCAGCGCTCCAAGGCAGCTGGCGAAGACGTCATCCGCGCCGCCGCACCCGGTGTCGCGTGGACGATTCTGCGCCCCTCGGTGGTGTTTGGCCGCGACGACAGCTTCCTCAACCTGTTCGCCCGGCTCGCCCGACTCTTCCCTGTCCTGCCACTTGCCGGCGCCCAGGCGCGCTTCCAGCCGGTGCATGTGGAGGACGTTGCGGAAGTGGTGTGGCGCAGCCTGATCACACCCGACGCGATCGGCCAGACCTGGCCCTTGGCCGGCCCGAGCGTCTACACCTTGCGCCAGCTGGTGGAATACGTCAGCGAGCTGGCAGGCAAACCCCGTCCCATCATCGCGCTACCGGAAGGGCTGGCGATGCTGCAGGCGCGACTCATGGAGCTCGCCCCGCAGCCGCTGATGAGCCGTGACAACGTGCGCTCCATGCAAGTGGACAACGTCACCGCCGGCCCACCCCTGCCCATGGGCCTGACCCCGACCACACTCGAGGCGGTCGCCCCCGGCTACATCGCCAACGCCACCCTGCGTGCGCGCTACTACACCATGCGCGGGCGCAGCCACCGCGGACGCGGTTGATGCGCAGCTACATCGTGGGCGGCGCGGTGCGCGACCGGTTGCTGGGTGTACCGGTTCAGGACCGCGACTGGGTGGTGGTCGGCGCAACGCCGGAACAGTTGCTGGCGCAGGGCTTCAAGCCGGTGGGCAAGGATTTTCCCGTCTTCCTGCACCCCGAGACGCGGGAGGAATACGCGCTGGCGCGTACCGAGCGCAAAACCGGCCGCGGCTACAAGGGCTTTGCCTTCGACGCCTCGCCCGACGTCACGCTGGAAGACGACCTGCTGCGGCGCGACCTGACCATCAACGCCATGGCCGAAGACGAAGACGGCACGCTGATCGACCCTCACGGCGGGCGGGCCGATCTCGACCGCAAACTGTTCCGTCACGTCAGCCCGGCCTTCGGCGAAGACCCGGTGCGCATCCTGCGCGTCGCCCGCTTCGCTGCACGCCTGCCCGAATTTCACGTCGCACCCGAAACCCTCGCGTTGATGCGCGCGATGGTCGAGCACGGCGAGGTCGATCACCTGGTGGCGGAACGTGTCTGGCAGGAGCTTGCACGCGGGCTGATGGAAAGCGCACCGGAACGCATGCTCGAGGTGCTGCGCGAGTGCGGCGCGCTGGCGCGCATTCTGCCCGAGGTCGACGCCTTGTTCGGCGTGCCCCAGCCGCCCGCCCACCACCCCGAAATCGACACCGGCGTGCACGTGCTCGCGGTACTGCGCCAGGCGGCCGACTCCGGCCAGCCGCTGGCCGTACGCTGGGCCTGTCTGCTGCACGACCTGGGCAAGGCCGATACCCCGGCCGATCTGCTGCCCCGCCACCACGGCCACGAAGCGGCGAGCGCCGAGCACGCGCTGGCGGTATCCGAACGCCTCAAGGCCCCCGCCGACTGCCGCGACCTGGCCGTCATGGTGGCGCGAGAGCACGGCATCGTGCATCGCGCCGAAATCCTGCGCCCGGCCACCATGGTGACGCTGATGGAGCGCTGCGACGCCTTCCGCCGGCCGGAACGCTTCGAGCTCATGCTCGCCGCTACCGAGTGCGACGCGCTGGGCCGCCCCGGAAAACCGCCGGCCCCCTATCGCCCGGCACCGCTGCTGCGCCATGCGCTTGTCGCAGCACGGGCCGTCGATGCGGGTGCGGTGGCACGGCGGGTCGCCGACAAGCACCACATCGCCGGGCAGATTCACGCGGCACGGGTGGAAGCGGTCAAGCACGCACTTGCACAAATACAACACAATCGGGAATGACGCCCAGTTAGACGACGCCGTCGCGACGCTGCCGGAAAATACCTCGGACGGTCTCGAAAACCGGATTCAGGTCAAGGCACTAGCGGACATCATCAAAGTGATTCCGCATCATCGGGGGCACACTTTGTCACGTCGTTCGTGACAATTCTCCACGAAATCCCGCTCAGATTGCGCGCAAAATGCCCCATGCGAGCAAGGACAGCAGCAGGGTGCTGGTAAAGGGCAGTTGATAGTCCCGCCCGCGAAAGCGGAAGTTCAGGTCGCCGGGCAGGCGGCCAAGACGGAAGCTGCGTGCGAGACTGGGGCGGAACAGCCCGGTGACGAGCACCAGCAGGACGATGACGACGACCCATTTGAGCATCACGGGCTCCCGGTTGCGAAGCCGCATTAGACCCGCAGACGCGGCGAGAAGCAAACCTCATTCCGATCCACAGAGCCACGACATGATCACGTTGTACACCTGGCGCACGCCGAACGGCCGCAAGGTCTCCATCACCCTCGAGGAGCTCGGGCTGGCCTATGAGGTCAAACCCGTCGACATCAGCCGTGACGAGCAATTCGCCCCGGCCTTTCTCGCCCTCAACCCGAACAACAAGATCCCCGTGCTGGTCGACGACGAGGGGCCGGACGGCAAGCCGATCACCCTCATCGAGTCGGGCGCGATCCTGCTCTACCTTGCCGGCAAGACCGGCAAGCTGCTGCCAACCGACCTTCGGGCGCGGCTTGAGGCGGTGCAGTGGCTGATGGTCCAGATGGGCAGCGTCGGCCCGATGCTGGGACAGGCCCACCACTTCCTGCGCTTCGCCCCGGAAGTCATCCCCTATGCGATCGAGCGCTATTCCAAGGAGGCCGCCCGCATTTACGGCGTGCTCGACACCCGCCTCGCAGGCCGGGCGTGGCTGGCCGGCGACGAGTACTCCATCGCCGACATCGCCACCTACCCCTGGATTGCCCGCCACGACTGGCAGGGCATGGATCTCAAGCGTTTCCCGGCGGTGCGCGACTGGTACGAACGCATCGGCGCCCGTCCCGCGGTGCAGCGGGGCATGGAGGTGCCGCAATGAACAACTCACGTTTCGGCGATCTCGAGGTCATCGCGCACATGCCCGAGGGCGTGCCCTGCCATGACACCCCCTTGCTCTTCATCCACGGCGCCTACACCGCCGCATGGAGCTGGGAAGAGCACTTCCTGCCGTACTTCGCCGCGCGCGGCCATGCCTGCTACGCCTTGTCGCTGTCCGGACACGGCCAGAGCCGGCGACACGGGCACCTGGATTCGTTCTCCATCGCCAACTATGTGGACGACGTGCGCGAAGTGGTCGCCAAGCTGCCCGGCCAGCCGGCCCTGATCGGCCACTCGATGGGTGGCATGGTGGTTCAGAAGTATCTTGAGGTCGCCGATGCGCCGGCCGCGGTGCTGTTGTGCGCCGTGCCGCCCCAGGGGCTGATCGGTTCCGCACTGGGCCTGATGTTCAGCAAGCCGGGCCTGCTCGTCGACCTCAACCGCATCATGGGTGGCAACCACGTCGACCTCGAGAGCGTGCGTGAAGCCCTGTTCCACCAGCCCATCGACACCGAGCGCCTGGCGCGCTACGCGCGCATCGCCCAAGCCGAGTCGCACCGCGCGATCTGGGACATGATGCTGTTCAACCTGCCGCACCCGGCGCGCATGCATCGCCCCCCCATGCTGGTGCTCGGCACCGAGCACGATCGCCTGATCACGCCTTCGCAAGTACATATGACCGCCAACACCTATGGCGTGGCGGCCGAGATCCTGCCCGACCTCGGCCATGGCGTGATGCTGGAACACGGCTGGCGTGCCGCCGCCGAGCGCATCGCCGACTGGCTGGCGACAACGCTTCCGGGAACCGTCGTAGCGCAGGGCCAGGCGGACGCCGAAGGCGATACCTGACGACGGCGAGCGTTTAGGACGGCATCAAGCAGGTTGGCAACCGAAGCAAGCGCGGCCCAGCAGCAGCGCCTGACCTGCACCTGGGGCGTTGCGGACCTGTTCACGGGCCCGTATCACGGCCCCGCAGCCCGGCCCTACAGCGTGTGGCAGCGGTCACCACGCGCGAATCCGAGCAAGGGTTCGGACAGTCCGCGGCCCAGGGCCATCACCTTGAACAGTTCGCCCATCTCCTGCGGCGTGGTCAGCCGCTGCGCCGCGCGCGCGGCGCGGATGTAGCCCGGGCTGGTTTGGTCGCCGCGACGCGCCAGCGCATCGAGGATGCCGCAGTTGAACAGGAACGAGGCCTGACTGGTGTAGCCGAGCACGTCCAGTCCGGCGTCGAATGCCGCCTCCGCGATCGCCGTGAAGTCGACGAAGGCGGTAATATCGTTGAGCCCCGGCCACAGGAACGGATCGGCGTGGGCGTGATGCCGGTAGTAGCACAGCAAGGTGCCGCTCGCGCGCGAGGGTAGATAGTATTCGGCGCGCGGATAGCCGTAGTCGATCAGCAGCAGTGCGCCGACATCCAGCCGACGCGCCCACTCGGCCACCCAGGCTCGACCGGCGAGATTGAGTTCGGTCACGTACTCGCCACTCGCCGGCACCGGCAGATCGAGGGCGCGCGCCGCTTCGAGCACCGCCCCGGAGGCCGCCGAGTCGGCCCAGTTCAGGCGCGACTGCGGGGCGAGCGCGACGCCGCGTTCATACAACCCGTCGGCACGCGAGGCAATCACATGCACCGGCATCACATCGAGCACCTCGTTGGCCACCAGCACGCCCGAGAAGCGCGCCGGCAACGCGTCCAGCCAGCACACCCGGTCGGCCAGGTGGGGGGCGCGCTGCACAAGGGTATCGGACTGGCGGGCACGCAACTCGCCCGACAGTTCCAGAATCGCATAGCGCTCGGGCAGACAGTCGCGACGCTCCAGTTCCAGCAACAGGTCGGCCGCCAGCAGGCCGGTGCCGGCACCGGCTTCGATCACATCGGCGGCGGAGGCGCGCATCACCTGCTCCACCTGCGCCGCCAGCGCCTGCCCGAACAAGGGGGTGAGTTCCGGCGCGGTGATGAAGTCGCCACCCGCACCGAACTTTCTCGCGCCACCGCTGTAATACCCGAGGCCTGGTTGGTACAAGGCCAGTTCCATGTAACGCGAGAACGGCAACCAGCCACCGGCCGCATGGATCTCGGCGCACAGGCGCGCGTGCAAGGCGTCGCTCTGTGCCAGGGCGTCGGCGCCGGGAGGCGGTAGGTTCATGCGTTCGCGTCCATCGGAAAAATCAGTATTCTAGCGTCCGACCACCCCAAGCCCGGATTCCCGCTGCCCCATCTCACGCCCTTTCAGCCCATGCCTTCATCCCCAGACTCCCCCGTGGTGTTGATCACCGGCGCCGCCCGCCGCGTCGGCGCGGCCATCGCGCGCGAACTGCACGCGGCCGGCGCCGGGGTGGTGCTCCACTACCGTCACTCCGACACCGATGCCCTGGCGCTCGCCGCCGAGCTCGAAGCCGTCCGCCCGGGATCCGCCAGCGTGGTCGGCGGCGACGTCGCCGAGGACGGCCTGCCCGAGCGCATCGTCGCCCAGGCGGTCAGCACGCACGGCCGCCTGGATGCGCTGGTGAACAACGCCTCGACCTTCTTCCCCACCCCGATCGGCCGCATCGATGCCGCCGCCTGGACCGATCTGATCGGCTCCAACCTGAAGGGGCCGTTGTTCATGTCGCAGGCGGCAGCGCCTCATCTGCGCGCGCGCGGCGGCGCCATCGTGAACATCGTCGACATTCATGGCGAACGGCCGCTGCGGCGCTATCCCGTGTATTGCGCCGCCAAGGCCGGGCTGCTGGGCCTGACCCGTGCGCTGGCGGTCGAACTCGCCCCCGAGGTGCGGGTGAACGGCGTTTCTCCCGGGCCCATCGAATGGCCGGACGACGAGCAGTTCCCACCAGCCGAACGCGCCGCGATCATCGACCACACCTTGCTCAAGCGCGAAGGGCAGCCGAAGGACATCGCACGCAGCGTGCGCTTCCTGCTGTTCGACGCCCCCTACATCACCGGCCAGATCCTGGCCGTCGACGGCGGTCGCAGCGCACACCTGTAAGCCGCGTGCCGCCCTCCACCCGCTGCCACCATGGCGTGCCGCGTGCCGCACCGCGGCAGAGTATAATCCCCGGATTTGGTGAGGATTTTCTGTTGTGACTGCGCTCCCGGCCCAGGCCGACTCCCCCGACAGCCGTTTCTCCAACACCTTCCTCCGGCTCAAGAAGAAGCTGGAACGCGGGGTCGGCGAAGCCATCGCGGCGTTCAACATGATCGAGGACGGCGACGTGGTGATGGTGTGCGTATCCGGCGGCAAGGATTCCTACACCCTCCTGTCCTGCTTGATGGCGCTGCGCGAGCGGGCACCGGTGGACTTCCGCATCATTGCGATGAATCTCGACCAACGCCAGCCAGGCTTCCCCGCCGAGGTGCTGCCGGCCTACTTCGAATCGATCGGCGTCGAGTACCGCATCGTCACCGAGGACACCTACTCCATCGTCAAGGAGAAGATCCCCGCCGGCAAGACCACCTGTTCGCTGTGTTCGCGCCTGCGCCGCGGCATCATCTACCGCAGCGCGCGCGAACTGGGCGCCACCAAGATCGCGCTCGGCCACCACCGTGACGACATGCTGGAGACGCTGTTCCTCAACCTGTTCTTCGGCGGGCGGATCAAGGCGATGCCGCCCAAGCTGGTGAGCGACGACGGCGAACACGTGGTCATTCGGCCGCTCGCCTACTGCACCGAAGCCGACATCGAGCGTTTCGCCCGGACCATGGCCTTTCCCATCATCCCCTGCAATCTCTGCGGCTCGCAGGAAAACGCTCAGCGCAAGCAGATCAAGGCGATGTTGCGCGGCTGGGCGCGCGAGCACCCCGGGCGGGTCGAATCCATCTTCACCGCGCTTGGCAACGTCGTGCCATCGCATCTGGCCGACGCCCGTCTGTTCGATTTCGTCGGGCTGACCCGCGATACGCCGATCACCGAAGGAGACACCGCTTTCGACGCTGTCGAGATGCCGGCCAACCCGGTCAGTGTGTTGAAAGTTGTCGATGAGCGCGCATGAATGCCCAAACTCGGCGGGGTTTCGCTTGCCGAGCCGGCCGGGTGTGACCGATGATTTCGCCTGTGGGCGAGCAGAAACCAGCACAACAACATTGCAGCGCATACCACCGAACATGGGCGAACGTAAAAACCTCTGCGTGATGGTGGCCGAAATCATCGGCGGACCAAGCATGGACGCAGCACTCGGCGCGCTGGAGGCCAAGCACGCAGTCGACCGTGGCATGCGCCGGGTGGACCTGGCCGTAGAGGCGAACAAGGGCGCCGTGCTGCAGCGCGAGGAGGCGCGCATGCGCGCCGGATTCGAACGCTCGGAGCTGGCCGTGCTGGCCGCCTGCGAGATGCTGGAACGGGTGCGCAGCCTGCCACCATTGGGCGGCAAGCGCCTGTCCATCCGCATCGGCATGCACTACGGCCCCATGGACAGCGACGACACGCTCACCAGCGAGGCGCCACAGGTCGCCACCCGGCTGGTGCGCGCCGCCAAGGGCGGCGAGGCACTGGCCACCGCGGCGGCGGTGCTGCTGCTGCCGGCGGCGACCCGCAACCTCAGCCGACTGGAGAACACCCCCCGGGCGGATCTGAGCGACCTCGAATGGCCGCTTTATTCGATCGCGCGCCAACCCGAATCGGTGGTGTCGCTTCCGCCAGCCACCAAGCTGTCGCAGCGCCTCAAGGTGCGCCATCAGCAGGACGTGATCTACCTGGATGACCAGCGCCCGATCCTGCTGTTCGGGCGCGAACTCGGCAACGACGTGGTGATCATGGACCCGCGCGCGTCCCGCCAGCACTGTCGCATCGAGCGTCGGCGCAACGGGTTCGCGCTGGTCGACTACAGCACCAACGGCTGTTACGTGGTCGAGGAAAGTGGGGAGGAGCGCCGCGTCAAGCACGGCGAAGTGGCGATCGTCGGCCCGGGCCGCATCGGTTGCGGATTCTCGGCCAATGAAATCGAGCGCGACCTGGTGTTCTTCGAGGTCGTGTGATCCGCCGACGCGAGTCAAGCGCATCCACCTGAGCGGCGCACCCACCCAGGCTGAAGCTGACCGGACTCAGTCAGCGGCACGACCTTGGGAAACACTGATTTATTCCCGACGGTTCGGGCCGACCCTGTCGAGGCCCTTGATTTTACCAGGCATGCTCTTCGACAAGCCTGTCCTGAGCGCAACCGAAGGGTTCAGGGCGAGCGGATTGAATCAGGGCTTCCCTTGAATCTTGAATCGCGCCCACAAGACACGCCGCACCGGACGACGCGAGCACGACAAGAGCGGGCCCGGCCGCCAGGGGGGAGGACGGACGCGGACCCGCGGGCGAGGAAACTGCGCCGGTCACGCGGACCTCCGTCCGCGAGCCGTATCGTCAGGACTCAGCCCTGGTTTTCCTGGCCGAAATAGGCACGCCACTCTTCCGGGCTGATGCGGCCGTCGTTGTCGGTGTCGATCTGGCTGAAGTCGTTGGCGACCTGCGGGGAGCGCGCGGCCTCGTCAGCGTCGATCACACCATCGCTGTTGGCATCGAGTTGCTGGAACAAAGCCTCGGCGCCCTCGGCCTGGCTCAGCACCTGCACATCCCACGGCACCTCGGTCACGGCGTCGACCGCGGATGCGGCGAACGGGAAGGCAAAAGCGGACGCAACGGCGGCGATGGCGATCATCTTGGATTTCATGGCGTTTCTCCAGTTATTGGCAAATGGTCGGCCTCGTTTCAGCGAGGACACCCACCCTATGGCAACCATCGTGCCAGGTTGCGAGAACCTCTTTTAATTCAATCGCATGAACATGATCAGCGACCGCTTCGGGCGTCCGCGTCCGCGCCTGCCACGAAGTTTCCGGGATTTCCGTCGCCAGCCAGCGACAGTTCGCCGAGGCAAGGCACGGATTCGCCCGGATTTCGGGACGATGGCGTTGTCGCCGATCACCGACAGCATCCCCGTCCGGGTCCGGCAATGAACCTCACGGCGTGGCTGGATCCCGGCCCGGACGTGGGCCTTGCAGCCCTGTTCGTGTCCAGCTTCCTGTCGGCGACGCTGCTGCCCGGCAGTTCGGAACTGGTGCTGATCGCCCTCCTCAGCCACCACCCGGAAACGGCGACCGCAGCGATCGCTGTCGCCACCGTCGGCAACACCTTGGGCGGTATGAGCACCTATCTCCTCGCCCGTGCCATTCCGGCCCGTGCCGCACTGGAGCGGCTGGCCTGGGTGCGTCGCCACGGCGCCCCCGTGCTCATCCTGTCCTGGGCGCCGCTGGTCGGTGACGGACTGTGTGCCGCGGCAGGCTGGTTGCGCCTCAACTGGGTCGCGTGTCTCGCCTGGATGGCGGTCGGCAAGCTGCTGCGCTATGGTGTCGTCGCTTTTCCGTTCATGTAGAAGAAAGGACTCGACCCCATGACCATCCAACGCTTCGGAACCACCGCCCGCTATTCCGACATCACCGTTCACAACGGCGTCGCCTACATCGTCGAGGTATCCGCCTCCGAAGAAGCCGACATCACCACCCAGACGCGCGAGGTCCTGGCCAGCCTTGACAAGCTCCTGGCCACCGCCGGCAGCGACAACACGCGGATCCTGATGGCCACGATCTACCTCACCGATCTCGCCGACTACGATGCAATGAACCAGCTGTGGGACGCATGGCTGCCCGCCGGCACGGCACCGTCGCGCGCCTGCGTCAAGGTCGCCGGGCTTGCCCGGCCGGGTTACCGCATCGAGATCGCGCTGACTGCCGCGGTCTGATCTCACTGCAAAAGGTCCCGCGCGGCGCGTCAGCCATTTCAAGCCGCAGCGGGAATCCGTCGGACTTCCACTGGTCTCACACCCAGCCGCTTACGCTTTCAAATCAATACCCTACAAAGCAAAAGGGCATTAAGCCCGTTCGTATTGCGGCGCAATAAGCTACAATTCCGAGCTTTTCCGCCGCCCTCGCTCCGGACCTTGTCATGACCCAGCGCCTGCGTGAAATTCCGTACAACTACACCTCGTTTTCCGACCGCGAGATCGTCATCCGCCTGCTCGGACATGAGGCCTGGAACACGCTGCAGTCCCTACGCGACGAGCGCGTCACCGGCCGCTCCGCGCGCATGCTCTACGAGGTGCTGGGCGACATCTGGGTGGTGCAGCGCAACCCCTATCTGCAGGACGACCTGCTCGACAACCGCGACCGCCGCGAGGCCTTGATCGGCGCCCTGCGCCATCGCCTCAGCGAAGTCGAGAAGCGCCGCCTGGAAAGTGCCGCCGAGGACCCGGACCGCAGCGCCAAGGTGGCGCTGCTGGTGCAGGCCGCAGAGGCCTGCGTGCAGGCCTTCGCCCGCTTCTTCGAGGAAACCGCGGCGCTGCGCAAGCAGGCGCTCAAGGAACTGGCGCGCCACACCCGCCGCGACAACATCTGCTTCGACGGCCATGCGCGCGTGTCGCACGTGACCGATGCCACCGACTGGCGGGTGGAATACCCCTTCGTGGTGTTGTACCCCGACACCGAGGACGAAATGGCGCCGCTCGTGCGCGCCTGCATCGAACTCGGCCTGACCATCATTCCGCGCGGCGGCGGCACCGGCTACACCGGCGGCGCCGTGCCGCTGGACGCGCGCTCGGCCGTCATCAATACCGAGAAGCTGATCGATCTGGGCCCGGTGGAAGACGTACTGCTGCCGGGTCTGACGACCCCGGTGGCGACCATCCGCACCGGCGCCGGCGTGGTCACCGAGCGCGTGTCGGAAGCCGCCGCCGTCGCCGGCCGCGTGTTCGCGGTGGACCCCACCTCTGCCAGCGCCTCCTGTATCGGCGGCAACATCGCGATGAACGCCGGCGGCAAGAAGGCGCTGCTGTGGGGGACCGCACTGGACAACCTGGCGTGGTGGAAGATGGTGACGCCCGACGGCGACTGGCTGGAGGTCGAACGCGTCCACCACAACCTGGGCAAGATCCACGAGCAGGACCTGGTCACCTTCCAGCTCAAGCGCTTCGACCCCAGCGGACGCAGGCTGCTGGCAGAGGAAACGCTCACCCTGCCCGGCGCGAGCTGCCGCAAGGACGGGCTGGGCAAGGACGTTACCGACAAATTCCTGGGCGGGGTGCCGGGGGTGCAGAAGGAAGGCACCGACGGCCTGATCGTGGCCGCACGCTGGGTGCTGCACAAGATGCCGCCGGTCACCCGTACCGTGTGCCTGGAGTTCTTCGGCCAGGTGCGCGAAGCGGTGCCGGCCATCGTCGAGATTACCGACTACTTCAAACCGGGCGGTGCCGGCCACCGCGCCGGCGTGCAACTGGCTGGCCTGGAGCACCTGGACGAGCGCTACGTGGTCGCGGTCGGCTACACCACCAAGGCCAAGCGCCACGGCCGGCCCAAGATGGTGCTGATCGGCGACATCGTCGGCCACGACGAGACCATCGTCATGACGGCGGCCTCCGAGGTGGTGCGCATGTGCAACGCCCGCGCCGCCGAGGGTTTCATCGCCACCTCGCCCGAGCAGCGCAAGCGCTTCTGGCTGGACCGTTCGCGCACCGCCGCGATCTCGCGCCACACCAATGCGTTCAAGATCAACGAGGACGTGGTGATCCCGCTGCCACGCATGGGCGACTACTGCGACGGCATCGAGCGCATCAACATCGAGCTGTCCACCCACAACAAGCTGGCGCTGTGCGACGCCCTAGCCGAGTTTCTGAGCGGCGACCTGCCGCTCAACCAGGGCGACGCCAACCTGTCGGCAGACTCGATCATTGGCGACCGCCGCCAGGCCGCGCTGGACTACGTCGCCAGCGTGCGGCGGCGCTGGCAGTGGCTGCTCGACCAGCTCGACACGCCGCTCGCCGAGGCCGAGAAGTCCTTCGAGGCGTATGGCGTGCAGGCAGGCGAGTTCACCAATCGCGCGGCCGACCCGGTGCTGTTCCACCGCCTCCAGGATTATTCGGTACGGACTTCCTGGAAAGCCGAGCTGCGCCCGCGGCTGGAGAAGATCTTCGACGGCGTGCTGTTCAGCCCGGTGCTGGAGCGTATCCGCCAGATCCACAAGCAGGTGCTGCGCGGCCGGGTGTTCGTCGCCCTGCACATGCACGCAGGCGACGGCAACGTGCATACCAACATCCCGGTCAACTCCGACAACTACGAGATGCTCGCCACCGCCAACCGCGCGGTCGACCGCATCATGGCGCTGGCCCGTTCGCTCGACGGCGTGATCTCCGGCGAACACGGCATCGGCATCACCAAGCTCGACTACCTCACCGACGAGGAGATGGCGAGCTACTGGTCGTACAAGCAAAAGGTGGACCCGCAGGGCCGCTTCAACCGCGGCAAGCTGATGCGCAGAAGCCCGGCCGATGGCGTCTCGCCGGGCAACCTGGACAACGCCTACACCCCGAGCTTCAACCTGATGGGCCACGAGTCCATCATCATGGAGCAGACCGAGATCCGCGAGATCTCCAACGACATCAAGGACTGCCTGCGCTGTGGCAAGTGCAAGCCGGTGTGCTCCACCCACGTGCCGCGTGCCAACCTGCTCTACAGCCCGCGCAACAAGATCCTCAGCACCTCGCTGCTGATCGAGGCCTTTCTCTATGAGGAGCAGACCCGCCGCGGCGTATCGCTCGCGCACTGGTCGGAATTCGACGACGTGGCCGCGCACTGCACGGTGTGCCACAAGTGCGAGAAGCCCTGCCCGGTGGACATCGACTTCGGCGACGTGTCGATCAAGATGCGCAACCTGTTGCGCAAGCAGGGCAAGAAGTCGTTCAACCCCGGCACCGTCGCGGCCATGGCCTTCCTCACGGCAAAAGACCCGGCCACCATCAAGCTCATCCGCAAGGGCATGATCGACTGGGGCTACAAGGCCCAGCGCCTGGGCCACCGCATCGGCAAGTCGCTGGGGTTGATCCAGGAGCAGGTCGCCGCCCCGCCGGCCACGCTCGGCAAGGCGCCGATCAAGGCCCAGGTGATCCACTTCATCAACAAGCCCATGCCGGGCAACCTGCCCAAGCGCACCAGCCGCGCCCTGCTCGACATCGAGGACGACAAGGTCATCCCGGTGATCCGCAACCCGCAGTTGCAGCGCGACGAGTCCGAGTCGGTGTTCTACTTCCCCGGCTGCGGTTCGGAGCGCCTCTTCAGCCAGGTCGGCCTGGCCACCCAGGCGATGCTCTATCACGTGGGCGCCACCACCGTGCTGCCGCCGGGCTACCTGTGCTGCGGCTATCCACAGACCTCGGCCGGCTTCGAGGACAAAGGCCTGCAGATCACCACCGACAACCGGGTGCTGTTCCACCGCGTCGCCAATACGCTGAACTACCTCGACATCAAGACCGTCATCGTGTCCTGCGGCACCTGCATGGATCAGCTCATGAAGTACCAGTTCGAGCAGATCTTCCCCGGCTGCCGCCTGCTCGACATCCACGAGTACCTGATGGAGAAAGGCGTCCGGCTCGAAGGCGTGAGCGGCACCCGCTACATGTATCACGAGCCCTGCCACACCCCCATGAAGCAGTACCAGGGGATCAAGGTCGCCAACGAGTTGATGGGCACGCGCGTGGACCTCAACGACCGCTGCTGCGGCGAGTCCGGCACCCTGGCCGCGAGCCGTCCGGACATCTCCACCCAGGTGCGCTTCCGCAAGCAGGAGGAAATCGTCAAGGGTGCCACCGCCCTGCGCCAGGACGTGCCGGGCGCGCCGGTGAAGGTGCTCACCTCCTGCCCCAGCTGCCTGCAGGGCCTGTCGCGCTACAGCGCGGATGGCAATGTGGAGGCGGACTACATCGTCGTCGAGATCGCGCGCAAGATCCTCGGCGACAACTGGATGCCCGATTACGTGCAGCGCGCCAACCAGGGCGGCATCGAGCGGGTGTTGCTGTAGACCGCCGGAGGCAGTGGCCCCGCTGCCGCACGTGACACCGGCCGACTGCCCTGCCGCCCTCATGGTGGTCGGGCAGTCGGCCGGATTCGTGTGCTATGGTTCAGGCATTCCGACCATCGGCCGCAAGGGAGGCAACCTCATGGCATCGCTACGAGCACTCTGCGCAACCCTGATCCTGGCGGTGCTGTGCACCGGCACCACGGCGGCCCGGGCACAGGCCTGCGAGGTGGACCACAAGGTCGTTTTCGCCGGGCTGGACTACGATTCCAACGCCTTTCATACCGCGCTCGCGCGCCACATCATCGAGCACGGCTACGGCTGTGCCACCGATCAGCAGCCGGGCGCCCTGGTACCGCTGCATAACGCCATGGCGCGCGGTGACGTACACCTCATCATGGAGGTGTGGAAGTCCAACGAACCCGAGAGCTGGACCGCCGGCGTGGCCGCCGGCCAACTGGTCGAGGTCGGCACCAATTTCCCCGACGCAATCCAGGGCTGGTTCATCCCCCGTTACCTGGTGGAAGGCAGTGCCGCGCGCGCGCCCGATCTTCGGTCGGTGAGCGATCTGCCCCGCTACAAGGACGTGTTCCGCGATCCCGAGGAGCCGGCCAAGGGACGCTTCCTCAACTGCATCGCCGGCTGGCAGTGTGAGGTGGTAAACACCAAGAAACTGCATGCCTACGGACTGACCGAGCACTACACCAACTTCCGCCCCGGCACCGGTGCGGCGCTGGCCGCGGCGGTGGAGTCGGCGATCAAGCGCCGCCGCCCGGTATTGTTCTACTACTGGGGGCCGACCTGGCTGCTGGGCAAGCTCGGCGACGATTTGATCATGCTCGAGGAGCCGCCGTTCGACGCGGCCAAGTGGGCGGCGCTCAACGCGCTGGAGGACCCCAGCCACGCGACCGACGCCACCGCCTATCCGGTGGTCGAGGTGGTGATCGGCGCCAACGCCGGTTTCATCTCCCGCGCGCCGCAGTTGCGTGCCTTCCTGACCCGCTACGAAACCACCGGCCAGCAGGTGTCCGAAGCGCTGGCCTACATGCAGGACAACGACGCCACGCCCGAGGCGGCGGCGCTGGACTTCCTGCGCCGGCGCACGGACATCTGGTCCGGCTGGCTGCCGCCCGAAGCCGCCGAGCGCGTGCGTCAGTCGCTCTGACCGGCCCGCTTGGCGAACTTTCCCGACCTGCGCACGCCGCTGAGGCGTGCCGCCAACGACGGCATCGACTACCTGATCGTGAACTTCGGCGACGGGTTCGAGGCCTTCGCCAATGCCTTGCTGCAGTTCCTGCTGTTGTTCGAACGCCTGCTGCGCGGCACCCCGCCCTGGGCGGTGCTGCTCGCCACCGGCCTGCTGGCGTTCACCGCCAGCCGGCGCCTGGGATTCGCCGCGGCGGCGGTGTTCGGGATGTGGGTCGTCGGCGGACTGGGGCAATGGGACCAGGCCATGCAGACGCTGGCACTGGTGCTGGTGTCGGTGCTGGTATCAGTCGCGGTGGGTCTGCCACTCGGGGTCTGGTGCGCGCGCTCGCGGCGGGTGCGTGGGGTGGTGTCGCCACTGCTCGACCTGATGCAGACCATCCCGAGCTTCGTCTACCTGATTCCGGCGGCAATGCTGTTCGGACTGGGCAAGGTGCCGGCCCTGCTCGCCACCGTGGTGTACGCCACGCCGCCACTCATCCGGCTCACCGAGCTGGGCATTCGCGAGGTCAGCCGCGAGGCGATCGAGGCGGCGCGCGCGTTTGGCGCGACCCGCTGGCAGTTGCTGCGCGGTGTGCAGATCCCCATGTCGCTGCCGGCGATCATGCAGGGGGTGAACCAGACCACGATGATGGCGCTGGCCATGGTGGTGATTGCGTCGATGATAGGCGCACGCGGCGTCGGCGAGACGGTGCTGATCGGGCTGCAGCGCAACGATGCCGGCGAGGGGCTGGTGGGCGGCCTGGTGATCGTGATCCTGGCCATCGTGCTCGACCGCATCATGCAGGCCGGCGGGCGACGCCTGCAGGCGCATCGCAAGGCGGGAGGCTGAGGTGAGGACGCCTGAGCTGCGGACACCCGAGGCACCGATCGCCGATGTACGGGCCCCGGAGGTACTGATCCGTATCGAAGCCTTGTCCACCGTCTTCGGTCCCGACCCCCGCGGCGCACTGACAAGGGTACGGGCCGGCTGCGACAAGGCGCGGCTGCTAGCCGAAACCGGGCACACCCTGGCGCTCCACGATGTGAACCTGGAGATTGCGCGCGGCGAGATCTTCGTCATCATGGGCCTGTCGGGTTCGGGCAAGTCCACCCTGGTGCGCCACATCAACCGCCTCATCGACCCGACCGAGGGACGCATCTGGATAGACGGCGAGGAGGTGCTCGGCCTGCCGATTCCTGCGCTGATCGCGCTGCGCCGCCACCGCCTTGCCATGGTGTTCCAACGCTTCGGCCTGCACGCCCACCGCCGGGTGGTCGACAACGTTGCCTACGGCCTGGAGGTGCAGGGCATGGACCCCGCCACCCGCCGTGCCCGGGCGCTCGAGTGGGTAGAGCGCGTCGGGCTGACGGGTTTCGAGTCGCATTACCCGGCACAGTTGTCCGGGGGCATGCAGCAGCGTGTGGGGCTGGCACGGGCACTGTGCGCCGGCACCGACATCATCCTGATGGACGAGGCCTTCTCCGCGCTCGACCCGCTCATCCGCTCGCAATTGCAGGCAGAGCTGTTGAAGCTGCAGGACACCCTGGGCAAGACCATCGTGTTCATCACGCACGACCTCGACGAAGCCCTGCGCCTGGGCAACCGCATTGCCATCCTGCGGGACGGCAGGCTGATCCAGGTGGGCTCGCCGGACGACATTCTGCTGGCGCCCGCCGATGCCCACGTGGCCGATTTCGTGCGCGATGTGAACCGCGCCCGCGCCCTGCGCGTGCGCAACGTCCTGACCGCCTGGCCGGACGGGCACGCGATACCGCCGCCATCCCAGGCGGTCGACGCCGATCAAAGCATCGAATCCATCCTTCCCCGCCTCGTCGGGCGCACCGCAGCGCTGGCGGTCAGCCGTCACGGCGAGGTCGTCGGAGCGGTGTCGCTGGACAAGGTGCGCACCCTACTGGGTACAGCCGACACACCCTGAACCCTAAACCCGCAACACGGGCCGCGAACCGAGCGCACAGGCACTGCAACGGGCGCTCAGGGAAGGCCGGGACGCGTCAGCACTAAGGCAATACCGAGGCGGGGAATATCCGCCGCCACAGTTCGCTCATCGCCTCGGCGGCACTGATGCGCAAGCGGTGATCGACGATGTCGCTGACCTCGGTGGTGCCAGGGTTGATCTCCACGGTCGGAACACCCGCCTCGCGCGCCCACCACACCGGCCCGGAGATGTAGGGAAACACGCTGGTGGTGCCAATGGAGACCACCAGGTCCACCCCCTGGGTGAGCACCGTCTCCAGTCGCGCCAGCTCCCGTTCCGGCAGCATTTCACCGAACAACACCACATCCGGGCGCAGCAGGCCACCGCACACAGGACAATCGGGCGGCAGTTGCAGCCCGGAGAAGTCCGCCACACCGCGGGCATGATGACACTCGGTGCAGCGCAGCCTATGCACGGTCCCGTGGATTTCGATGAGGTTGCGCGACCCCGCCTGGCGGTGCAGGCCATCCACGTTCTGCGTCAGCACACAAACGCCCGGGCGCACCGCCTCAAGTGCGGCGATCACCCGATGCGCCACGTTGGGGCGGGCGCCACGGCAGTTCTCCTCGATCTCTGCGATGTACTTCCATGCCACCGCCGGCTGCTGCCGCATCATCTCGCCCGACAAGGCCTGCTCGATGGTCAGGCCGTCGTCGGTCAGGCGTTCGTGATACAACCCGCCCACTCCGCGGTAGGTCGGCAAGCCGGAATCGGCGGAGATGCCGGCGCCGGTGATGAACAGGGCGCGTTGGGCATCCGCCAGGTGGCGGGCGACGGCGTCGAGCCCCCGTGGGTCAGCCATTCACTGCCGCGCCCGGTGTGCGCGTCCCTTGCGCGGCCGTCACCAAGCCGCTCGTCCCCGGGGCCGATCCCGATCCGCCCCCTGACTCCGACTCCACCACACCCGCGTCGGCCGTGGCGGCTTCCGCACCGTCGTCCGCGGGGGCGGGCACCACCTCGACCAGGCAGTCGTAAAGCGTCGGCCCGCCACCCATGTCAGTCAGCGCATCGGAGGTCACCGCGTTGGCGTTCTCCCCGTCACCGGACAGCTTGCGCCACCAGATGGACGGGCACACCACCAACCCGGGGCGCACCCGGTCGGTGATCACCGCCGCGGCGTGGAAGGCGCCACGGTCGTTGAACACCCGCAAGCGCTGGCCGGCGGCGATGCCCCGGGCGGCGGCGTCCTCGGGGTGGATCTCCAGCCGCGGGCCGCCTTCCTGGGCAAGAAAGCGCGGCATGTTGGCGAAACTGGTGTTGAGGAAATTGCGTGCCGGCGGCGACAGAAAAGCCAGCGGATAGCGCGCGGTACGCTCGCGATTGCTCACCGGCGACTCCAGCGGCGGCACCCAGGCGGGCAGCGGATCCAGCCCCTGCTCGGCAAGCCGGGCGCTATAGAACTCGCACTTGCCCGAGGGCGTCGGAAAACCGCCCTGCGCGAAGGGTGCGAATGGTCGCGGCAGGTTGAGCCGCACCCAGCCGTGCGCCGCCAGCGCCTCCTCACTGAAACCCTGCGCACGCAGATCGCGACGGTTGAACGCGACCGCGGCGATCTGCTCGTCGGACTCGCCCAGGGCCGTCTCGGTGAACCCCATGTGCCTTGCGAGCTGGCGGAATACCTCGGAGTTCGACCTCGCTTCGCCCAGCGGGGCGATGGCCGGCTGGTTGTCCACCGCGTAGTGATGGCCGTAGCTCTTGTGCAGGTCGCGGTGTTCGAGTTGGCTGGTGGCGGGCAGCAGGATATCGGCGTAGTCCGCGGTGTCGGTCTGGAACAGATCGTGCACCACGCAGAACAAATCCTCACGCTGAAACCCCTGGCGAACCTTGGCACCATGGGGCGCGACGGCCACCGGGTTGGCGTTGTATACGTGGATCGCGCGGATGGGCGGATCGGCCTGGGTGAGCAGGGCTTCGCCGATGGTGGACATGTTCACGTCGCGCGGCGGGAAACGCCCGGCGTCCGGATACAAGTCCGGCCGCTCCAGCGCCTGCTGGTCGACGGGGAAGTTGCCCGACGTCGACAGCAGCGCACCACCGGCCGGATGGCGCCACGCCCCGGTCAACGCCGGCAGACAGGCGATGTTGCGCACCGCCATGCCGCCGCCACGACAGCGATTGAGGCCGTAGTTGAGGCGGATCGCGCTCACCCGGGTCCGACCGTAGTCACGTGCCAGCGCGCGAATGGCCTCGGCCGGCAAACCGGTGAGTGCGGCGGCCCATTCCGGCGTACAGTCCGCCACCCGTGCCGCCAGCGCGTCGAACCCCAGGGTATGGGCGGCGATGTAGTCGTGGTCGAGCAAGTCGTCGGCGATCAGCACCTGCATCATTGCCAGCGCGATGGCCGTGTCGGTACCCGGCCACGGGGCGAGGTGCAGATCGCATTTCTCGGCGGTCGCGGTCCGCCAAGGATCGATGCACACCAGTCGTGCGCCACGCCGCTTGGCCTCCTGGATAAACCGCCAGCCGTGCAGGTTGGAGACCACCGGGTTACCACCCCAGATCAGGATCAGCCTGGCGTCGACGATCGCCTCCGGGTCCATCCCGACCGAGGCCCCCACCGTCGCCTTCCAGCCAGCCGCACCGGCCGAGGCGCAGATCGTGCGCTCCAGCCGGGAGGCGCCGAGCCGGTTGAAAAAACGCATGTCCATGCTGCTGCCCTGGACGAAGCCCAGCGTGCCGCCGTAGTTGTAGGGCAGGATGGCACGCGGGTCGACGGCGGCGATTTCGGCATAGCGCCGGGCGATGGTGTCGAGCGCCTCGTCCCAGTCGATGCGCTGGAAACGCCCCTCCCCCTTGCGGCCCACGCGCTTCATCGGATACTGCAGGCGCTGATCCGAATAAACACGTTCGAGGTAATGCGCGACCTTGGTGCACAGCGCACCGTTGGTGAAGGGGTGGTCGGCGGCGCCGCGGATCCTGATCGCGCGGCCGTCCCGCACCGTGACCTCCATCGCGCAGGTATCGGGGCAATCGTGCGGACAGGCGGCCCGGACGATGCGGTCATGTTGGCCTGGATTCATGGTCGGATCGGGCTCGCGCCCGGAGTGGAGATCACTTAACTGAGCTCACGTCACTGCGCTAACGAAGCGGGCGTCACCGGGCGCAGGCACGGCACACGGAACTCAAGAAATCGGGGCTGCGAGCGCACCCCCGGTGCCATGCGCCGCTCAACGCCGCGAAAAACCGGATGCCAGCAACTCCGCATAGCGCTTTCGGTCGGCGGCGAAGCGTTCGCGCAAGGCGTCCTTCTCCGCGTCCTTGGAATCGATCACGCTGCGGTAGGCAGCCATCTCGGTATCGACCGAACGCAGCGCGTTCTCGAGTTCCCGCGGCATGTCGCGCCCCTGGTAGAACTCGGCTTCCTGCTCGTAGCGCTTGCGCTGCTCCTGCAGTTCCTGCTCGCGCAGGCGCACGTCCGCCACGCTGCGTTCGATCTCGGCCAGGGCGCGCGCCTCGCGCTCGTCTATGGCCTCGAGGCTGGGATAGGTTTCGAACAAGGCCTCGTCGAGGCGACGCTGCACCAGAAGGCGCGCCGCCTCCTCGCGTTCGAGGCGCTCGGCCTCGGCCCGGCGCGCCCGCTCCTCGCGGCTCAACGGGGCGTCTACGTAGCGGCGCACCGCGCCCTGAGGCGACATCTCGCGATAGGCGCGACCGAAACAGGCCGAGGGCAGGACATCGCCACAGATCGGGCGCCCGTTCTCGTCGTCACAGCAATAAATGGATTTGACCGCCTGGGCATGGGCAGGCGTGGGGACTGCGAACAGGGTCGCGACAATGCCGGCGAGCAGCAGCATGGCGGCACCGCCGGTGTACAAGTCCAGGCGGCGCCACAGCACCACAAGCGGTAATCGTTCAGCTGTCCTCGGCAATCCCATAAGTACTCCGATAGGCCTTCACGGCATCCAGGTTGGCCGCCAGCTCGGGGCTGTCTGCAAGAAACCCGATCAGGTCGTTCAGATTGGCAACCGCGACCACCGGCATGCCGAAGGTGTCGCGCACCTCCTGCACCGCCGACTGCGCGCCCTTGCCACGCTCCATGCGGTCGAGCGCGATCACGACGCCAGCGGGCTCGGCCCCGGCAGCCCTGATGATTTCGACCGATTCGCGTACCGAGGTTCCGGCCGAGATCACGTCGTCAAGAATCAACACCTTGCCCGACAACGGCGCGCCGATCAAGGTACCGCCCTCGCCGTGGTCCTTGGCTTCCTTGCGATTGAAGCAGAACGGCAGGTTGTGACCGCGCTCGGCAAGCCGCATCGCCACCCCGGCGACCAGCGGAATGCCCTTGTAGGCCGGGCCGAACAACATGTCGTGCGCCACACCGCCGGCGAGGATGGCTTCGGCGTAGAAGCCGCACAGCGCGCGGAACGACTCGCCATCGTCGAACAGGCCGGCGTTGAAGAAGTAGGGAGAATTGCGCCCGGCCTTGGTGATGAATGCGCCGAAGCGCAGCACCCCCTTGCGGCAGGCGAGGTCGATGAAGTCGCGGCTGAAGTCCATGTGTCGTCGGTGTGGTCGGAGCAACCCGAAGCCCCGCGCGGCGCGCCCCGCGGTTTCCGCCGGTGGCGGAATGGGGCTATAGTCGATCGCTTTCGATACTGGTAATAGGTTCCGCGCATGTTACGCGTCATCACCGCCAACCTCAACGGCATCCGATCCGCCGAGCGCAAGGGCTTCTTCCCCTGGCTCGCAGCCCAGAACGCCGACTTCGTCTGCCTGCAGGAACTCAAGGCCCAGGCCGGCGACATGAGCGATGAAATGCTCGCCCCGGCCGGCTATCGCGGCTATTTCCACTACGCCGAGAAAAAAGGATACAGCGGCGTGGGCATCTACACCCGCGACGAGCCGGACAGCATCGTCGAAGGCCTGGGCGTACCGGAGTTCGATGCCGAAGGTCGCTATCTGGAGGCGACCCTGGGAAACCTGTCGATCATCTCGCTCTACCTGCCGTCCGGATCCAGCGGTGAAGTGCGGCAGGAAGCCAAGTTCCGCTTCATGGCGCATTTCTTCGAACACCTCGCGGAACTCGCCCGGCGCGGCCGCGAAGTCGTACTGTGCGGCGACTGGAACATCGCCCACAAGGAAGCGGACTTGAAGAACTGGAAATCCAACCAAAAGAATTCCGGCTTCCTGCCCGAGGAACGCGCCTGGCTGACCAAGGTGTTCGACGAACTGGGTTGGATCGACGTATATCGCCGCCTGCACCCGGACACCACCGACGAGTGCTACACGTGGTGGTCCAACCGCGGCCAGGCGTGGGCGAAGAATGTGGGCTGGCGGCTGGACTACCAGATCGCCACGCCGGCGATCGCCGCCACCGCCAACACCGCGGCCATCTACAAAGCCGAACGCTTCAGCGATCATGCGCCACTGACCATCGACTACGCCTTCGAACGCGGCTGACCACGCCATCTGCGACGTCCACTGATCCGCTCGCGACACGCCCGGGACGACCCGAAACCTGGCGTTTGCAAAGTGTAATGATTTTGCAATACTGGATACCTAAGGTTCCCATTCCGTCCGAGTGGGGCCGGTTCCACACGCGCACCTGCGCTCACATCGGTTTCGTGTTGTACCACCAACAGGAGCATGTCGATGTCCGAGACCTCCAAGCCGGAAGGCTTCACCCGACGCCAACTACTCAAGAGCGCTGCCGCCGGCGCGGCACTCGCTGCAGCACCGGCCATCGTCAGCCGGCAAGCGCTGGCCTCGTCGGGCGAGCTCAATCTCTATTCCTGGTCCGATTACGTCTATCCCGAGATGATCGAGTCGTTCGAGAAGGCGACCGGCATCAAGGTCAGGCTCAGCACCTACGGCACCAATGACGAAGTGCTGAACCGCCTGCGCGCCTCGCGTGGCGAGGGCTTCGACATCGTGATGCCTTCGGTCGGTTACACCCCCGCCTGGCTCGCCCAGGAACTGCTGATGCCGCTGGACGAAGGCAAGATCAACGTCGCCGGGGTCATCCCCTCGATGTGGGAAAGCTCCGCCCGTCTTGGTGCGGTGCACGAGGGCAAGCGCTACGCCGCGCCGTTCAACTGGGGCACCGAGGCCCTGTGCGTGGATACCCGCGCGATCCAGCCGGTGTATGGCGAAGTCGGCTACGGCAGCCTGTGGCTGCCGGAGAACGCCGGCAAGGTGACCGTGCGCGCACATTCGGCACTGCTGGGCATCGGCCTGCATCTGGACGCAACCGGCGAGGTGTCCTCCAACCGCATGCTGGACACCTACGGCGACGAAGCCAGGATGCGCGAAATCTACGAGAAGCTGCTCGCCTTCGCGGTCAAGCACAAGAAGTCCATCGTGCAGTTCTGGTCCAACGCCCAGGAGACCGAGGCGGCCTTCACCCAGAACGGCGCCGTCATCGGCCAGACCTGGGACGGTCCGGCGATGCGCATGCGCAGCGACACCAGCGGCCAGATCACCTATCTCGCCCCCAAGGAAGGCGCGCTGACCTGGATGGATTCGATGGCCATTCCGGTCAAGGCGGCCAACGTCGAGCAGGCCTACGCCTGGATGAACTGGTACTACAACCCCGAGCACGCCGCGATCCACGTCCGCCTGTCGGGCTACAACAGTTGCGCGGCCGGCGCGGCCGAACGCTCGGGCGACGAGTACGCCGCCAACTTCGCCGCCGCCTACCCGGACAACGCGATCGACAACCTGTGGTGGTACCCGCCCGAGCCGGCCTGGTTCGCGCCCGCCCGCAACGAGTTCCGCGATCGTTTCCTGGCCGCCTGAGCGCGCCGCGCCTGCCCGGGGTCGCCCTCAGGCAGGCCGTACTTCGTAGCGCCCAAGGGGAACAACCCCGCGGGCGCCAGGCCACCGCCATCGCGGCAATCAACTGTGGTTCGGGCCAGTTCGATCCAAGCCCGTTCAAAGGTTTTGCGCTGAGCGCCCTTCGAAGAACTCGGGACGAACGGTATCGCGTGTTTCGTTGCCGGCCAGGCAGTCATCAGATCCACCTTCAATTCGAGCACCCGAGAACCGGATGGGGAAAAACGTCGAGATCGAGCAGGTCACAATGCGCTTCGGCGACTTCGTGGCCGTACGCAATGCCAACCTGAGCATCGAGGCCGGCGAGTTCTTCTCGTTCCTTGGCCCGTCCGGTTGCGGCAAGACCACGTTACTGCGGCTGATCTCGGGCTTCATCGAGCCGAGCGAGGGCGTGATCCGCATTGGCGGCGCCGACATGCGCGGCATGCCGCCCAACCGGCGACCCACCGCGCTGATCTTCCAGAACCTCGCGCTGTTTCCGCTGATGACGGTGTGGGAGAACATCGCTTTCGGGCTGGAGGCGCGCGGCGTGGACCGCAACGCCCGCAAACGGCGGGCGCAGGAACTGCTCGAGTTGATCGCACTGCCCGACCAAGGCGACAAGCAGGTCTCCGAACTCTCGGGGGGCCAGCGCCAACGCGTGGCGATTGCCCGGGCGCTGGCGGTGGAGCCGGCCGTGCTGTTGCTCGACGAGCCGCTTTCGGCGCTGGATCTGAAGCTGCGCCAGCACATGCGCGCCGAACTGCGTGCGTTGCAGCGCAAGACTGGGGTGACCTTCATATACATCACCCACGACCAGGGCGAAGCGCTGACCATGTCCGACCGGGTGGCCGTCATGAGCCAGGGCGTGATCGAGCAGATCGGCACGCCGACCGCGATCTACAACGACCCGGTGAGCGCGGGGGTGGCGCGCTTCGTCGGCGAGACCAACGTGTTCGATGCGCAGGTGGCAACTCTGCACGACGGCCACGCCAGCGTCACCACCCGCTTCGGTACGCTGCACTGCCGCAATCCCTGGCAGGTGGCGGCCGGCGCGCAGGCACAGGTGTTCGTCCGCCCTGAACGCTGCCGCCTCGGCACCCCGGGCGAGGCCCGCAACCAGGTGCCGGCACAGGTGCTGCGGCTGGACTTCGAAGGGGCCTTTGCGAACGTGATGCTCGAGGCCGACGGCCACCCCCTCATGGTGCAGATGCCCAACCACGGCGAAGCCCGCCTGCCCGCGCCGGGTGACACCGCGACGGTGGTGTTCGAGGCCGACGACGCCCTGCTGCTCGGCGACACGGCCCGCCCATGAAGTCGGTACTCGCCCGCCTCGGCCCCATCGTCGGCAGCCTGGTGATCGCCACCACGCTGCTGTGGGCCGTCATGCTCATCGTGCTGCCGCAGCTCATGATGATCGACATGTCGCTGCGCCCCAACCTGCCGCTGTCGCTGCGCGGCGGCGACGAGGATGTGCGCAGCCTGGCGCACTACGAGGTGCTGTGGTCGAACGCCATCCATCGCAGCATCTTCGTCCAGACCATCTGGTCCTCGGCGCTGGTCACCGCATTGTCGCTGCTGGTGTGCTACCCGGTCGCTTATTTCCTGGCCCAGGTGGCGCGCGGGGGGGGGGGGGGGGTGGTGGGGGTGGCACTGGTGATCCCATTCTGGGTGAACGAGATCCTGCGCACCTTTTCATGGTTTCTGATCCTGTCGCGCAACGGCCTGATCAACCAGGTGCTGATGTCGCTGGGCCTCATCGACACCCCCATTCCGCTGGGCGGCACCGGGGCGGTGCTGGTAGGCATGGTGTATGCCTACATCCTGTTCATGGTGTTCCCCCTGTACAACGCCATCGAGTCGCTGGATCGCAATCAGATCGAGGCGGCGCGCGATCTCGGGGCTTCGTGGGCGCGCATCCACTGGCGCGTGGTGCTGCCGCACGCCAAGCCGGGCATCGCGGTGGGCTGCATCATGGTGTTCATGCTCGCGGCAGGCACGGTGGCGGTGCCGCAGATCATGCAGTCACTGCCCGGCGGCACTGGCTCACGCTGGTTCACCCAGGTGATCTACAGCCTGTTCTTCGACGGCGGAAACTGGAACCAGGGCGCCGCCTATGCCATTGCGCTGTTGCTGCTGTGCATTCTGTTCATCGCATTGATGATGCGGCTCTTCAAGGTCAACCTGGGGGACATCGCCAAATGAGCAGCCGCCGGATCTTCGACCTGATGGTGGTCGCCTACCTGTTGCTGTTCTTCGCCTATCTGTTCCTGCCGCTGATCTTCATGTCGGCGGCAGCCTTCAACGACAGCCGCTTTCCCACCATGCTGCCGTGGGAAGGCTTCACCACGCGCTGGTTCCACGGTTTCGACGTGCGCGGCCGGCCGGTCGGCCTGTTTCAGGACGCGCGCCTGGGCGCGGCCATCCTCAACTCGCTGATCGTCGCCGGGGGAGTGATCCTGGTATCCGTACCGCTCGGCCTGGCCGGCGCGCTGTTCCTGTCCAACCTGCGCAGCCGCGCCAGAAGCTTCGTGTATGGCGTACTGGTGTCGCCGGTGCTCACGCCCGGCGTCATACTCGGCATCTCCACGCTGATCTTCTGGAACGAGTACTTCCACGTGGGCGGTGGGCTATTCCTCACCGTCATCGCCCAATCCACCTTCATTGCCGCGTACTGCATGCTGCTGTTCCTCGCCCGCCTGGAGCGCTTCGACCGCAGCCTGGAAGAGGCCGCGCTCGATCTCGGCGCCTCGCACGCCATGATGGTGCGGCGGGTGCTGCTGCCCTACCTCCGCCCGGCGGTGCTGGGCGCCTGCGTCATCGCCTTCCTGCAGTCGTTCGAGAACTACAACACCACCTTGTTCGTGATCGGCACCCAGGACACCATGACGCTCAACATCGCATCGCGGGTCCGTCTCGGCCTGACCCCGGCGATCAACGCAATCGGCGTCATCATGGTGGCGATCACCATCGTCGGCGCCATCGCCTACGAATACCGCAGGCGACGCGAGGCACTGCCGGCGGCGCAGGGCTGAAGCCGAACGCGGCGTCCGGCTCGAGCGGCCCTTCCCACGGACACAACGGCCACCCCGCCCGGACACCCCGCCATGCCTGCCTCCCACCCCCGCAACGTGCTGCTGATTTCCGCCGACCAGTGGCGCGCCGACTGCCTGTCCTCTGCCGGCCATCCGTTGCTGCGCACGCCCAATCTCGACCGGCTGGCGGCCGAGGGCACGCTGTTCCGCCGCCATTTCGGCCAGGCCGCCCCATGCGGGCCGGCCCGTGCCAGCTTGCTCACCGGGCTGTACATGATGAACCACCGCGCCGTACTGAACGGTACGCCGCTCGACGCCCGCCACACCAACGTCGCACTCGAGGCGCGCCGCGCCGGTTACGACCCCATCCTGTTCGGCTATACCGACACCACCCCCGACCCTCGTGGCCTCGCTGCGGGCGACCCGGCCCTGCGCGACTATGGCGGCATCCTGCCGGGTTTTCGCGAAGGCATGCGCTACGACGACGAAGTGTGCCTGCCCTGGCTCGCACACCTGCGCCGACGCGGCTATTCCTTGCCCGAGCATGGACTGGACACCTACTTGCCCACGCCCGACGCACGGGCTGCGACCGCTGCCGCCGGCCTCGGCCACGCCGCCGCACCGGCCCGCTACCGCGCCGAGGATTCCGACACCGCCTATACCGCAGACCGGGTGATCGAATATCTGCAAGGCCGTGGCGACCGGCCATGGTTTGTACACGCGGTGTTCTTCCGCCCCCACCCGCCCCTGTACGCGCCGGAGCCCTTCAACCATCTGTATCCCCCGGAGGCGGTGCCGGCACCGCAGCGCCACCCCGAGGTCGCGAGCGAGGCCGCCGCGCATCCCTTCCTCGCCTACTGGTTGGCGCGCGTCGCCCGCCCGGGCGCCTTCATGGGCCACGCGGGAAACATCCGCGACCTGCCCGAACACGAATGGCGGCAACTGCGCGCCACCTATTACGGCCTGATCACCGAGGTCGATCACCACGTCGGCCGGCTCATCGAGCACCTCCAGGCGACCGGACAATACGAGCACACCCTGATCGTGTTCACCTCCGATCACGGCGAACAGTTGGGCGACCACTGGCTGTGGGGCAAAGGCGGCTACTTCGACGCCAGCTACCACCTGCCGTTGATCGTGCGCGCACCCGGTGGCCACGCCCGCCCGGGCACGGCGGAAGATGCGATGACCGAGGCGGTGGACCTGATGCCCACGGTGCTCGACTGGCTGGGCCTGGCAACGCCCGCCACCTGCGACGGCCGTTCGCTGCTGCCCTTGCTGGGCGCGGCCCGGCCCGCCGGGTGGCGTGACGCGGTGCATTGGGAGTACGACTTCCGCGATCCGCTCGACCACGATGCCGAGCACAGCCTGGGCCTCGACAGCGACGCCTGCGTGCTCAACGTGCTGCGCGGCGAGCGCTACAAGTACGTCCATTTCGCCGGCCTGCCGCCACTGCTCCACGACCTCGCCGAAGACCCCGGCGAACTGCGCAACCTGGCTTCCGATCCCGCCTATCGCGAAGTCATGCTGGAGATGACACAGCACCTCTTGTCGCTTCGCATGCGCCATGCCGACCGCGCCTTCACCCGGCTGCTCGCCACGCCGAACGGCCTGCATCACGACTCGCCCTGAGCATTCCCGCAACCTCTGCGCCGCGCCCTGGGGGCACAAGCCGCGGGCGGCCGGCCCTGCCGCCCGCCTGACACCCATCCACCCGACGCCACCACGTTCGTTCGCCGGCACGCATTCCGGAATACGGTCCTTGCATGTGCCATGGGCATGGCTATAGTGGAAACGTTCCACCGCGACTGCGTGCCACCCACCGGGCGCAGGCCAACTTGGACGCGACATGCCGCGTGGCGCGAACACCCCAACGGGGCGGAGTGGCAACGCCCATCTCGACTGCGTTGGCCTGGCCGACGACGTTGCCGAAGTGCCCCCGACACGAGGAGTCTGCGATGGACGAAATCATGGGATCGGGCACCGGCCCCGCGGCCGATACCGCCGATAGCCTTCAACCCGGGCGCGAGACAATACGCTTCGCCCCCAGTCCGGCCGGGCAGCGGGTGCTCAACTATCTGTCAGTCATCAACGCCAGCGGCGACGATGCGGAGGACCGCTACAAGGAGGCCGTGGTCGCGATACGCGAACAGGCGGCCGACGCAGTGGCCGAGATCGCACGCATGGAATGTGGTTGCCGGGTGCGGGACTATTCGGGGCGCTGGGGGCTGGTGTTCGCCGCCAGCGAGCTCGCCCACCCCGCGGCCCTGCCCTATCTGCGCAGCGTCGTGCTGACGCCCATTCCCCCGGAGGAAAGCGCCGATCCGCACAGCTTTTCCACCGTGGCCGAGGAAACCATCGTCCGCAGCACCGCAGTCGACGGCGTGGCGCGCCTCGCCGCGGAAGGCCATGCCGAGGCCGTCGATTCGCTGTTCGCGTTCCTGCGCGTACCGTCGATCTCGATCAAGCGCGCGGCGGTACAAGGCCTGCTGAACGTTCGCCAGGGTGAAAGCCTGCGCGGCAAGATCGAGGCCCACCTGTGCCCCGAAGAACGCTTTCTGCTCGACATCCGTGCACTAGACGTCCGCCGCGCCACGCAGATCGACAACCCCGAAGCGGATCTCAGCGAAACCGGCCGTATCGCGCAAAAGGCATCCTCGCCCGACCTGCCCGGACGCAATCCGTGCGCCGACCCGCGCAGCACCGGAGACGACAGCCCCGCAGCCGGCACCGGCAAGGAGAACTGATCATGGCCACCTGTTCCATTCCCACCATACCGAACAAGGATGTCAGCGGTGACAACCTCTACGGCCCACGCATCTGCAACCAGGCCTTCATCGACTGGGCGTGGAAAGCCCACGGATTCAGCAAGAAGTACTGGGACGACGGCTTCGGCTACCACGCTCCGTGCAACAACAACCTGCCCCTGAGCCGCACCTTCAGCGGCATCTGGCTGCTCAACTACTCCGCCGAGGACTACTGGAACGAGCAGTGGAACAACAACATCCTGCACTGGGGACGACGCTACGTCCGCAACCAGATCGACGACCTGCGCGCCAAGTGCGGCGATGGCAGCGCCATCGCCACGGCCTTTTCCGGCTTCCTCGGGATCGGCCGGCGGGTGGAGCTCTACCTGGGCTTTTTCTACAGCTCCAACGTTCCTGCCCGGGCCGAGACGCTGATCCACGAAGCACGCCACATGGGCGGCAAGTCCCACAACGCCAAGTTCCCGGCCTGGTCGGCCTACGGCCCCGGCAAGTCGGGCGCGGATTCGAGTTGGGGCTACAGCGGCGCCTGGATGTATGGGGCGCTCTATCTATGGTGGTTCTACGCCGACGGCCGACGCACCACCACCGCGCTGCGGCAGTCGGCCCGCCAGCGCGCCAACTTCGTCATCGACAACGCCTTCGCCACCCACCCCGGCTTCACCATCGCCTGAGAATGACGCCACACCGTTCGCCCTGAGCCCGTCGAAGGCGCTTTCGGCAAAACCTTCGACCGGGCTTCAACAGGCCTGTCGAAGGGCTCCGTCCGAACGGTACTTGATTGCGGACTAATAATTCGCAAGCGCTGGGCCGGCCTGCGCCGTCAGAGCCAACCGAGCTCAAGCCCTCTCAGAACGGCCCTGACCCGGTCCCGCACGCCGAGCTTGGAAAGCACGCTGGAGATGTGGTTCTTGACCGTCCCTTCACTCATACCCAAGGCATCGGCAATCTCCCGGTTGCTCAGCCCGCAGGCCATCAGCCGCAGCACCTCGGACTCCCGCCCGGTCAGCCGGTCGGGGTGGTCGAGACGCTCGAACACCGGCTGCACCGTCTCCAGCGCCTGCAGCAGGCGCTCGGTGACGACCGGACGAATTACCGACGCCCCCGCCGCGACACGCCGAATCGTGTCGGCCAGCGTCTCCAGCGAGATGTCCTTCAGCAGAAAACCGCGCGCGCCCGCGCGTACGCCACGCAGCATCGCCTCATCATCGTCGAAGGTGGTGAGCAGGATCGTGGGCGGGCAGGCGCCCGCCTCCTGAAGCGTCGCCAGCAGGTCCAACCCCGAACGGCCTGGCATGCGGACATCCAGCAACAGCACGTCCGGTCGCAGCGCGGCGACGACCGCGCGTGCATCGTCGTAGTTTGCCGCCTCGCCGACGACGCGGATGTCGGGCGTCAGCGCCAGCAGACCGGCAATGCCACTGCGAACCAAGGTCTGGTCGTCTACCAGGACGACTCGCAGATTCTGCGGTTCAAGCATGGTCCGGCACCACGAACCGCACGCTCAGCCCGCGCCCCGGGGCTGCACCGACGTCCAGCACCCCACCCAGCCCCTCGATACGCTCTCGCATGCCGTCGAGACCGTGCCCGTAACGCACCTCGTCCCTGCCCACGCCATCATCGACGACCTCCACCGTAACCCCCCGGTGCGTGCGGCGTATGCCGACCGATACCGTGTGCGCACGCGCATGACGGACGGCGTTCGAAACCGACTCCTGCACCCCCCGGAACACCGCATGCGCCACCGCCGGATCGGCGACCCGGCAATCCACGTCGAAGTCCAGTTCGACGCGTGGCTCCGGCACCCCGGCACACAGGCGCTCAAGACTTCCACGCAGATCGAGCGGCTGTTCGCCGCGCTCGCGCCCAACGGCGGCGCGCACCTCGCCGAACAACGCCTTCGCAATCGCCTGTGCCGTGCGCAGCGGGCCGCCATCCGGTTCGGGAGCATGCCGCGCCGCAAGCTCAAGGTGCAGGCCGAGCGCCGCCAGGTGGTGCCCCAGGCCGTCGTGTAGATCGCGTGCGATCCTCAGCCGCTCGTTGGCCTTTGCACTCTCTGCCAGTAGATGATGCGTTGCGCGCAATTCGGCATTGGCATGGGCCGCGGCCAGGCGGCTGCGCCGCTCCGACATTGCCACATAGCCAAGCATGAAGGCGAACGCCTGCCACGCCACGGTCATTACCACGGACATTGCCACGAGCGCGAACAACTGCGCCAGCGCCATCCCCTCCAGCACGATCGTCGCCTCGCCGACGGCCACCGTGATGTCGCCGCTGTGCAGCCAGAACACGCCGACCCATACGCACACCATCGTGATCGTCTGTCCGAGCAGCCACAACAGCGCGTGCCTGAGCGCGAAAACCATGGGCAACTCGGCCGCGACGATGTAGAGCAGGTCAGATTCGAAAGTCACGCCAATGAATATCTGCAGCGCAACCCAGCCCAACACCCGACGGCCGTGGCGCACCCGGTCGGCGGTGACCGCCCACACGCCCAGCGCGAACAACACAAAGGCGGCGGCGTTCACCACCACCAGTGCCAGCGTGGGATCGCCCCAGCCACCGGGTTCCAGCCCGAGTGCAAGCACCAAAGCGCCGGCAAAGTCGTAGGCACCCACCGTCAACCTTATTCCTTCGGGATTATCACCAACCAGCACATAGAGCATGTGCGCGGCGAAAATCGCCGCACAGGCCAGCAGGCAGGCTGCACGGAAAGCGGCGTTGGAGGTGCCCAGCCACTGGGCGAGGCGGCGCTGCCAGTGCGTGGCCCGGGTGTCCGGCACGGTGACAGCACGCGCATGCGATGACGCAGGCGCACGCGCCGCTGCATTGATCGTTCCGCTCATTCCCCCTCCCCTCCCGCCGTCGCATCCCGGCCTCATCTCACAGCGCGCAGCTTATACCGCCTCATCGAGGTTCCGGCATGTGCCGAAAGTCATGGGTGGCGACAGTGTCTTCCGGCACATGTGCGCAATCGACCGATCGCACACAATCGCCCCGTTTCCCGCCTCCGCGGGCATGCCACTCGAACGACAAGGAGATATCCGATGCAAACACGAAAACTCGCTGCCGCCACCTCTGCGGCGATCGCACTCGCCATCTGTGGGCCGGCGGCTTCCCAGGAGCGCCACGACGCCAGCACCTTCGCGTACGGCAAGGTCGGTGCCACCGGCCTGGCGGCCGGCCTGGGCTGGGTTGCCAACGACCAGTTCGCGCTTCGTCTGGGCGCAGCTGGCGGCGCCGAGTACAAGGGCAAGTACCGTGCGAACGGCGGGGACTATGGCGTCAAGCGCAAGTTCGACAGGTCCCTGGAAGCCTTCGCCGACTGGTATCCGTCCCCCGGCAACGGCTTCCGCCTGACCGCTGGGGTTCTGATCAGCGACGCCAAGAGTTCCCTGAGCGGCCGGACCAACCGCGACGGCCACTACGTCATCAACAATACGGCCTACACCACCTCGTCGGTCGGCGACCTCTCCGGCACGATGCGTCACAACCGTGTCGCCCCGTACCTGGGGCTGGGCTGGGAGTCCGCCCATCCCGGGCAGCGCGGCTGGCGATTCGTGAGCGACGCCGGTTTCCACTACTTCGGCAACGCCCGAACCTCGCTCCACGCATCCGGTGCGGCAACAAACGCAGGACTGCGCCAGGACCTGGAAGCAGACCGACGGCGACTCGATTCACGGCAGCGGAACGCGATCAGCGCGGCGCTCTCGGTCGGCGCTGCGTACTCGTTCTAGGCGCGCCCACGCCCTCTCCCGCCCCCTCTCCCGCTACCACTCCCCCTCTCCGAAAAGGAGTCCTTCCGATGCATGACCTTACCCTCCCCCGCCGGCATCGCCTGGCGCCGCCCTGGCGGACCGCGCTCACCACCCTCGTCGCCGCCACCCTGGCCGGTTGTGGCGGATCGGGGCAGCCCGACGGCGGCCGCAACGGCTACGTCGCACAGTGCCACTTCACCGACACCTACGTCGCCACCGCGGTGCTGCTGCCCGAGCCGACCGGCAGCCACTGCGTCTCCCGCCTCGATCTTCATCTTGTCGATCCCCAGCGCAGGATGGACCATCGCGAAACCGACCCGGCCAGGCACCGCGAACTGATGCTCACGATCTACTACCCATCCGCCGCCGGCAGCACGGGCCCCCGTTCCAGCTACCTGAATCCCACGCTGTGGGGCATGCTGCTCGACGAAACCCAACTGCACGATTACGCCACCGGCCCCGTTGTGCCAATGTCCGGCCGCGATCGGCCGATGGCGCATGGCCAACGCTATCCGGTGGTGCTGTTCTCCCATGGTTGGGGGCTTCCCTCCCTGCTCTACGCCTCGCTGGCTGAGGAAATCGCCAGCCATGGCGCCATCGTGGTCGCCATCGAGCACTCCCGCGTCGCCAGCGTGGTGATGCTGCCGGACGGGCGCATCATCGACCAACTGGGTGGCGACGACGAGGATGACGAGGACGCGCTGACCGATGACGACTATGCCCAACTGTCGCAAATCATGACCGACGACCAGCGTTTCGTGCTCAACTGGTTGCAGACCCATGGCACGGGCCTTGAGCGAATCGGCGGCGCGTTCGACTTCAACCGTGTCGGCAGCGTCGGCCATTCGCTGGGTGGATCCGCAGCCCTGCAGGCCTCCCGTACGGACCATCGCATTCGCGCCGGCATCAACATCGACGGCCGCGTCTTCGGTGAGCTTTTCGGCCCGTGGACCAAGCCGATGCTGATCATGACCAGCATCGACGACACGCTTCACGAATCCCAGGAGGAAGTGCTCCGCCGCAGCGTCGGCCCGACCACCGTCGCCACACTCGCTGGCGCAGACCACAACGACTTCAGTGACATGCGCTACGTGTTCGAGCGCTACCGCCCACCCCACCTGGAGGAGATCTACGACGGCTGGAATCTGCGCGGCAGCGATCCTGCCGAGGTCGTGCTGCGGGATGCGCGCGCGCGCATTCTCGGCTTTCTCCGCCAGCACGTCATGCGCTAGGGAAACGGTGTCGGCTGTTTGATTACCGGGTGAATAACCTGATCTGCCCGATCCGCCCGATCTACCTGAGTTGCCTGATTCGGCAAATTCGCGTTTCCTTTCGCCCAAACGCACACGACGCGCTAGACTGCGGATCTCTTGCGGTTGCCCCGGCATGGACGATACGGAGACATAAACGTGGCCTGGCAAACATGGTTGATCTATCTGGTGGCAGTGGTGGGGCTGTCGTTCACCCCGGGCCCGAACAGCCTGCTCGCACTCACCCACGGTGCGCTGCATGGCCATCGCCGGACGCTGTTCACCGTTGCCGGCGGCGCGCTGGGCTTCGTCGCGCTGATCGCCCTGTCCATGCTCGGCATCGGTGCGCTGCTGCAGACCTCGGCGGGTGCATTGACCGTGCTGAAGTGGGCGGGCGGCGCCTACCTGGTGTGGCTGGGCATTCAACTCTGGCGCGCGCCGGCGATACGCCTGCAAGCCGAGCCTGGCGCCGCAACCGCCCGCCCCGCCACGCTGTTCCGCCAGGGGCTGCTGGCCGCCGTCTCCAATCCCAAGGTGCTGCTGTTCTACGGCGCCTTTCTGCCCCAGTTCATTGATCCGAACCGCGATCTGCTGTTGCAGTTCGTCATCATGGCCACCACCTTTGCCGTCGTCGAATGCCTGGTGGAATATCTGCTCGCCCGCCTCGCCCACCGAGTGCGTCCGCTGCTCGAACGGGTCGGCAAGCGTTTCAACCGCGTCTGCGGCGGCCTGTTCGGCATCATGGGCGCAGCCCTGCCGATGTCGAGCTGAGCTTCGGCTGCGCTCAGGCCAGGCTTGTCGAAAGGCGCTGCCGAGACTGGGCTTCGACCGGCTCAGCCCGAACGGTAGTCAGTGACTTTAAGGGCCGGCTTTATAGATTCGTTCACACCTTCTGAACCCCCACCTCATCCCCAAGTGACTTCGCCCTCCCCCCTGCGCATCGACGACGTCCGCAGCCGCCGCGACGGCGTGAGCATCGCGGCCGTCGGCGTGCTGGTGCTGAGCTTCGACGCGTTGCTGATCCGGCTCGCCGCCACCTCGACCTGGAACGTCGTGTTCTGGCGTGGCTGGCTGCTGTTCGCCGCCATTGCCACGGTGATGCTGGTCACGCGGCATCCGCTGAAACTGGCCGGTGGCTGGCGTTCGGCCGCAGCGGCGCTGGTCATTGGTGCAATCTACGGCATCAACTCGACGCTGTTCGTGTTCTCCATCGGCCACACCAGCACCGCCAACACCGTGGTCATCGTCGCCGCCGCGCCGTTTTTCGCCGCACTATTCTCGTGGTGGTTCCTGGGCGAGCGCATCACCCGCCGCATGCTGTGTTCCATCGCCATCGCCATGGCCGGCGTCGCCACCATCTTCGGCGGCAGCGTCGGGGCGTCAAACTGGCGTGGCGACCTCGCGGCGATCGTGCTCGCCATCTCCATGGGCGGCGTGCTCACCCTGTTGCGCCACTTCGCCGGCCTGCCGCGCCTGCCGCTGCTTGCGCTGTCCGGCGCCATCGCCGGACTGATCGCGCTGCCGCTGGCCGAACCCTTGACCCTGCCGGCAACCAGCTACCTGTGGCTGGGGCTGATGGGCCTGATCCAGATTCCGCTTGCATCCTGGCTGATCATGCTGGCACCACGCTACATCCCATCCGCCGAAGTGAGCCTGTTCCTGCTGATCGAGACGGTGCTCGGCCCCTTCTGGGTATGGCTGGTGATCCATGAGTCGGTGCCACCGAATACCCTGATCGGCGGCATCATCATTCTCGGCGCGGTCGCGCTCAACTCCTGGCTGGCACTGCGCGCCGCTCGAATGGCGCGGACCTGACGCCATCCGTCCATCCAGCAATCCCATACCGTCCGGGCAGGCCTGTCGAAGCGCTCAGGACACGAGGGGTACTGGTTTCCTGCGTTTGCTCTGCCACGCCGAAGCGGGGCTTGCTTCGTACAGTGCGAACGGGTTTGGCGGAACGGGTGGGTCGGAACGGAGGCGGCGTGATCGACCGCCAGGTTGATGTCCGGCCATTCGTGCGCCGCCCCCAGGATGCAATGCCGGCGGCGGATCGCGCCTGGATCGGGTTATGATGCCCCTTCATCCATCCCTGCAGCGTTCCGCACATGGCCAAGCCCAACCTCAAGCTGCGCCTGCAGTTCGATTTCGAACTTGGCGCACCGGACGCCCTGCTGGCGCAGGACCACGAGGCCTTGTGCAAGGCCGTCAGCGATGCACTCGGGCAACTCGTGCTCGGCGGCACCCAGGCCATCACCGGCAAGCAACTGGCCAAGGCCGGCATCGCGGTCATGGGTCGCCACCATCACCTCGAAGTCATCAACCTCACCGTCCGTCCGTTGGCGCGCACAGACCTGATCGCTGCCGGTCCACACCTGACCGACGACGAGCTCGAGCAGCTCGCCCGCCGCGCCCAGGCCAAGGCCCCGGAAGGGGGCGAAGCCCTGCAACGGCACCTGCGGCGGCACGCGCTGGCGCTGATGAACGAGTACCGCATGGTCAGTTGCGTGGTGGACGGTACGCTGAGTTCGGGCCAACCCGCCCACCTAGCCGCTCAACTCAACCTCACCAACGGCAGCGTGCTGGTCGACGAGCAGGATCGCAAGCAGAAACTCGCGACCCACGTCGCCTTGCTTGTGAAGGTCGGTGGCGGGTCGGAGAGCGCCAGCGGCTGCGACCTGACCGCCGCCTGTGCCGGGCACACGCTGAGCGGTCCGGTCATAGAGGTCCCCGTCGCGCAACTGGCTGAGCACCGCGATCTGCTGATCCGCAACTGGCAGCGGCGCTGAACCCGCGGAGGCCTGGGCCAGGATCGGCAGCGCGTCACCGCTCAGTTGTGCTTGGTACCAAATATCTTGTCGCCCGCATCGCCCAGGCCAGGAATGATGTAGCCGACCTCGTTCAAGTGGCTGTCGATGCTGGCGGTATAGATCTCCACGTCGGGATGCCGGCTTTCCATCAGGCGGATGCCCTCGGGCGCGGCCACCAGCACCAGCGCCTTCACATGCGTGCAGCCCTTGCGCTTGAGCATGTCCACCGTCGCTGACAACGAGCCGCCAGTGGCGAGCATGGGGTCGATGATCAGCGCGACCCGTTCCCCCAGATGCCCCACGAACTTCTCGAAGTAAGGTGCCGGCTGCAGCGTGTGTTCGTCGCGCGCAACCCCCACCACGCTCACCTTGGCGCTCGGCACCATGTCCAGCACACCATCCAGCATGCCCAACCCGGCACGCAGAATCGGCACCACGGTAATTTTCTTGCCCTTGATCTGCTCGATCTCGACCGGCCCGGCCCAGCCCTGGATGCTGACCTTCTCAAGCGGAAAATCCTTGCAGGCCTCGTAGGCGAGCAGGCGCGCCAGTTCTGCAGTGAGTTCGCGGAACTTCTTGGTGCTGATGTCGGCCTCGCGCATCAGACCGATCTTGTGCTTGACGAGGGGGTGCGAGATTTCCTGGATGGGCATGTGCGGCTCCGGGCAAACGGATCGACGCGATCCGGCGGTTGATCAAGGGCCGCGGCACGCGGCGACCCCTACATTGTAGCGGTCCGCTCCGGGCAGCGGCGGCCCTCGCGATGCACCCGGAGCGAGGCCATCGAACCGATCGCGCCAAAGGCACCCGGAATACACGATTGACATTGCCGCTTATCGATCGGTACTATGCCTTCCGCAACTCCCCGAGGCTGCCGGCATCCGCAGGCAGATGCCGGTCCCGCGGCCCGCCTCGAACAACTTGCATCGTCTCGCGCAACGCCAACCCACACCAACACACGCCCCTTCCAGCTCACAGCCCCCTCCGAACGCCCCCATGTCCGACACCACGCCGAATCCAGCTCCCGCCTACCGCATCGACGAAGGCAGCATCACTCTGCCCCCCGCCTTTCAGGACCGCAGCAACAACATCTTCGTCGTAGCCGACAAGCTCGACACCCTGCCCAACCTCAGCATTGCCCGCGACACCCTGCAAGCCGGGGAAGACATTCCAGCCTATGTCACCCGCCAGGTCGCCCTGCTCAAGCGCAAGATGGCCGGCCACAAGGTGGAGCAGCGGGCAGCCTCGTGGCTGGGCAGCGGCGACGAGGCGATCGAAGGCGAAGCCATCCAGGCTCACTACCGCAGCGGCACCACCACGGTGTACCAACGCCAGGCGGCCTTTGCCTTGCCTTCCGCGGCGCAACCGCTGCGGGTGCTGATCTTCACCGCAAGCAGCCCCAAACCCTTCATCGCCGCCTTCGACACCTTGTGGCAGAACTGGCTCGAGAGCTTCGTCCCACGCCGCGACGGCGACGATCAGCCCTGACCGGGCCACGCCGCCGCCACCGACTACGCAAACCGTTTCACCCCGTGTCTCCAGGCACGCCAGCGCACCGGGAATTCCCACCATGTACGAAGCTGCCCGCATCGAAGACCCCATCAGCCACAGCCAGGCCCTGGCCGGCTTTCTGGTGGGTGCCGTCATTGGTGTCGCCATCATCGCCGCCGCCACGTTTGCAACAGTCACCTGCGGCTTCGGCGCCGCCCTGCTCGTCGGGCTGCTGGCCTACGGCGCGGGCACCGGTGCGGTGGCCCTGGGGACATGGATAGGGCGAATGTTCCGCACCACCACCGGCGTCATCGCCACCGGTTCGCGCAACGTCTTCACCAACAGCCGCAACGCCGCACTGGTGGAGCTCAGCGAGGTCGAATGCAGCCGCGACGGCGGAGACCCCGCCCCGGTGGTGGCGGAAGGCTCCACCAACGTGTTCATCAACGACAAGGCCGCCGCGCGCATAGACGACGCCATCACCTGCGGCGCGCTGATCGAGGACGGCTCGCGCAACGTTTTCATCGGTGGTGGCCGTCACCGCTACCTGGACGTAGCCGATGAAATCCCCGACTGGCTGCGCCGCACCGTCGACGTCGCCTTTCTCATCGGCGGGCTCGCGGGTGGTCTGGCGAGAATCGCCACCAGGATGGCCGGCGCCTCGCTGCGCACGATCATGCCCTGCGCAGCCAAATACACCGCGGGCTATCTCGCAGGCGAGGCCCTGGGTCACTTCGTGGTCGGGCCGGCCATCCAGCGTGGCTGGGGTGCGTTGACCGGCAACCCGGTGGAGCTCACGACCGGTCGCAAGGTGCTCATGGAAGCGCCCGACCTCGATCTGGTCGACCGCCTGCCGATCCGGCTCGAACGCTTCTACGCCAGCGACCTCACCCACGAAGGGCTGTTCGGCCCCGGCTGGGCCTGCGCTTGGGAAACCCGGATCGAAACGCGCGACGATCGCATCATCCTGGTCGATGACCAGGGACGCGAGATCGAACTCCCCCACCTCGAACCTGGCACCACCGTCTTCACGCCCACCGAGCAACTGCACTTCTGCCGCAGCCCGGACGGACGCTACTTCCTGCGTGATCCCTATGGCGGCGTGCGCGTGTTCACCGCCTTCGACGACGTGGGCACGGCCCGCCTGAGCCACGCAGAAGACAGCTTCGGCAACTTCACCGTGTTCGAGCGCGACGAACACGGCCGCCTGCTGGCGCTCACCAGCAACACCGGCCAGCGCATCGCCTTGCGCTACACACCCGCGCTCGAACGCGTGGCCGCCATCGAACGCACCCACGCCGACTTCGACCGCCCCGCGCCAGCCCCCCTCGTCTCCTACCGCTACCACCCCGACGGACGCCTGGCCCAGGTGCTCGACCGGCGCGCTCGCGCACGCCGGCACTTCAGCTACGACCGCGGCCTGATGGTGTCGCACCGCGACGCCCTCGGCTTCACCTGCACCTACCAGTGGGGCCACGACTTCGCCGACGGTCGCCCGCGGGTGGTCGCCCACCAGAACAGCGACGGCGCCCATTACCACTTCCGCTACGCCCCGGCCAGCGCCGAAAGCTGGGCCGAGGACAGCTTCGGCCACACCGCCCACTGGCGCTACGACGAACGCTTCAATGTGGTCGCCTTCACCGACTTCGACGGCGCCCACTACCGCACCGAGTACAACGCCGCCGATCTTCCCGTCGTGCTGCACTTGCCCGGCGACCGCGTCGCCCGCCTGGAGTGGGATGCCTTCTCCCGTCTGGCCCGCGTCACCGACCCCCTGGGGCGCGACACCCGCTACGCCTACCATGGCGACAGCCTGCGCCGCACCGTCGTGGCCCTGCCCGACGGTAGCCGCTGGAAGGCCCGCTATGACAACCTGGGCCAGTTGCGCAGCGCCACCGACCCGCTCGGACGCACCGACCGCTTCGATTACCACGTCAGCGGCCTGCCCTCGGCCCACACCGATGCGGCCGGCCACACCCGCCGCTTCGACTACACCCCCCGCGGCCAGCTCACCACCCACACCGACTGCTCCGGCAAGACCACCCGCCACACCTGGAACGATGATGGTCTGCTGGTGGAAAGCAGCGACGCGCTTGGCCGGTGCACCCGCTTCGACTACGACGCCCTCGGTCGCCCGCAGACGCTGCACCTGTCCGATGGCGACAGCGAATCCTTCGAATGGGACGCCGCCGGCCATCTCATCGGCCACTACCGCGGCGGGCGTCAGGGCGTCACCCGCAGCCCTGCGTTCAAGAACCGCTGGGCACGCGACGCGGCCGGGCGCATCACGCGCCACACCGACCCGACCGGACGCACCCTGGACCACGCCTACGACGCCCACGGCCGGCTGCTGAGCCTGACCAACGGCAACGGCGCCGCCTACCGCTTCGACTACGACGCCGCCGGCCGCCTTCTGCGCCAGGTCGGGGTCGACGGCATCGAAACCCGTCACCGCTACGATGCCGCGGGCAACCGGGTGGAAACCACCACCATCGGCCACCGCGCCGAACGCTCCGGCGCGGCCTCGCCGGAGCAGGTCAAGACGCATCGCTTCGAGTACGATGCGGCCGGCCGGCTGATCGCCGCCCACAGCGCCACCGCGGTGCATCACTACGCCTACGATGCGGCCGACCGCCTGCTGTCGGCCCGTCGCGAACCCACCGAGTTGGGCCGCCTGCTGGGCATCGGCGAGGACGCCCTGCGCTTCGAGTACGACGCGGCCGGTCAATTGCTGGCCGAACATGGCGCCGACGGCGCGGTGCGCTACGGCCGCGACGCGCTCGGGTTGCCCACCCGCATCACCTTGCCCCATGGCCAGCGCCTGGACGCGCTGACCTACGGCAGCGGCCACGTCCATCAACGGCGCTTCGACGATCAGGTGGTGAGCGACTTCGAGCGCGACGATCTGCATCGCGAGCTGTGGCGCTCCCAGGGCCGCATCGGCACCCGCTTCGGCTACGATCCGCGTGGCCGCCTCGCCTGGCAGCAGGCGGGCGACGATGCCCAGGCGCTGGGCGCGCCGCCCACCACCCCGACCGCCGCTGCGGCCGGTGACGGCGCCCCCGCCCAATTGTGGCGCCGCTATGCCTACGATGCGCTGGGCGCGCTGGCCGAGCAGACCGACCCCTTGCGCGGGCTCACCCGCTTCGTCAGCGATTCGGCCGGGCGCCTCGTCGA